>NZ_JBIBJI010000004.1:0-519369 GCF_042958345.1 Streptomyces sp. NPDC007983
CGCGATCGCCGACGGTGAGGTCATAGCGGAGGAAGGCGAGCCCGAAGTCGTCTTACGCCTGGACGAGTTCGGCCCGCTCAACCTCCAGCCGCACCCCGGACGGCAATGGGCCGAACGCGGCGGCCGCCATAAGGGCCCCGACCGGGAGCCCAAGCCCCGCCGCCGTGCCACCTACACCCGCCCGCACGGCGTCCGGCATCTGTTCGCCGCCTACGACCTGGCCAAAGACCAGCTCTACGGGCACATCAAGAAGACCAAGAACAGGTCGAAGTTCCTGGAGTTCTGCCGCTACCTGCGCTCGCTGCACCCGGCGAACGTGCGCATCGCCATTGTCTGCGACAACTACTCACCGCACCTGACGACGAAGCGGTGCCAGCGGGTCGGGACGTGGGCCGCGGCGAACAATGTGGAAATCGCCTACACCCCGGCCAACAGCTCATGGCTCAACCGGATCGAGGCGCAGTTCACCGCCCTGCGCTATTTCGCCCTCGACGGCACCGACCACGCCAGCCACAAAGAACAGGAAAGCATGATCCGCCGCTACATCATCTGGCGCAACAAGCACGCCGCCGACGACCGCCTCCGAAAGGTCGTGAACAGGGCGAACGTTGCCTGATGCGGCACTAGTGACGGACGCGGGCCCTACTCTGGGTTGTCCGGATCACGGCAGGGGCATGTCGTGTTCGATCCAGTGGGTGACGGATGGACGCGAGGGTCGCCAGCCGAGGGCACGAGCGCGAGTGGCGCGGACGCGGCTGTTGGTGCCGAGCGCATTGCGGGCGAATCCCTCGCCCCACGCGGCCCCGGCCGAGTCCAGGTTCCACGGCTCAACCGGCCCCAGGCCAAGACGGCGGGAGATCGCCTGTCCGATCTCGGCGAACGAAGCGTCCTCTCCCCCCCTCCACGAAGTAGAATCCGGCGGCCGCGGGCTCGGTGAGAGTCAGCTGGTAGAGGTCGGCCATGTCATCGAGATGCACGGTTGACCAGCGATTGAGGCCGCGTCCGACCACGCGGACGATGCCACTGCCGACAGCCTGGTTCACCAGCGGTGGGATCAGCACCGTCTGCGGGCGGGGCCCCGTTCCGTTGCCGTAGATCAGCGAGTTGCACAGCACCACCGTGCGCAGCCCCGTGCCGTCGGCATCGACGACAGTGCGCTCGATGTCATAGCGGGCACGGCGGATGGGATGGTCTCCCGGACTGAACGGAATGGAGTCGTCGAAGACCGTGTCGGAGGCGTGTTGTCCCTGAGCGTCATCGCCGATGACGCTGGTGCCGCTGGTGTGGATCAGGACCTTTCCCGAACCGCGCAGCGCAGCGCAGCGATGAAGGTTTCGACGGTGCTGCGGTGGTCGCTGTTGGCGGTGTTGATGACCGCGTCCGCGCGCCGGGCTTCCCGCTCAAGCAGAGCGGTGTCGTCGAGGTCGCCGACGACCGGCTCGATGCCCGCCGCGGCGAGAGCATCGACCGCGCTGGGGGTGCGGGTCAGGCCGCGGACAGTGTGTTTGTCGCGGATCAGGCCCTGGGCGACGGCTCCGCCGATGTAGTCGCTCGCGCCCGTGAGGAAGATGTCCATGGTGGATCCTTGCCGGGATGTGTTCGGGGGTGGGGTCTAGCTGCGGAATCTTCCGGCCGCGTGGAGGGCCTCGTCGAGCGGCGTGCGCTGCTGGTGGTCGCCGAATTCCTCGATGCGGGTGATGCGGCCCTCGCGAACGGTCACCAGCAGGCAGCGGAAGATGCGCACCGGGGTGCCGTCCTCCAGTCCGCCGGAGGCGGTCGCGGCCAGGGCGAAGCCGTCGTGGTCGACCTTGAGGGACCGGATCCGGTCGCAGTGGCCATGAACCCACGTCCTTGGCCGCGCGGAGCATCCGCACCATCGCCCCGGCGAACTCGCCGCCGGGCAGCGACACCGTTTCGTGGTCGAAGCTGTGCCAGACCTCGACGGTCTCGGCGAACAACGCGTGGAAGTCGGGGTCGACACGCGTCAGGCTGTAGGTCTGCACGAACCGGGTGGCAACCTGGTGAACGGGGCTGTCCGCTGCCGTGGACGGCGTCAGGAGGCTCATGACCTCTTGCACGGTTGTTGTTCGTCGGTCATGGGTGAAAAGTGCCAGTCGAGTCGAGCCCTCGACCATCTTCCTTGCCGTCTTGGCAAAGACCACTCACTTGGCTGCGGCCCTCGGCCGCGTTCCCCGGCCCGCGACCGAAGTGCTTCGCCGGGCCAAGCTCCATCAGACGCGCCTCCGTGCCAACGGGCTCAGGTCGGTCCCTGCAAGGGGCCTGGGTGGCCGGGGATCGTCGTGAGTGTGATCTCCCATCGCGCAGCGAGTGCACAAACCGTTCTCCTTGCTGCAGATGGCCGAGCATCGACCGGGTCGATGGGCAGATGCGTGGCATGCAGCACCGTGGCAGCCGCCGGCCGTCATTGTGACGTTCCATCACCCCTGTCAACAACGCTCATGGTCAATACACCTTGGCCGGTTCGAGGTCAGCGGGCGTTGTGGAAGATGATGCCGAGTGTGGTCCGGCGTCCCGAGGCCACGGCGTTGGTGCCGTGCCGCATGGGGTGGCGGCGGTAGCCGTGCTGTCCCCGCGCGGGCCGGTGGCGGACGGGGAAGATCATGCCCTGGCCGAGGCGTGGCGTGAGGACGATGGCACGGGACTGTGAGCGGGGGCGCTGTTCGACGAAGACGTTCTCCCCGCCGGTGAAGTCCTGGCCGGGCTCGCGCAGCATGATGGCGATCTGGAGCGGGAAGACGATGTCGCCGTAGATGTCCTGGTGCAGACAGGCGTAGTCACCGGGGCCGTAGTGGAGGATGAGCGGGGTGGGCCGGCTCTGGCCGTTGTCCGCGCATTCGGCGAGCAGCTCGTCCAGGGTGGCGGGGAAGATGCGTTCGTTCAGCAGGGGCGCCCACTGGTTGGCCATCCACGCCATCGGCGGGTACAGCCGCTCGCGCAGGGTCTGGACGAGCGGTACGGCGGCGGGGTCGGCGTAGTACTTGTAGGTGCCGCGGCCGAAGTCGTAGCGCTGCATCACCACGGTCGAGCGGAACAGCGCGGGGTTGTCGAAGGTGTCGATGAGCAGCTGGCACTGCTCGCGGGAGAGCAGCGGAGGGGTGAGCGCCACACCGTCCTCGTTGAGCTGGGCGTACAGCCGCGGCCAGTCCAGCTCCGCGAGGGCGGGGACGGCGTCGTGGGCGGTGTGCGGTGCGTCCCCGGCGCCCGCGGTACGGCCGCCCGCGGTACGGCCGGGCAGGTCGAGGGGGAGTTCGGTCTGGTCCATGGGTGACAGTCTTCCGGCTGGACGCGGGCGCGGAGCGCGATGGCCGAATCCCGCCAGCAATGTGGGAGCCCGGGCGCTTGGCTGGGACACGAAAAACGAAGCGTCGCAAGTTTCCCGGGAGTCGTCACACCATGTCTTCGAACGACAGCGCCATTGCCGTGATGCAGCGGTTCTACGAGGCCGAACGCGCCTATGTCATGGCGGGTGGCGCCGGCCGGGCCGGGTTCGACGAGATCGCCGCGTGCCTGGACCCGGAGGTCGAGCTCCACCAGGCACCGGGCCTGCCCTTCACCGGCGTCTGGCACGGCCCCGCGGGCATGGAGCGGTTCATCGCGGTCATGGGCGAGCTGTGGGAGTCGATGGAATTCCTCGAACAGCGGCAGCTCGTGGACCGCGACACCGTGGTGGCGACCAACCGGGTGCGCTTCGTCGCGCGGGCGACCGGCCGCGAAGTGGTCACCTCGATCGTGCAGACGGTGACCCTCCGGGACGGCCGCATCCGCGAGATCCGGCCCTACTACTGGGACCCCGCCGCCATCAGCGAGGCGTGCGGTGGCCGGGTCGTGGCGCCAGATTCCGATGGATCTCCAGCGCCGCGGCCGATCGGTTGAGCGTGATGTAGTGCAGGCCCGGGGCGCCCTCGTCCAGCAGCCGCCGGGCCATGGCGGTGGCCTGGTCGACGCCGATCCGGTGCCCCGCTTCGGCGTCGCCCTGGGCGGCCTCCAGTCGCCGGGCGAGGTCCTCGGGGAAGTGGGCGTCGCTCAGCTCGGCGAAGCGGCGCACCTGCCGGAAGTCGGTCGCGGGCATGATCTCGGGGATGATCGGGATCTCGCAGCCCGCGGCCGCGACCCGGTCGCGCAGCCGCAGGTAGTCCTCGGCGTCGAAGAACATCTGCGTGATGGCGTAGTCGGCGCCCGCCCGGCACTTGGCCACGAAGTACCGGACGTCGCTGTCCCAGTCCGGGGAGCGCGGGTGTCGCTCCGGGAAGGCCGCCACGCCGATGCTGAAGTCGCACGACTCACGGATGAGTGCCACCAGTTCGCCGGCGTAAGTCAGCCCGTCCGGTTCCGCGAGCCAGGGTCCGCGGGGGTCGCCGGGCGGGTCGCCGCGCAGCGCGAGGACGTCGAGGATTCCGGCGTCCGCGTACTGGCCGATGATGTGCCGCAGTTCGCCGACCGAGTGCCCGACCGCCGTGAGGTGGGCGACCGGCCGCACGGTGGTCTCCGCGGCGATCCGCTTGGTGAGCCCGATGGTCCGGTCCCGCGACGAGCCGCCCGCCCCGTAGGTCACCGAGACGAAGGTCGGCGCGTACCGCTCGATCCGTCGGATGGCGTTCCACAGGGTCCGCTCCCCCGCCCCGGTCTTCGGCGGGAAGAACTCGAAGGAGTACGAGCGCTCGCCCGCGGCGAGCACCTCGGCCAGGGAGCGGCGTGGTGTGCGCACCCGTGTGGCGGAGGCGGTCGCCGAGGGCAGGGCGGGGCCCCTGTGGTCGGGGTACGTCCGCGGTGGCGCGGTCATACCGGCCGTACCAGGTGTGGTGCGAGGTCCTGGGCGGCCTCGGCGCCGTAGCCCTTGTCGAGCCTGCCCAGCAGGTCGTCCGCGGAGAGCTGGTATTCCTGGGTGCCGACCGACTCCAGGACCACCGTGGCCAGGGCGCAGCCGAGCTGGGCCGCCCGCTCGTGGCCGAGGCCCCAGGCGACCCCGGCGAGGAATCCGGCGCGCAGCGCGTCGCCGCCGCCGGTGGGGTCGGCCACCCCGGACGTCGGGACCGCGGGGATCCGCAGCGTCGGCCGCCCCGCCGTCTTGATGTGGACGCCGTCGGCTCCGGCGGTGGTGATCCAGGTGCCGACCCGGCCCAGGATGTCGCCGTCGCTCCAGCCGGTGTGGTCCCGGAGGAGCGCCGCCTCGTAGGCGTTGGTGAACAGGTAGCGGGCGTCCTCGACCAGGCTGCGCGCTTCCTCACCGGTGGTGCGGGCGAGCTGCTGCGAGGGGTCGGCGGCGAAGGCGTATCCGCGCCTGCGGCACTCGTCGGCGTGGAGCAGCATGGCCTCGGGGTCATTGGGGGCGATCACCACGAGGTCGAGCCCGCCGGCGCGCCGCGCGGTCGGTTCCAGCTCGATCTCCTTCGCCTCGGTCATGGCACCGGCGTAGAAGGTCGCGATCTGGTTCTGGTCGGCGTCCGTCGTGCACACGAAGCGCGCGGTCCGGCGTGTCTCGCTGACCCGCACGGAGCCCGTGTCCACGCCGTTGGACCGCAGCCAGCAGCCGTAGGCGGCGAAGTCGACCCCGGCCGCGCCGACGAGGAGGGGGTCGAGCCCGAACCGGCCCAGGGCGAGGGCGATGTTCGCGGCGACGCCTCCCCGCCGGATGTCCAGCTCGTCGGCGAGGAAGGACAACGAGACCTTGTCGAGCTGTCCCTCGATCAGTTGCTCGGCGAACCGTCCGGGATAGACCATCAGATGGTCGATCGCGATCGATCCGGTGACGGCGATGCGCACGTCGGTCTCCTCCTTGGGAGAGCGGTCGGTAGGGGCACGAGGAGTCGCGGGCTACGGACCGGCGGTGGCCGCCGGGCGCTGTCCCGTCACCCGGGCCACGAGGTCGCCGGGGTCGGTGGGCAGGACGTTGCCGCGCCAGGCGACGTGCTGGTCGGGGCGTATGAGCACGAGGTCGCGCTCGTAGAGGTCGCGGACGACCGGATCCTCGACGTCCAGGGTGCGCAGGGGCAGGCCGGCGGCCTGGGCGGCGGCCTGAAGCTCCTTGACGGGCGGCGGCTCGGGGCCGAGCCGGAGCACGGTGTAGTAGGGGCCGAAGCGGTCGAAGAGCGAACTGCCGGGGCCGCGCCAGTCGTCGAGCCATACGTGCGGGGCGCGTCCGCCGGGTATGGCGCTGGGCGTGTAGGTGCCCATGGAGTCGCTCGGCGGCTCCTCGTCGGTGTCGATGAGCGGGGAGCCGTCGTAGCGTGCGCCGAGCTGCACACCGATGGAGTGCGTGCGCTCGCCGTAGGCGCGTACGAGCGCGCCGACCCGGGCGCGCGCCTTCGCGCCCTCCGGTGTGTCGGCCTCCATGACGGCGGGGCGCTCGATGTCGGCGAGGCCGGTGTTGAGTTCGCGGGCGGCGGCGGTGTTGCGCAGGGCGATCGGCCGCCGCTCGCTCTCGTAGGAACGGAGCAGTGCGGGGCCGCCCCAGCCCTGGATCGTCCCGGCGAGCTTCCAGGCGAGGTTGGCGGTGTCGTCCACCCCGGTGTTCATGCCGAAGCCGCCGTTGGGGGTGAACAGATGGGCCGAGTCGCCCGCGAGGAACACCCGGCCCACGGTGAAGCGCTCGGCGACCAGGGCGGCGCCCGGTGTCCACGGGCGATGGCTGAGCACCTCGACGGGCAGCGGGGTGCCCGCCGCGCGCCGTACCAGCGAGGCCAGTTCCGCGGCGTCCGTGGTGTCCGGGTCGACGGAGCTGGTGAGCAGGAAGAACTCGTCCCGGCCGTTGAGCGCGATGAGGTTCATGACCAGCTCGGGGTTGAGCGACCAATAGCTCCAGGCCCGCCGGCCGGTGAAGACGTCCGTGTGGAAGGTCGGCAGCCGCAGATGGGCGGCGGTGGCGCGGCGCCCCAGGATCTCCTGCTCCAGCGATCCGGGTCCCTCGTAGTGCACGCCCAGGGCGCGGCGCACGAAGCTGCGGCCGCCGTCGCAGCCCACCGCGTACGGCGCCTGCCAGCTCTCCCGGGCCCCGCCGGTGACGCTTTCGGCGTCGAGTGTGACGCCGGTGGCGTTCTGCTTGAGGCCGGTCACCCGCCAGCCGAAGCGGAGGGTGATGTTGGGGCGGGTCATGGCGTGTTCGAAGAGGAACTTCTCGACGTACATCTGGTTGGCGCGGTGCACCGGTTCGGGCGTCTGGTCGGTGCGGGGCGTGCGGGCGAGCGCCCGCATCCGCTCCCCCGGCGAGGGCAGTGACAGCCGGGACAGCTCGAAGCCGCTGTAGCGGGTGAAGTAGGCGATGTCGAGGGTGTGATCGGCGGGCGGTCCCAGCCGCCGGATCTGGCCGGAGATGCCCAGGCGCCGGTAGTGCTCCATGGTGCGGGCGTTGTGCGTGTTGCCCCGCGGGGTGTCCTCCATGGTGGGCTCGGCGTTGAAGAGGACCGACTCGATGCCGTAGCGGTCGAGGAAGAGCGCGAGCATGATGCCCACCGGGCCGGCGCCCACGATGGCGACGGGAGTGCGCTGGACGTCGGCCATGTCAGCGGTCCCCCTTCCCGCCCGGCGCGGCCGTCACGGGGACGGCGCGCCCCAGGGCCACGTCGAGCCCCCGGCGCAGTTCCCGCACCGGGTCCGGGGGCGCCGAGTGCAGCCGCATGGCGACGAACCCGTCGGGCCTGACCAGGACGGCCCCCTCCTCGCCGTGGCCGCGCAAGTTCGCCCATACGCCGTCGGGGTCGGTCACCTCGTGCTCCGGGCCCACGGCGTGGGCGGTGACGGCCGGGCCGTGGGTTCCGGAGACCTCGGCCGCGGCGCGCACCCAGCTCTCGCCCCGGGCGCCGGTGAGGAGCAGGAACGCCCCGTGGTCGATGAGGTCGTGGGTCGCCGTCCGCTGTCCGCCGCGCCGCAGCCAGGCGTGCGGCATGCGGCTGCCGGGGCGGCAGGACTGGACGTAGTCCAGGCCCAGCGGATCCGTCTCGGGCTTTTCGGTGCCGTCGCCGGTGACGAAGCCCGCGTCGGCGTAGTCGTAGCCCATCTCCAGGCCGAGGTGGGCGGTGGTGATCCGGTTGGTCTCGAAGTACTCGGCGAGGACGGCGCGCCGGGTCCGGCCGTCGGCCGTGTCGGAGAACAGGGCGGTCATCTGGGCCCGGTTCCACTCGGGGCGGGCTCCCGGGACCACGCCGGTGCCCGCGGTGAAGGCGATCTGGTTGAACAGCGAGTACAGCGCCCGCTCGACGACGCGCTCGGCGACCGGGCGCCGCTCGGCCTCGTAGCTGTCGAGCAGGGCGGGTGCGGCATCGCCGGAGAGCACTCGGGCCAGCTTCCAGGCCAGGTTGTGGGAGTCCTGGACGCCGGTGTTGAGGCCGAGCGCGCCGGAGGGCGGATGGCGGTGGGCGGCGTCGCCGACGAGGAAGACGCGGCCGACGCGGAAGTGCTCGGCGACCGTGCCCTCCACGGGCCAGCGGCTGATGCTCTGCACCTCCATGGCGTGGTCCTGGGGGAGTTTCAGCGTGCGGCGGACCATCTTGACTATGGTCTCGTCGTCCAGTTCCGCCGCTCCTTTCGCGCCCGGTGGCCGGGAGAACATCAGCGTCCACTCCTCGGAGTGGCGCCCCCAGCGCTTGGGGCCCATGGGCACGACGCCGCAGTGCTCCAGGCTGCCGTCGTCGGCGAGGCTGGAGACCCGGTTGACCACCGTGTCGTCGAAGGGGATGAACTCGGAGAAGTCGGCCCGGATGTGAAGGTTGATCCACTCCAGGAAGGTGGGGGTGCCCAGCATGCGGATGCCGAGCCCCTTGCTCACCGCGCGGCCGCCGTCGGCGGCGATCAGGTACCCGGCGCGGACGCGGTAGGTACGGTCCGCGGCACGGTCCAGGATGGTCGCGGTGACGCCGTCCCCGTCGTATTCGAATTCCACCATCTCGTGTCCGAAGCGGATCCCGCCGGGGTTGCGCTCCTCGGCATGGCGGCGGAGCAGCGGCTCCAGCCAGCGCTGGCCGAGGTTCGCGTGCGGGTACGCGGAGGCCTCGGCGTACCGCTCGGCCAGGGCGCCGCCGCCGTAGGCATCGGCGCGGTGGAGCACCTTGCGGTCGTACGGCTCGTCGCCGCCGAGGCTGGTCAGCCAGGCCATGGCGCCGCAGTTGGCGGGCGGGGAGCCCTCGGCGTAGATCTCCCGGGCCAGTCCGTGGTGGCCGAAGATCTCCATGGTGCGGGCGTTGAGGATATGGGCCTTGGGCTGGATCGACGTCGTCGCGTGGCGCTCGACGAGCAGCGAGCCGACGCCGAGGTCGGAGAGGAAAACGGATGCCGTCAGGCCCGCGCCGCCGCCGCCGATGATCAGCACGGGGACGTCCGGGACGCGGGGGTCGTCGCTCGGTCGGGATGGGGGTGGGAGATTCATCGCGTGCCTCGTCTTCGCCTTCTCGTGGGTCGTCGGCGCGGGGTCTAGGCCGCGGCGGCGACCAGTAACGTGGTTTCGAGGGCCAGCGGGTGTACGGATTCCAGGCGCAGCCCGGCCGCGGTGAGGACGTCGAGGTAGCCGTCCAGGGTCCGCCCGCGCCCTCCGGCGGCCATGAGGAGATGCAGGTCGTACAGGAGCGGAAGCAGCTCCGGGGCGCCTTCCTCGGGGATGACCCGCTCCACGACGAGCAGCCGGCCGTTTTCGGGCAGCGCCTTGCGGATGTTGGACAGGAGGGTCACGGACCGGTCGTCGTCCCAGTCCTGGAGCACCCGGGAGAGGAGGTACGCGTCGGCGCCCTCGGGCACCGAGGCGAAGATGTCCCCCTCGACGGCCTCGTAGCGGTCGGGGCCCACGGAGGCGTCGAGGTGAGCGCGGGCGACGGGAATCATATGCGGCAGGTCGAGGAGCACCCCGTGCAGTTGGGGGTAGGCCCGCAGGACCATCGAGAGGAGCTGACCGCTGCCGCCCGCGACGTCCATCACCGTGTGGCAGCGGGAGAAGTCGAAGGCGTCCAGGACGTCGGGGAAGAAGACGTTGCCCGCGTTCATGGCGCGCTGGAACTTGGCGCCCGCGCCGGGCGCGTTCGCCAGATGCGCGTGGAGCGAGGTGCCGAGGGCGTGTTCGAAGCCGGAGGATCCGGTGCGGACGGCGGGCACCACCGCTCCCCACGCGGTGTGGAACTCCTCGCCGTAGAGCTGGATCATGTCGCGCATCGACACGTCGCTGTCGGCGCGGAGCACTTCGCTCACCGGCGTCAGTTCGTAGCCGTGCTCCGGTGATCGGCTGAAGACGCCCATGGCCAGCAGCAGCCGCATCAGCCGG
The DNA here is from genome assembly GCF_042958345.1 of Streptomyces sp. NPDC007983. Taxonomy (NCBI): domain Bacteria; kingdom Bacillati; phylum Actinomycetota; class Actinomycetes; order Kitasatosporales; family Streptomycetaceae; genus Streptomyces; species Streptomyces sp. NPDC007983. The sequence goes on from NZ_JBIBJI010000004.1 coordinate 10,259, forward strand.
GTGATGCCGTCCGGGCCCGAGCCGGTGGCCGTGGCGAGGGCCGTGTCGGTGGTGTGTCCGGCGGCGATGTGGTCGGGGATCTCCAGGGCGACCGCGGCGTAGAGCGCTTGTGACTGCCAGGAGCCGGTGATGATGTCGACTACTTGGCGCGCGGCGTGTCCGTCGTGCATGACTGGCCCTTCTGATCGGGTGGGGCGGTGGTGAGGCCGCTTCCGTACGGTGGCGCGCGGGATCGCTGGGGCGCGCGGGATCGCTGGGGTGCGCGGGATCGCTGGGGTGCGCGGGGTTGCTGCGGTGCGCGGCGTACGGGCGGCGACGGTCAGTTCGCCCGTGGCGCGGCCCCGTGGGCGGCGGCGTCGTGCAGCAGGGTGCGGTGGCGCTCGCGGAGCTGCCGCTTGAGCACCTTGCCGGTGACGCCCACGGGCAGTTCGGCGCGGTCGGCGGCGATGAGCAGCGCGCGCAGCAGCGGCAGCCGCTTGCGGCCGAGTTCGGCGTTGACGGCCTCCAGCAGGCCCTCGGAGGAGCGCTCGGGGCGATCCCCTCCGCTGTCGCGGTGGTCGTGGTCGCCGCGGTCGTCGCGGTCGCCGCGGTCGTCGCGGTCGTCGCGGAAGAGGACGATGCCGATGGGGGCGGACTTCCCCAGGGCCTCGGGGTCCTCGACACCCACCACCGCGGCGTCGAGCGCCTGGGTGGTCAGCAGCAGGACCTCCTCGAGGAGGAGGCTGTGCACGGGCCCCGCGGTGGAGTCGATCACGTCGGTGGTGCGGTCGAGGTGGAAGAAGCGGCCCTGGTCGTCGCGGCGGACGATGTCGCCGGTGAGGAAGTAGCCGTTCAGCAGGGACTCCTGGCTGAGCTGGGGGTCGTCCCAGTAGCCGGGGGTGACGCTGGGGGTGCGGATGCCGAGCATCCCGGCCTGCCCGTCGGGGAGTTCGTTCCCCTGCTCGTCGAGGACGGCGGCCTTGCGGACCACACCGGCCGGGCGGCCGATGAGCCGTCCGTATTCGGTCGACTCGGGGACGTACACCTGCCTGAAGAGCACCATGCCCATCTCGGAGGAGCCCAGGCCGTCGTTGTACTGGGAACCGGTCTTGCCGGGGCGGGAGCCGAGGCCCATCAGGGGCCTGATGTGCCGCTCGTGCGAGGCGTCGCCCATGCCGTTCCACGAGTGGATGTTCCGGGCGGCGCCGGGGTCGATGGCCGAGACGTCGATCTCCGCCAGGGTCAGCGGGAAGCCGAGGACGAAGGTGGGGTGGAACTGGTTGATCGCCCGGACCACGGACCGTCCGCTCGCGTCGTCCAGGATCAGGGTGGGGATGCCCAGCAGCAGCGCCATGCTGAGATAGCTGATGCCCGCCGAGTGGCTGTGCGGGAGGGCGGTGAGCATGCGGTCGGTGCGCAGGGACGGGAAGCTCCACAGGCGTTCGCGCTTGCCGACGAAGAACCCGCGGTGGCTGAAGATCGGCGCCTTGGGGCGGCCAGTGGTCCCGGAGGAGTGGGAGACCATCACCAGGTCGTCGGGCCGGTGCCGGTAGGGGAAGCCGGGCAGCGGGGCGGGCGGCAGCGGGGCGGTTTCGTCCAGCTCCCGGATGTCCTGCAGCACGGGGGTCCGGGCGACGGCGATGCCCTGCCCCGACCAGGCCTCGGTGCAGCCGTCGAGCAGGTCCTTGTCGCCGACGAGGACCGTCGTGCGGGTGCGCTGGAAGTAGTCGGCCGCGGTCGGGGACGCCATCTTGGGGTTGCAGTGCACGGCGGCGGCACCGAGGCTGTTGATCGCTATGTGGTGGAGCAGTCCGGCCAGCCCGTCGCGGGTGTAGACCCCGACATGGGAGGAGGGCCCCACCCCGTGGTCGCGGTACCAGGTGGCGTACCGGATGACGGTGATGCGCATGTCGTTCAGGGAGAGGCCGGGCGGCTCGGTCTCCGCCCAGCCGGGGGCGGTGACATCCGGGTGGTAGAGGAGCGGCCGGTCCCGGTCCTTGGCGATGCGCCAGGCGCGCCAGAAGAAGTTGCCCGCGCCGAGCCCTCGGTCGGTGTGCAGCCGCAGTCGCTGGGCCGCCGACCGATGAGTGCCGAAGAGTAACATCACCAATCCTCTTTCACCGTGTCTGGACGGATAGTTCGCTCGGTGCGTCGCGCAGCGCCTTTCTGAGGCGCTCGCTCATGGCCGTGATGCGGATGTCCAGCGGCAGGTCACGGCCCGGCCTCGGTGGCTCCGCCTGGCGTACGGCGGTGGCGACCCGCTCGTCGAACTCCCGGTCGGCGCGGAGGAGATGGGCCTTGGGGAAACGATCCCTCAGCCGTGCGATCAGCTCCGGCTCGTCGTCGCCGGTGAGCACGGAGCAGATGCCCTTCTCGGTCTTCGCGACCAGCACGGGGCCGAGGGGGCTCGCCGCGACGGAGAAGCTGATGGCGACGGAGTCCGCGCCGGTGCGGAAGCTGGTCGGCGTCATGCCCAGGATCTGCGTGGACATGGCGTAGAAGTTGCCCTGGGAGGTGAAGCCCGACCGGTAGATGGCCTCCGTCACCGTCTCGGCCTCGGAGATCACCCGGCGCAGCCGGTCGGCCCGGCAGCTCGCCACGTACGCCTGCGGGGTCACTCCCGTCAGCCGTTTGAAGACCCGGTGGAAGTGGAAGCGGCTGAAACCGGCCGCCTCGGCGAGGGTGTCGAGGTTCGGTGTCTCGCTCGCCCGGTGGATCAGCGCGCAGGTCCTGGCGATGGCGGTCACGGAGGAGTCGAGCGCGCTGTCCTCGCGCGGTCTGCACCGGCGGCAGGGCCGGTATCCGGCGCGTTCGGCCGCCTCCGGGTCGGTGAAGAAGACGGTGTTCGCCCGGCGCGCGGGCCGGGAGACGCAGGAGGGCCGGCTGTAGATGCCCGTCGTCCGCACCGAGTAGTAGAAGATTCCGTCCGCCTGCCGGTCTCGGCGCAGAACGGCTCGCCACCGTTCTTCGTCATCGACGTAGGACGACACTGTCCCGTCCAAGACTGTTCCTCCGGGATGCGCTGTTTCCGGTGTGGGGGTCGTTCGGAGGTACTGGGGTCCCGCGGCCCCGCCGGGGCGGGCCGGTCGCGCCGTGCGTGCCGACCGGCCCGCCCGGGGCGGCTACTTCTCCAGGCAGAACTCGTTGATCGGGTAGCCGACGTGGCGGTCCTCGACCGGCAGGTAGCCGAGCACCTTGTCGCCGGGCTTGAGCTCGGTGCTGTTGAGCACCGTGCCCCCCGGGCCGAGCACCCGGACGTGCCAGTCGTCCTGGAGGATCAGATTGGCCGTGCGGCCGTCGGGGCCGACCGCGTCGATGGAGAGCAGCGGGCGAGTCTCGATCTTGACCCGGCCGACGGTGACCAGGCGGGTCTTCCCGTGGATGTCCACCGCGGTGACCTTGCTGCCGGCCTTCAGCTCGCTCAGGTAGTTGGTGCGCTCGTTCTGGCCGACGGTGTACGAGTGGATGGCGCCGGCGTTGACCCGGAACGGGCGGGTGGGCATGTACGGCAGCGGATGGGTCTCGCTGACGCAGAGGATCATGCCCTTAGAGTGCGAGCCGACCAGGATGCCCTCGTCCTTGCCGAAGTAGGTGGCGGTGTCCACGCAGGCCCGCTCGCCCATGCCGACATGTGTGGTGGCCGTGACCTCCAGCTCGGCCAGCTCGAGGTCGGGTATGCCGCCTTCGGCGGCGGCCTTGAGGGCAGTGACGTCACCGACCTTCGCGGGGGCCATCAGCACGCCGTCGGAGCCGAGTTCCAGCACGCCGAAGATGATCTCGGCTTCCTCCACGTCCTTGGCGACGGTGACGAGGCTGCCGTTGGCACGGGCGGCGGCCGCGATCACGATCTCCAGCGGGATCTTGGTGGGGTCGCGGAAGAGCAGCACGCTCCACTTGTCGACGCGGCCGGACTGGCAGGCGTCCTCCAGCGTCTCGGCGTCGATGATCTCGACGAACCGGCCGAACTCCACATCGGGGTGGGCCAGGGCCAGTTCGGCCGGCTCCCCGTGCTTGGCGGGGTCGACGATGACGACGTCCGCGGCGCCGAAGCTCTCGGGGAGCGTCTGGCCCTGCGGGAAGAGGACCTTCTTCACCGTCGGCGGCAGCTTCTCCAGGTCCGCCGGGTCGGCGGCGAGAATTCCCTCCACCCGGGCGTGAATCGCCTCCTGGACGATGGCGTCCTTCGCCGAACCGACCGAGCGGATGTCGACCCAACTGAGCTTCACAGTGCACCTGCCATTCGCGGGGTTTGGATGGAGACGGGAGAGCCCTGGGGCCCGTGGACGATCTCGGCGAGTGCCTGAACCGTCGTGCGGGGAGCGGCCGAGTTGAAGACCCGCCGGCCGATGGCGAGTCCGCTGCATCCGACCGCGAGCGCCGAGACCGCGAAGTCCTGGAGACTCTGCGACGCGTCGCCACCGCCCGCGACGATGATGGGGAGCGGGGAGCTTTCGACCACCTCGGCCATGCGCTCCACGGGTGAGGCGAACACGGTCTTGACGATGTCGACGCCGAGGTCGGCGGCGATGTTGACGACGTGCGCCACCAGAGCCGGGTCGGCGGGATCGGTGACCCGCGGGCCCCGGGGGTAGACCATGGCCAGCAGCGGCATGCCCCATCGATCGCAGGCCGCGGCGACCGTACCGAGGTCGGCCAGCTGGTCGGCTTCGGTATCGGAGCCGATGTTGACATGCACGCTCACCGCGTCCGCCCCGAGGCTGATGGCCTCGTCGACGTCGCCCACGAGCACTTTGCGGTTGACGTCCGGGCCGTGTGCCGTGCTGGCGCTCAGGTGGATGAGCAGCGAACAGTCCGAGAGCAGTTCGGGGGCGAGCACCCGGGCCCGGCCCTTGTGGACGACGATTCCGTCGGCCCCGCCGGCGACCACGTCACGGACGAGTTCCTGGAAGCCGCTCACCGTCGCGATCGGCCCGTCGGAGACGGAGTGATCGAGTGGCACGAAGAGATAGCGCTCGTCGCCATGCCCGGAAAGTCTGGCTAGTCGTAGTGATTTACCCGATGAAGACGTGCTCGGCATCAGACACTCCCTTGTGCTGCCGATGTGCGGGCGTCACGCCCTTTTGCGGACCATCGTCAATCCGTCGCCGATCGACAGAATGACGGCCTCGACCCGCTCGTCCGCCGCCACATGGGCGTTGAACGCGTGCATCGTGGCGCCCTCTCCGTCCCGGTCATCGACGACGGTCCCGAACCAGAAGACGTTGTCGACGAGGATGACGCCGCCGGGACGAATACGAGGCACCAATTCCTCGTAGTAGGCGATGTAGCTCTGCTTGTCCGCGTCGATGAAGGCCAGATCCACGACCGGATCGGCCGGCAGGGAACGCAGCGTCTCCAGCGCCGGGCCGAGGCGGAGTTCGATTTTCTCGTCGACGCCGGCCTCTTTCCACGCCTCCCTGCCGAGACTGGTCCATTCCTCGCTCACATCGCAGGTGATGAGGTGGCCGTCGACCGGAAGGCCCTTGGCGATGCACAGGGCGGAGTACCCGGTGAAGGTCCCCACCTCGATCGCCTTCCGTGCCCCCATGATCTGCGTGAGGAAGGTGAAGAACGAACCCTGCGGAGTGCCGATCTGCATCCGCGACCGCTCACCGACCCCGGCGGTCCGCCGGATGAGATTCCGCTGCGGCTCATCGACCGGGACGCTGTTTTCGACCATGTACGAGTACAAGCGCTCGGATACCGTCGTTGGTCTCATGCGAGAAGTCTTGCAGGAGTGGCACTAGAGGCCGTCTCATAACTGTCTAGAAAAGTGGACTTAAGCATTTCGCTTGTCCCGCGACATGAAAATGGCATGCAAAAAGGCAGCACGGACCACATGATGGTCCGTGCTGCCCTTCCCGGATCTGCGAGCGGCCGATTCAGTCCGGGACATCCCAGGTCAGTAGTGCCAGGCCAGAACCTCCTCGGGGAGGTCCTCCAGGATGGCCACCTCCGACGGCTTGCGATTCATGTACTCGGGATTGCATCCCATGTACCCCAGCCGGCGGGCGACCGGTGCGAGGATCTCGTAGAGAATGCGCTGCCGCTTCCAGGACGGCTTGACGAACCGCAGCACGTCCTGGAACTCCAGGGAGGTCACCGCCCGCTGGAGCAGCTTGGGCATTCCCTCGGCGTTCGTCTTTCCGTCCTGCGCCAGGCAAAAAAGCTGACGCATGACCATCTGCTCGAAGCGCGTCCCGTTTCCGATGACCTCGCAAATCGCGTAAGTCTTGTCACCCGTCGGGTTCCACCAACGGTGCTCGATTCCCGGCTGGATCAGTATGCTCTGTCCCACCTTGTCGAGCACCGTCTTACGACCGCCCTGGATGACGGCGAGCTTTCCGCGCACGAGGGTGAAGCGCTCATGGCTGATCGGATGAATGTGCTCGCCCGCGGCAAAGCCACCGGGTTCGACATACAGATCCATCACCGAGCGCTTGCCCCCGCTTTCCGAGGCCGGCGTGCGGACCACGATCCGCTCGCCGCAGCGGGGGTTCTCGTAGACCTCTCCAGGGCTGACGTTCACCGGAATCTCTCCTTCGTCCACGACGCTTCTCGCAACGTGACTACAGCCTGCGCGCCAAGGCCCCGGGCACGCACTCACATTCTTGCCCTCGCATTCACCACCGCCCGTCGGTCAGACGATGGCCGCCGCTCCCGCGCGAGCGACGATCAGGTCCTCGTCCCCCATTCCGCCGCTGACGCCGATGGCGCCGACCGGGGTGCCTTCGGATACCAGCGGCAGGCCGCCGGAAAACAGCGCCATGCCGGGCTGGCTGGCCAGGCTGCTCACCAGGACCGAGTCCTGCTTGATGGCCTCCGCGAATTCATTGGTGGGTGTACGGACGACAAGCGCGGTGCTCGCCTTGTTCTGCGCGACGCTGGTGGCCACGGCCACGGCACCGTCCATGCGCGCCAGGGCCTGAACGTGACCGCCGACGTCGAGGACGACTACCGCCACCCGGGCACCCAGCTCTTCGGCCTTGCGCAGCGCCGCGGTGATGCCCTGCTGGGCGCCGGCGAGAGTGATCGTGCGGGTCTCGACGATGGTGGCGTCGAGCTGCTCGACAGAGGTCATGGTGGTGCCTTTCATGGAACCGGCCGGAGCCGGAGTGGACAACAAGGGGAGGAAGAACAGAGCGGGCGGAGGAGCCGGGCTCAGGCAGTCGACTCCTCGCTCCGGGCCGCCGCCCCGGAGCGGAAGAAGGCGGCCACGAGACCGGCGACCGCCAGGCTCGCCACCGCGCCCACGAGCACCGCCAGGTGCATGCCGTCGAGGGTGTCGGCGATGCTCGCCTTCGCGCCCTCGGCCGCGTCGGCGCCGAAGACCGCGACGGCTGCCAGCACCGGGGTGCCGAGCGTCAGGGCGATCTGCTGGCTCATCGTGCTCAGACCGGTCGCCAGGCCCTGCTCCTCGTTCGGCAGGCCGGAGGTGGCGATGACCGTGTAGGAGACGAGACCCATGGCGTGGCCGAAGAAGGCGACCGCGACGGCGACGAGGACGATGTAGATCCCGGCGTCACCCTCGTCCACGGTGAGCAGCCCCATGAGGCCGAGCCCCTGGACGGTGAGGGCGGTGACGAGGGTGCGCTTGCTGCCGATGGCACCGATCACCTTGGGGGCGAGGAGCCCGCCCGCGATGGCGGCGATGCTGGACCCGCCGAACGCCAGCCCGGCGGCGAGCGGCTTGTAGTCGAGGACGTCCTGCAGGTAGAGCGTCATCTGGAAGACCACCGCGCTCGGCATGCTGACGACGAGGAGCCCGGCGAAGTTGCCCCAGCGCACGGTGGGCCGCTTGAGCACGCTCACCGGCGCCAGCGGGTTGGAGCTGCGCAGCTCGATGAACCAGAAGGCGACCAGCAGCACCGCGGCGAGGATCAGGCAACCGATGACGACGGGGTCTCCCCAGCCGTCCTGCTCGGTCGCGGAGATGCCGTAGACCAGGCTGACCAGACCACCGGTGACCGCGACCGCGCCCGGAACGTCGAGGCGGCTGCGGGTCCGCTCGCTGCTGTCGCTCAGGACGCGCGGGGCGAACACCAGGATCAGCACGACGACCGGCAAGTTGATGAGGAACGCCCAGCGCCAGCTCAACAGCTCCGTCAGCACCCCGCCGAGCACCGAACCCAGCGCGAAGCCGCCGGTGAGAAGGGTGCCGTTGAGCCCCAGCGCGCGCTGGCGGAGGGGGCCTTCGGGGAACGACGTGGTGAGCAGCGACATCGCCGCGGGCGTCGCCATGGCCGTGGCGAGCCCTTGTCCGGTGCGGCCGGCCAGGAGCATGCCGGGCGACTGGGCAAGGCCACCGACCAGCGACGAGGCGCCGAGGATGACCATGCCCACCAGGAAGAGATTCCGCCGGCCGAAGAGGTCGGCGATGCGGCCGAACAGCAGCGTGAAGCCCGCGGCGGGCAGCATGAAGCCGGTGACGATCCACTGCAGGGTGCTCAGCTCGAAGCCGAGGTCGGCCCCGATGGTCGGCACGGCGATGTTGAGCACGGAGAAGTCGACCGCGAGCATGAACTGGGCACCGAGCAGGAGAACCAGAATCAGCCGGTGCCGGGGCGTCATCCGCTCCTCGGCGGGTTTGTCCCGCGCCTCACTGATGGCATCGAGCTCGGTCATCGCTTTCCCTCTCCTCTGGTGACTCTCACGTCCGCCGGCTCGCACCGCGCCGCTTGGTGTCTCGAGGGCCGGTCATGGCCCCACGGCGCGGCTCGTGATCGAACCGACGGAGGAGAAACACCGTCGAGCGCCGGCGGGTTGCATCGCCGCGGAAGCCGAGTGACCGACGGCTTCCGCCGGAGAATTGCGGAGCAATATTCCGGGTGAGGGCCCCGTTCGGCGGCAAGTAGCGTCGCCCGCGGCCGCCGCGCGCTGCGCCGGAACCGGCTCACAGCCTCCTCGACGGCGGCCAGAGAGGCCATGCGATGACAGACAGCAGAGGCGGGATGGAACGGCGACGTTTCCTTTACGGGGGCGCCTCCGTTGGTGGGGGAATGCTGCTCGGCGGCACGGCCGGCACCGCGGCGGCAGCCACGCGCCAGGACGCGGCGGCCGCCACGACGCGTGCCGCGGCGGCGCGGGACGGCGTCGCGATCACACCCGCCGACCGGAACTACGCGGATGTGGTCAGAGGCTGGAACCAGCGGTACATCGGCAAGCCGGAGAGAGTGCATCTGGTCACCACGACCGACCAGGTGGTGGCGGTCACCCAGCAGGCGGTGAAGGAGGGCAAGCGCCTCTCGGTGCGCAGCGGCGGGCACTGCTTCGAGGACTTCGTCTACCACCCGGACGCGAAGGTCGTGGTCGACCTGTCGGAGATGCGCCAGGTCACCTTCGACGCCGAGCGCAAGGCGTTCATGGTCGAGTCGGGCTGCCAGTTGCTCGACGTCTACGAAGGGCTCTACCGCCGCTGGGGCGTCGTCATCCCGGCGGGCATCTGCCACCAGGTCGGCGCGGGCGGCCACGTCAGCGGCGGCGGCTGGGGGATGCTGTGCCGCCTGCTGGGCCTTGTCGTGGACCATCTGTACGCGGTCGAGGTGGTCGTCGTGGACGCTTCGGGCACCGCCCGGGCGGTCGTCGCCACCCGGGAGGAGTCGGACCCCAACCGCGACCTGTGGTGGGCGCACACCGGCGGGGGCGGCGGCAACTTCGGCATCGTCACCCGCTACTGGTTCCGCAGCCCCGACGCCAAGGGCTCCGAGCCGTCCGCCCTGCTCCCCCGCCCTCCGGCCGAGGTGCTCATCAACGCCGTTTCCTGGCCGTGGAGCTCGCTCTCCCGCAAGGACTTCGACACCCTGGTCAAGAACTACGGCGCCTGGCATGTCGCGCACAGCGCTCCGGGCGACCCGTATGCCGGGATGTGCAGCTATCTGGGGCTGAATCACCGGTCGAACGGCGCCATCGGGATGATCACCCAGATGGACGCCACGGTGCCGAACGCCGAGCAGCTGCTCGCGGACTTCGTGGCCGTCATCGGCAGGGGCGTGTCCGTCGCGCACGAGGCGGCCACCACCAGGACGGGTGAGCTCGCCGCCATGCCCGAGCTCGTGAAGCCGCGCCGCATGCCCTGGCTCCAGGCGACCCGCTACCTCGGCACCTCGACCCTGACCCTCAACGACCCGACGCTGAAGGGAGACTTCAAGTCCGCCTATATGCGGGCGAACTTCCCCGACTCCCACCTTGACGCGCTCTACAAGCATCTGACCAGCGACGCCATCGACAACCCCACCGCGTCGGTACAGCTGAGCTCGTTCGGCGGCCAGGTCAACGCGGTCGCCGAGAACGCGACGGCCTCTTCGCACCGCAGCTCGGCGTTCAAGATGTCGTGGATGCTGTACTGGACGGAGGCGGCCGACGAGGCCAAGTCCCTGGCCTGGATACGGGACTGCTACCAGGAGGTCTACGCCGGGACCGGCGGCGTGCCGGTGCCGAACGACATCACCGACGGCGCTTACGTCAACTACCCGGACATCGACCTCGGCGACCCGAAGTACAACACATCGAAGGTTCCGTGGCACGACCTCTACTACAAGGGGAACTACCCGCGGCTGCAGGCGGTCAAGAAGAAGTACGACCCGCGGAACGTCTTCCGGCACAGCCAGTCGGTGCAGCTGCCCGACTGATCCGTACGCCCTCGCGCGGGCACCGCACCGGCTGCCGATCCGGCGGCCGGTGCGGTGCTGTGTCATGCCGGTCCGGCTCGGCTCCAGGGCACCCCGACGGGCGCTGTGCAACCATTGCGGAAGTCCTGGTGTTTCTGTAGCTGATGGACGATATGGCGGAGCAGCTGACCGAGCGCCTGGCGTCGGACCTGGATGACGGCTTCACGGAGCTGGTCAGGGTCCACGCCTCGGCGGTGCGTGCCTTTCTGTTCCGGGTCTCAGGATCGGCCGCCGAGGCGGACGACCTGGGCCAGGACACCTTCTTACGCGCCTATTCGGCGCTGCAGACCTACTCCCCGGAGCGTCGGCGCAGGCTGAAACCGCGCGCCTGGCTGATGACGATCGCGGCGAACGTCTGGCGCAATCATGTGCGTACCAGCGTCCGTCACCCGGTGTCGGCCACCCGTGCGGAGGACGCCTGCGACAGCTGGCCGGACGAGAGTCCGGGCCCGGAGGAGCGGGCGGCGACATCCGCCGACCGTACGATTTTGGTCAAGGCACTCACCGAGCTGCCCGAGAAGCATCGCGTCGCGGTGGTGATGCGCCATGTCATCGGGATGAGTTACAGCGATATGGCGGAGGCCCAGGGGTGCCCTGTGGGCACGGTCAAGGCACAAGTATCGAGAGGGATCGGTACGCTTCGTGAGATTTTGACACCCGAGGCGTCGGTGTTGGGGGAGGTGACGAGATGAACTACCGGAATGATGAGGAAGAGCGGTCCGCGGAGGGACAGTTGGAGCACGCCTTGGCCGATCTCGCGGCCCCCGCCCCGGCGGACTTCGCCCTGAGGGTACTGCAGCGCGTAGGAATTCCGCGAGAGCGCTATGACACCTACAGCCATCTTGACAGCGCGGCGGGCGGGGTCTACGTGGCCTACAGCCCGGACGCGGTGACCGGCTCGGCCATCGACACGATGGTGACCGGCTCGGAGGAGTTCGAGCGGCTGCATCACGCCCGCACCGGCCGGACGGCCATCCGCGCCTCAGCGCCCTTCCCGGGGCTCCGCCCCGCCCTGCGCACGGGCCGGGCGAAGCGGCTGCCGATCGATCTGGGAGGCCTCACCGACCTGGAGCGCGCCGTGCTCCACGCGGTCCGGTCCATCCCCTCCGGGCAGCTGCGGCCGATCACCTGGCTCGCGCGAGAGGCGTCGCTGCCCTCCGCCACCAGGCCGATCACCGAGGCCCTGGCCAAGAATCCGGTGCCGCTTCTGATCCCGTGCCACCGCGTCACCTATGAGAGCGGCGCGCCGTGCGACGCCGCCTATGCGGAGCGCGTCGGGGATGCCCTGCGGAGCGCGGAGGGCATCGACATGCACCGGCTGAAGGAGCTGACCCAGCGCGGGGCCGTCTTCCTCGGCAGCGACACCACGCGGATCTACTGCCATCCGACGTGTGCGCACGCCCGCCGCATCACCCGGCCGCACCAGGTGCCGTTCCGTACCGCAGGTGATGCCCGGCAGGCGGGCTACCGCGCCTGCAAGAGCTGTCGTCCCGCTACGGCCTGAGCCGTCCGGCCCGGAGAAGGAGGAAGATCCATGCAGTCCGAAGTCCGTGCCCCGGTGACCTCCGTGGCACTCGCCGAGGAGCCGAGCCCGTGCGGCCGGCTCGTCCTCGCGGCCACGGACGAGGCTTTGCTCGCCTGCGTGTACGACACCGCGGAGGCCGTGCGCCGGCGCGCCGCCCGTGCGGGTGGGAGCGGGGTGGAGTTCCGTACGGACGCAGATGCCACACCCGGGCAGCTGGCCGTGCTGACCGAGGCGCGCGCTCAGCTCGCCGCGTATCTGGCCGGGAATCTCCGGTCGTTCTCCGTTCCCCTGGATCTCTCCCTCGCCTCCGCGTTCACCGCGCGGACCGTGCTCGCGTTGGAGTCGTTCGTGCCCTATGGCCACACCGCCACCTACGGTGAGCTGGCCGCCGTGCTGGGCCGCCCGCGCGCCGCGCGGGCGGTGGGGATGGCGCTCGGCTCGAATCCACTGTGCGTGGTGCTGCCGTGCCACCGCATCGTCGGAGCGAAGGGTTCCCTGACCGGATACGCCGGTGGTGTCGACGCCAAGCGCTTCCTGCTGGCGAGGGAAGGGGCCGCCTGATCGGAGTCTCACGCCGCCGGTTCCTTCCCCCGCGCCCTTTTCAACCTCGGACGCAACCTTCCGCGGCTGTCCGGTGTTTCCCGAGGGACGGCGCATGAGGTCCTCTCCGGCGCCGAGCGGTGAAGCGGGAAGGGGAACCCGTCATGGCTGCATATGTGGACCCGGAACCCGACTGGTGGGGTGCCGATCTGCTGGGCGCACCACCGGGCAGTGCCCTCTGGGCCCAAGCCCGGCACGGCGTCACCTTCTCGGCACTGCGGACCCAAGTGGCCTCCATGCGCCGGCTCTTCGAGGCCTACGGGATCCGTTCCGGACACACCGTCGCCCTGCAGGGTGCCCACAGCTTCAGCCAGCTATGGGCCCTGTTCGCCCTATGGTCCTGCGGCGCTCAGGTCATGCTCATGGGGCCACATGTGCGCGGCAAGGAGCTCGGCCGCCAGCTGGACTGGTGCCGGCCCCAGTTCCACGTCTCCTTCGACGCGCCGGGCCATGGCATGGAGACCTTCCACGACGAGTGCGAGGTCTTCGTCCGCCGCCTCCTCAAAGGCCGCCCCGCCAGCACCGATCACTGCTTGATCCAGTTCACCTCCGGGAGCACCGGGTTCGCCAAGGCCATCGGCCGCACACCCGAGTCGCTGCTGACCGAAGTGGACCGGTTCAAGGCCGTCGGCGGTATGCCCGAGCCGGGGTCCCGGGTTCTGGTCCTCGGCCCGCTCGCGCACTCCTTCAGCCTCGTCGGCGGCGTGCTGTACGCGACGAGTACCGGGAGCACGGTCCTGCTGGCTCCCAACTCGGGCCGCCGCGCCGTGCTCCGTACGGCCATCCGGTCGGGGGCCGACACCATCCTCGGGTCTCCCCAGCACTTCGCCGCTCTGACACAGATCGACCGCCCCTTGCGGATACCCCGGCTACGGCTGGCGATCTCCGGCGGCGAGCAGATGGCCCACCGGGTGTACACCCGCTTCGCCGAGCGTCATCGGGTGCGGATCGGGCAGGCGTACGGCACCACGGAAACCGGGATCATCGCCCTGGACCCCACCAGCTGGTACGGGCCCGACACCGTCGGGATGCCGGTGCCCGGCCTGGAGCTGCGACTGGTGGACGGGGAGTTGCAGGTGCGCCTCGACCGCTCGCCGTATCTGCCGCAGGCGGGGCCTCCCGGCCGCTTCCTTCCCGACGGTGAGCACACCCGGGCCGGCTGGCTGCGGACCCGTGACCTGGTGGAGCAGGATCCGGCGAGCGGGGCACTGCGCGTCCTCGGCCGTTTCGACCCGCTGGCCGACCGGCGTGCGCTCACTCGCGGTCTCGATCAGATCTTGCTCGCCGACCGCACCCTGGTCCGGCACTTCGAGCGCAATGGCCACCCGGTGGGCTGACGGGGCGTACTCCTTGGTTACTTTCCCTCAAAGCTACGCTTAACGGTATGCAACTTCCTGGGAGCATACGGTGTTCAGAGTGTAGAACACATTGCCGATACAGCCAGGGAGAGCTTGTCGATGGAGTCCACCTTGACCGGCAAGACCGTTGTCATCACGGGTGCCGGCAGCGGGATCGGTCGCGCCACAGCGCATGCTTTCGCTGATCACGGGGCGAATGTGCTGGCCGTGGGAAGGACGCTCGAGAAGCTCCAGGCGACCGCGCAGGGGCGGCCGTCGATCACACCGGCGAGGGCGGACATCAGCGAACCGGGTGCCCCTCAGGCGATCATCGAGCAGGCAGTGGCGGCCTTCGGCGGCGTCGACATCCTGGTCAACAGCGCCAGCGTCTTCCGGCCGACACACCTCGGCATGATCACTCCGTCGGAGTTCGATCAATTCGTCGCCGTGAATCTCCGGGCTCCCCTGCTGTGCACTCAGGCCGCGCTGCCCTTTCTGGAGCACGCGGAAGGAACCGTGGTGAACATCAGCGCGGCCATCGGCCAGCACGGTTGTCCGGGCTTGTCCGTATACGGCGCCACCAAGGCGGCGCTCGACTTCTTCACCCGCTCCTGGGCCAGCGAATTGGCCGGGCGCTGCATCCGCGTGGTTTCCGTGGCACCGGGGCCGATCGAGACGCCGATTCTGGAGAACAACGGGCTTGATGATCAGGCGGTGATGACCATCCACCAGACCCAGGAGGAGATACCGCTGGGCCGGTTGGGCACACCGGAGGAGATCGCATGGTGGATCGTGAACTTCACGGACCCATTGGCCGGTTATACGACGGGCGCCATCCTCGCCGTGGACGGCGGATACACCGTCGCATAAAAGGGCCCGATATTGGAGCGGGACGAGGACCGGGCGCGTCCGGGCACATCAGACGCCATTGACCGGGGAGGAGTTGAGTATGCTGTATTGCAGACGGCTTATCGTGTAGCCGGGCTCGATACCCAGTTCGGATACGAGACCGACACGCAGTCGGTGGAACACTTCGAGTGCCTGTGCCCGGCGCCCGGCCTTCTCCAAGGCACGCATATATTGGGAGTGCAGCCCCTCATGATAGGGGTACTCGGCGGTAAGGGCCGCGAGGTCGGCGGTGACCTCCAAGTGGCGACCGCTCCCGATCTTCGCTTCGGCGAGCGTTTCCAAGGCTCCCAGCCGGGACTCCTCATACTGCAGCCGACGGGATTCCAGCATCCTTCCGACGACCACATCGGCGAACGCCGACCCTTGCCAGATCGCCAGGGCCTCACTCAGGTAGCTGACCCCAGCGGCGAGATCTCCGTTCACCAGCGCCCTGCGCCCCGAGTCGACGAGCCCTTGATAGACGTGGTAGTCGAGTCGTGCGAACGACTCGCTGAACATGTAGCCGCCCGCATGAGTGGAGAGGGCGCCTTCAATGATGACCTTGATAGGGAGCCCGGTGGCCTGACCAAGAGCCTTCCTCGCCTGGAGTATGTAGTTCTGCACGACTCTCAGGGCGCTGGCCGGAGGCCTGTCACCCCATAACTCACGAACGAGCGAAGGCAGTGAGACCACCTGATCGGGGTGAGTCACCAACATCGCCAGCACGGTACGAGGCTTGTGGGCCAACGCCAGGCTCTTGTCCTCACCGTCCTGAGCGATACGCATCGCGCCGAGAACCTTCACAACCATTTCGCCTGAATTCCCCATCCGAGCTCCCCCCTGCCGTTGCATACAGTGCAATGCTTTTCAGAGGCCTGCATGGACAGACATTCACCTTACCCCCCTCGGCAAGGGACGGTACGACTGCATGATTCATGTGTCAACTAACGTGACAGACCATGAACGTCGGCGCGCATTTTGGGAATAAAAGCACCTGAATCGGTTTCCGGGCGCGCGACGGCCTCCACCAGGTCAATTACCTGACGAGCCGACAGTGAGTGACGGAATCCACAGCATGAACTCGCGGACGCCGAGAAGGGTCGGCAAGGAAAAAGACGCACCCTACCCTCCTTGAAGTAGGGGAATACCTAGGAATCCCTACTACATGATCTTTTACTACCCATGTAACACAGGGCGGAATACTACGCCGATCAAGGGGTCCGGCCCTCATGCCGGTCCCCAGGACCGCCAAGGCAAGCAATGAATCCAGCCAATCGACGAGGAAGATCGATTTCCGCGCGGGGCCCTCGCGAACACGGCCAAGGTCACCGCACCGAACAGCGCCGCCCCCGTCGAGGCGACGGTGGCGGCGCTGTGTGAGAACGCGAGGATCAGGCGCCGCTGCCGAACACCGCCGACTCCTTGGTCCATGCGGCGGCTTGCGCGCTGAGGGAGAGTCCGAGTCCGCCACGGTTGGGGATGACCATACGGCCGTCCTTCAGCTCGAGGCGTTCGTTGAACATCGGCTCCAGCCACTCGAAGTGCTCCACCCAGGCCGTGCGCGGATAGGCGGCGGACAGGTGGCCGTGGATCTCCATGACGAAGTGCGGGGCCAGCGCCCGGCCCTTGTGGTCGGCGAGGGCGGCGATCTGCAGGAACGGAGTGATACCGCCCACCCGTGGCGCGTCGGGCTGCACGAAGTCGGAGGAACCGGCCTCGATGAGCGCCGCGTGTTCCCCGACGCTGGTCAGCATCTCGCCGGTGGCCACCGGGGTGTCGAGCGCGGCCGCGAGTGCGGCGTGGCCTTCGGCGTCGTACGCGTCGAGCGGTTCCTCGATCCATGTGAGATGGAACTTCTCCAGCACCCGGCCGACCCGGATCGCCGTGATCCGGTCCCACTGCTGGTTGGCGTCGGCCATCAGGGGAACACCGTCGCCGAGGTGTTCGCGGACCGCCTCGACCCGCTTGAGGTCGACCGACGGGACCGGTGAGCCGACCTTGAGCTTGATGCCGCCGACTCCCCGGGCGCGGGCGAGGTCGATGTTCTCCAGTACCTGCTCGATCGGCATCGACAGATAGCCGCCACTCGTGTTGTAGACGTCCACCGCGTCGCGGTGTGCGTCCAGCAGCTTGGCCAGCGGCAGATCCGCCCTCCGCGCCTTCAGGTCCCACAGGGCGATATCGAGGGCGCCGATGCTCTGAACGGCCACGCCGCTGCGGCCCATGGAGGCCCCGGCCCACATCAGCTTGCTCCACAGCCTGCCGATGTCGTTGGGGTCCTCGCCGATCAGCTCGGGGGCTATCTCCTTGGCGTGGGCATAGATGGCGGGGCCTCCGGCCCGTTTGGAGTAGCTGAAGCCCAGGCCCTCATGCCCGCCCTCGGTCCTGATCTCGGCGAAGAGAAAGGCGATCTCGGTGAGCGGCTTCTGGCGGCCGGTCAGCACTTTGGCGTCGCTGATGGGCGCGTACAGCGGCAGGTGGACGAGGGAAAGGCGGACCGACTCGATGCGGTCGGTGGTCGCCTCAGCCCGGCGCGGAGGCCCAGGGCTTGAAGGCGACCGATTCGCTGGGGGCAGTGCTCATGGCGTGCTCCTTCGATACTCGGTACTCGAAACGCGAGCGGGTGAGGGGTGACGGTTACGGACGATGTTGCGCGCGTACCGGGTTGACGAGGCGGCCGATGCCCTCGACCTCCGACTCCACTACGTCCCCGGGCCGCAGAGCGCGCGGGGGATCCATGAAGTCACCGCACCCCGAGGGCGTTCCGGTGAGGATCACGTCTCCGGGGCGGAGCGTGAAGAATCGGCTGAGGTAGGCGATGAGCGTGCGGACGCCGTAGAGCATGTCGGCGGTGGTGCCGTCCTGCACCTGCTCTCCGTTGACCCACGTCCGCACCGCGAGCCGCTGCGGGTCCTCGATCTCGTCCGCCCTGACGACCACGGGCCCGAGCGGGCAGAACGTGTCGAGTCCCTTGCCGCGCACCCACTGCCCGTCGTCGGACTGGAGGTCGCGGGCCGACACATCGTTGGCGACGGTGTAGCCGAAGACGACGTCGAGCGCCCTCTCCTCGGGGATGTCGCTGGCCTCGGAGCCGATGACGACCGCGAGCTCCGTTTCCCAGTCGACGCGCTGGGTGATCGCGGGGTCGAAGGTGATGGACTCGCCGGTGCCGATGACGCTGGAGGAGAGCTTGGTGAAGAGGTACGGGGCCTTGGGCCGCGGCCGGCCCATCTCGGCGATCGTGTCGCGGTAGTTGAGACCGATGCCGAAGATCGTGCCGGGCCGGTAGGGCAGAACGGGCGCGACCTCGTCGCCGGAGAGCGGTTCGCCGCCTCCGGGGACGGGTGCCCCGGCTACGGCGCCCTCCAGACGGAGGTCGCCGGGGGCGAGGCGCCAGTGGGCGCCGGGCCCCTCGGCCGTGGCCAGTGCGCGGCGGCCGTCATGGACGATGGTGCTCAGTCGCATGGAGGGGACCCTCCCGGATCCGCGTTTCAGGAGCCGTTGCTCGATATGTCGACGGCCGTCACCGGCGGGCCGGGCGCGACCTTTCCGGATTCTTCGCCGCGGGGCCGCGCCGAGTCGCGGTCGTCGTTCTCCCGGATGAGGCAGGAGGCGAGCGCGGCGATGAGCGAGAAGACGGCCAGCCCGATGAGTCCCCATTGCGTGCTGCCCGTCTGCTCCTTGACGATTCCGAATCCATAGGGAGCGACGAAACCGCCCAGGTTCGCTATGGAGTTGATGACGGCGATGGCGACGCCGATCACCATGGGGTGGACGGTGCGCTGGACGATGGGCCAGAAGACCGGGCTGATGCTCTTGAAACCCATGGCGGCGATGGTGAGCATCGCCAGGGCGAGCCAGGGGGAGGTCACAGCGGCGAGGTACGATCCGACGGCCGCGGCGACGAGGGCCCCGATGAGCAGCGGCTTGCGCCGGCCGGTACGGTCTCCGACCCGGGCGAGGAGGAACATCGGGACCATGGCGAAGACCCATGGCACGGAGGAGAGCAACCCCACCGTGAGGTCGCTGGTGCCCTTGATGTTCCGGACGATCGACGGCAGCCGGAAGGTGTTCGCGTAGATCGACATCTGGACGGAGAAGTAGACGAAGACGAACAGAAGGATCTTCGCGTCGCTCAGCACGGACCACAGGGGCCGACGCTCGTCGTCGCGCCGGTTTCCGTGCTCCGCGTCCTCCGCGTCGATGGCGGCAGTGAGCTCACGCTTCTCATCGGCGGTGAGCCAGCGGGCGTCTTCGATCCGGGAGTCGAGGCGGAAGAAGGCGAAGAGGCCGATGGCGACCGACATGGTGCCCTCGACCAGGAACATCCACTGCCAGCCGCGCAGTCCGAGCGTGCCGTCCATCCGCAGCAGCGGCCCCGACAGGGGGCCCGAGATGGAGAACGCGACGAGCGCGCCGACGGCGTACCGCGCGTTGGCCCTGCCCCGGTGGGCATTGGGCAGCCACCTCGCCAGGTAGTACAGGACGGCGGGTACGAAACCGGCTTCGGCCATGCCGAGCAGGAACCGCAATACGTAGAAGCTGATGGGGCCTTGGGCGAACAGCATGCAGGCCGAGACGACGCCCCAGCTCACACAAATCCTGGACAGCCATATCTTGGGGCCGAACCGCTTCATCAGCAGATTGCTCGGCACCTCGAAGAGGAAATAGGCGATGAAGAAGATCCCCGCGCCGAGCCCATAGGCCGCGGCGCCTATTCCGAGATCGGCTTCGAGATGTGATTCGGCGTAACCGATATTGGAGCGGTTGAGCTGATTGCACATCATCATGATGGCGAACAGCGGGGTGACTCTGCGCATGACCTTGGCAACGGCGCCCTGGAGCGGTGTCGCTTTCGGGGCTGGTGACGCGGCACTGCCGGAACCGACGCCTCCGGTTTGGGGTGTCATGGTGCGGCCGTTTCCGTACAAGCGCGGCATCCGGCAGCCGTTCCTCGTGGGGCTCTCCCCCCGTCGGTGGCGGGTTCGACGGCTTTGTGGGAGAGGCGTTCACCATGCGCTTCATCCCCTCCCGCGAGGATGTCGACCCGGTGGGCGACCCCTACCGGACGGGAAACGTCCTTCAGTGGGAGGCGGTGGAGAGCGTCGGCCCCCGCCAGGTGCTCGTCGTCGACAGCCGGAACGACACCTCGGCGGCGTCGGCCGGCGACATGCTCGTGACAGGGGCCATGAAGCGCGGCGCGGTCGGCTTCGTCACCGACGGCGCCTTCCGGGACGGCGCCGCGATCGCCGCACTGGGCTTCCCCGCCTATGCCCGTGCCACCACCGCCACCACCCGGCCCGCGGCGTTCCACGTGGCCGACCTCAACGTGCCCATCGCCTGCGCGGATGTCGCGGTCTACCCCGGGGACATCCTGGTGGGCGACCGCGACGGGGTCATCGTCGTGCCCCGGTCCCTCGCCGCGGAGATCGCCGAACCCTCCGTCGAGCAGGAGCGGTTGGAGGCATGGCTGCACCAGCGGGTGCGGGACGGGGAACCGCTGTGGGGCACCTACCCGCCCAGCGCCGAGACGCTGAAGGAATACGAGGCGTGGAAGGCCGCCCACCAGGAGCACCAAGCGCACCAGAACCAGGAGGCCCGTATATGAGCTCCTTCGCCGATCTCCCCCCGGCCACGCGGCGCGCCCGGATGGAGGCCACGATCCGCACGTACTTCGACGGCTGCAACGAGGCCGACGTGGCCAAGATGGCCGCCCAGTTCACCCCCGACGCGGTCCACTACTTCCCGCCCGGCCTGGCAGGACCGTGGGTCGGCAACACCACGATCGGCGAGAACTGGCGCCGGCTCACCCTCACCATCGGCTCCGCCTGGTCCATCGCACGCCTCATCGCCGAGCCCGAGACACTCCAGGCCGTCATCGAGTGGACACATTGGAAGACCCGTTCCGGCGGTTACCTCCGGGGTGACGAGTGGTACCGCTTCGACGCCGAAACCGGCTTGATCACCGAGATCCGCGCCTTCTACGCCTCGGCGTCCGACGGGCGATCCGAGGTGACCCTGGACGGCTACGACTACTCCGGCAACGGCTACCACCTGAAGCCGCCCGTCGCGCGGCCCCATCCCGACGCCGCGTATGCCGACACCGAACACTGACAGCACGGGGCCCGTCCGCGGTACGGCGCTTCCGGCCCCCTGTCACCCGGCAGAACGCTCCCCAGGTGGCGTTCCCGGGAAGCCTGCGGAACGAGCGCGCCGGCTCCCCGGCGCTCAGCGCCGCACGTGGCCGAGGCCCGCCGAGATCTCAGCGGCCGCCTCGGCCACCAGCGGACCGACCTCGGGCAGGACCCGCTCCATCCGCTCCGCCACCCCCGCGACGCTGATCGCCGCGACGGGCAGGCCGGTGTGGTCGTAGACCGCGGCCCCACAGCAGCAACTGGACTCGTCGAACTCACGCCGGTCCTCCGACCAGCCGCGCTCCCGCGTCTCCTGGAGGACCTTCCGCAGCGTACCGACCGAACCCTCGTCCACCGGGGAGTCGACCGAGGCCACCAGCTCCGCCAGCTTCTCCTCCAGCGCCTCCTGCGGGAGAGCCGCCAGATAGGCCCGCCCCAGCGATGTGCAGTGCAGCGGCCGCCCCGCGCCCAGCTCGCTCGTCACCGCCACCGGACGCGGACCGCGCTCGCGGTGCACGAACACCATGTGCACGCCGTTGGGGACCGCGAGGCCGGCCGTCTCCCGGGTCTCCCGCATCAGCCGGGAGACGATGGGCATCGCCGTGGCGGTCAGATCCGTCGAGGACACCGCCGCGGAGGCGAGCCGCGTGGCCGAAGGACCGAGCCGCAACAGCCCGCTCCCCTGCTCCACAGCGAGCCAGCCGCCCTCGACGAGCCGGTCGACCAGCCGGTAAGCGGTACTGCGGCTCAGCCCCAGCGCCGCGGCAAGGTCCTGCGTGGAACAGGTACGGACCACAGCCAGGTGAGCGAGCATGGCCAGACCGCGGTCCAGAGCCCCCGAGCCCGGTCCGAGCGAGGATGTGGCGGTGGCGGGCGAGGTCATACAGCCTCCACGAGTGAAACTTATTATCAATCATTGAGACTACCCCGCGGAGATCCCGTACGGGCCCCGGGCGGCACGCCGCCCGGGGCCGTCAGCAGGTCACGGCCGGGACTTCATCAGTGGCTGGATGCGCGTACCGAAGTTCTCGATGCCTTCGACGAAGTCGTCGAACACCAGCATGATCCCCTTGGTGCCGGGGACCCCGGCGACCTCGTCCAGCATCGCCGCGACGGTTTCGTAGGAGCCGACGAGCGTGCCCATGTTGAAGTTCACGGCACCCTCGGGCAGCGAGATCGTCCTGGCGGTCGAGGAGTCGTCGGCGGTCTTGTCCGTGGCCGTCTCGCCCGCCATGTACGCCAGCGCCGCGTGGTCGGCGTTGTCGTGGTAGTCCTTCCACTTGGCCTGGGCGGCCTCGTCGGTCTCGTCCGCGATGACCATGAACAGCGAGAGCGCGCCGACGTCGCGGCCGGTCTCACGCGCCGCGTCCGCGAGCGCGGCCGTGGTGTCCGTGAGCGCGAGCGGGGTGTTGACGCCGCTCCCCAGGATGAAGTTGTACTCGGCGTGCTCGGCGGAGAACTTCATGCCGGTGCTGCTCTGCCCCGCGGCGACGATGTCGATGTGGCCGTTCGCCGGGCGCGGCGACAGCACGCAGTCGTCCATGGTGTAGAACTCGCCCTTGAAATTGCTGACGCCCTCGCGCCACAGCTCCTTCATCACGGTGACGTACTCCGCGGCACGCGCGTAGCGGTTGGCGAAGTGTTCGTCGCCGGGCCACAGACCCATCTGGGAGTACTCGCCGGGCGCCCAGCCGGTGACGATGTTGACGCCGAACCGGCCGGGGGCGATCGAGTCGACCGTCGTGGCCATGCGCGCGGTGATCGCCGGGGGCAGGGCGAGGATCGGGGTCGAGGCGTACAGCTTGATCCGCTCCGTCACGGCGGCCAGGCCCGCCATCAGCGTGAACGACTCCAGGCAGTGGTCCCAGAACTCGGTCTCGCCGCCGAACCCCTTGAACTTGATCATCGACAGCGCGAAGTCGAGGCCGTGCTCCTCGGCCTTCCGCACGATGGCCTTGTTCAGCTCGAAGGACGGCATGTACTGCGGAGAACTCTTCGAAATGAGCCAGCCGTTGTTGCCGATGGGGATGAAGACACCGATGTCCATGCCGCTCCTGAACGGTCCCGTGGTGTGATCCGGAACAGCAACCGTGTCACGTGGTGCCGGGTCAAGATCAAGTTTGCCTCGCCGACGGCGGAGGGAGGCCTGCTCCCGGGAGTAACCGGTGGACAGCTCGGTGCGGGGAACGCTTCGTCAGACCTGGGCGGACAGGGAGACGCCGGTGAGACGTTCGGATACGGCCCACAGGCGTGCCGCGACCGCCGCGTCCAGCGCCCGGCGCGGTGGGGAGGCGGCCTCCGTCGGACCGACCATCGACCAGCGGGGGCCGTAGTAGCCTCCCGCCACCGCGTCCGGGCTGGTTGCCGCGTACAGCAACGGTTCCGCGCCCTGCTCGACGCCCTGCGACGGTGTGATCCTCACCGCCACCCGCGTCAGCAGGTTCGGCTTGCCGCCGAGACGGGGGCCGGTGACCGACAGGTTCGTGCGGGTGGTGCCGGGGTGAGCGCCGGTGGACAGCAGCGGCCAGCCGCGCTCGGCCGCGATCCCGGCCAGCCGGCGGGTGAGCATCAGGTCGGCCAGTTTGGACTGGGCGTAGGCCGCGGGCGGACGGTAGCCGCGCTCCCATTGCAGATCGTCGAAGTTGATCCGGCCGATACTGGCCATGACACTGCTCATCGTGGCCACCCGCGGCACCGGAGCGACCAGGAGCAACGGCAGCAGGCGGACAGTCAGCGCGAAGGGGCGGAGGTGGTTGCTGCCCATCTGCAACTCGACCCCGTCGACCGTCTCGATGCGGCGGGGTGGGGTCATGACACCGGCGTTGTTCACCCACAGATCCAGCGGCCTGCCGTCGGAGATCAGGCCATCGGCGAAATCTCGGACCGAGGAGAGATCGGCCAGGCCGATACGGCGGACCTCCACCCGGCCCGATGGGTGCAGGCCAAGGACTCGGAGCGGGCCTGCTCGCCCTTGGCCGGTGTCCGCACCGCGAGCACCACATGAGCACCTGCTCCGGCCAGGCGCTTGGCGGCTTCCTTGCCGGCCCCGCTGTTCGCGCCGGTTTACCGCTCGCGCGGAGCTGCTCGCGCTCGTCGCGGTGTTCGTGATCCGCGGGCGCCGCGAGGACACCGGGGTGACGTCGACCGGGGTGGACACGCTCCGCCGCGACTCGAGCTCATAGAATGGCGGCATGGCATTCATGAGCACCCCGCACTGCAACTTCCTTTGACGGGAAGGACTTGAGGGCGATGCCGGACGGCGTCGCCCTCCTCGGTGTGCCTGCTGCGTAGGCGATGCCCTTCCGCGCGCGTGCAGGCACGGCCCGTTCCCTTCACCGTTGCCAGGAGTGCCCCATGCCCGTGTTGCTTCGCCCTGCCCTCGAACAGTCCCTCGACCTGTTGCGTTGTCCGATGTGCCAGGCCCGCCTGCACCCCGACCGCGGCGCACTGCGCTGCCCGGCGGGCCACACCTTCGACATCGCCCGCCACGGCTACGTCAGCCTGCTCACGGGCAGCCGCGCCACCAGCGGCGACGACGGGCCCATGGCGCGGGCCCGGGCCCGGTTCCTGTCCACCGGCGGTTACGAGCCCGTCCGCCGGGCCGTGGCCCAGCTGGCGTCCGACGACGTGCCCGTACCGGGCACGATCGTGGACGCCGGATGCGGCACGGGCTACTACCTGGCGGGCGTACTCGACCAGTTGCCGGGCGCCCGTGGTCTGGGGCTGGACACCTCGGCGCGCACGCTGCGCTTCGCGGCCCGAGCGCATGCGCGAGCGGCGGCGGCGACCTGGGACGTCTTCCGCCCCTTCCCGCTGGCCGACGGCGCGGCGGACGTCGTGCTGGACGTGTTCGCCCCGCGCAACCCCTCCGACTTCCACCGAGTGCTGCGCCCAGGGGGGCGGTTGGTCGTGGTACGTCCCACCAGCCGGCACCTGGCCGAGCTGCGCGGGCTGCCCGCGATGGTCACGATCGACCCCGCCAAGGAACAGCGTCTGCACCAGGCGCTGAACCCCCGCTTCGAGGCCGTCGTCACCGAACGGGTCGAGTACACCATGCCCCTGACCAGGCAGCAGGCCCTCGACCTGGTCGGAATGACACCGAGCGCCCGTCACCAGGCCCCGGCAGACCTGGCCGACAGCGCGTACCTGCCCGACCAGGTCACCGTCTCCGTACTGGCCACCGCCTTCCGGGCCCGCTGACGAACGAGCCGTGGGCTCGCCTGGCGCCCTGCCTTCCCCGCAAGGAAGACAGGGCGGCCGGAACACGCCACCGAGTTCAATGGCGCTGTCCGGCCCTGTCTGGGCTCCGCGGTATGGGCGCTGCGCGCTACCGGCACGTTCGAAGAGGCGATACGGGCAGCGACCGATCTCGGCGGCGACACCGACACCGTCGCTGCGGTCACCGGTGGCCTCGCCGGTGCCCACATCGCCGGCGGCAACTTCATGGCGGCGCCCGAGGCACGCGGCCGGGGCGTCGGGCAAGCGCTGGGCGAGTATCTGCTCAACTGGGCCTCGACCCGCGGGTTTGCGGGCACCTGACCCCGTTCATCCTTGTGGTCGGCCCGGCGATGGGGGGCAGGGGCCCGTGTTCGTCCTCACGCACCATCCGCCCGTCCGCTCGGCGACGGAATTACCGCGTAACGGCCGCTCCCCCACCGGCACATGGCCTGTTTGCCCTCTTGCTGGCCGGTGTGCGCGTGGCAAATGTGGCGGGGGAGGCTGCCACGTCCTCAGCGAGCCTCTGACGCGGCCTACGGGGAGGTACCGCATGGCCTTTCGGGTGCATTTCACTCAGGATGATCTCCGCCGGATCTCCCTGGCGGAGGAAGTCAATCCGCTGAGTGAAACGATCTTCAGCCTGAGGCATCTGCACGGACGGCATCCGGGAGCTTCCTTCGGGCAGTGGCGGCGTTGGGCGCACTCCCGTATTCCTCGCTCCGTTCACCTGCTGCGCACCTTGGTGCCGGCACCTCACGGGTTTTGCCCGGACTTTCTGACTCCGACCGGTGCCACCGATCTCGAGGTGGGCCTGGACGAGCTGCTGCACACGCCGAAGGCGTTTCTGCGCACTGATCTCGCGGCGTTCGCCCGTCTCACCGGCAAGCCGCTGCCTGCCTGGGTGACCTCGCTTGCCAATGGTGACCCGGTGGCCCTCAAGGCCGTGGGCGGGGCCGTGCGGGACTGGCATGAGGCGGCGGTCGCTCCCCTGTGGCATCACCTGCATGCGCGGTTCGAGGCGGCCCGGTCGTCGGCGGCACGATCACTGCTGTCAGAGGGCCTGGACGGCATGCTCTCGAATCTGCACCCCACGATCCGATGGACACCGCCCGTCCTCGAACTGGCCTGTCCGGACCACGACTGGGACATTCACCTCGGTGGCCGCGGCCTGTGCCTGATTCCTTCCTTCTTCATCGGCCATGAGCCCGCGATCAACCTTGATCCGGCCCTGCCTCCTGTCGTGATCTACCCCGTCACACACGACACCGTATGGATTCCCTCCCCGGCATTCGGCAATGCCGGCAACACCCCCTGCAACCGGCTGGCCGCGCTTCTGGGACTCGGGCGCGCCACAGTGCTGGAGGCCCTTTCCACCGCGCACGGCAGCACGACCGAACTCGCCCGCCGCACCGGGCTCTCCCCGGCCACCGTCTCCCACCACACCCAGGTGCTGCGCGTGGCCGGGCTCATCACCACCCACCGCACCGGGGCCAGCGTCCGCCACGCCATCACCTCCCTCGGGACACGGCTGATGCACGGCTGAACGCCGTCACACCCGCGGCGCGTGCTTTTCGACCAGCGTCCAAAGGCATGGCCTGGCAGGTTCATATCAGGAATCGTGACCGGTGCGCCTACCGAAGACGCCGAACAGAACCCGGAGGACCGATGAGGGATCGCACTGCGCGATGGGTGCTCGCATTCGACGCCGGATGTGAGACGTGCCAGGTGCTCTCCGGCGCGGTCGCACGCGCCTGCGCCAACAAGCTGACGGTGCTGCCACTGACCCATCCGGACGTCGAGAACTGGCGGCACATGGCACTCGGCAGCGAAGCTGCCTGGGCTCCGACGCTGCTGCGCGTCAACGGCGGTGCCGTACGCGCCTGGACCGGAGCCCACATGACGTTACCGCTCCTGCGCCGACTGGGGCCTCGCTCCACGGTGAAGGTGCTGCAGTCCCTGGGGCAGTTGCGTCATCAGTACAACGGACATCCACTGGACCGGGACGCCATGGGCCGTAAGCAGTTCCTGCGGGTGGGCGCCGGAGCGGCCGTAGCCGTGGGGCTGGTCTTCATGGGCAGGACGCCCGCCCTGGCGGAACAGGCCCACGGATGGGCGGAGGACAACAAGGACCGCCTCCCGAAGACGTACACGGCGATCATCGCCTATCCGATGACCTACCGGCGGGCCATTCACGCACGGCTTTCCCCGCCGGAGGCGAGCAGGGTCTGGCAGGAACACCTGAGCCACTACCGGGCGACTCATTCCGGCCTGTCGGCCGAGCAGATCAGCGCACTCGACAAGCTCAGCGCCGAAGTCGCCAACCCCTCGATCTTCGATCGCGGGAACGGGCCGTACCAACCCCCGCAGCGCCTCAAGGACGCGACGATCGAGGCCTTCGGCCAGGAGGAGACTCGCGCGATCGTCTCGGTCCTCGGACCTGTGGATGCCCACAGCGCCGCCGCCGGACCGCTCTCGGGGTGCGCCTGCCATCAAGAGGACGGCTTCTGCGGGCTCGGCTACCACTGCCGTCCGGGGAATTGCCAGACGTCTTCCAGCGGCTGCGGCTGGTGGTACGGGCAGACCTGCGACGGTCTCTGCTACGACTAGGCCATGTCGTCCGGAGCCGGCCGGCCGTAACGGCGGGGACGGATCGCTGGGGTCACTTCGGGGAGCGGGCGCCGGTGCGCGGCGGGGGCCGCGCACCGGCCCGGGCGGTGGTGCTCTAGACGTTCGGGACGCGCAGCTTGTCCCAGCTCTTCTTGCCCGGGATGCCGTCGGCGGCATCGCCGGAGTAGCCCAGCTTCCGCTGCCAGGCCGCGTACGACTTCTTGTCGGCGGCCGTCCACTCCGGGCCCGGGCCCTCCTCGTAGCGGCCGCAGCCCTCGGCCACGAGCCGCTTGCCCATGGCAGTGATGATCTTGCTCTCGCGGCCGGTGCGGAAGAAGTCGGCGCCCGGGAAGGGCTCGTACGTCGCCGGGGGCTTCGGCTTGGGTTCGGTCGGGCCGTCCGGCTTGTTGCCGAGGCGTTTGCCGATGCGGGTGCGCATGGAGCTCATCGTGAAGCCCCGGGGGTCCACCTTGCCCGGCTGCCACTCCAGGTGGCCGATCACGGACCGCTCGCTCCAGCCGTGGGCGCGGCAGATGGCGGCGGACACCTTTTCGATCGCCAGCTTCTGCGCCTCCGGCCACGGGTCGTCGCCGTCGCCGAGGTTGACGCATTCGAAGCCGTAGAAGCGGGCGTTGCCGTCCTTGTCGGCCTCGTTGTCGGTCGGCAGCTTGGTTTCGTTGATCACCGCGTTCAGGACGTCGTTGTCGCCGAGGCCCGCGTGGTTGGCGCGGCCGTGGCCGACGAGGTGGATCTCGCCCTTCTTGTCGATGACACCATGGCACAGCGGCCCCGGCAGCGACGCGTGGCCCTCGTAACAGAGTTCGACGGAGCTCGCGGTGCCCGAGGTCACGGTGTGGTGGATCATGACGCCGTTCACCGGGCCCCACGGGCCCTTGGAGTTGCGGTTGTGCGAGCGCCAGTTGCGGTATTCGTGGACGGTCAGGCCCTCGTCGCGCAGGGCCTTCAGAAGTCTGTCGGCGCTCAGGGGTGTTGCCATAGTGAGGTGCTCCTTCGGTGTTACTGGTATCCGTCATGTACGGATGCCGTCATGGCATGACTCAGTTGCGGTCGGTGTGCGACGCATCAACTACCGGCGTCCGCCTCGGACTCCGCGGCCTCGGTCCGCGCCGTCGCCTCCGACTCCGCGGCCAGCGCCGCCGCGTCCGCCGCCGGGACCGGGGCGGCCAGGGGCGCGAACGTCATCCGCAGGTCCGACACCTCGCCCTCGCCGAACACCCATCCGAGTGGCGCGTAGTGCACCTGGATTCCGTCCGGGGCCCGCAGCAGCGGCTTGCGTGCCGCGTCGACCGGCCACTCCACGGCGCCGGTGGCCGTACGGGCCGGCACCAGCCAGTGGTCGCCGGTCCGGTAGGTGCCGCCGGGCGCGAAGTACACCTCGACGCCGTCCTCCAGCGGCAGCCAGCGCCCCTCCTCGACCGGGACCGCGCCGCCCCGGAGCCTCGCGGTGGTCGCCCCGCCGCCCTTGCGCGGGCGCCGGGACGCGTCCCGCTGGTCCCAGCGGCGCAGGTACGGATGCAGCTCCGGGCGCCGCCCGACTCCCGGCTCGGGCTCACCGGAGAGCCGTACCCGACGGCCCGGCAGGTCGACCTCCTCCACGCGCAGCAGCGGCAGCGGCTCACCACGGCTGACGGTGGCGGTGTCCACGAACTCGACCCGGTCCCCCACGTTCAGATCGAGCTTGTCGTCTCCGCCGAGCGACGCCAACTCCACCCAGGTTCCGTCGAGTTCGTCGACCGGGAAGACCACGGAGCCGTTCTCCCGCGACCACTTGAAGGTGGCGCCCTTGGCGGGGCCACCGTCGTGGATCTCCACCCGGTAGAGCTGGTTCTCCGGGCCCCGGTAGCGGGCGTCCGGCGTGACCAGGCACGGGTCCTCGTCCGCGTGGTCGGGCCGCTCGCTGCGCGCGGCGAGCCGGGACGCGGGCGCCCCCGCGGTGGCCGCCCACTGGGTGAACGCCTTGCGGACCAGGTCCCGCTGGTCACCGGGCCCGTCCTCGATGTCGAGCTGTGAACCCTCCAGCGGCAGCACCTGCCACACCACCTTGAGCCGGGCGGCGGTGTCCGGCATCGCCGAGCCGAGGGCCACCTCGCGCAACGCCGGGTCCTCGGCGGCGGTGACCGTGCGCTCCCACACCTTCAGGTAGGCCAGGTACGGGAACCGCGTGGGCAGCCGGTCGGCCGGGCGCTCCGGGTCGCGGTGGGCGTCCGGCTGGTCCCAGTACGTCCAGGTGGCGGGCGACGCGGACGGCTCGCCGTCCGGTCCGGACTCGTCGGCGGCGTTGCCGGTGCCCGGCGCTTCCGCCTCGTCGTCCACCGCCTCGTCGGGCCGCGGCCGGCTCGCGTCGCACAGGATGCCGTCGACGTAGTAGCGCCCGCCGCCGATGACGAGGTCGTCCAGCTCGCGGCTGCCGCCCTTGAAGTCGAGCTTGAAACCGGTGTTCCCGGCCGGGCCGCCGTGCTGCCCGATCAGGTCGGCGGCGAGCGTACGGGCCTGCTGGAGCTGGATCGCGGTCTGTTCGTTGGCGTCCGCGTCGAGCTGGACGCGGCCCTGCTGGGCGACGACCGCCGAGTAGTGCCGGTCGGGCCGGAAGGTGACGCGGGAGAGGTCTGCGTGCATCGGAAGGGGTCCCCCTCGATCAGGTTCGTGAAAGCTGTGGAGAAGGCGCTGCGGGCGCTCGGCGTCAGGTCACGTGGACCACTCCCGCGTCGGTTCCGGCCGGTGTGTACTCGGCGAGGCGGGCGCGCAGACTGTCCGCACGCTGCGGCTGATAGAGGTCGTGGAAGGCGCCCATCTCGGCCCCGTCCTCCGCGCCCCGGCGGATCTCGTCGGCGCATCCGGTGGCCAACTGCCCGTACACCGGGGTCCCGTAGCGCTCGCCGCTGAAGTGCGGCCGCACCCGCCACGCCTCACTGGCGCCCACCAGGTCCGGCTGGCAGCGGTGGCGGCGCGGGGTGCGCGAGCCCGGTGGGACGTAGGAGAAGCGCAGGCAGCCGATGCCGCGCCGGGCCACGTGCATCCGGCCGGTGAAGACGCTGTTCTCGCCCAACTCGACGGCGTGCGCGTGGACTTCGCCGATGACGGTGGTGCGGTGGGCGTGCAGCACGGCGTGTGCGTGGCGGCAGTCCGGGGCGGACAGGGCGGGGCGGTCGTGGCCGGTGGCGTCGAGGATGCTGTCGCGGATGTGGAGGGCGAGCGGGTCGGTGTGCACCTCGTCGCCCATGACCTCGATGGTGCCGAGGATGCTGCGCTCGATCTGCACACAGGCGGTGGTGCGCTCCAGGACCAGGCTGGGCTCGTCCGGGGAGCGCGGCTCGCACTCCGGCTCCAGGGACCAGCCGGGCACCAGGGTGCAGTGGCGCAGAACGACGGTGCCGACCGGGCCGGTGACGTTGAGCCCGCGTCCGGCGATGAGCAGTCCGTCCAGCACGATGCGCGGGGCGTCGCGGCGTCCCGCGCACTCCTCCGGCGCCCGGATGTTGAGCGCGTCGGGCCGGTTGCTGTACCAGTCGAGCAGCCGGATCACGGGCCGTGTGCCCTCGGCGGAGCGCACCTGGAGCCGGTCGCCGGGGTCGAGGTCGAAGTCCAGCTGCTCCTGGTAGGCACCGCTGTGCGTGATCTCGATGATGCCCTCGGGGCCGCACCGCCCGGCCCGGCGGTCGTTCTTCCACTGCTCGTAGGCGTCCATGATCCGCCGATGGCCGCATCCCGGGCCGACCCGGTAGATCTGGGCGTCCGGCGGGGTTTCGCGGTCCTCGCGCGCGTACTCGCCGCCGCCCAGGTCGTCGGCGAAGGCGTAGTGGTAGGTCACCCAGACGCCCTGCCGTGGCGCGGAGCGCGACCCGAAGGCGATCCGGCCGAGCACCGGGTCGATGGCCACCTGCCCCCGCTTCGGGCGGTAGCGCCAGTCGGTCAGGTCGGCCACGACGAGGTCCGACGGCGGTACGGGGTCCTGGTGTCCGTCGCGCCAGATGGCGAAGGACTTGCCCGGGCCGTAATAGTCGGCGAGCCGGTCGGCGAGCTGTCTGCGGCGGATGTACGCCGGGACGTTGTCGATGGCGGCGATGTGCGAGGCCGACGGCTCCGGCTCGGGCCGGGTCACCAGGGGTGTGTCGTTGCCGAGGATGGAGAAGGTGTACAGGTTGCGGGCCCGGTCGACGCAGTACGCGGGGGCCCGCGTCACCGGGTACGGCTTCAGCCGCCACACGAACACACCGACGCCGGCCGGGGTGTAGCCGCCCTGCCCGCGCCGGGAGCCGGCGCGCCGTACGTCCACCGAGCGGGCCACCGTGGAGAACGGGCCGCCCGCGAGGTCGAGCGCCGAGCCGTCCCGCAGGTCGGCGAGGCGGCCGCGGGAGAGCCTGCGGGCGTCGGCCTCCCCGTTGCCTTTCAAGAGCTTCACCGGCTGCTGGTGGGAGACGAGCCGGGACAGCTCGACGGCCCGTGCGGGCCATCCGGCGACCGACGCCGACAGCTCCTCCAGCAGCGCGAGGGTGCCCTTGCGGCGCCGGTAGCCGACCGTGGCGGCCACGTCCCGGCGCGGGGCGAGGGCCTCCGCGAGCCGCCGCCGGGAGGCGTCGGGGCGTCCGCCGTCGCGCAGCCCGGTGGCGAGCACCCGTTCGTAGCCGGGCAGCGGGCAGTAGCCGACCAGGTCGCCGAGATACGGCAGCACCCAGTCGGCGGCGGTCTCCACGAACCAGTCCTCGTATTGCTGCTCGACCCCGTCGCGTACGAGGTCGGCCTGCTCGGCGATGACCGCGAGCAGCGCGCGCAAGGGCTCGCCCGCCTCGGCGTCCCGGAGCCGATGCCATTGCGGGAGCAGCTCGGCGAGCCCGTCCGGCTCCCTGCTCATGATGTGACCTCCGTCAGAATCAGCGTGTCCGGGACGTCGGGCGTGAACAGCGCGAGCTGTGCGGGCCTGATGCCGCGGAAGACGAACACCGAGCGGCCCTTGGGCAGGCGGGCGGTGTCGGTGATGTCGGGGTTGAGGCGCAGCAGTTCGGCGAGGGTGATGCCGTTGTGCGCGGCGATGTCGGTGAGCGTCTCGCCGTCGGATGCGGTGACGCGGTAGGTGTCCTCGGCGTATGTGGCGGACCGGGCGGGGACGGTGACGCTGGGTGTGGTGAGCTGTTCGGCCAGCCGGCTCAGCTCCTGCGGGGTGCTGGAGGCCGGGACGCCGGTGAAGGCGTCGACGTCGACGTAGTCCACGCCGGGCACGGACTGCGCGGTGGCCAGCACCTCCGACAGCCGGGCGGGCCGGCCCAGCTCCCGCCCCGGGTAGCCGAGTTTCGCCAGCAGCGCCGCGCGCACGCGCGGCTCGACGAGCGCCCAGGTGTGGTCGGGCGCCACTTTCACCCGCGCGGCCAGCAGGAGGAGCACGAGTTCACGCGGCTCGACCCGGACCGGGAGCCGCGCGTCGCCGTACTCCGCGAGTGAGCCGCGCAGGGCGCGCAGCACCTCGGCGTCGCCGGCGATCGGCACGTCGTCCACTCCGGCGACCGTCACGTGCAGCACCTTGCGTCGCCCGTCGTGGAGTTCGGCGGCGTGGGCGCGGCCGATGCCGGCCCGCGAGCGCGCGAAGTCCTCGTAGTCCTGGACGGAGACGAGGCGGTCGAGCGCGGAGACCGCGAGCGGGATGGTGCGGCGGGTGAGGCCGGGGCCGTCGCCCACGGCTCCGCCGGTGGCGGGCCGGGGGTTGGTGACGGCGGTGACGCCGAGGGGGCGGGTGAGGGGCTGGGTGATGCGGTGGGCGGCGACGTTGGCCGCGCCGTGGGGGCCGCCGGTGCCGAAGCGGTAGCGGGCGCGGACGTTCTCGTGGCCGGTGGGGAGGCGGGCGCCGTGGACGCCGTCGCCGAAGGTCACCGTCGTACGCCCGTCCGCGGCGGTCCCGGTGACGTAGATCCGTTCGTGCGGCCCGCGTCCGGCGAGGCTGTCGGCCCGGTGCCAGAGCAGCCCGTCGACGCGGATTTCGAGGGCCGGGGTCGCGCCCAGCGGGTTGTCGGCGGGCAGCCAGGTCAGCGGGGACTGCCAGAGCGTGAAGGTCTGGTGGGCGCGGGTGGCGTCGCCGCTGCCGATCGGCTCGTCGCGGCTCTCGCCGTGCGTGGCCGGTACGACGTTGCCCTGCACGCGGACGGTGTCGCGGCGGTAGCGGTAGCCGAGGTCGGCGGTGAGCGTGAGGACCGTGTGGACGTGGTCGCCGGGCAGGTCGGGGTCGACGCGCTGTTCGACGGCCGCGACGACCGCGAGTTCGGTGCCGCGGATGGCGGCGGAGCCCGGGAGGTCGGTGCGCTCGCCGGAGACGACGACGCGGCGGCCGGGGCGCAGCCCCTGATACAGCTCGGCCAGTTCGAGTTCGTTGCCGTGCACGTCCTCGCCGAGCGGTTCGTCGGCGAGGCGGAGCGGTTCGCCGCCCGCGTGGACGGTGGTGTCGCGGATCGCGGAGAGGACGACGTCGTGTTCGTCCAGCCAGGGGTCGGCGAGGGTGAGTTCGGTGCCGCGGCCGGTGATGCCGTAGTTGGTGTACGCGGCGGTGCGGACGGCGGTGACGCGGGTGGTGACGAAGGCCAGCTTCCTGTCGCCGGGTACCCCGCCCTCCACGCCCTTGCGGGGGCGCTCGATGGCGACCCAGCTGCCGACGGTGATGCCGCTCTGGACGGAGTCGAGCGCCAGGACGTAGCGGTCGGCGGGCTCGGGGACGGTCGCGATGCCGATCTCGACGGCCGGCGGCTCGCTGCCCGGGGTGTAACGGATGGTCAGCTCGTACCGGCCGAGGGGGACCTGCTTCTGCTCGCCGCGCGCGAGCCGCCACTGCGGGGACTCGCCGCCCTCCACCTCCACCGCGATGTGCACCCGGCCGTCCTCGGCGGGGCGGGAGACGAACAGGGTGTACGCGGGCAGGCCGGGCAGGAGCCTGGCGGTGACGCCGGGCTCCTGGGTGTCGACGGGGCGGCGGCTCAGCCAGCTCAGGTCGTGGTCCTGGCCGGTGCGGGTGGACAGTTCGATCCGGCCGGGCGGGAGGTCGAACGTCTCGTTCTGTGGCAGGTTCTCGCTGCGCTGCACCGAGGTTCCGGTCTCGGTGTGCTGGAACTCGGCCTTCACCGGCACCTTGCCCGCCGTGTCGTACACGACGCGCATGCTGGTCAGCGCGCCGCCGGTGAGCGGCCAGTCGACCTGCCGGATGACGCGGCCGCGGTCGTCCTGCACGGCCTTCAGCGGCGCGGTCGCGCCGAAGGGCGCGGCGGTCACGCGCATCGCCAGCAGTTCGCGGAGCAGGGTGGTGGCCTGCTGGGGCGGGGCGGCCTGCCGCCAAGCGGCGTACAGCCCGGTCCGAAGGCGCGGGTCGAGGGCGGCGAGGAGCTGCGGGGCGAGGTCGGAGCCGGGCGCGAAGAGGTGCCCGGCGGATGGGGCCCCGGCGGCTCCTGACGGGGGCCGTACGACGCTCGTGCGCAGGGCGGGGAGTACGGCGCCGAGCGCGCGGAGGGCGGCCGGGGCCCGGGGGCCGGTCTCCTCCGGGCGGTCGTGGGTGAGCTGCGAGCGCGGGCCGGCCTGGGCGGGCTGGGCGGTGTCCAGTTCCCCGGCGCGCTCGGCCAGTTCGCCGATCACCGCCTCCAGCCGCTCGAACCAGGCCGCGACCTCCTCGTACGGGGCGGCCAGCGCCTGCGCCTCCGCCAGCCGGGCGTGCGGTTCGGCGAGCCGCCGGGCGAGCTGGCCGGGGCGGGTGATGTCGTCGAGGTCGGCGCGGAGCGGGGCGAGGACCTGGGTGTCGAACTCCTCGATCAGCCGGCTGATGGGGCGGGGGTTCGGGTGGTCGGGGGTGGGTTCGGGGTCACCGGTGTCCGGGTCCGGCTCCGATGGGGTGATCCACTGCCGGAGTTCGTCCACCAGCTCCTTGAAGGAGGCGGGCGGGGACTGCGGCAGCCCGATGGCGGTCACCTCGTCGTCCCGGTCGATCCGGATCCGGGCGACCGGCAGCAGCAGGCGCTGTCCGTCGGTGCCGTCGTCGGAGCCGGCGAAGACGAAGAGGAGCTGGTCGCCGGTGGCCAGGCCGGTGGAGGTTCCGGCGACGAGCAGTTCGGAGCGCTGCTTCAGGTCGTCGGGGGTCAGCAGGGCGGGGCGGCGGCGCCGTACCGCCAGTTCGTTCCAGGACCAGTGGGCGGTCAGGTCCTCGTCGGTCTCGAAGGTGTGCGACTCCTCGTCGGAGGCGGCGGGCACGCTGTGGCTGATGGCGCCGCGCGGGATCGTGACGAGGACGTCCTCGGCGCGCGGATCGCGGTCCACGGTGTACGCGAGGTGGGTGTCGGCGGCGACGCCCGGGCGCGGCTCATGCCCGACGAGGCGGCCGAGCAGCGCGAGCGAGCGGTCGTCGTCGGCGGTGCGCAGATATCCCTCGTCGGCGATCCGCTCGGAGTGGAAGGTCAGCAGGTCGCCGAGGACGGCCCAGGCGTCGAGCAGTCCGACGGCGGGGTCGTCCGGGGTGCGGACGGTCAGGCCGCGCAGCGCGGGGTAGGCGGGCGAGGCGAGCCGGTCGAGCATGGCGGCGAGGAGCGAGCCGTACTCCCCCACCCGGTGGTCCAGGGCGGCGCGGCCCGGCGGGTTGTAGAGGGCGTCGGGGGCGCGGCGCTCGTCGTGGCCGCCGCAGCCGCAGGCGCAGCCGCCGCTCATCGCGCACCTCCGGTGTTCAGGGTGATCTCGACGCGGCCGCATTCCGGCCGGTCGGGGTCGTTGTCGCATTGGGCGACCTCCAGCGGGCCGAGCCGCAGCACGCCTGCCTCCGTCTCTCCGTCGTCGGGGTGGAACATCCGCCGCAGCCGGGTGACCGCCACGCCCTCGACACCGGGTACGGCCGCGGCGACGGCCACCAGGCGGCTGAGGCGGACCGGCTCGCCGAAGGTGAGCGCGTCGGGATGGAAGAAGCCGAGCCGTCCGCCGGGCAGCGGGCGGCTGCCGAGCACCCGGTACAGCTCGGCCAGGATCTGCCCGTGCTGATGGCCCGGCGCGGCGCACACCTCGACGGCGATGTCCAGCGGTACGGGGTGGGCGGGCCCGACGACCAGGTCGTGCCCGATCCGGCGGTACCGCTCCAGGGCGTGCGCGACGGAGTCGAGCAGGGCTTGCCGCGGTGCCCCGGTCCCGTACGCGTCGATGGCGATGTGCGCCTCCCCCGTGCTGCCGGTCCAGCGGATCTCGGCCGCCGCCCGCTGTACGCCGGGGAGCCCGGCCGCGAGCGCCGCGTAGTCCTCGGCGGTGATGGCGCGCTGCCGGGTCCGCTTGAGGTCGAGCGGGGCGAGCTGGCGTACCTGCTCGACGGGCTCGGGTCCGGTGCCGCCGACGGCGGGCAGCGGATTGCGCACCTTGGCGACGGGCATCGGCTCCCCGGTGGCCGTGTCGTCGGGGTCCTCGGGGTCGTCCGGGTCGCGGGCGAGGACGAGGTGGTTGATGGCCTCCGCGCCGACATTGCCCGCGGTGCCGCCGCCGAGCCGGTAGTGGAGGCGCAGCCGGGCCCCGGGGGCCGGCCTGGCACCGTGGCGTCCGTCGCCGAAGCGCAGCGCGATCCGCCCGTCGTCCTGCAGCTCGCCGACGAAGTGGCGGTCGCGGGGGCCGGATGCGAGCAGATCGCGCTGCGGGATCCACACGGTGTCGGTGTCCCCCTCCGTGAGGTGTACGGCCGGGAGCGCGGCCCGGGGGTCGGGGGTGAGCGCGGCGGCGGGGCCGTGCAGCACCGGATCGTCCGGGTGCAGCCCGTGCGCGTACGCCCGGCCCCAGCTGTGGCTGATCTCCCAGGCAATGTGCGGGCCGAGTACGGTGCCCGCCCCGGCGCGTGCGGTCAGCACGGCGAGGCGGCGCAGCTTCGCGGCGAGCAGTTGGCCGGAGCGGTGCAGCAGTTCGCGGAGCGCGCGTACGGGATGGCGGGACAGGGCCAGCCGTTCCAGCAGCCGCAGCCCGAACAGGACGGTGAGTTCGGCGATCTCCTCGTCCGGGAGCCCATCGTGGTCGCGGGCGCCGCGCCACAGCTCCAGCAGGCGGTGCCTGACCCGGTCCGGGATGGCGGCCAGCCGCTCGGCCTGCCCGGCGGCGATGTGGCGCGGGTCGGGGAACGGCACGGTCTGGGCGACGGGCGAGCGCTGGAGCACCGGCCGGAAGCGCGGTGCGATGCCCGGGTAGAGGCCCTGCGCGAGCAGCGTTCTGAGCGCGTCGGCCTGGGCGTACGCGGTGCCGGGCACGACCCGCTCCCGGCGCTGCCCGGCGCGCTCCAGGCCGAGTCCGGCGCGTTCGGTTCGGTCCTGGCCGACGACGGTGAACAGTTCGGTCACGTCGTCGGGGGTGAGCTGCCCGCCGTGGCGGGTCGTGTCGAGGAGGGAGCCGATGAGCCGGGCGGGTTCGTTGCCCGCGTCCGCCTCGAAGCAGCCGAAGGCGGGCGGCGCGCAGGACCCGGCGACGGGCGGAACGGGAGGGACGGTGACCGTTTCGGGCAGGCCCGGCTTGCAGCCCCAGGTCAGCGAGCGGCCGTGGTCGGCCAGGGCCACGTTGCCGCGCACCACGGTCACGTCCTCGACGAGGGCGCACTCCGTACCGGCGCGGGTGGTGAGGCAGAGCGGGAACGGCAGCGCGTCCGCCTCGGCCCAGGTGACCTCCAATACCGGCTGTTCGGCCAGCCGGTCGACGGCGGGGGTGACGGAGGTGAGGCGTACGGCGTGCCGGTGGGCCGGATCGGCGTCGCCGGGGGTGCCGGAGCGGGGGCCGCGGACCTCCTCGAAGAGCAGCAGATCGCCGGGGCGGAGGTCGAGGGCCCGCTCCTGGCAGCCGTCGTCGGTCCACTCGTCGCGTAAGGTCGCGGCGCTCGCGCCCCTCGGCAGCGAGCACACCTCGTCGCCCCAGGTCCACAGGCGGATCGCGTTGTGCGCGGGCCGCAGCCGCAGGGGCCGGTCGGACACCGGCTCGAAGACCTCCACCGAGCCGCGCTCGTCCAGCACGGCGAGGTCGCGGTCGTCGATGACGGTGCCGATCTCGGGCCGGTCGCGGGGCGCGAGCGTACGGACGTCGACGGCGGCGAAGCGGTAGGTGCCCGGGCGCAGCGTCAGCCGGTCGGCGGTTTCGAGGGCGACGTACGCGCGGGCGGCGCAGCCGTCGTGCATCGGGTAGTCGATGAGCCTCACGTGGCGGCGTACGGAGACGCGGCGGCGGGCGGTGTCGAGATAGGCCTCGGTGGCGACGGCGTCCTGGTGGTAGCTGATCTGGTCGGCGGTGTAGGCGAGGAGTTCGACCAGGGTGGTGCCGAGGTCGGCGGCGTTGCGCTCGATCCAGTCGGGGGTGGTGAGGCGGAGCCGGTCGAGGACGACCGCGCGGAGGGTGTCGTAGTCGCGGGCGGTGTAATCGATGACGGGTGCGGGCGCGAAGGTAGCCGGTTCGTCGTCCTCCCCCTCCTTGCAGTCGAAGGGGGTGGGGCAGTCGGGCCGGAAGCGGAACTCGGCGCGGTAGTAGCGCTGGTCGAACCCGGGGAAGGGTTCGTCGCCGGGACGGCCGTACGGGTCGGTTTCCACGAGGGAAAGCGTGTACGGCGACGTATCCCCGGCCCGATCGACGGTGACGTACAACTTGTCGTCGAGTTCGGGGTCCTCCTCGCGCTCGACGGAGATGTCATCGACGGTGATATCGGTGATCCGCCGCCCGCCGTCGATGCGTACGTTCTCGGGGCGGAGGCCGTGGGGGGCCTTGCCGAGGAAGGACACGGTGAGGGTGAGGCCGTCGTCGGCCACTTCGACGGCGTCGATGCCGTTGAAGTGGGCGGCGCGGACGCGGTGGCGCCGGGTCGGGGTGTGCTGGGTGTGCGGGGTCATGCCGCGCCCCTCCCCTCGAACACCTCGTCGCGGAGGCTCGCGGTGGAGCGCACCACGTACCGCAGGTGGACGCGCACGACGTTCTCCTCACTCACCACGTCCAGCGCCTCCACGTCGATCAGCTCGCCGAGCCAGCGCTGGAGCGCGGCCTGGACGGAGAGTTCGAGGGCGGAGGCCAGCTCGGGGCTGTTGGGCGTGAACACCAGGTCCAGCAGCCCGCAACCGAAGTCGAGCCGCATGACGCGCTCGCCGGGGCTGGTGAACAGCAGTTGCTCGATCAGGTCCCTTATGTGGTCGTCGTAGTCCGCGTGCGCGGTGCGCCCGCGTCGATCGACCCTGAACGGGAACGCGATATCGGTACGCGATGTTTGTGCCCTCACTGGCACACCACTCCTTGTCGTCCGTCTCGCGTGGCGGCCACGACCGGGGGTCCCTGGGGCACCATCGCTGCGGTGAAGCACTGGGCGGGAGTGCTGTCGAGCAGCACGGGTCGGCCGTCGACCAGCACGCCGTCGCGGTCCGGGATCCACCGGACGGTGGTGCAGGGCGCGGGGAGCCCGTCGACGGTGTGCGGGCAGCCGATGACGACGTAGGTGTCGGTCGCGTTCGGCACGGGCTGCCCGTCGAGCAGCACCCCGCCGGACGACGGGACGGACATCGGCTGCGCCCGTCCGCCGTGCGGGCAGCCGATGGTGGCGGTGTGGTTGACGAGATTCCCGGACGGCACTGTCCCCTCCCCGTTCTGCTGACGCTCCGCGCTTATCGCTTCTTGGGCACGGTCAACCGGCCCTGGTTGATGTCGACCTGGTCGCCGAGGAGCGACACGGACGCCCCCTGGCCGTTGTCCATGTGCACTCCGGTGGCGTCGATCCGGACAAATGCGCCCCCGGGTGCCTGAAGGAGGATTCCTTCGGCGGGCACGTCGGACAGCACGATCTTGTGTTTGCCGGGGGTCTGAATGACCACGGGGTGGGCGGTCGCGGGGTCGGGCCGCGCGTCCTCGGGCAGTTGCTCCCGCACCCCGAACCAGCACCCGGTCCAGATGGGGAAGCTCGGATCCCCCTGCTCGAACTCCACCCATACCCCCGCCCCGACGGACGGCACGACGTACTGCCCGGCGGGACGCTGCTGGTCCCCGGCGAAGGGGAAGCACGGCATGGCCCACGTGCTGGGCTCGTCGCCGAGCACGTCCGGCACGTCGGCGGTGATCCTGCCGATGCCGAGGGGGTCCTGGTTGTCGCGGACCCGTCCCCGGAATTTGCCGAGGAAGCGGTTGTTGGGCGCAACGGCCATGTGGTGCTCCTGATCCTTCCTGGCGGGGGCTCTAGGGTCGAACGACGTTGTTGCGGGCGATGAGTCCTTCGCGGGAGATCGTGAAGTTCTGCCGGAACGACCCGGGCCGGATGGTGTGGGTGACGGACTTGACGTAGTACTCGCCGTCGTACGTCTTGCCGGCGCCCCGCACGCCGACCAGCTGGCGCGGCTGGAGGATGTAGCCGTGCCGGTTGACGTCGAGCGATCCGGACCCGGAGATCGCGTCCGCGGACGTCGCCGCCCGCGCCATCGCCTCGGCCTCGGCCTGCCCCCGGTCCATCTTGGCCGTCCCGGTGAGCGTCTTGCGCTTCAGCGCGGGCGTGGGCCGTTTGCCGAGGGGCGGGCGGAGGGGGCTGATATCGGGCTGCGGGAGGAGCGTGGAGTCCCGGGTCCTGGGGTCCTGCACTCGGGCCTGCGGTTCCTCGCGGGCGGTGCCGTCGTAGGCGAAGGTGAGCTGGTCGACGGTTGAGTTGACGTCCATGTTGACGTTGAGCGCGTGCTGCGGCCTGCCGATGCGGCGCTCGGGGCCCCAGTAGGCGAGGGAGCGCTCGGGGGTCGGCCCGGGTTCGAGGTAGAACGTGAACCCGTTGGCGCGGGCCAGCTCGTTCAGGTACTGGAGGTCGGTGCCGGTCTGGTAGTCCACGCGCTGCTGGACGTTGGGGGTCTGCGGGATCTTCTCGTCGATGATCCGGGTGCGGATCCCGTAGTCCTTGTACTTCTCGAGGATCCGCTCGACGCGCCTGGCGGGGCGGAGGCCGGGGTACCGGTCGGTCCGCTCTTCGAGGTCCATCAGCAGGGTGAGGTCCTCGCCGGTGACGGTGAGGGTGGTCTGCCCCGGCTGGTTGCTCGCCCCGACCTCCTGCCGCACGATCAGGCCGTCGAGCAGCACGATGGGCGTGCCCTTGACGGCCGCCGTCATGATCACCCTGGTCCGGGGGTCGAAGAACCCCTCGGGCAGCAGGCGGTCGATGATCGCGCCCTTCTTGGTCAGGTCGAAGGCGATCTGAAACCCGCTGCGCTCCCCCGCGGTCATGGTGATCTGCGCGGAGAGCAGTGCCTCGGTCACCTCGGGCGGTACGGGGCGGGTGAGCTGCGGGCCCATCCGCAGCTCCAGGTGGATGGGCCCCTGCCCCACGGGCTCATCGGCCACGGGCACCTCCTCCCGTGAACCCGCCGGGCAGCGGAATCGCGATGTCCTGGCCGGGCTCGGCGGTCAGCTCCCGGGGGTCGAGAGCGGGGTTGACGTCGGCGATCCGCCACCACTGCCCGGGGTCCCCCATGTACCTCTGGGCGAGCTGGTCCGGCCGCTCGCCGCCGCTGACGGTGTGCGGTGCCGTCTCGTCCTCGGTTTCGGCGAGGGGTGGCAGTAACCGGCGCTTGGCGTAGCGGACTTCCGTTCCGTCGGGTTGGGTGTGCACCCCGATCTCGGCGTCGTGATACCGGCTGGTGCGGGGGTACGGGTGCGACCCCGGTATCCCGTCCAGCGCGCTCTCGTACGGCTGAATCCCGGCCATCTGCCTCTACACCCTCCCCAGCCCGATGTCCCCGTTGCTGAGCCCCAGTGCGCTCAGTGCCCCTCCGCGTGCCGCCGCCGCGAGTCGTTCCTTCTGCGCGAGATGCGCGAGGTACAGCTCCGCGCCCCGATGCCCGGCGGGCAGGTCGCTGATGGTCAGCACCTTCAGCCCGATGCTGAGCGAGGCCCGTATCGGGTTGAGGTTCACGTCGAACGCCGACTCGTTGATCGACAGCTCGGTGATGCGGACCGGCATGACGCGCTTGCTCCCCCAGGTGAAGAGGGTCAGCGGCATCTCGATGGGGGTGATCTCGATGGTCCCCTTCTTCGACAGCCGCGAAGCCTCCCGTAACTTTGCGGTCGTGGGCTGCACGAGCATTTCCAGCACGGCGAGCTGCGGGTGTATCCCGTCGGGCGCGGCCACCTCGAACTGATCGGTGGCGTCGATCTCGGCGGTGAACTTCCACGTCTCCTGGGCGGGGCCCTTGAGGCGCAGCGCCTCGTTCCTGTCCCCGCTTCCGCTGCCCCCTCCGCCGCCGTCGGCCTGGTCGCCGGCGGATTGGGGGGCGAGGGAGCGTTCGAGGGTGTCGGGGTTGAATTGGAGGACGATGATGCGTTGGGGGGTGCCGCGGTCGGGGTCGACGATGACGATGCCGGAGCGGATGGGCTTGGGTATGTCGGCGTAGCGGGTCACAGGCGGGCCTCCAACCGTTCGAAAATCGGCCTATATTCCCAGTCAGGAAAGAGCGCGGGCATGATCTCCATCATGTTCTGCAATCGCACCGATGTCTCCCGGAGACCGGGAGAATTGAGGGGAACTGCGTCCGTGAACAAGTACTGCCACCCCAGAGTACCCTTGGTGATGGCGAGATTCCGGA
The DNA here is from genome assembly GCF_042958345.1 of Streptomyces sp. NPDC007983. Taxonomy (NCBI): domain Bacteria; kingdom Bacillati; phylum Actinomycetota; class Actinomycetes; order Kitasatosporales; family Streptomycetaceae; genus Streptomyces; species Streptomyces sp. NPDC007983. The sequence continues at coordinate 53,771 of NZ_JBIBJI010000004.1, forward strand.
GATATTCAGGATATGTGAGATGGATCCGAAAGTATGACTTATCCGCCTCTGGTATGCGCACGAGCTGCGGATCGTAGAACCACATCTCAAGGGGGTCTGTGCGCGGAAGAATCCGTATTCCGGCCCAGTGCCCGGTCCCGGCCACAGGAGCGTCATCAACTACCCGGATCGAAGGGAAGAAGGTCCCGTCCTCGGGTGGGCTTCCTTCCCAGAGCGGCTCAGGTGGAGGTTGAATAAGGTCGGTGAAGACGTCACCCACGCAGAATTCACCTTGGAGCTTGGGAAGCGGGGCGACAGTGCTCCAGTAGGCCTTTATTTCCGTGACGCGAGGGGTGTTCTGACAGAGGTCTTGACTGAGTATGATATCTTGCCACCCTGGCAGGCCCGTAAAAAGAGCCGGCCTTTCACGAAATTCCATACCCAACTCTCCAAGGTTGGCGTACTGGCTTTGCAGCTGCACCGCGCTCTCTATTTCTTGATAGGCGCGAAAGAGATCCGATTCGATGCCACTCAATTTTCGCATTGACCCTTCACCTCCCCCTATGGGTTCCCCAATTGATGCGATTCTGCTCTTGCACCAACACAGCCTTCCCTTCATTGAACACTTCGCCAGCGAGAGTGATTTTCGGATCATTCTCGATGCGCTCGATCAACTCAGGGACAGATTGTGGCTTCGTTCCGTTATTGCGAACCTTTGTTATGGCACTGGCGAATTCCTTGTTGATCCCCAACAACTTCCGCAGTTTCATCGCATCATAAGAATTAATATATACCTCGGGTGCACTACCTTCGCGCGTAGGTGGAGGTTCAAGAATCCCTGAGTCGTGCTTATGTGGCGCGACAGGCGTCACCTCATCCCAGCGCTTTTTGCTGCGATCATAGTTATAGGTTTTCCATTCCGCCTCAATGGTTCGAGGAAATCCCTCTATCTCCGCCTTGTGGTACGTCAGGTTAATTTTATAAGAGATCATGGTTAGCTTGTCGTCGCGAGTATCATCCTCTTCTGCAATTCGCGCCTCCGCGAACTTCTCGATCTTCTGATAGAAGTCAGGATTATTCACTGTACTTCTCGCGGGGACAAGGTTTGACCCCTTAGCCGGCCCACCGAGTGCGGCTGGAAGCATATGCATGCGAACCCAACGCCCCTTGGGGTGACGCTGATTCAGGTCGTTCTGCAAGATGTACTGAAACGGCTTTGGAATCTGCAGGTGCGCATCCTGATTTATCCATTCCCCGTGCTTCTTTGCCCACAGCCTATTGAGGTACTTAGCCTCGAAATTACTAGCCAATTGGTCGTCGTTGAAATCGGGCGCCACGGGTGACGGGAGATCCGGGTCTTTCTGCTCCTCCAGGTAGTTCACGTAGGTTTTGTACGAGTTCTGGTCGTGAGCGACGATGTGCTCTTCTTCTTCGTGACCCGTATTGGAAATTCGGTCCGGATTCAGTGAGGCGATCACCGAAAAGTTTTTCCCGCCACGTTTTTCGAGGCCGGTAAGTCGATACCAAGACTGAAGCCTGTCAAGCATCCCCTGGAAATCTTTCTCAACAATTCCAGGGAGAAGCTTTTCATTAATGCGTGGCCGAATCCGGGCGATGATCTCATCCAGCCGGTCCTCCTTGGACTCCTTTGAGTCCTCCTCCTTCTTCTGCCTGTCCTTGTCCGGCTTGGACTTGGGCCTGCCCGGGCCGCTCTTGTCGGGGTGGGGCTTGCGGTTGTTTGGGCCTTTCTTGTTCGGCCGCCTGCCGGAGCCGTCCTTGTCGGGTTTGGGCTTTCGGGGGCCTGGCTTGTCGCCGTCCTTGTCCGGCTTGGGCTTCTTCGGCTCGCCCTTGTCGGGCTTGGGCTTGGTCGGGTCCTGGTCCTTGGGGTCCTTAGTCGCGGGCTTTTCGTCGTTCTTCGGCCTGTTCTCCGAGCCCTTGTCGTCCTTGGAGCTGCCCGGGGATTTGTCGTCCTTGGGGGCGGGCTTGGTCTGCGGCTCGGGCTTCGGCTTTGCCGGGGGTTCCGGCTTGGGCCTGGGTTTCGGGGATGGGGTTGGGCGGGTGTCCGGGTGGTCTTCCTCGGGCTTGGGTTTGCCGTTCTTGTCCTTCGTGGTGGGGGATGGGGTCTTGGTGTCGTGTGTGGGCTTGGGCCTGCCGGGGGTTTCGGGCCCGGGCTTGGTTGGGGGATGCGATTGCGTTGTGGGCTTCCTGGGCGTCGGTTCGACACCCGGCTTCGGTTTCGTGGTCGTTGGCGTTGACGTGGGGCGCGTCGTCGTTTTCGGTGCGGCCGGCTGCTCGGGCTTCTCGTCGGGCTTCGGCTTGCCGCCCCGACCGCCCGCGCCCTCCCCATCCGCGCCGCCCTTGCCTCCCACCCCGCCCTTGCCGCCCTTGCCGCGGCCCAGCTTCGCGGCGATGGCCTTGAAGCGTCGGCCCACCTTCGCGACGTACTTGCCGATGCCGGACAGCAGCGCCTGGTAGGCCAGTTCCAGGAGCGCCACGATGCCCGCCGCGACGGCCTTCGCGAAGAGGAGGCCCGCGCCGCCCATGCGGACGAGCTTCAGCCAGTCGAGGACCGCGCCCATCGCGCGCAGGATCGCGCCGAGCGAGCCGATGGCCGTGCGGATGGCGTCGATGACGGCCATCACCCAGCCGGCTCCCGGGATCAGCTTGGCGATGACCTTCGTGATGACGATCTCGCCAATGATGAAGGGGAGTTGCGGGACGACCGCGTCCCACGTCTCCTTGACGATCTGCTCCAGCGTGAAGCCGCCCTTGAACAGCTTGTCCAGGATGGCCTTGGGGACGCCGATGATCTCCTGGATCTTGGACTGGAACCACTCCTTGACGGCTGACTTGACCTCGCGGAAGAGGTGGTTCTTCGCACCGTCCACCGCCGAGTTCTTCGCACCGCTCAGCCAGCCCCCGGGGTCGGAGAGGAAGTCGACCGCGATGAGCATGAAGTCACCGAGCGCGCCCAGCAGTTTGGAGGCGAAGTCCAGGACCTGCTTGACCGCGTCCACGACGGCCTTGACCACATCGAGCAGCGCCTTCTTCAGGACGTCCAAGATGCTGCTCAGCAGCTTGCCGAGGGCGTTCAGCAGGTCGGTGATGGCCTGCTTGAGCATGGTGGCGAGTTTGTTGACGAGGGCGATCGCCGCCTCGATGAGTCCCGTGATGAAGTTCCGGATGCGCTTGGCCAGGGCGATGACGGCCCGCACCATCGCCTTGGCGAACTCGATCAGGTCGTTGATGAAGTTCTTGATCGCGTCAACGATGGCCTTGCGGGCGTCGTTGATCCAGCGCTCGACCGTGTCCTTGAAGTTCTTGATGAAGCCGACGACCGCGTCACGCGCTTCCCTGATGACGCGGACGATCGCGTTCTTGATCTCGATGACCTTCTCTTTGATCCAGTCGAAGGCCTTGGTGACCCAGTTGCCCGAGTCGCTGACACTGGCGTCGCGCTTCTTCTCGGCATCCCGCTCGGCCCGGTCGCCCCTGTCCCGGATCTTCTTGTCGCTGTCGTCCTTCTCCTTGTCGACGTCCTTGTCGGTCTTCTCTTCTTTGTCCTTGACGTCCTTGCGGATCTTCTCGTGGCGCTCGGTCTTCTTGTCGCCGAGTGACTGGAGCTCCTTGTCCTGCTCCGTGCGCCAGTCCGCGCGCTTGGCGGTGACCTCCGTCATCGCCTTCTGGCGCTCGCCGGCCTGGCTCTTGGTGTTGGTCGCGATCTCCGCGTTGACCTGCTGCTTGTGCTTCTGCTGACCGTTCCGGAAGTCGCGGTCCTTGGCCTTTCGGCCCTCGGACATGCTCTTCTGGCCGTCGGAAAACGCGGCCTGGAACTGCGGTCCGCGCTCGTGCTCCGCCACTTCCGACGCGGCCTCGGGCGGGACCGCCCCGGTCGCCGCACCGCCCTGCGGCGCACCGCCGCCCCCGCCGCCCTTCTGACCGGGGACCTTCGCCTCCATCTGCTCCTTGGGAGCGTCGGGGTAGACCTGGTCCTCGCCCATGCGACGGCCGGCATCATCGCGACCCGCGGCGACGGTTTCCTGGCCCTTGGTGTCGACGGCGGAACCCTGCTCACCGGCCGTCTGGTCGGCGGCTCCCTGCATCTGTACGCCCGGTGCGTTACCCGCCTGGGCCTGCTTCAGCGCCTCGTCCTTGGTCGGCAGCCCGGCGAACTTGGCGGCCAGTTCCTGCGCGTCCACCTTGAAACCGACCCAGCTCAGGAGCTTGCCGACGCCGAAGCCCAGGGCCATCTTGAACGTGTCCCAGCCGCCGGGCTCCTCGGCCTTCTCCGCCTCGATCTGGCCCTCGGGCTCCTTGGCGCCCGTGACCTTGGCGTCTTCCTTCTCCGGCGCCTCGGACTTCTGGGCCGGATCCTGCGAGTACTGGCCCGGGGCGTCGGTCGTCGGCTTGCCCTGGAGGGTCTGCGGTGCGCCCGCCGGGCGCTGCATCGACGGTGGGGCGGCAGTGAGCGCCTTGTGTTCGTCACCGACGGTGCGGTCCACCGAACCGCTCACGCCGGTCATGGCCTGGAGGGCCACATGGGGCTTGAGTTTCGAGGCGGTGGACAGGCCCGCTTCCGGGGAGACCTGGGAGAGGTTGGGGGCCGGTGCGGAGCCCTTCTTCTTGCCCTTGGCCGGGGTGGACGCCTTGCCGCCGCCTCCACCCGCGCCGCCACCACCGCCGGGCGGTGTCTTGGGGGTCGGTGCCGACTTGGGCGTTGTGGGCTTCGCTCCCGACGCGGGCTTGGCTGCCGGTGTCTCCTTCGGCGGCGCGGGCGCGGGCGCGGGGGCGGCGCTCTTCTTGGGTTCCGGGGCGGACGGCGCCGGCTCCGCAGCCGGTGCCTCCGTACGCTCCGCCGGCATGCTGGGCTCGTTCTGCGCCCCGCTGCTCGCCCCACCCGGCGTATCCGCGTTGGACCCGCCCGTGACCTGGGTGTCCCGTGCGGGTGAGGGGGACTGTGCGTCGGCCGTCGGCTCGCTCTTGCCCGCGGGTGCCGCGTCCGTCTTCTTCTGCTCCTCCTTGGCCGCGGGCTCCTGCCCCGCCGCCTGACCGCCCGCCGCCTGCTGGGAGGCCTGCTCCTGCGCACCGCCCGTCCGGTCGCCTGCGGCAGAGGTGCCCTTCTCCTCTTTCGCGGCCTGTTCCTGCGCCTCGCTGCCGCCTTCGGACGTGCCCGTCGCCTCCTGCACGGTCATCTGGGCGACGACCGGCCCGTCCTTGGGGTCGGCTCCGCTCTTCGGGTCCCGTGTCGTGGCCGGTCCAGTCCGACTCTCGGCCGCCTGTTCCAGGGCGAGACCGTCGGGGCCGCCGTCTCCCTCCGGACCTTCGTCCGGCTCGGTCGACGGTTCGGTATCGGTGGCCGAGTCGGCGGCGTCCTCCTCGGGTTCGGCCTCCGCCGCCTCGTCCTCGGCGTCCTCCGCGTCCCGCTCGGCTTGCACCTTGTCGGCGTTGGTCACCGGTGGGGCGGGGAACGAGGGGACCGGCGGGGTGGCCGACGAGGCGGGGTCGAGCTTGTCCGCGGTGGGGACGCCGGACACATCGAGGTCCTGCTCCGGCAGGAAGTCCTCCGGCTGGAGCTTGATGTCCCAGGCGCTCTTCTCCTCGCCCCCGACATCGACTTCCGACTCGCTGCCTGAGCCGAACGGATCTTCCTCGACCCGCTCCTCCGGGCCGCCGAGATCCTGCGCCCGTACGCCGCCGAGGGTGGAGACCGGGCCGGGCGGCTGGGTGTCCTGACCGGATGCCGTCGGCGAACCCGTGGGCTGTTTTTCCGACCCCCGCTTGTCCTCCTCCTTAAGCTGCCGGCCCGCCACGAGCGCGTCGACCGCGCCCGGACGGTTCTTGGCCGCCGACTCGTCCTCGCTCAGCGTCGCGACGCCCTGCTCCTCCTGCTCTTCCTTTCCTCCGCTCCCTTCCTTGTCCTTGTCGGAGCCCTCGGACCTCCCTTCCGAGGGCGAGGAGGACTGCTGCTGGGACTGGGGTTGGGACGCGGCGGCCGGTGCCGCCGAAGTGGCGGGGGCCGGTCCGCCGGATTGCCCACCGGGCGGAGAGTTCCCGTCCCTACGCGCGTCGGCGCCGGTGCCCGGCTTCTGCTTCTGGTCCCCGGCCTGCCGTTTTGGCTGCGGTCCGTTGCGCGGGGTACTGCCCGGGGCGCCCTCCTCGGTGGCCTGGTCTTCCTCCGGGCCCGGCGCCGGGGGGATCCGCCGCTCTTCCTCGCGCTTCTCTTCGGCCCTCCGCCGCTCCGTCTGGCGCTCGAACAGCAGCTCCTCGGCCTGATCCGGCTCCACCGTCGGCGCGTCCAGAGATTCCCGCTCCAGGTTGCCGTCCGCCCCGACCTCGTCGACGAAGTCGAGCACCCGCTCGTGCTCCGAGCTGAGGAGCCTGGTCTCCAGGCGGTCGAGGACCGCGTCCTGCACCTCGTCGGACATCCGCGCCAGTTGCATACGGGTGCGCTTCGAGCGGTCTTCCGGATCGCCGCGCAGGGAGCGGATGACGTTGTTGGCGAGGCGGTCGACCAGGGTGGCCGGGTCGAGCTTCTCCATGCGGTTGCGGTCCGCGTCGACCGTGGCGTAGCGGAGCCAGCCCGGGGTGGCGGACTCCTGGGGTTCCACGTACGTTTCCGGCTGACCGTTACGTACGAGTTCCTGCGCCGCGCCCTCCGCCTCGCGTTCGATGGATTGCTGCGGGAGGCTCACCGCGCCCAGGTCGCGGCCCGCGCGGAGGGTGCCGAGGCCGTGGGGGTTCTGGACGGTGTGGAGGAGTTCGTGGGCCAGGAGGCGTTGGCCTTCGGTCGTGCCGGGGCGGTAGGTGTCCTCGCGGAAGAAGATGTCCTGGCCGACTGCCACCGCGTCCGCGCCCAGCAGCTCGGTGAGGTGGCCCGCGTCGCGGTCGGTGTGGAGGCGTACTCGGCTGAGGTCGTGGCCGAGCTGCTCTTCGAGGTCGCGGCGGACGCTCGGGTCGAGGGGCTGGCCCGCGCCGCTGACGATGTCCTTGGGCTCGGGCGTACGGGCCTTGCCGGCCCGTTCCTTGCGCTTGCGGCGCTTGGCGGACTGCGATGAGCGGTCGTCCCGGATGGTGGACGGTGCGTTGCTCATGTCCTCTCCCGCCCCCTTCCGGACAGACCCGCGTGCACGGCTCGGGCCAGCGCCTCGCCCAGCCGGGACGGGGAGGTGGTGGCGGGGAGTGGAGGGAGGTCGGACAGGGTGTCGAAGGCGCGGTCGCTTCCGGTCATGGCCAGGGGGACGCCGCGTTCCTGCACGAGGCGGGTCAGTTCCGTTCGGAAGGCCGCCTCGACCCGGTCCGGGTCGACCCCCGGGCCGAAGCCGGACAGGGCCAGTTCGGCTATGTCCACCCGTACAGTGCGCGGCTCCTCTTTCAGACCCATCCGTGGACCTCCGAGGGCGTGAGCGAACGGTCCAGCTTCAGGTACTCCGTACGGGCCGCCGCCAGCATGTGGCGCATCTGGAGGCGGTCGCCCTCCTCCGCGGCGAGGAAGGCTCCGGAGAGGGCGATGTTGCGGATCGAGCCGCCCGCGACGGTGAGTTGGGCGAGGCGTCCCGCGTCGATGTCCTTCATGGGGGCCCGGGCGGGGAGGACGCGGCGCCAGATCTCGGCGCGTTCGGTCTCGCCGGGGAAGGGGAAGTCGACGACGAAGCGGATGCGGCGCATGAAGGCCGGGTCGAGGGCCTTCTTCATGTTGGTCGTGAGGATCGCCAGACCCCGGTAGGCCTCCATCCGCATCAGCAGATAGCTGACCTCCAGGTTGGCGTAGCGGTCGTGGCTGTCCTTGACCTCGCTGCGCTTGCCGAAGAGGGCGTCCGCCTCGTCGAAGAGGAGCAGCGCGCCGCCGCGTTCGGCGGCGTCGAAGACCTTGCGGAGGTTCTTCTCGGTCTCGCCGATGTATTTGCTGACGACCTGGGAGAGATCGATGATGAACAGGTCCAGCCCCAGCTCCTTGGCCATCACCTCGGCTGCGAGGGTCTTGCCGGTGCCGGAGCCGCCCGCGAAGAGGGCGGTGACGCCGAGGCCGCGGCGCAGGGTCTCGGCGAAGCCCCACTCCTGGTAGACGGTGCCACGCTGCCGTACGTGGGCGACGATCTCGCGCAGGATCCGCAGCTGCCGTTCGGCCAGCACCAGGTCGCCCCAGGCCGCCTCCGGTTCGATACGGCGGCCCAGTTCGTCGAGGCCGATCCGGGCCTCGGTGAGCCCGGCGCGCCAGGCGAGTTCGGTGGCGTCTCGCTCGTCCTCGTCGGGGAGGTCGCGCCGTACGGACGCGGCGGCGGAGCGGATGACGTGCGGCGGCAGCTGGAACTGGGCGACCAGGGAACGGAGGTGGGCCTCCTCGACCTCGGGTACGTCGGCGAAGGCGTCGGCCCAGAGGCCGTACTGCTCCTCGTCGCCGAGCCGGGGAACGGTGACCCGCTCGCCGCGTGGCTGGTCGGTCTGGCGCGGGTCCTGGCTGGAGACGACGAGGGGGACGGCGGCGGTGGCGAGGAACGCGTCGGTGGCGGCGGCCTGTTCGCGGTCCAGGTCGCCGGTTTCGAGGAGGAGGGCGGCGGGCAGCAGGATCGCCTCCCGCTGCCAGAGGCGGGCCAGGCGGTCGCGTTCGGCCGGGTCGGTCGGGACGTCGTCGGCGGCCATCGCGTACAGGCCGAGCCCGGAGCGGTGGGCGGCGGCCGCGGCGATGTCCGTACGGCTGCGCAGGTCGGCGCCGACCAGCTCGACGCGGAGCGGGGCGTCGGGCCGGGACTCGGCCCATCCGGCGGCGACGCGGCTCGCGGCACGGTCGTAGGAGGCGGGCAGTGCCCGGGGGGCAGGGGCGCGGCGCAGCAGGCCGTGCAGGCGGGCGTCGAGGTAGGGGGATCCGGCGAGGAAGTGCAGGATGCGCTCGTCGAGGCGGAGCCGGGTGGTGGTCAGCCGGGTGTCGTCCTCCAGCTCCACGAGCCGCCAGCGGCGCAGCGGGGCGACGGGGGTGAGCGCGCTCCAGTGGGGCGCGGGGAGGGCGGCGAGGGCGAGGGAGAAGGTGGGGTACGTGCGCGCCGGGTCGCCGCTCGCGGCCGCGCAGCGGGCGGCGGCGGTCGGCTCCAGCTCGGCGGCGGCGGCCAGCAGGATGATGTCGCGCTCGAAGGGGCTGAGGCTGAAGCAGGTGACGAGCGCGTCCAGGGTGCTGGGCGTGGGTGGCGTGGCGGGAGACGCCGCGCCGGGGGCCGGTACGGCGGGGGCGTCGGCTCCCTCCGCGCCCTTGGGCTGCCGGTGTTCGGGCGGCGTCGCGGCGGCGGGGTCCGGGGCCTGGCGGGGTGTGGCGGTGGCGTGCGGCGCGTCCGGGGTGCCCGTAGCGGTCGTCTCCCCGCCGCCTCCGGTCCCGGCGGCGGCGCGGCGGGCGTGGGCGTCTACGCGGGCCAGGACGGCCTGGACGGCGGCGGCCAGCGCCAGGCCGTCGTCCACGGCGGCGTCCGCCGTGCCCGTCGCGCGGGTGTCGTGCGTCGTGCCCATGCCCTCCCCTGCCCCCGTCCCTCGTCGCACCGCGCCTCAGCTCTCCTTGCTGTCGGACGACCCGGCCGCGCTCGGTCCGTCCGAGCCGCCCGCGTCGCCCGACGCACCCCCTGAGCCGCCTGATCCGCTCTGCCCGCCGCCGCGCGGCCTGCCACGGCCGGTCGCCTTGCGCGTGCGGGCGGGTGAGGCAGCGGACTTGGCGCCGCCGGTCTTCGGTGCGGTGCGCTTCTTCGCGGGCAGCCGGGCTCCGGCCTCGGCGGCGGTGTCCGCCCGGTCCTGCTCGGCGGCCGAAGCCTCGCCCTCCGCGGGGGCAGACGGGCGTGGAGGGGCAGGGGACTCGGCGGACCCGTCAGCCGAGCCCGCCCCCGGCCCCGCCTCCGCCAGGGGCCCCGGCGGCTCCGGCGCGCCCGGGGCACCGAACGGGGCCACCCGCACCGTGTGCCGTTCCACCGGCTTGGCCGGGACCGGCTTCTCGCGGCCCTCGATCAGGACCAACGCGCCCTGGTAGCAGACCGAGAGGCTGTACGGCGTCTGGTAGAGCATGCCCCAGAGCTTCGAGGTCTCGTCCACGTCCATCTGCGTGGGTGTGAAGCGCACCCGCTGCACCGACTCGGCCAGGTCGCTGCCCTCCAGATACGGGACCCGGGCCGCCTCCTCGATGCTTTCCTTCGGCAGGACGGGGATCTCGTGCAGCGTGCGCACCACGCACCCGATCAGGCGCTGCCCGACCAGCTCGGCCTCGTCCCCGTAGGCGCTGATGAGGTAGTGCAGGTCCATCGCCGCCGCCGGACGTTTGAGCAGCGTGCCGTCGGAGGCGCGGGTCGGCAGGTCGTTGTGGCGCATGGACCCGTTCGGCGTGACCTGGTAGAGGAAGACGTTGATCGTCGGGTCGAGGGGCGGTTCGGCCGGGGGCTTCTTCGTATCGACCGTGACCGCCATGTCGATCTCGGGGCTCAGGTTGTTCGCGATCAGCAGCGCCAGGGCCTTGGTGACCGTCGCGAAGGCGAGTCCGTTGCTCATGTGTCGTCAGTCCCTCTTCTCGCCGCGCGCCAGGTAGTCGTCCAGGCTGAGGGCGGGCTCGCGCCGGCCGGCCCGCTCGGGGCGGGGGGCCGGGCGGGGGCCGGACGGGTCGGCGGCGCTGACCTCGAGTCGCCCGATCTGTACGTGGACGACGCGCTCGGCGGTCTTGGGCCGACGCCGTCCGGCGGCGGCCGAGCGGGCGGCGGCGCGGTCCGGCCCGGCGTCGGCGGGGCGTGTCGGCAGCGGTGCGCCGAGGGACGGGCGGGCGGCTGCCGGGCCCATGGGGTGGGCGGTGGGGGCAGCGGCGCGCCGTGGCCCGTCGGGGGCGCCGCCGGGTGCGGCGGACCGCCGCTCGGGGCGCGGGGCGCCCGGGGGCGCGGGGCGCGGCCCGGGGGCGAGCGGGGTGGCGGGGCGCAGCAGCGGGGCGGGGGTCTCGGCTTCGGCGGGGCGGGCCCCCTCGGCGCGCGGGGCGGGCCCGGTGTGGCGTACGACGGTCTCGCGGTCGGTCCTGATCTCCCGCACGATCTGCCCCTCCGGCGCGGGTACGGAAGGGGGCGGTGCGGCAAAGCGCGGCGCGGGCTCGTCGAAGAGCGGTTCGGGGGCCCGTAGCGCCTCGATCCGTTCGAACGGCCCGGGCAGCCGGGGCCGTACGCGCGGCGTCGCCGAGCCGTGAGCGGCGGCGGGGGCGTGGCGCGCGATCAGCCGGTCGAAGTAGTCAGCCATCTGCGCAGAGCTCCAGGTAGTAGCGGCGCCGCAGCGGGCTGAGCGCCAGGATCTCCGGCTCGCTCCAGCCGTACGCGGTGGCGAGCAGGTGGACGTCGAGCAGCAGGTCCCGTGCCCAGGAGTCGAGTTCGGTCCAGAGGTAGGAGGCGATGTCCAGCTCCGCCCGGGTGGCCTCGCCGCACTCGGGGCAGGCCACGTTCAGCGTCACGTCGGCGGCCGGGTCGGCGGCCGCCGCGGCTTCGGCGAGCCGCCGCCGCAGGGAGCCGGGCAGGGCGGACGGCAGCCGGTCGGCGGGGACCGGCCGCCCTGCCCGTACGGCCGAGACGGTGCAGCGGGCCAGGAGGTCGTGCGGGGCCTCGGACCCGGCGCCGGCCGCCGCCTCGATGTCGGCGACGGTGGGCGGCCGGAACTCCACCACCCACTCGCCGTCCGTCACGCGAAGGGGCCCGTCCGGCTGCTCCGGCCCGACCGCCGCCAGGTCGCGCGCGTCGAGGTCGAACTCCATCGCCTCGCCGCACGCGCCGCACTCCACGCGCGTCTGCATCCGCTCGCCGAACAGCGCGCGGCGCAGGGCGAAGAGATCCGCCTCCCGCTCCCCCACCGGAACCGACCGCAAGGCGTCGGTTCCGGACTCCGGGCGGGCCGCCCGGTGCAGCAGCAGGGCGCGGCCCTGGCCGTGGTGCGTCAGGCCCGCCTCCCAGATGGCCAGCAGCTCAGCGGGCCCGGTCCCCGTGTCCACCATCCCTCAAGCCCGTTTCCGTTCCGTTCGATTCCGTTCGGTTCCGTTCCGTAAGGTTCCGCTTCGTTCCCGTTGTCGCCCTAAGCGGGGTGGGTGAAGGACGGCTCCTCCGGTTCCGGAACCTCGTAATCCCGTTCCCAGCCCTCGCATTCGAGCTTGAGACTCTGAATGGCGACCGCGTTGGCGTTGGCGTCCAGCTCGCCCAGCACCTGGTATTCGCTGGGCCAGGCCCGGTAGAGCTTGTGCGAGACGGCGACCTGGCCCGCCTCGTTGAGGACCTGGACCACGATGTCCTTGCGGAAGTCGGCGAGTGAGACCTCGGAGCCGAGCCCGGCGCCGACCTGCCACACCTTGTTGGCCCAGCGGTCGAATTCGGGATCGTGGGTGACGCCGCGCTCCAGGGTCACTCCCTCGAATTCGGAGCGGCCCGGGGACTTCCGGGGTGAGCTGGGGTCGCCGCCGTGCCGGTGTTTGACCACCTCGGTGGTGCGCTTCAGCGGGCTGATCTTGCTGATGCCAGCGACCGTACGACCGTCCCAGAGGACCAGAAACTTGAAGTTCTTGTACGGGTCGAAGCGATGGGCGTTGATCTGAAACTCTGCCATCACATTCCTAAATCTCGAACTGTCCGGCCATCTGCTGGATCTTGACGATCACGAACTCCGCGGGCTTGACAGGCGCGATGCCGACCACGACGTTGACGATGCCGCCCGCGATGTCCTCGTCGGTCGTCGTGTCCTTGTCGCACTTGACGAAATAGGCCTGGCGCGGGGTGGTGCCCTTGAAGGCGCCCTTCTCGAAGAGGGTGTGCAGATATGCCGACGCGTTCAGCCTGATCTGCTGCCACAGCTGCTCGTTGTTGGGCTCGAAGACGACCCACTGCAGTCCGCGGCGCAGGCTCTCCTCGATGTGCAGGGCGAGCCGCCGGACCGGTACGTACTTCCACTCGCTGTCGGACGCGTCCGAGCCCTCCAGCGTGCGCGCGCCCCACACCAGCGGGCCCACCAGGGGGAAGGTGCGCAGGCAGTTGATGCCGAGGGGGTTGAGCAGCCCGTTCTCGCGGTCGGTCAGCTTGACGGTGAGCGAGCGCACCCCGGCGAGCCGCGCCTCGGTGCCGGCCGGGGCCTTCCAGACGCCGCGCTCGCCGTCCGTACGGGCGATGACGCCGGCGAGCGCGCCGGACGGCGGGAAGGAGCGCAGCCGGCCGGTGAGCGGGTCGGTGAGCTGCAGGTGCGGGAAGTACAGACCGGCGTGGTTGCCGCGCACGGGTTCGAACGCGGCGATCCCGGCGCGCGCGGCGTCCACGCTGCCCCAGGCCGAGGGCGAGTCGACGAGCAGGAAGATCCGGCGTTCCTGGCAGAGCCGCTGGGCCGCCGAGATGACGGTGACCATGTCGTCGACGGACTCGTACGAGGCGAGCTCCGGCAGCGACAGCAGGTTGACGTCCTCGATGTCACGCAGCGCCTGGAGGCCGGTCTTGCGGGCCTCGCCGCCGATGAGGTCGCCCGGGCCGGGCAGGCCGCCGTCCTCACCGCCCGCGAGCGGGAAGACGGGCGGATTGACGGAGGCTTCGAGGCCGAGGTCGTTCGCGCACTCCCCCAGGAAGCGCACGACGTCGTCGGGGTCGACGGACCCGGCGACGACCTGGAGACGGCGACCGAAGGCGGTGACCTGCACTCCCGCGTAGGCGTGCCGGCCCGGCGCGTCGGGCAGCGCGCGAAGCTTGTGCTCCAGGAGCAGGGCGAGTTCGGTGACGTCGCGGGGCGCCTCGCCGTCGCAGTCCGGGTCGTGGAGCGTGAACTCGCGCTCGACGTCGCCGATCTTGACGGTCAGTTCGACGTTGAGGTCGGGGAGTTCGTCGGCGAACCGCTTGGACACGGTGCCGGACGGGTCGGGGCGGCCCTCGCCGACGGCCTTGACGCGGATCAGGCCGGAGCCGGAGCCTACGACCGTCTCGACGTAGCGGCCGTGGCCCGCGTCCATGGACAGGCCCGAGAAGGTCTCGCGGGCGGTGCCGCGCGCGTCGAGGACATGGAGGTTGAAGGTCTCCTCCGGGCGCCTCGTGTCGTAGTCGATGGCCAGCCGCAGACCGGAACCCCATACCCCGGGCTCCTTGGCGTGCACCTCGAGCACGGGGCATTCGCTGTGCCCCTCGGTGGAGTGGAGCGTGACGCGGGCCGCCTTGCCGGTGCCCGCCTTGGCCACCCGGACGACGACGGCGACGGTGCCGCCGTTACCGAAGAACTGGTGCACGGCGTAGCCGACCGCGCTCTGCGAGGTGAGGCCGCCGAATCGGCGTTCGAAATCGGCGAAGCTGGTGATCCGCACGGGGGTGTTCAACGGACCCCGGCGGGTGTGCCCTACGAATGCGGTCACCGATGTGGTGACCGAGGCGACGGTACGTACGCTGCTGGGAAGTTCTTCGACGTAGACGCCGGGATAGCCCGCTTGTGTCGGCATTCCCCCTCCATTCTCTGCGCGCACCAAGAGATGAGGAGAGGAAGTGAAGAAAGCGCGAGCATGGTGCCGTCATGCACACACTTTCTCCACCAGTTCCCCCGTCGCACGCCCCCCGCGAAATCGGTATCGCGAGACCCGGCACGTCGCTTGCGGCCCTTGATGCATGAGTGCCACTGGGAGTTTCGAACGCGGCGGAATGAGGGTCAAGAAGACTTTCTGGCCATCCCGTACGGCAATGAGACGGGGCGCGAACTCGGCCGACGTCGCCTGAATGAGAACCATATGACCTGACGTGTCCCGCTTCACGATGCATGATCATTTTTTTGGCGGGCACACCGAGGCGACAAGAACAAGCCGAATAACCCGCACCTCGGCGCGCCAATTTGTGACCATGAAAACGTCGGGATAAAGCCCTCTAAGGGATCATGGCAGCGCCCGATTCAGGGAAAGCAAACGCGCCCAGTGGTCCGACCAATGGCACTCGTGAAATACACCTCAGGCGTCCTGCGGGTACCAGCGCAGTTCCACGGTGTTGCCGTCCGGGTCCGCCACATAGAGGGAAACCGCGGTGCCCCGGGCACCGAAGCGCTCACCGGGGCCGTCCAGCACCGTGAAGACGCCGGAGTCGATGACCTGCTGCCAGTCGGTCGGCTCGACGACCAAACAGATGTGGTCGACGTTGGAGCCTTCCGGCCGCCCGTCGGGCGCCTGGACGAGGTCGATGATGGTGGTGGGGCTCACCCGTACGGACGGGAAGGAGACCTTGCCCGCCCTCCACTCCTCCAGGCGCACCGGTTCCAGGCCCAGCGGACCGGTGTAGAAGGCGAGCGAGCGCTCGGTGTCGGCGACGTTCAGGACGAGGTGGTCGAAGGCGATCACGCGCATGGGTTGTCTCCCTGGGGTCGGGGCGCCGGGGCGCCGGTCGGTGCTCCAGCATCGCCGAGCAGGGATCCATCGGTCCAACACATGCTTGTCATGCGATCCATCGTGTTTCACGATGAATCAATGGACCTCCAGCAGATGCGCTACGTCCTCGCGGTGGCGGAGACCGCGAGCTTCACCCGCGCCGCCGAGCGGTGCCATATCGTCCAGTCCGCGCTCAGTCACCAAGTGGCCCGGCTGGAGAAGGAATTGGGCGCCCGGCTGTTCGAGCGGACCAGCCGCCGGGTGCGGCTGACCACCGCCGGAGAGGCGTTCCTGCCCGCCGCCCGCCAGGCCCTGGAAGCGGCCGAGCGGGCCCGGGCGGAGGTGGCGGCGGCCACCGGCGAGATCCGGGGCAAGCTGGCCGTCGGCTCGATCTCCACCGTGGCGGCCGTCGACCTCCCGGCCGTGCTGCGGGACTACCGCCTGCGCTACCCCCAGGTGCGGATCAGTCTGCGGGTCGACTCCAGCGAAGGACTCGTCGAGCAGGTGCGCGACGGCAGACTGGACGCGGCGTTCCTCGGCGTACAGCCCGGATTCCGGCCGCAGGGCGTCCGTGACCGGGAGCTCGCCAACGGGCAGCACGTCGCCGTGGTCGCGCCGGGCCACCCGCTGGCCACGGCACAGGAGGTGGACCTCCGTCTCCTCGCCGAGGAGGTGTTCGTGGACTTCGCCGCCGGCAGTGCCGCCCGCGCCCAGTCGGACGAGGCGTTCGCGGCGGCCGGCCTGCGGCGCGAGGTCGCCTTCGAGGTGTCCGGCGTCGAACTCGTGGCCCGGATGGTCCGCCACGGCTTGGGCATCGCCCTGCTGCCCGCGCCGTTCGCCGCCGAACTGCCCGGCCTGCGGAGCGTGCCGGTCACCGATGGGCCGGTACGGGTGGAGCGCCTCGCCTGGAGCCGGTTCACCCCGTCCCCCGCGGCCTCCGCCTTCCTGTCCCTGCTGGGCGTCGACACCTCACCCCCGGCCGGATGACCCCCGTGGGGGTGGCCGCCGACGGCCGCCTCCCACCGGCGGGTCCTCGCCGGGCCGGTCCGGGCCGGCGCCTGACCTTCCGGACCGGCGCCCCGGGCTCCCCCGCGCCACCGTCCCGGCACTCGCCGCACCGACGCAGCCGAGCGCCACCCACTGCTCGGGCCGCAGGTGCTCGGCCGGCACGACCGTCCCGGCCAGGCCCGCCGTCGCGGGTTCGAGGCCGGCCAGGACGGCGACCGCCCGTGCCGGAAGGCGGCGCAGCGCCGCGAGTTCGAGCGAGTACGGCAGCACCGCGGACAGCACGGCGGCCCCCAGGCCGATGGCCAGGGCCCGGGGTGCCAGGAGCGCCGTGCCGTTCTCCCACACCCCGAGGGGCACGGTCAGTACGGCCGCCCACGCGACCGCGGACGCCAGCGGGGCACCGCCGGTGTCCCGGCCTCCGGCACGGTGGCTCAGCAGGAAGGAGCAGGCCATGGAGGCGCCGGATGCCAGCCTGATCAACAACGCGGGCATCATGAGCCGCGAGCTGGTGCGTGATCCCGCGGCTACGAAGCGGTGTAATGCTCGCCTACGGCCGGTCCAAGACCGCCAACGTCCTGTTCGCCGGGGAGCTGGACCGCCGATGGGCCGACGACGGCATCCGGGGCCACTCCCTGCACCCGGGCCAGATCGTCACCACCCGGCCGGCGTCCTGGCTGGGCGAGGACGAACCGCGCCCCATCGGCCTGATCGACGATGCGGGGCAACCGGTCATCGACCCCGACCGTGACCAGAAGACACCGCAACAGGGCGCCGGCACCAGCGTGTTCGCGGCGACCAGCCCGCTGCTGGCCGACATCGGCGGGGTGTTCCTGATGGACAACGACATCGCGCCACTGGACGACCCCGAGGCCGTCGCCGGGCGCGGCATCGGGCCCACGACGGGCGTGATGCCGCACGCCGTCGGCCCGGATTCGGCACGGCGGCTGTGGGAGCTGAGCGACCGGCTCTGCTTCCAGGCCGACCACGGCTGAGGCCCGGTTGAGGCCCGGCTGAGGCCCGGCTGACGCGCGAGGAATGTCGATAGCATCGCGGGGAGACGACAGCGGCCGACCAGCCTGTGAGGGAGTACCGACGTGCGACTCAGCCCGCGAACCGTGCGCGAAATCGATTCGCCGATGGGTGCGACATACGCCCTGCTGGCGGGCCGCAGCGGCGAGCGGGCGCTGCTCGACCTGGCCCAGGCCGCGCCGAGTTACCCGCCCGCGGCCGAGATGATCGAGCACGTCGCCACGGTCGCGCACGAGCCGAACGGTGCTGCCTACGTCCCGGCGCCCGGGCTGCCCCGGCTGAGGGAGGCGTTCGCCGCCGACCTCAGCCGGGGGTACCGGAGCCCGGTGGGGGCCGACCAGATGGTGGTCACCGCGGGATGCAACCAGGCGTTCTGTCTCGTCGCCCAGGCGCTCACCGAGCCGGGCGACGAGGTCATCGAAGTCCTGCCGTACTACTTCAACTACGACATGTGGCTGCGCATGAACGGCGTCGTGCCGCGCTACCTGGAGCCCGGCCCGGATCTCGTGCCGACCCCGGAGGCTGCCGAAGCGCTCATCACACCGCGCACCAAGGCGATCGTGCTGGTCACCCCGGGCAACCCGAGCGGTGTCACCCTTCCGCCGGACGTGCTCGCCGGTTTCTACGCGGTGGCGAAGCGGCACGACATCGCGCTGATCGTGGACGAGACCTACCGCTCGTTCCGCGACACCGAGCAACCGGCACACGAGCTGTTCGCCGAGCCGGACTGGGCGGGGACCCTGGTGAGCCTGCACAGCTTCTCCAAGGACCTCGCCATCCCCGGCTACCGGGTGGGCGCGGTCGTCGCTTCGCCGGAGCTGAACCGCGAGGTGATGAAGTTGCTCGACTGCGTGGCGATCTGCCCGCCGCGCGTAGGACAGGAGGCCGCCTGGGCCGGGCTGACCTCGGCCCAGGAGTGGCGGCGTGCGCGCGCGGACGAGGTGACGGACAAGCGGCGCCGGCTGGAGACCGTGATGGCCGACCGGCCGGGCGGTTTCGAGCTGCTGAGCCGCGGAGGGTTCTTCGGCTGGGTCCGCCACCCCTTCGCCGGGCGCGGCACCGACGACGTCGTGCGCGACCTCATCACCCGCTACGACACGCTCGTCATCCCGGGCACCGCCTTCCTGCCCGACGACCGCCAGGTGTTCCGGGTCAGCTTCGGCAACGTCGACCGGGCCGGGCTCACCGAGTTCGCCGGGCGGCTCCAGCTGATGGCCGAGGGCATCCCCGGCTGACCCGGCAGTTCGGCCGGTCACCGGTCATCCGCCGGCGTGCGGCCGCAAGGGGTCGTCGCCCAGGTCACTGGTGTGGGTCTCCTTCAGGAACCACACGCACAGCGCGGAGACCAGGGCGACCACCACGATGTAGCCGGACACCGGCACCGACGAGCCGGTGGAGGCGACGAGCTGGGTGGCGAGCAAGGGCGTGATGCCACCGCCGACGATGCCGCTCGCGTTGTAGGCCACGGAAGCGCCGGTGTAGCGGTAGCGGGTGGCGAACATCTCGGGGAGGAAGGCGCCCATCGGGCCGTACAGGGCGGCGAAGGCGAGCATCCCGACGGACATCGCGAGCCCGATCAGCAGGGGCTCACCCGTGTTGATCAAGGCGAACATCGGGTACGCCCACAGCGCGGCCAGCACCCCCGCGCTCAGGCAGACATTGCGGCGGCCGACCCGGTCGGACAGGACGGCCAGCAGCGGGGTGGCCAGGCCCAGGACGAGCGCCGCGGCCATCGCGCACAGCAGCAGCATGTCCTTGTCGAGGTCCAGGACCGTGGTGCCGTACGAGAGCGCGAAGGTGGTGATGGTGTAGAAGAGCGTGTGCGCGAGGATGAACGCGCAGGTCGCCAGGGTCAGGGTGGTGCCCTGACGGCGGACCACGTCGACGATGGGCGCTTTGGCCCGCTCATGCTGTTCCAGCGCCTTCCGGAACACCGGTGTTTCGGCGATCCGCATCCGGATGTAGAAGCCGACGACCACCAGCAGCGCGCTGGCGAGGAAGGGGATCCGCCACCCCCAGGACTCGAAGGCCGCGTCGTCCATCACCCGGCCCAGCAGCAGGAACGAGCCGCCCGCGGCGATGAAGCCGATGGCGGGGCCCATCTGCGGGAAGCTCGACCACAGCCCTCGCTTGTCGCGGGGCGCGTACTCGGTGGCCAGCAGCACCGCGCCGCCCCACTCGCCGCCCAGTCCCACGCCTTGCAGGAACCGGCACAGCACCAGCAGTACCGGTGCCGCGATCCCGACGTCCCGGTAGGTGGGCAGCAGTCCGATGGCGACCGTTCCCGTCCCCATGACGAGGAGGGAGGTGACCAGCATCGTCTTGCGGCCGGTGCGGTCCCCGAAGTGGCCGAAGATCACTGCGCCGATCGGGCGGGCGACGAAGCCGACACCGAAGGTGGCGAACGCGGCCAGGGTGCCCGCGAGCGCGGAGAAGGTGGGGAAGAAGAGTTTGCCCAGGACCAGCGCGGCGGCGGTCCCGTAGATGTAGAAGTCGTAGAACTCGATGGCCGTTCCGACGAAACTGGCGACCGCGATCCGCGCGGTGGACACCGTACGGACGGCGGGTGGGGCGATGGTGGACATGGCGGCGGCTCCCGAATGACCTTGGACTGCGGTCGGAGTATGGGGTGCGGCGGCGGGGCACGCCACCGTTGCCTGTCGGGAATCAGCCGGATGCTTTCCTCTCTTTGTCGAAATGCGAGCGAGGGCCGTGGCTCACCCGTGGTCGGTCGCACGCATCAGCGCGTGGAGACGGAGCCCCAGGTGGAGGGCGAGCCGGTGGTCGCCGTCGGCCAGGTCGAGCCCGGTGAGTTCCGTGATCCGCTGCAACCGGTAGTAGAGCGAGGTGCGGTGGAGGTGGAGGGCGTGCGCGGTGCGCGGGGCCGAACCTCCGTGGTCGAGGTAGGCGGTGAGGGTTTCGGTGAGACGGCCCGACGGGTCCCGGGCGAGGAGGGTACGCAGCGGTCCGGGCAGCAGCGCGGGGGTCAGGCGGTCCGGCGGGAGCAGCGACAGCGGTGCCAGCGCGCCCAGTTGTTCCCACTGGACGATGCCCTCGCCGCCGGGCCGCACACCGGCCGCCCGGGCGGCACCGATGGCCTGCTCGTACGACATCCACGCCGCTTCGGCGCCGCCTTCCACGGTCTCGCCGATCCCCGCGACGCACTCCGCCGTCCCGGCCAGCACCGACCGCGCCTGGTCGAGGAGGGCCGACGCGCGGGCGCGGAGCGGCTCTTGACGCATGGGGCGGTCGGAGAAGGTCAGCAGGACGCCCTGCGGGCCGGTGAGGCAGAACTCGGTGCGCCACGACCTGTCGGCCGCCACCCGCTCCAGCCCCGTCCGAAGCGCCACCTCCACCGCTCCGGCGCGCATCGCAGGCGGGTCGCCGGCGATCCGCGCGACGGTGACGGTGGCGTAGCGGGACGACGGCAGCCATCCGGCGCGTGCGAGGGCGTCCCGTCCGGTTCCGCGCGCGGTGGCCGACGGGCTCAGCAGTTGGCGCAGCGCTCCTTCGCGGGCCATGCGTTCGGTGTCGCCCGCGGCGAAGTCCTGGTACATCAGGGGCGCGAGGGTGTGGGTGGCGGCGGTGACGGCGTCGATGCTGGAGCCGGGAAGGGAGCCGTCGGGGTCGATGACGATGAGCAGGCCCAGCAGTTGGTGCCGCCACCGGATCGGTGCGCACAGCCGTGCCCGCATGCCGAGGTCTGCGCGCGGTGGGATGACGCCGGGTTCGGTCCAGCGGTCGACGCCCTGGGCGAGGATGTGACCGGCGGCGGCGCTCCCCGCGTCGCGCTGCAGTACGGCGCGCACCCGCACCCGGTCCTCGTCTCCGAAGTGGCGGCTGGCGCAGAGGATGTGAACGCGTGGATCGTTGACCGCGACGGAACGGCCTATGCGCTCCGCCACCTCGTCCACGACCTCCTGGAGTCGGCCTCCGAGCATCGTGCGCTCCCTCCCACCGGACGCTGCCGCTGTCCCTGGAAGATCATTACGCATGTTCGCGGCCAGGTGAAGGGCTATGACCTGGCGTTTTCTACAGATCGAGGATCCGGTACGGCAGGTTTGCGACGGCCGTCGGTGGTTCGGGCGCGCCTCGGCGCCCCAGGATCGGGCCATGCGCAGGGGACGACGACTGGCCGACCGCACCGCACTCGTCTTCGGGGCCGGCTCCAGCGGTGGCGGAGTGAGCAACGGCAAGGCGGCCGCGCTCGCGTTCGCCCGGGAGGGCGCGCGTGTCGCGGCCATCGACATCGACGCCGACCAGGCACGCCGTACGGCCGAGGCGATCGTGGCCGAGGGCGGTGAGGCGCTGGCGCTGACGGCCGACGTGACGGTCGAGGAGCAGGTGGCCGACGCCGTCGCGGCGGCCGAACGCGCCTTCGGCACGCCGACGGTGCTGCACAACAACGTCGGCGTGGCCCGCTTGGGCGATGTCACCGAGCTCGATCTCGCCGCGTGGCGGTCCGCCCTCGCGGTCAACATCGACGGTGTCTTCCTGACCTGCAAGCACGTGCTGCCGCGGATGGTGGCGGCGGGCGGCGGAGCGGTCGTCAACGTGTCGTCGATCGCCGCGATCCGCGACACCGGCTACCCGTACCCCAGCTACAGCGCGGCGAAGGCGGCGGTCGACCAGCTCACGGTCGCCCTCGCGCTGCGTTATGCCGCCGAGGGCATCCGCGTCAACGCCGTCCTTCCGGGGCTGATCGACACCCCGCTGGTGGCCCGGCAGATCGTGGCCGGTGCGGATGACCCCGAGGCCGCGCTCGCGGCCCGCCACGCGGCGAGCCCGACCGGGCGTATGGGCAGCCCCTGGGATGTCGCGGCGGCAGCCGTCTTCCTCGCCTCCGACGAGGCGGCGTACGTCAACGGCGTGTGCTTGCCGGTGGACGGCGGCCTCACGGCGCGCTGCGCGACACCTTGACACCTCGTCACCCGTGCCTTGTCGTAATACCCGCACAAAGTCGAACGCCCCCGCACAGCAACGCACGGACGACGAGGAGTACGAACATGACGTTACCCACCCGCAGACGCCGGGCCATGGCCGCCGCCCTGGCGGCCGTCACCTTCACGGTGGGCGCGCCGGTCGCGGCGCAGGCGGCCGGGTCAACGAAGGCACCGGCCGCTCAACAGCGGTCGACGCAGGCCCAGTTGGCGACCATCACCTGGACGCTGCAGAGGGCCTCCAACCCCACCCCGGACCAGCAGGACGCGTACAACCGCATCACCGCGGCCATGAACGCCGCGGTGGCCCGCTACAACAACCTCAGTGACCTGGGCAAGAACATCACCGTGCAGTACGACCCGGGTGTTCCCACCGCGGACGGCAACATCAACGGGACCATCCGCTTCGGCAACCGCTCCTACATGACCGAACGCACCGCACTGCACGAGATCGCGCACACGATCGGCGTCGGCACGAGCGGCCGTTGGGCCTCGCTCACCAGCGGCGGAACGTGGCGTGGCGCGGAGGCCACCCGGCTGGTCAGGCAGTACGACGGCGCCAGTGCCACGCTGTCCGCCGGAGGCGGCCACTTCTGGCCGTACGGCCTGAACTACGACAACGAGTTCTCCCAGACCGCCGCCGACCGGCACGTCAACATCGTCGCCGCGATGGTACGGGACGGCCTGTAGCGGGCCTGGTGGCCCGTCATTCGGCGTGGCCGTAGTCGGGCAGGACCAGGCCGGTGTTGACGGCGCGGAACTCGGCTCCCGTCAGCGCGGCAGGGTTGCGCAGGGCCTCGTTGCGGGCGTCGAGCATGTCCCGGGTGCCGGGAATCATGACGGTGCCGCCCGAGGTGGCGAGGGCCTGGTTCTGCTCGGCGAAGGAGCGCGCCGTCCGCTCGTAGGCGGCGAAGGCGTCCGTGTGGTCGGCGTGGGTGGCCAGTTCCCCGGCCAGGATGTACGCGCTGACGAGGGCGACACTGGAGCCCTGGCCGGAGAGGAACGAGGTGGCGTGGGCGGCGTCGCCGACGAGGGCCACGCGGCCGCGTGCCCAGGTGGGCATGTGGATCTGGCTGACGATGTCGAAGAACAGGTCGTCGGCCTCGCGCATGGCGGCCACCAGGCGCGGGATGTGCCAGGTGCGCTCGGGGAACGTGGAGGCGACGAGGTCGCGCTGGGCCCCGGGGTCGCGGAAGGCGTCGAAGGGCGGCTCCTCCCGCCTGAAGACCAGGAACCCGTGCACGGGGTCGCTGGGTTCGTGGGCGTAGAGGACGGCCGCCCTGCCGGGGGCGTTCCAGATGACTGCCTCGTGTGCGAGGCCGAGGTCGTTGGGGAGTGTGAAGCCCGCGAAGGTGTGGCCGAGGTAGCGGTGGAACTGCTCCTCGGGGCCGAAGACCAGACGGCGGGTGTGGGAGTGCAGCCCGTCCGCGCCGATGACCAGGTCGAAGGTGCGGTGGGCGCCGCTGTCGAAGGTGACCTCGACGCGGTCCCCGCGGTCGTCCAGGGTGGCGATGGAGTCGTTGAACATGAACTCGGCCTGGTCGCGGACCGGGTCGTAGAGGGCGTCCGCCAGGTCGCCGCGCCGCACTTCGAGGTCCAGGCCCTCCGTGCCGCCGGTGATGGCTTCGGGGCGGACGGAGCCGACGAGGCTTCCGTCGGCGTCGACGAAGGAGAGCTTGCTGGTATCGACGTGTGCTTCGCGCAGTCGCGGAAGCAGTTCCATGCGGTCCGCGACGTCCCGGGCCGTGCCGCGGATGTCGATGGGATAGCCGCCGCTGCGGATCGTGGATGCCTTCTCGACGACGGTGACCTCGAAGCCGTAGCGGTTGAGCCAGTAGGCGAGGGACGGACCGGCGATGCTCGCGCCGGAGATGAGGACCTTGCGGTGCGCGGAGTGGTTCATCGGGGGCTCCTTCCGTGGAACGACCCCGCTATATCTACCTACCTTAGGTATCTTTTTTCGGGGCGACCGCGATGCTACAGATACCTAACTTAAGTAAGCAAGTGCGGAGCGAGCGCTCCTCGGCCTCAGCCCAGCAGCTCCAGGATGGGCGCGAGCCCTGCCGGGCGTTGGTCGACCGGCAGATGGTCGACGAAGCGCACCGGGCACCCCAACGCCTCCGCACCGCCGTCCGCGGCGCGGTTGTCACCGACCATCAGCACGTCGGAGGGTGCCAGGCCGAGCGCGTCGCATGCGGCGCGGAAGATGGCGGGGTCGGGCTTCCGCGCCCCCAGCTCGAAGGAGAGCACATAGGCGTCCACCAGCCCATCCAGCCCATGGGCCCGGAAGACGGGCCGCAGATCCCAGCCGATGTTGCTGACCACGGCCACCGGGATCCCGCGGCGGCGCAGTTCGCGCAACGTCGCCTCGGCGTCGGGGTAGGGCCGCCAGGCGGCGGGCGCCTTGTGACGGTCGTAGAGCGCCTGTATCAGCTCCGCCCTCGGCAGCCCGGCCTCCGCGATCAACCCGCTGTAGGCCGCCCGGTGCTGATCGGCGCTCAGGTCCCGTTCGCGCCACAGCCTTTCGAGGCGCGCGGGAATCCGCCGGGGCGCCGGCCCGCCCGGCAGCGCTCCGCACTCCGTCAGCCGCCGCACCCAGTCGGCGAACTCCTCGCCGTCCACGGAGACGGCGGTGTCCGCCAGGACCGCGCCGAGCCACTCCTCGACCGACTCGCTGCGCATCAACGTTCCGGAGAAGTCGAACATCACGCCGCAGACCATGCCCGTCATCGTAAGCCGTTGAGGATGCCACCGGAACCGCGTTCGGATCCCGCGCCACTCATTACGCCTGAGGTAATCGACGCCTCTCCCCTCCCCCAGCAGGATCAATGGCACCGGCCGAACATCACGCCGGCATCTGGCCGCAACCTCGAGGAGAGCGCCATGTCCATCAAGGCCACTGACGCCACGGCGAGTTCAGCCACCGCCGCATCCGTCGCCGAGGCCACCCGCGCCGTGGTGCAGGAGTTCCTCGCCGCCCGGGCGGCCGTGGACACCCGGCGGCTCGCCGGGCTCTTCGCCGAGGAGGTCGACTGGCTGCTCGCCGAGAACCCCACAGTGCCATGGATCCGCCCGCGGTCCACTGCTGCCGAATGCGCCGCCCAGTTCACGGAGCTGATGGAGCACATCGTGCCCGAGGACGCGCGCGCCTCCGTTGACACCTTCCTGGTCGACGGCACCGACGCTGTGCTGGCAGGGCACCTTTCGGGGACCGTTCGCGCGACGGGAAAGTCCTTCGAGGGCCCGTTCGCGCTGCGTCTCACCGTCGAGGACGGCCGCATCACCCGGCACCACCTCTACGAGAACAGCCTGTCGATCGCCGAGGCCTGCACCCCGGGATGAGGCTCGCGGAAATGCCGCACCGGGCCTTACGCGGCGATCCGTACGCGATCGCTTTCCTTGTCGGACAGGAACGATGCCAGGGCCTGGCCCTCCTCGGTGACGGCCGTGTGTTCGGCTCGGGAGAAACCGCGCAGCGGGGTGACGGTCACGGTGCCCGCGTCGACCGTCCAGGTCGCGGCGACCCGGCCGTCCACCAGGAGGACGCGGGCGCCTGTGACGGACAGGCCGCGGTGGGCGTCGTCGATGATGCGGCTTCGGTCGTGGTAGCCGAGGATCGCGTTGTCGAACGCCGGGAGGAACCGCACCGGGGCGGGGGTGTCGGGGTCGGGGCGTGGCGCGTCGGGCAGGTCGAGCAGTTCGCGGCCGCGCGCGTCGCGGAAGGTGACCAGCTCCGCGCGGAGGGCGGCCACCGCGGCGGGCAGTCCGGCGAGGCCGCACCAGGCGCGCAGGTCGGCCGAGGCTGCGGGGCCGAACGCGGCCAGGTAGCGGCGTACCAGCGCCTCGCCGACCGGGTCGGTTCCCTCAGCGGCGGGCGGGTCGATCTCGCGGCCCAGCCAGCGGGACAGCGGGGTGTTGCGCACCCCTGACTTCGCGCGCCACAGCCCGCGCGGCGGCAGCTGCACGACCGGGACGAGGGCGGCGATCGCCATCTCGCCCAGGGCCCTCGGGCTCGGCGCGGGCCAGCGGTCGGCGAGTACCCGCGCGACCTCGGCCATCGAGCGGGGCTCGCCGTCGGCCAGCACCGCGCGGGCCGCGGCGGCGAGTTCGTCGAGGTCGACCCCCTCCATCTCGCGGCGGTAGGCGGCCATCGCCCGCTGACGCAGCATGGTGTCGTGGCGCGCTCGCCACGCCAGGACGTCGTCGGCGGTGAGGAGATGAACGGTGCGGCGCATCAGGTGGGTCCGCACCACGCTCCGCCCGGTCAGCAAACCGTCCAGCGCCGCCGGGTCGAACGCGCGCAGCCGCGACCAGAGACCGGTGAACGGTTCCTGCGGCTCCTGCGCCTGCAGCCCGCCGAGGTGCGCGACGGCGTCGAGGACCGGTAGGTCGGCGCGGTCGAGCAGCAGTTGCCGGGCCAGCGTCGCGCGGCCCAGCGCCCGGTTGTCGAGAACGGTCATCGGCTTCCTTCGGTTCCGGTCGCTGTCGGGTGCGGGACCACGATCGCAGGGGATGCGGTCAGGGTGTGACCGCATCCCCGACCGCGTCCCCCGACTGCATCCCCGACCGCGTCCCCCGGCCGCGTCCTTACGGCAGCTCCGGGCCGTGGTACTCGCCCATCGCGTCGATGAGCCAGCGCGCCAGGTAGTCGGCGAACGAGGACCGCGGCAGCAGCCGGTACGTCGGCGCGTCGTCGACCTGCCAGAGCAGCACCGCGACAGGTCCCACCGTGGTCGAGACCGCCTGGCCGGGGCCGAAGGCCCGGGGGTGGAGGTCCAGGGGGCAGCCCTTCTCCAGCACCTGCCGGGCGGCCGGGCCGCGCAGCTCCAGCGTGGTGCGGTTCGCCGAGACGTCCACGGCCGACCCCGGGTCGCCCGCGAGTGCTTCCCGCAACTCGGCGGCCACGGCGTGTCCGTCGGCCCGGGACACCACCAGCCACTCGTCGGGGCCGAGCCACAGGACCTTGTGGGGACCGGAGGCGGTGGTGTCGCCGCACCGGCGCGGGAGCGGCACGCCCAGGGTCTTCTCGACGCGGCCGGCCGTCTCGGAGGCGGGGGCGACGCGCAGGTTCACCATGGCGACGAACGGCCGCTCGCTGAGCGTGACGCCCCGCGCGCCGGTGACGGCGGCGGCGCGCATCCGCTCCTCCAGGTGGGCCAGGGGGCTGGTGCGCAGTGCCACCGGGCCCGCGCCCGCGTCGGTCGTCGGCTCGGTCGGCTCAGCCATCTCGCTTGGTCCCTTCGGGGTCGTACAGGGCACAGTCGGCCACCTCGACGGGCACCAGGTCCTCGCCCACCGGGGCGAGCAGGGTCTGGCCGATCCTGGCCCGCCCGTCGGCGACGAGGGCGAGGGCGAAGGGGCGGCCGAGGGCCGGGCTGTGGTAGCTGGAGGTGACGTGGCCGAGCATGGGCACCGGCCCGGCCTCGGGGGTGATGGGCACGTCCGGCGCGACGAGCTGGGCGCCTTCGGGCAGCCGGGTCCTGCGGTCGCTCGGCAGCAGGCCGACCAGCTGCTTGCGGTCGGTGCGGGAGGTGTCGGCGCGGGAGTAGGACCGCTTTCCGATGAAGTCCTTCTGCTTGGAGACCACCCAGGACATGCCCGCGTCCTGCGGGGTGACGGTGCCGTCGGTGTCCTGGCCGACGATGATGTAACCCTTCTCGGCCCGCAGGACGTGCATGGTCTCGGTCCCGTACGGGGTGATGTCGTACGGTCGGCCGATCGCGTACACCTCCTCCCAGACCGCCCGGCCGTACCACGCGGAGACGTTGATCTCGTAGGCGAGTTCACCGGAGAAGGAGATCCGGCAGATGCGGGCCGGGACGCCGGAGGCCAGGGTGGTCTCGCGGAAGGCCATGAAGGGGAACGCCTCGGCGGACAGGTCGACGTCCGGCGCGAGGTGGGCGACGACCTCGCGGGAGCGGGGGCCGACGACGGCGATCGTCGTCCACTGCTCGGTCACCGAGGTGCAGTGGACGTCGAGGTCGGGCCACTCGGTCTGCAGCCACTCCTCCAGCCAGTCCAGGACCCCGGCGGCGCCGCCGGTCGTGGTGGTCATGAAGTAGCGGTTGTCCTCCAGGCGCAGCGTCACCCCGTCGTCGAAGATCATGCCGTCGGGCTTGCACATCACGCCGTAGCGGGCCATGCCGGGCTTCAGCTTCTTGAAGCCGTTGGTGTAGATACGCCCCAGGAACTCGCCCGCGTCCGCGCCCCAGATCTCGATCTTGCCGAGGGTGGTGGCGTCCATGAACGCCACCCCTTCACGGGCCGCGCGGCACTCGCGGGCCACGGCCGTGTCCATGTCCTCACCGGGCCGGGGGTAGTACCGGGGGCGCTTCCACTGCCCGACGTCCTCGAACACCGCGCCGTGCGCGAGGTGCCAGCCGTGGACGGAGGTCGTGCGCTCCGGATCGAACAGCTCGCCGCGCTCACGCCCGGCGAGGGCGGCGAAGCCCACCGGCGTGTACGGCGCCCGGTAGGCCGTGGTGCCGATCTCGCCGGGTGACGCGCCCGCGCCGAGCGCTTCGGCGATGACACCGATCGCGTTGACGCCGGACGTCTTGCCCTGGTCGTTCGCCGTGCCGAGCGAGGTGTAGCGCTTGACGTGCTCGACGCCGCGCATACCGGCGCCGACCGACCGCCAGACGTCGGCGACCGGGACATCGCGCTGCAGGTCGACGAAGTGGGTGTCCCAGGTGGCGGGTTCGCCCTCGGAGGCGGGGACGAGCCACAGGGCGCGCACCGGGCCTGAGCCGCGGGCATCGCCGGACGGCGGTGCGGGCACGGCAACCGGGAATCCGGCGTCCGTCGCGGCCCGGGCGCCCGCCCGCGCCCCTTCGGCCAGGCAGCCGTCGAGGCCGTACGTCCCGCGGGCCGCGCCGACGACCTGCTGGTCGCGTACGGCGCCGTCGGGCACGAAGGCGGCCGGCTCCTCGTCCCAGCGCACCCGGCCCTGGCGCTGGCTGTGCAGATGCACCACCGGGCTCCATCCGCCCGAGACGGCCAGCAGGTCGCAGTCGAACGACTCGGGGGCGCCGGTGAGCCCGCCGTGGCCGTCGAGGGCCCGGACGGTGACGCCGGTGAGGCGGCTCCCGCCCGTGGTGTCGACCACCGCGCTGCCCGTCAGCACCCGCGCCCCGGTGGCCACGGCGACCTCGGCGGCCCGGTGGGACAGTTCGGGGCGGGCGTCCACCACGGCGGCGATGTCGATCCCGGCGGCGTGCAGATCGGCGACCGTGTCGTAGGCGCTGTCGTTGGTGGTGCTCACCACGGCCCGCGAGCCCGGGGCCACGGCGTACCGGTTGAGGTACGAGCGCACGGCCGCGGCGAGCATCACCCCGGGGCGGTCGTTGCCAGCGAAGACCAGGGGACGCTCGTGGGCGCCGGTCGCCAGGACCACTTGGCGGGCCCGGATGTGCCACAGCCGCTGCCGCGAGACGCCTCTCGACGGCTCGGGGGTGTCGGCGCCGAGGTGATCGGTGCGCCGCTGCAGGGCCAGCACATAGTTGTCGTCGTAGGCGCCGAACGCCGCGGTGCGCGGCAGGACGACGACCTCGGGGGCGGCGTCGAGCGCCGCGCGGACCTCGGCGGCCCAGGCGAGGGCGGTCTGCTCGCCGACCGTCTCGGTGCGCCCGGAGAGCAGCGAACCGCCCGGTTCGGGCCGCTCGTCGAGGAGGATCACACGGGCGCCGGAGCCCGCGGCGGCGGTGGCGGCGGCGAGCCCGGCGGGTCCGGCGCCGACGACGAGGACATCGGTGTGGACGTACTTCTTGTCGTAGACGGCGGGGTCGGGGGCCGGGTCGAGCCGCCCCATCCCGGACAGCGTGGTGGCGGACAGGCCGTCGTACAGCTCGGCCGTCGTCGCGGGCAGCA
Organism: Streptomyces sp. NPDC007983; assembly: GCF_042958345.1. NCBI lineage: Bacteria > Bacillati > Actinomycetota > Actinomycetes > Kitasatosporales > Streptomycetaceae > Streptomyces > Streptomyces sp. NPDC007983. The sequence continues at coordinate 83,933 of NZ_JBIBJI010000004.1, forward strand.
TGCCCTCCGAGCACGGGCCGTCGATCTGCACCAGGGCGTTGGGCTCCTCGGCGCCCGCGGTGACGATGCCGCGCGGGCGGCCCCGGTAGATCGACGGGGCGACCTCCACGACCCCGTTGGCCAGCATCGCCGAGGCGACGGTGTCTCCGGGGTGGCCGGTCATCTCACGGCCGTCGACGGTGAACCGCAGCACGGTGCCGCGGTCGACACGGCCCCCGTCCGGGAGCCGGAATGGCTGGTCGGTCATCGGTTCCCTCCGGCCTGCGGCAGTTCGGGGCGGGGCTCGTCGAGCCGGTAGGCGGCCAGTACTTCGTAACTCGCGGTGTCGCGCAGGAGGTTGAACCAGCGGCGGCATCCGGTGCTGTGCATCCACCGCTCGGCGAAGGGCCCCTTGGGGTTGTCGCGGTAGAAGACGTACGCGGCCCACTGCTCGTCGGTGAGGTCCGCGGTGTTTCCGGGGTAGGGGACGTGGGCCTGGCCCCCGTAGTGGTATTCGGCCTCGTCGCGAGGACCGCACCATGGGCAGGTGATCAGCAGCACGGGGTCTCTCCTCAGTGGGCCACGGCCGCGGCGCCGTGTTCGTCGATCAGTGCGCCCGTCGTGAAGCGTTCGAGGGCGAACGGGGCGTTCAGCGGATGCGGCTCGCCCGTGGCGATGGTGTGCGCGAAGGTCCACCCGGCGGCCGGGGTGGCCTTGAAGCCACCGGTGCCCCAGCCGCAGTTGACGTACAGGTTCTCCACGGGGGTGGCACCGATGATCGGGGAGGCGTCCGGGGTGACGTCGACGATGCCGCCCCAGGTGCGCAGCACATGCGCCCGGGCAAAGACGGGGAACAGCTCGACGGCGGCCGCCATCTGGTGCTCGATCACATGGAACGAGCCGCGCTGCCCGTAGCCGTTGTACGCGTCGACGCCCGCGCCGAGCACCAGCTCGCCCTTGTGCGCCTGGGAGACGTAGACGTGCACATGGTTCGACATCACCACGGTGGGGTGCACCGGCTCGTGCAGCTCGGAGACCAGCGCCTGCAGCGGATGCGACTGCACCGGCAGCCGGAAACCGGCCAGCTCGGCCAGGACGCTGCTGTGCCCGGCCGCCGCGAGGCCGACCCGGCCGGCGAGGATGCGGCCGCGGTTGGTCTCCACGCCCACGGCCCGGTCGCCGTCCTTGAGGAAGCCGGTGACCTCGCAGCCCTGGATCAGATCCACGCCCAGCTCGTCGGCCCGCCGGGCCAGCGCCCAGGCGACGTGGTCGTGCTTGGCGATCCCGGCCCGGGGCTGGAAGGTGGCGCCGAGGACCGGATACCGGGTGCGGGGCGAGACGTTGAGGATGGGGCAGACCTCGGTGACCTGCTCCGGCTCCAGCCATTCGGCGTCGACACCGTTGAGGCGGTTGGCGCCCACGCGGCGCACGCTGTCGCGGACGTCCTGCAGGGTGTGTGCGAGGTTGAGGACGCCGCGCTGGCTGAACAGGAAGTCGTAGTCCAGCTCCCCCGGCCACCGCTCCCACAGCCCCAGCGCGTGCTCGTAGATCGCCGAGCTCTCGTCCCACAGGTAGTTCGAGCGGATGATGGTGGTGTTGCGCGCCATGTTGCCGCCGGCCAGCCAGCCCTTCTCCAGGACGGCCACGTTGGTGATGCCGTGGTTCTCGGCGAGGTAGTAGGCGGTGGCCAGGCCGTGGCCTCCCGCGCCGACGATGATGACGTCGTAGGAGGAGCGCGGCTCGGGGTTGCGCCAGAGGAAGTCCGGGTGCTCCGGCAGCGGCTGGGTGGTCATGCCGCGTCTCCGTTCAGCTGGGGATGTTCAGGTGGGGGTAGAGGGGGAACGCGGTGGCGAGCTTGTCGACCCGGTCGCGCAGCAGGCCCGCCTGCTCGTCACCGAACCGCTCGTCCTTCAGGGCCTGGGCGATGATGTCGGCCACCTCCCGGAACTCCGTCTCGCCGAAGCCGCGGGCGGCCAGCGCCGGGGTGCCGATCCGCAGCCCCGAGGAGACCATCGGCGGACGCGGGTCGAACGGCACCGCGTTGCGGTTGACGGTGATACCGACGCGGTGCAGCCGGTCCTCGGCCTGCTGCCCGTCGAGCGCGGAGCCGCGCAGGTCCACGAGGACCAGATGGACTTCCGTGCCACCGGTCAGCACCGTGATCCCGGCCTCCGCCACATCGTCGGCCAGCAGCCGTCCGGCGAGGATGCGGGCACCGGCCAGGGTGCGCTGCTGTCGCTCGGTGAACTCCTCGCCCGCCGCCACCTTGAAGGCCACCGCCTTCGCCGCGACGACGTGTTCCAGCGGGCCGCCCTGCTGGCCGGGGAAGACCGCGGAGTTGATTTTTTTGGCCAGGTCGGCGCGGCTGAGGATCACACCGCCGCGCGGGCCGCCGAGCGTCTTGTGCGTGGTGGTCGTCACGACGTCGGCGTACGGCACCGGGCTCGGGTGGAGGCCCGCGGCCACCAGCCCGGCGAAGTGCGCCATGTCCACCATCAGATACGCGCCCACCGCGTCCGCGATGCGGCGGAACGCGGCGAAGTCCAGCCGGCGGGGGTAGGCCGACCATCCGGCGACGATCATCTTGGGCCGGTGCGCGAGAGCGAGCTGCTCGACCTCGTCCATGTCGACGCGCATGTCGGACTCGCGCACGTGGTACGGCACGACGTCGTACAGCTTGCCGGAGTAGTTGATGCGCATGCCGTGGGTCAGATGACCGCCATGCGCCAGGTCCAGGCCGAGGATCGTGTCGCCGGGATCGAGCAGCGCGAACATCGCCGCCGCGTTGGCCTGGGCGCCGGAGTGCGGCTGGACGTTGGCGGCCTCCGCGCCGAAGAGCTGCTTCACCCGGGCGATGGCCAGCCGCTCGATGACGTCGACGTGCTCGCATCCGCCGTAGTAGCGGCGGCCCGGGTAGCCCTCGGCGTACTTGTTGGTCAGGACCGAGCCCTGGGCCTCCATGACCGCGGACGGAGCGAAGTTCTCCGAGGCGATCATCTCCAGGGTCGACTGCTGACGGTGCAGCTCGGCGTCCACCGCGGTGGCGACATCCGGGTCGAGTTCGCTGAGCGGGAGGGAGAGAGCGGAGGTGACCGTGGTGATCGACGGGTTCGTTGCCATCTGTGCACCATCCTGAGAGCCAACTAATGGGCAACTGATATATCAGCCTCTGCGGTAAGGTATGGGAGCTCGCTGGACAGGTCAAGGGGGTTTCATGCCGCACGTGGCGACCGAGCCGAGGGGCGAGGAGCTGTCCCTCGCCGAGCGCGCCTACCGCGCCATCCGCGACCGGCTCGTGATGCTCGAGATCCGCCCGGGCGCGCCGATCAACGAGGACCAGCTGGCGCACTCCCTCGGCGTCGGACGGACGCCGGTGCGCGAGGCGCTCAAGCGGCTCCAGTACGAGCGCCTGATCACGACCTACCCCCGGCGCGGCACCTTCGCCACCGAGGTCAACATCACCGATCTGGCCCATATCTCCGAGGTGCGCCAGGAGCTGGAACCCCTGGCCGCCGCCCAGGCCGCGCGGCGCGCCACGGCCGCGGACCGCGAGGCCCTGACGGCCGCGCTACGGGAGCTGGAGAGCGTGGACGCCGGCCGGCACGGAGCCGATGAGCTGATGCGCCTGGACCTGCAGGTCCACCGCGCCATCTACGCCGCCACGCACAACCCGTACCTGGAGGACACCCTCGTCCGCCACGACAACCTGGCCACCCGCATCTGGTGTCTGTTCATCGACCGGCTGTCCGACATGGCGGGCCACGTCGAAGAGCACGGACCGCTGATCGAGGCGATCGTGGCCGGTGACCCGGAGAAGGCGGCACAGCTCGCCCGCGATCACGTCGAGGGCTTCGAACGGGCCATTCGCGACGCGATCTGAGACGACGCCGCGGGCATCGGCCGACGTACCGTGCGCGTCAGTGCCCGTCAGTGCGCGGCATCCCGGGGATCGTCCCGGCGCAGGCGGGGCCGGCCCGCCAGGGTGGTCCACAGATGCGGGGCGGCGTCGTCCTCGGGGAGCTGGGCGATCATGAAGCGGACACAGCGTTCGATCTTGACCCGCCACAGGCGGGCCGCCTCGTTGCCATCGGCGTCGCGCAACGCCTCGTAGACGACGGTGTCTTCGTCGGTGATGGTGTCGCACGCCTGGCTGTAGTCCATGTCCAGCACCGTGACGAACAATGCGCAGCCGGGCCGTGAGGCGTTCGAAGGTCCGGGCCGCCTGCGGGAGGTCCGCGGTGCGGGCGAGGGCGTCCTGGAACCACAAGTCGACTTCGCGCACCCGCGCGTGGTCGCCGTCCCGGGCGGCGGCGCGGACCTCCGCCAGGGCGGCCGCGGCCGGGGCGAGGCGGCCGGGCCCGAGCATGGCGACGCGCCGGATGAGCAGCGCGCCCAGGCTGGCGCGCAGGGCGTAGAGGTCCAGGACGTCCTTCGCCGTGACGGCGGGGACGGCGGTCGCGCCGCCCGGGAGCAGGTCGAGCATGCCCTCCTCGGCCAGCGCCCGCAGCCCCGCGCGGACGGCCCGGCGCGAGAGGCCGAGGCGGCTCGCGAGCGGCGCTTCCCGGACGCGGTCACCGGACCGGAGGGGACCGGCGAGCAGGGCGTCGCGCAGCAGCCCGACGGCGGGGTCGGTGGTGATGGGGGCTCCGGGCGGCGCGTCGGGGGATGTGACCGGGGTCTCCGCCGGGATGGCGGCGTGGCCGGATGCGCACGCGTCCTGGGCGTTCGAGTCGTTGTCAGGGCCGCAGATGGCCCGGGCCTCGTAGGCCGGGCGCGGCACGGCGATCCGGGTGAAGGGCGCCGCTGACGGGGTCCAGGTGGTGGACCAGGTCAGCAGCGCGTCACGGAGGCGGGGCACACCGGGCGCGGCCTCGCGAGGGAGCTGGGCGCCGGCGGCGAAGAGGCGCCCGGCTTCGTCGGTCCACGCCTCCGGGCCGGGTACGTGGTGCCAGCGCAGCCGGGAGGACACGGCCGCGTCCGGCGGTTCGGTGGCGCCGCGGCCTTCCGCCGGCAGGCCGTACGCCATCACGTGCACCACTCCCCCGGTGTCCGCCGTCGGCGCCACCCGCTCCAGGAACGCGCGCAGGGCCACGTGGTCCGTCCAGGGCGTGTCCGCCGCGTGCCGCTCACCGCGCAGCGCCGCGAAGGCGCAGGCCACGGCCAGTACGTGGGGCACGTCCCGGTCCTGGCCGAAGAGCCGGGCCGCGGAGGTGGCCGGGGTGGTCGCCGCGGAGGCGCGTACGGCCCGGCCCCGTCCCGTCCGGGTGGTCACGGCGAGCACGCACACCGGTGGCGCGATGAACAGACCGACCACCTCCTCGGCGCGGCCCGGCAGGGACCAGGCCCGGCGTGGCCCGGCCGTGGCGCCGGCCCCCGGCTGGACGCGGTAGGCCCGCCAGATCCGGCTCACGGTGCTCTGGCTCAGGCCGGTTTCGGCGGCCATGGAACGGGTCGACCAGGTCTGTCCGGCGCCGGGCGGTGGCGGGGTGAGGGTGCGGACGAGGGCGTGGGCCACGGTGTCGTCGTCCGCCACGGGAGGCCGCCCGGGCCGGGGTTGCTCGTCCAGACCCGCCAGCCGGTCGGCGAGGAAGCGGGCACGCCACTTGCCGACCATGTCGCGGGAGACGCCGAGACGCGTGGCCACACCGGTATTGGTGGGCTCGTCCTCGCAGGCCAGCACGATCCGCGCCCGTAGCGCCCGGGCCTGCGAGCAGCTGCGGCTGCGGGTCCACGTCTGCAGTGCGGCCCGTTCGTCCTCGGTGAGGATCACGGCGTCGCGGGGGCGGCCGACCATGGCGGCAACCGTAGCCGAACTTCTGATTCGCAGGCACCCCGGTGCCGGGTCGGATGCCGCGGGCATTGTTGGCCGCCCTTGGCCTTCACATACTTCGTTGCCATCCGGCGGCCACGCTGCCGGCGTCCCCAGGAAACCGTGAGGTCGCCACCTCGGACCGCGGTGTGTCCGGCCCGGGCCGCCCACGCCAGGGCGGTGACCGGACCTCCGGCACCGACGACACGACATCAACCCCGACCTGGACCGGACGGCCCTTCCACGGGCCCGTCCGGGAACCGCTCCCGGAGGCTGTGATGACCGCAAACGCAGGAAACAAAGTGGATGACGCGCCCCTTTCGCCCTTCCACAAGAAACTGGCGGTTCACCACGAGGGTGATGTCGGCGGGGGTGGCACCGGCCGCCGCCAGCGCGGCCGGGAGGGCGCGGCGGCGGGGCCGGTAGTGGGCATCGGTCTCGGGGCTGCCGGCGCCGATGCCCGTGTCGAAGAGGAGCAGACCCCGCTCGTGCCGCACCAGATAGCCGAGAACCGGCTCGACCCGCGGGTGCGGGCCGCCCGTCTCCGAGGACGGACGGATGAAACAGCCGAGGTCGAGCCGACGGATCCGGATGTCGTTCACCATGGCCCCAGCGTGGCAGGCCGCCCCTCGGAGCGGCGCCCGCCTCTGCCGAGAGCAGAGACGGGCGGACGTACCTCAGGTCTGGTCCGGGATCCGCTGACGAAGGACACCGCGTACGCAGCAGACGGCGGGGCCGGGCCGGGGCCCGGTCCCGCCGCTGCTATCCGACCGCGGTGGTGGCCGTCAGGAGCGTTTGTCGATGGTGATGAACGGGTCCCATTGGAAGTACCCCACCGGATGCTGGTCGCTGTCCAGGAGCTGGAAGTAGAAGCGGTATGTGACCCGGCCGACCTTGCGGACGTCCGCCTCCCAGTAGTGGTCCTGGTAGTCCTGGGTGACGAAGTCCGGCTGATCGACGGCCCCGTCCTTCGGCATCGGATAGGTGCCGTCGCCTATCACGATCCGCGGCTTGCTGATGAGTGGATCGCTGCTCACGTACCGGTACAGCAAGGCGCAGTATTCGCTGTTGAGCGACAAGGTCGTCTCGCGCCACCTGATGATGTCCCGGGGATTGGCCCGGAAGTTCAGCTCGGCTCCCGAGGTGCCGACGACGCGGTCGTGACGCGTCGTCATGTAGATCAAGTCGTGGTCGACCTGGGTCGGCGCGTCGGGGTTCCGCGACGCGTTGGGGTAGCGCTGGGCGATGGTGAACGCGTCGAACGCGATCATCACGTTGATGAACTCGGACATGTTCCTAACCCCTTTTCTGTTGCACCTTGTACGCCATCGCCCGCGGGTAGTCGTGCCGGTGCAGGCGGACGCGGACCAGCAGTGGTCCGGCGTTGAGCGGGTCGGTGGGGTCGGCGAGGCGGGCCAGCAGCTCGTCCAGCTCCGAGGTGTGCGCGATGCTGATTCCGTTCGCCGGGGTCTTCTTGCCGGAGAAGACCTCCGCGAGGCGGTCGTAGTGCCACGGGTGGAGGACGTTGTAGAAGTCCGCGTCGTCGGTGGCGTCGTCGGCGTAGTAGGAGGGGTGCACCAGCATCTGCTCGATGCCGTAGAAGTGCCCGTTGTCCATGACGAACACCACCGACCGCAGCCCGAGCCTGGTGTGGGTGGAGATCTCCTGGCAGGTTTCCTGGAAGGCGCCGTCTCCGACGAACACCATCGGGCGGGCGTGCTCGCGCCCGGGGGCGAGCGCGGCGCCGGTGGCCGCGCCGACGGACCAGCCGATGGACAGCCAGCTGATCTGTGACAGGAACCCGCCCGCGGGCAGGCTCAGGTTCATCGAGCCGATGAGGGAGAACGCGGCATCGGAGACGACCGTCCAGTCCGCTTGTGTCTCATGGCCCAGGAAGTGGTTGATCCGGTCGAACACGCCGTCGTAGGTGAGCCGTTCGTCGTGCCGGGACCGCGAACCGCTGGTGCGGAGGGTGGCGCGGTGGTTACGGAGGCTGGCGGGGCGGTCGCCGGGCGCGCCATGGTGGGCGTGGGCCTCGGCGTAGTAGTCGGCGGCCAGGCCTCCGGATCCGAAGCGCTTCACCAGCGCGTCCTGGAGGGCGGGCAGCAGCCGCTCGAGCTGGACGTCGGGGAAGTAGCGGGTGCCGACGCCGACGCCGCCCTGGGCGGCCATCACCCAGTCGGTGCCGACGCACTGATCGCCGCCGAGGTTCTTCGACGTGGACCAGGCGCCCAGGCCGATCCGGCAGGTGGCCCAGTCCTTGAAGATCCAGTGCACATCCGGGTGGCTGGCGTCTCCGTTGTAGACGCCGTGGAACTGCCGCAGGTCCTCGTCGACGACGGCCTTGGCGCCGACGGTGGTGCAGAAGGGCACTCCGGTCGCGTCGGTCAGGTCGGTGAGCTGGTCGCCGAGGCGGAACCGGTCGATCTCCTCACCGGCCCACACGATCGGGCGGGGCCTGCCGTCCGGGCCGGGGTGTTCGTCGATCAGGGTGAGGACGGCGTCCACCGCGCTGTCCAGCATGGTCTGGTTGCGGGTGCTGAACGGCCGCTCACGGCGGACGAGGGGCTGCTCGGCGGCGGCGCAGGGCTCGTCCCACAGATCCTCCATGACCTCCAGGTAGACGGGCCTGCGCTCGGACAGGCAGGCGGTGAGCGCGGCGTCGATCTGGCCGGGGGCGAGGCCCGGGTTGGAGATGACCTGCGCTTCCACGGTGACCTGCCGGTAGACGTCCAGGTTGCTCTCCCGGCGGGGGCTCATATGGGAGGTGAGCATGCCGAGGGCGCGGTAGTTCTGCCACTGCTCGTAGGGCGGGCAGGCGTTGATGGCGACGAGCGGGATGTGCTCGACGTAGGCGCCGCCGCAGGCGCCCAGCAGGTTGAACGCGCCGACGCTGTAGGTGACCGCGGCCGCGCCGATGCCGTGGACGCGGGCGTAGGCGTCGGCGGCCTGGCCCGCGCCGCCCTCGGTGGGGGTGCCGACCCACTCGACGTCGCCCTCGTCCCGCAGGGTGGTGAGGAACGGGCCCAGGTGATTGCCGGGGACGCCGAACAGATGGGTCATGCCCAACTCGGCCAGGCGGCGGGCCAGATAGCGGGCGACCGTGCACTCGGGGAGGATCGCGGTCATGAGCGGCCCTCCTGGTCCGGGCCCGGGGTGGTGACCCGTGGGGCCTGGTGGACGGCGGTGGCGGCGCGGACGGCGCTCTCCAGGGCGCCCTCGATCCAGGCGTGCTTGAGGGAGGTGTGCTCCCCGGCGAAGTGGACGGGGCCTTCGGGGCGGGAGACGTCCAGGTGGAAGCTGGTCATCTGGTGCGCGGTGTAGATGGCGGCCTCTCCGAACGCGTACGGGTCGCGGGCCCAGCTCTTGGTGGCGCCCCGGCCGGTGAAGAACACCTCGATGCGGCGGCCGTGCAGGGCCTGGAGGTTGCGCAGGGCGTAGACGTAGCGCTCATCGCTGCGCATGGAGTCCCAGCGCGCGGCGTCGTCGGACCAGGAGTACGAGGCGAGCACCACGCCGCCGGTGCTGCCCTCGACGCGGTGCGAGGGGTAGTACATGAACCGGTTGGGGTTGTCGGTGGCGGAGCCCCCTCCGAAGCAGTGGGAGGCGGGGCGGACGGCGGGGCCGCGCAGCGGCATGGTGCTGTTGAGCCGCCGCATGTCCTCGGTGACGCTGCTGTCCTTGACCGCGGCGCCGAGCAGGTCGGCACCGGCCTCGGCGAGCAGGGTGGCGGGGGCGGCTCCGGCGTCCCGTTCGCCGTTCAGCTGGTAGTGCTCGTAGAGGCCGGGGGCGATGCTCTCCAGCTCGTTGCGCCAGTCCTGCTCGGTGAACTCCCACCACCGGTGGCTGAACTCCAGCAGCACCTTGGTGGCCTGGTCGTAGTGGGTCTCGATGATGGCGCGGCGCTTCTTGTACGACATCGAGGGGACGATCTCCACGAAGCGCAGGGCGGAGAACGGGATGGTGACGATCGCCAGGTCCGCGGTCCACCGGCGCGGCGGGGCCTGCGGGTCGTTCTCGGCGACGGTCTGCACGGCCACGCCCCACCCGTCGGGTCCGACGGCGTCGGTGCCCTCGGGGGCGGCATCGCGGCTGGGGTCGTGGTATTCGAGGCGGATCATGCGGTGGCCGGGCTTCACCTCGTCGCGCAGGCCCTGGTGGAGGGCGTGGGGCAGGCGCCAACTGCCGCCGGGTATCTCCCAGTAGCGGACGCCGGGGTTGATGTCGCTGCGGCTCAGGAAGCTGTGGAAGAAGGAGAGGTGCAGCCGCGAGGACATGTTCTCCAGCGTTCCGACGGCCTCGATCGCCTCGTCGCTGAGCCCGCCGCAGTCGCGCAGGAAGCCGCCCATGGAGTAGCCGTCGAAGTCGCGGATCACCCGGGCCCAGCCCTCGACCCACTGGTCGAACGGCTTGTTGACGCGCCGCCCGTCGACGATGTCGGAGTAGTAGTCGCGTACGTACTCCAGCGCGTCGTCGGCCATCTTCACGACGGGGGCGCGTACCTCGTCGTCGGTGAGGTGGAAGCCCTCGTTGATCCGTTCGGGGGCGGTGTTGTAGTCGGCACGCCGCACCTGGACGCGGTTGGCGCGGATCCAGGAGTTGCCGCGCTTGTCGGGTTCGCGGAAGCCCGTGTCGGCCTCGCCGTGGGTCCAGGTGTGGCCGGTGAAGGACGTGTACGTCACCGGGGGCACCGCGACGCCGGGGCCGCTGCCGGTGGAGGGGTCGATGTCCACGTTGTAGAACTGCCGGCGCCCGAGCCCGAGCTTGTCGACGAGGGCGAGGACGAGCGGATGGAAGTCGGGCAGCCGCATGGCCCCGGCCTCGGCGTACTGGGCGGAGTCGTCGAACGGCTGTTGGTGCTTGGTGGCGCGGAAGGTCTTGATGCGTCCGCCGACACGGCTGGCGTTGGCCTCCAGGATGGTGACGTCGTGACCGGCGTCCTTGAGCAGACGGCCGGCGACGAGGCCGGTGATTCCGGCGCCGATGATGAGGATCTTCTTGCGCGGGTGCGGGGTGGCGCCGAGGTCACCCGTGTCGATCAGAGTCCGCAGATAGCCGAGCTTGAGATCCTCGTTCTCCGGCCCGATGAGGAGGAGTTCGCGGGCGAGCCGAAGACACGTCTGCCAACGTGCACGAGTGGCGGAGTTACCGCCAGGAGTGTCGGTCATAGCCTGCGATCGTAGATACGGAGAAACGATTCGCTGTTTATTTCGAGAGGTAATGCATTGGCAAAGTCCTAAAAGTCTCCCACACGCGCTTGGCGGAATTTGAACTTGTCGACGTATTCGGGTGAGAGGCCAGCGGTTCGCCAGGGGCGGAAGGGAAAGGAGGACGTGATCGAGGGCCCCCCGGTCGACCGCAGCCGCCAGTCCTCCCAGGTCATCGAACTGGGCAGCGAATGCCGACCGTCACACAAAAGCGCACAGGAGGTCGGGAGTGGCAGCGCCTTGACGACCGCTTTTTATGCTTCCCCGGAATCGGATTCTTAAAGTCCGCTACCGCCCCCGAGTACGGCTCAGCCCTCCGTGGCAGAAAACCGCTTCGCGAGGTCGCGACGCCTGTCCGCGGCCTGCTTCGCCAGGACGGCACTGATGGTCGAGCCGGGCCGCCCGGCATGAATGTGCGGATCGTTTCCGTCCATGTCAGCCGGCCGCACCGGGCCCCACCGTGCTTTCGCGGGCCACCAGGCTGGGCTCAAGAGCCTTTGACGCCATCTCCCCTCCAGCGATCCCCGCGAGCAGGAGGCTCATGGCTTCCGTTCCCATCTCGTGCAGTGGCGATCTGACCGAACTCAACGGCAAGGGCAGTTCACCGGCCAGCGAGATGTCGTTGTATCCGATCACCGCCATGTCTCCGCCCGCGGTCATGCCCGCCGCCCGGAGTGTTCCGAGCGCGCCGATCGCGGCGAAGTCGTTGACCGCGAAGATGCCGGTGGGCGCCTCGCCGGGCGTGTCGAGGATCTGCCGGCACGCGCGGTGCCCTCCCGCGACGTCGAAGCGCGACGGGACGATGAGTTCGGGAACCAAGGGGTGACCGGCTTCGGAAAAGGCGTCGGCGAATCCTCGTACGCGGTCGAGGGCGGTGCTGGCGTACTGCTCACCGGCGATGACCGCGACCCTGCGGTGGCCCAGTTCCAGGAGGTGCCGTGCCGCCAGGCGGCCGCCCGCGTAGTCGTCGCAGGTCACGCTGGGATGGCGCTGAGACCGCCTGCTGACCAGGACGAACGGCACGCGGCGCGCCTGGAGTTGCGCGATGACCTCGTCATGGTCGATGCGCGCGTCGCCGAGGACGATCCCGTCGACGTGGCGGGCCAGCAGCATGTCGAGCTTGGAGGCGCGCTCCGTCTCGTCGTCGTTGGTGTTGGCCACGAAGGTCTGATAGTCGCGGCGGCGCGCCTCTTCGTCGATGCCTTCGTAGATCGCCGCGAGCACGAAGTCGGTGAGACGCGGTACGAGCACACCGGCCAGCGATGTGCGCTGTGTCCGCAGCCCGGCCGCGTGGAGGTTGCGGGAGAAGCCCAGCTCCCCGGCGATCCTGCGGATGCGTTCGACCGTGTCGGCGGAGCCGACACGAACACCGCTCGGCAGTGAACTGGAGAGCGCGCGCGAGGCCGTCGATGTATGGACACCGGCGAGGGCGGCAACGGTCGCCAGAGTCGGCCGCCCAGCCTTGTCCAGATGGGGAAGATCACCCCTGGCTGGCCCGGACACGCATCCCCCTCCCTCTCCGGGCAAGACCGCCGGAGAGATCTGCAGCCGACCCCTTGCCACCCGATATGACCCCGGCTAGATTAGCACAATCGATTGGCGCAAACGATTGCGCAAGAGCGGGTCGTCGAGGCGATGAACCAGAACAGCTACGCCATCGGCTTCGAGCAGATGGACGAGATCAACCGCCTGGTGAAGGGGGCACTGGCCGACATCGACACCTGCGGTGTGGTGGTGACACACGGCACGGACACCCTCGAGGAGTCGGCGATGCCGGTCGACCTCTGCCACGACGACCTTCGCGGGCGTCCTGCACGCGGCGCGAGGGACCCGCAAGGTGCACAACGGCACGCGCTCCGCGTTTCTCGACGCCGACCACGGTCCCGTGGGCATGGTCACCGACGGTCGAACGCTGCACACACGCCGGAGTGCACGTCGTCCTCTCGTCGCGGGTGGCGGCCGGTGTCGTCACACCGGTGTACGGCGGGCCGCCGCCGGCGCCGTCCCCTCGGGCCATCTACGTCCCAGCCAGGCGCGGATCCTGCTCGCCGCACTCATCGCGTCCGGGCGCACACACGAACAGATCCTCTCCGCTTTCGCCACCGAACCCGAGCGGTCCGACGCGTCATCCGAAGCGATGACGACGGCGTCGGCCACGTGGCCCTGGAGCCCTTGACCCATCCAGCCCGAAGCGATACCCACCACAAGGAGTCCCCATGACGGAAACCTCCCGCTCGGCCACCCACCCGGCCGTGAGCCCGCTCCGCGTCGCCGCCGTCCAGTCCGACCCGCGGGTCGGACTGGGGAACAAGGCGAACAACGTCGCCGCCACCATCGAGCAGATCGAGGAGTGCGCCGGTCACGGCGCCCGGCTGATCGTGCTGCCCGAGCTGGCCACGACCGGCTACTCCTTCGACACCCGGGAAGAGGCCTACGCCCACGCCGAGCCCGTCCCGGACGGTCCCACCTGCGCGAAGTGGGCTGAACTCGCCGCCCGGCTCGATGTCTACATCGTGGCGGGCATCGCGGAAAGCGACGGCGTCCACCTCTACGACTCGGCCGTCCTGATCGGCCCCGAGGGGTTCATCGGCGCGTACCGCAAGTCGCATCTGTGGAACCGGGAGAAGCTGATCTTCACCCCTGGGTCGTCCTATCCCGTCTTCGAGACCAGGATCGGCAGAATCGGTCTCCTCATCTGCTGGGACATCTGGTTCCCCGAGGTGGCCCGGATCCTCACCGCGCAGGGCGCCGACCTCATCTGCTCGGTGAACAACTGGGTGTGGACGCCACCGCCGCTGTTCGACGAAGCAGGCAACTGCATGGCCGGCTACCTCACCATGGGCGCCTCCCACGTCAACAGTGTCCCGATCGTCGCCGCGAACCGCGTGGGCGAGGAACGAGGCGGCAGGTTTCTCGGTTGCTCACTGATCACCGGTGTGAACGGCTGGCCGATCGCCGGCATCGCCGATGCGGAGAAGGAAGAGGTCCTCTACGCCGACCTGGACGTCGTCGCCTCCCGCTCGGCGGTCGTCTGGAGCGAACTCAACGACCTGCCCCGCGACCGCCGCGTCGACCTGTACGACCCGCTGCTCGGCTACACCGGCGGCACCCCCGCGGTGCGCTGACCCCACCGTGGACCGCGCTTCTCCCCTCAGAGCACCAGCCTTTGAGCACCCTGGATCGCCTCGCTCGGCCTGCTCGCCGGAGCCACCGTCGGCTGGTGGGCGCTGCGGGCGAAGAAGCGATGGGCCGGGGAGCCCATCGCCTACGGGACGCCAACGAGTGGGCGAGCATCGGTGGCACCGGCCACGGTCCTGACCTACGGGGGCAACGCCACGGCGCTCGTTCTCGGCGCCGTGGGCGGGGCGGTGCTCTGCCCCGCCATCGGGCAGCTGGTCCGACGGTCAGCCGCCGCGCAGCACCGTGGTGGTTTTGTTCCCGGCGTAGTCCTCCAGCACCGCCACGACCTTGCTGTTCGGGCTGGACATGGTCACGGTCATCGCCGCACGGGTGGTGCGGCCGCGGACGATGTACGGTTTGCTGCCCGAACCGTAGGTCGTGGCGAACGACTTCGGCTGACCGTCTTCGAGGACGGTCAGCGTGTGCCAGTCCGGGAGGGTGGGGCGGGAGAAGGTGAAGGTGTTCCCCGCGACCTTCACGGCGGACTTGGGGTAGGGGCTGATGTCGCTGTCGGCGAAGGTGCCACGTACGCCGGTGGCCGTGCCGTCGGCGGTCTTCACGGTGAGGAGGTACTTGTCTCCGTTGACCGGTACGCCGGTCAGGGTCACGCTCGACCGCTTGCCCGGCACCGTGACCTCCTTGGTGTAGGGCTTGGACGTGTCGAGGGCGCGGACGGCCACGGTGACCGGCTCACCGGTCTGCCTCGGGGACCAGGTCGCCTTCAGGGTGCCGTCGGGGGCCGCCTTGGCGGTCACGTCGGCCGGTGCGGTGGACAGGTCGAACGAGACGGTCGCGGGCTTGCTCCGGGTGCCGTCGGGGCCGACCGCCACGAGCCCCAGCTTCCCCGAGGTGGCGGTGAACCGCTTGACGTAGTAGACGTCGTCGTAGATGCCACCGAGGTAGGTGTCGTCGAGGTAGACGTCGTAGCGGCGCACCGTGTCGTAGTCGCTGCGCTGCCAGGACAGGAACAGTTCATCGCTGCCGGGCAGCAACTGGTCGATGCGCAGCTTCTTCGGTGTCGCCGGGGTGCGGTCGACGCCGTCGTGCAGCGCCAGGGCGCCCACGTTGACCTGGTAGTTCTTGATCGGCTGGGCCCCCGCTGCGACGACGAGGCCGAGGGAGGCGATGCGCTCACCGGCGTACTTCGACAGATCGGCGGAGACGGTGGCCCAGTCGCTGGTGCGCTTGCCGGTGCCGGACAGGGGCACCTGCACCACCTTGTCCGGGTCGGAGGCGAGCACCAGCGCCAGCCGCAGCTGGGAGTCGTCGTCCGCCGAGGGCTTGTTGTAGGTCAGGTCGAGAGTCGAGGCCGGCTTGACGCTCAGATCGGTCTTGTAGAGGCGTACGGTGTTGTCGCTGTCGAGCGTGCCGCTGAGTGCCAGGGAGCTGCCGCCGTTGTAGGCGCCGATCTTCTGGTACGAGAAGCGGTCGGCGGGCGTGTACCCGGGGCCGTAGTCGAAGTCGGCCTTGAGGGGCGAGCGTGCGGCGTCGATCCACCACTGCCAGGTCACCGGGATGTCCTGGAGGTTGATGTTGCCCCACTCCGCGTCGCCTGAGAGCTTGCCGTCGCTCCACGTCGACAGGCCGTGTCCGGTGTTGAAGGACGTCGCGAAGGTGCTGCCCTTGATGACGGAGCGCTCGGCGATGTATTTCGAGATGCCCTTCCAGTTGCCCTCGGGTGTGGTGGCCCCCTGGGACGAGCCGGTCCACCAGCGGCGTTCCCGGTCGAAGACGGCCGACTGGGCCGTGTCGTCGGTCTTCTTGGCGTAGTCGGAGGAGACGAAGTCGGCGCCGAGCGTGGCGATGCCGTTCATGGGGGCGCCGTCGGTGTCGAGGTTGTTGTCGAGGTCGTACGGCTGGTCGAACTGGTACATGCCCGCCTCGACACCGGCGAAGACGCTCTTGCGCGGGTCGAGGCCCAGGCCCTTCGCGTAGGTCTTCGACCGGGTGAGCTTGGTCTTGTTCCACCAGTAATTGAGGAAGATGGAGTCGGACACGTCGCCCTGGGCGTTGTCCCGGACGAACGGGCCGTTCACCGAGTTGAACTCGTTCTGGTACGAGATCCTGCCGGTGGAGTTGTCGATGGAGTCGTACCACTGCACATACATGCCGCCGTCGCGCAGCTGCTTGAGGAACTTCTTGTAGGTGGGGATGTCGGCCGGGGCGACCGTGTCCTCCTGGTTGATGAAGTAGCCGTCGAAACCGTAGTACGTGGCGACTTCGATGAGCTTGGCGGCGGCGGGGAAGGTGCCGTCGGCGTCCCGCTGGAGCAGTTCGGTGTACGCCTGGTCGCCCCGGTCGTTCGGGGAGAAGAAGACACAGCCCAGCGACCGCACGCCGTTGGCGTGCGCGGCGTTGGTGTAGCCGGGGTTGGGGAGGTTGACCGCCCCGAACTCGAACCACTTCTCCTTCCAGTCGAGGTCGGGGTCGTAGTAATCGACGGGCACGCCCTCGGTGGGCATGCCGTGCCAGGACGCGTACACGTCGGCGTACTGCCAGTAGTTGAAGAGGTACTGACTGAACTCGTTGGTGTACGGGTGGCTTTCGAAGAACGCGTTGCCGTAGTCGCCGGCGAGGGTGAGCATCTGGGTGTCGGCCGGAAGCGCCGGTGTGCGCTGGGTCGCCGCGTTGGGGGCTATGCGGGCCTGGAGGGGCACCTTGGCGCGCAGCAGCTCGGCGTCGGTGTCGTCGGCGGGGTTCCACCGCAGCAGGTCGGTGGAGGAGTAGCCGTGCTGGTAGGGCTGGTGGGCTCCGACGGCGCTCTCCCCCGGCCAGGGGAGGGTGTCGCTCGCCAGGGCGCTGCCGGCGCCCAGGGTCAGGGCCAGCGCCGCTGCCAGAGCCCCGGTGCGTATCCGGGCCGGGGTCCGTCTTCTGCCGCCGTGGTGTCGCCGTTGTCGTGCCATGCCATGTCCTCGCTTCACTGGTGGGGGCGGATCGTGGTGCGCAGATCGCTCACGTACAGCTCTGTGCGGGCCCGTGCGGTGGCGCCCTCGGTGAAGCAGCGCTCGGCGGGCAGCTCCCAGGCGACGGTGATGTGGCCGCGCGGCGGGACGGTGGCCCGGCGGAAGGCGAGGAGTTCGCGTCGCCGGGGCAGCACCGCCCCGCCGGTGCGGTGGCCGAACAGGGGGACGATGACCTCGGCCTCGGTGGGGGCGGGGTTGGTGAGGCCGACTTCGACGCGTACGGAGCGCTCGGCCACGTCGGCGGTGAGGTGGCCGAAGGCGACGGTCCCGTAGCGCAGGCCGTGCCCGAAGGGGAACAGCACCGGGTCCGGCGCGTCCCGGTAGACGTCGGTGGCCGCGTGGCGGTCGTTGTACCGCACGGGTATGGCTCCGGAGTGGCGGGGCGCGGTGAACGGCAGCAGGCCGACGGGTTCGTGGCCGCCGAGGAGCGCGTCGGTGAGGGCAGTGGCGCCGTGGGGACCGGGGTAGCCCGCCCACAGCACGGCGTCCGCGTGGTCCGTCACGGTGGTGAGGACATGTGGTCTGCCCGCGATGACCACCGCGACGACGGGGCAGGCGGAGCGGGCGCGTACGGCGGTGACCAGGTCGTCCTGGCCGCCGGGCAGGGACACGTCCGCGAGGTCGACGCCCTCTCCGGATGTCGCCACAGCGGCGTGGCCCGCGACGGCCCCGTTGTCGGCGAAGTCGTCGTCGTAGGCGCGGTGGCTCGTCCCGCCGAGGGCGAGGATCACGACGTCGGCGCTGCACAGGTCGGCCCGGGAGGGCGGGCCCGGCGGGCACACGATCTCGGTGTGGGGCAGCGCCTGACGCAGCGCGTGTTCCAGGGAGACGGCCGATGACGCGGGGAGCGGCGGCACGTAGTCGCCCAGCATCGCGGTGACGTCGTGGGCGTTGGGCCCGGCGAGCACCACCTTGGTGAGGGATTGCGGGGCCAGCGGCAGCAGCTGGTCCGGGTTGTGCAGCAGGACCAGGGACTGGCGGGCCAGGCGCCGGGACAGCCGGTCCGTCGTGTGCACGGCCAGGGTGAGCCGCTCGCGGTCGGGTGCGGGCCGGGGCGGGCCGGGGGTTTCCGGCAGCAGGCCCAGGCGGTGTTTGAGGGTGAGCACCCGGCGGCAGGCGGCGTCGACCAGCTCGGCCACGCGGGTGTCCCGGGCCGCGGCGGTTTCCAGCAGGGCGAAGGACTCGTCCCACAGCGAGAGGTCCACACCGGCCTCGAGGGCGGCCACGGCCGCGGCCTCCGGGCTTCCGGTCATCGCGGTCAGGCGGTCCACGGCCCGGCCGTCCGCCATGACGACGCCGTCGAACCCGCACTCGGCGCGCAGGAAGCCGGTGAGCAGATCGCGGTTGGCGCAGCAGGGCACGCCGTCGATGTCGTTGTAGGCGGCCATGAAGCCCAGCGCCCCCGCCTCGACCGCTGCCCGGACACTCGGCAGATGGAGTTCGCGCAGGTCACGGGGGCCGATGACGGAGGACTGGCCGTTGCGCCCGCCGACCGCCTCGCCCTGGGCCGCCAGGTGTTTGAGCACGACGGCGACGCCGCCCGCGCCGGGCGCACCGCCGTGCCCGCCCTGCATCCCGGTCACCACGGCGCGGGTGAGTTCGGCGGCGAGCAGCGGGTCCTCCCCGAAGCACTCCTCGGCCCGCCCCCAGCGCGGGTCGCGCAGGAGGTCGAGCGCCGAGACCAGCGCCAGATGCACCCCGCTCGCCGCCAGCTCGGCGGCGACGGCCGCCGCCGCCTCGGTCAGCAGATCCGGGTCCCAGCCCGCGGCGACGGCCAGGTTGGTGGGCAGCAGCGTTCCGCCGAGGGCCTGGTGGCCGTGGGGTGCCTCTTCCGAGAGGAGCACGCCGATGCGGTGGCGGCCCGCCCGGGCCACTTCCTCCTGGACCAGGGCCGCGACCTCGGCCCGCTCCTCGGGCCGGATGCCGTCGTGCCAGGAGCGGCCCGACCAGGCGTCGGCGCGGAACAGCCCGTACAGGGCGCCGAGGCCGCCCCAGCGGTCGATCTCGGCGCGGGCCCGGCGGGTGAGCCGGAAACCGCCCCGAGGGGCGCGTTCGACGGCCTGCCAGCCGTACAGGCGCTGGTTGAGCTGGCCGGCCTTCTCCCGCGGTGTCAGCTCGGTGAGGAGGCGTTCGACGGTGGCGGGGGCGGTGACGGGAGCGTGTTCAGTGTTCGGCATGCGTGCGTGTCCGGTTGAGTACGTCCGCGTCGCTGACCGAGGTGTAGAAGGTGCGCCCGGTCGGTTCGGCGTGGACGAGGGAGGTGACGCCACGGGCGCCCAGCGCGCCCGGGTCGGCGGCGGACGCGGACGTGACAAGGGCGGGACGTGCTCCGGCGCGGGCGCGTCGCATCCATGTCTCGAACACGCCGCCGCCCGGGGACAGTTCGGCGCGGGATACGGGGACGTCCTCGCCGTCGACCGGGACCACGACGGCTTCCCGCCGGGGCGAGGGGCGTGGTCGGCCGCGGAGTTCCGCGGCGAGTGCGGCGAAGCGGTGGCCGATCGGCTTCACCGCGCCATCGGCGCCGATGAGGCCGAGGCTGTGCTCGAGGTCCGGGAAGTCTCCGAGCCGGCGGTCCACGTCGTGTGAGCACCACCAGGTGATGCCCCACAGCGCCTCGCTGTCGGCCGCCGCCCGTACGGTCCGTTCGAGGAAGTCGGGCGCCTGGTCCTCGGTGAGGTGGTTGAGTGGGGCGCCGACCTCCTGGAGCCACACCGGGCGGGCGGTGTCGACGGCGAAGGCGCGGGACAGCTCGATGAGGTAGGCGGCGTGGTGGACGGACTCGTGGGACATGGCGCCGTAGCCCTGCGCCGTGCCGTTGAAGATCCACGAGTGGACGACGCTCATCTGGCCGTGCCGTGCTGAGTGGGCCGGGACGAAGGCGTGGCCGTCGGCGTACCAGACGGCGTCGTATTCGGCGTTGAGCCGGAAGTGGCGGGGGTCGCGTGGCCCGGTGCCGTGCAGGGCGTCGAGCCAGGCGGTCACCTGGTGCGGGGTGGCGGCCATCGGGTTCGGGTGCACCGCGGAGGTGAACTGGTTGACCTCGTTGCCCAGGGTCAGCCCGAGGAAGTTCGGCAGATCGTGCAGCTGCTCGTCGAACGCCTCGACCAGCCGGGCCTGGGCGGCGATGGCGTCGGGGTCGCTGAACATGCTGCGCCGGTGCCAGTCGGTCAGCCAGCTGGGCACGAAGTCGAAGCCGGACAGATGGCCCTGGAGGACGTCGACGCTGGCGTCGAGACCGGCCTCACCGGCGATGTGCACGACCGTGCGGATGTCCTGGAGGGCGCGGTGGCGGATCAGGGTGCGGTTCGGCTGCACCACGGGCCACAGCGGCAGGATGCGCACGTGGTCGATTCCCAGGCCCGCCAGGGCCTTCATGTCGCGGCGGGTGTTCTTCGGGTCCGGGGCCAGCCAGGAGTAGAACCAGTCCTGGGAGGGCGTGTAGTTGACTCCAAACCTCAGCATCTCAACCTTTCAGGCCGCCGGCTTCCAGCCCGCGGAAGAAGTGGCGCTGCAGGACGGCGAAGAACGCCACGATGGGGACCAGGGCGATGATGGTGCCGGCCGCGATGAGGCGCGGGTCGTCGTAGAAGGTGCCGCGCAACCGGTTCAGGCCGACGGTGAGGGTGTAGTTCTGTTCGTCCGACAGGACGATGAGGGGCCAGAGGAAGTCGTTCCACGAGCCGACGAAGGCGAAGATGGCCACCACCGCGATCACGCCTTTGACCTGCGGTACGGAGATCCGGATGAAGCGCTGCCAGGCGTTGGCGCCGTCGACGACGGCGGCCTCTTCCAGCTCGCCGGGAAGGTTGCGGAAGGCGTTGCGCATGAGCAGCACGTTCAGGGCCGCCACCAGGGTCGGCAGGGCGACCCCGAACAGCGTGTTCACCAGCCCGGTGGCCCTGACGGTGAGGAATTGCGCGATCAGGACGGTCTCGGACGGGACCAGCAGGGCGGCGACGCAGATCGCGGTGGCCACGCCCCGGCCGCGGAAGCGCAGCTTGCCGAGCGCGTACCCGGCGCAGGTGGCTCCGACGACGTTGCCCACCACGGCCATGGCCGCCACCGCCAGGGAGTTCAGCAGATAGCGCGGTACGGGAATGCGGTCGAGCACCGTGGCGAAGTGGTCGAGCGTGGGGTGTTGGGGGATCAGCCGGGGCGGCCGTGTGTAGAGGGGTTCACCCGCGCCCTTGAGGGACAGCGAGAGCTGCCACACCAGCGGTCCCGCCAGGAGCACGGCCATGAGCAGGAGGATCAGGTAGCGTGCCGCGGAGCCCGGCGAAGCCCTCCTCCGCCGGGCGGCGACGGTGCGGGTGCGCGGAGAGAGCCGGGCCATCAGGAACTCCTCTTGCGCTGCAGGGCGAGTTGCGCGAGCAGCATCCCGCCGAGGATCACGAACATGAAGAGACTGATCGCGCCCGCGTAGCCGGTGCGCGCCTGCAGCCCGGTCCCCTCGCGCTGGATCAGCATGGTCATGGTGAGATCGCCGCCGCCCACTCCCCCGGTGCCGCCGGTGAGGACGTACACCTCGCCGAACACGCGGAAGGCCGCCACGGAGGACAGCACGGCGATGAGTGTCATCGTGGAACGCACGCCCGGGACCGTGACGGCCAGGAAACTGCGGACCGCGCCGGCGCCGTCCATCGCCGCCGCGTCGTACAGGCTCCGGTCGATGTTGGCCAGGGCGGCGAGGTAGATGACCATGTAGTAGCCCAGGCCGGTCCACAGGGTGACGAACATGGCGCTGGAGAGCAGCAGCCATCGGTCGGTGAGGAACGGGACGGGCTCGGCCACCGCGTCGAGCGTGGAGAACAGGGCGTTGACCAGGCCTCGTTTGTCGAGCATGTTCGTCCAGATCAGGCCGACGACCACGGGCGACATGACCACGGGCAGGTACATGGTGGTGCGGAAGAAGCCGGTCAGCCGCCCCGCGCTGCTCACCAGGGTGGCCAGGACGAGCGGGAGGACCACCATGCAGGGCACCACGCACACGGTGTAGAGCGTGGAGTTCAGCAGGGCGGTGGTGAAGCGCTCGTCGGCGAACATGCGGCGGAAGTTGTCCCAGCCGACGAACTCGCCCTGCCGCAGCAGGGTCGAGTCCGTGAACGACAGCCCCAGTGTGTTCGCGAACGGCACCAGGACCATCAGCACGATGACGGTCAGTCCCGGCAGCAGGAACAGCCACGGGGTCACGCTCCAGCGGTGCGTGGCCAGGACGGTCCCCCGGCGGCGGGACGGGCGATCGGCGCGCTCGGCCCGCTTCAGGGAGGTCCCACGCTGAAGGGAGATGGTCACTTGTCCGCTTTCAGGCGCTCGTTGGAGTACCGGACGGAGGCGTCCAGTGCCGCCTTCACGGACTTCTTGCCCAGCAGCGCCTGGGCGATCTGCTCCCGCAGGGTCTGGCTGTCGGCCGCCCCGGAGAACGCGGGCGGCCACCACACGGCCGCCTTCCTCACCTGGGCGGCGCTCTCCCGCCGCACCTTGGTGGCCGGGCTCCCGTCGTCCTTGGTGAAGTACGCGTCGTCCAGCGTCCCGGCGGACGAGGGGAAGACCGAGGCCTTCTTGGCGAAGGTGAGCTGGTTGGCGGAGTTCGTCACGTACGTGGCGAAGGCGGTGGCCAGGGACTGGTTCTTGGTCGCCGCGTTGACGACCAGGGACTCCAGGTACATGTTGGGGGCGCTGTTGCTGATGCGCGGGCCGATGCCCAGGTTCTTGTACACATCGGGTGCGGTGGTCTTCAGGTCGTCCAGCGTGTAGGAGCTGCCGGGCAGGTAGGCCAGGCGGCCCGCCTTGAACTCCTCCACCTCCTTCGTCTGGAGGTTGTTCAGCGCTTCTTCGCCGATCCCCTTCTTGGCGTAGAGCTTGCGGAACCGCTCGACGTACTCCACGCCCTTGGCGTTGTTGTAGGAGAATTTGGTCCCGCGGGCGTCCATGAGCGGCACGCCGTACTCGCCGAAGGTCTCGATGGCGGGCATCCGGGCGATCATCATCGTGTCCGAACACTTCTCGGCCATGGTTTCCGCCTGGTCGAACAGCTCGTCGTAGGTGGCGGGCAGCTTGCCGGGGTTCAGACCGCACTTGGTGAACAGGGCCTTGTTGAAGAAGGATGGCCCGGTGTTCAGATACCACGGGTAGCCGTACGTGCCGCCGTCCAGGCCCTTGAACGTCATGGCCTCCCAGGCCTTGTCGGCGTAACGGCCCTTGGCCTTCGGGTCGGCCTTGTTCAGGTCGAGCAGGACCCCCGCCTTGGCCAGGGTGTAGGCGGCCTCCGGCCCCATGTCGACGACGTCGGGGAGGGATCCGGCCGCGGCGTCGGCCGACAGTTTGTCCTGGTAGCCCTCCGCGGGCTGGTCGACCCACTTGATGTCGGTGCCCGGGTGGGCCTTCTCGAACGAGGCGATGAGGCCGTTGAAGTAGGCGGTGAACTTGTCGTTCTTCAGGTTCCAGGTCTGGAAGGTGATCTTGCCGGACACCTTTCCGTCCGATGCCTTCGTCGTCCCGCCGCCGCCCATGACGCAGGCGGACAGCATCAGCGATCCGGCAGCGAGTCCCGCGATGCGCGCGGCCCGTCTTCCCGCTGGCGTCATTCGTCTTCTCCTCGTCCGGGGTGTGTGGTGGCGCATGCGTGTCGGGGGGCGATCCGCAGGGTCGCCACCTGGAAGGGACCGAGGTCCAGGGCCGCGCCGTCGGCGGGACGGCGCGTACCGGCCGGTGTCCGGGGCAGGGCGGTGGGCAGGTCGTCGCCGGGCGCCCCGGACACCTCGGGCGCCCCGGATGCTTCGGGCGCCTCGGGCGCGAGTTCGCGTTCCAGCAGGTCGGTCTCCGTGACGACGGCGTCCGCGCCGAGTTCCGCGCAGGGGCGGAGCAGGGCCCGCGCCCGGCTTCCCCGCGTTTCGTAGACCCGCACGACGAGGTCCCCCGAACCGTCGTCGGCGAGTTTGATCCAGTCGACGATCGCGTGTCCTCGCAGCAGCTCGATTCCCACCAGGGGTGGCAGTGGCGGGAGCGGCGGGATGTCGGGCGCGTTGAACAGGGAGGCGGCCTCGACCGTGGCGGGCACATCCGCCCCGGGGAGCAGCGCCCAGCGGAAGTGGTGGGTTCCCGCGTCGGCGTCGGGGTCGGGGAAGCGGCTGCCCCTCAGCAGCGACAGCCGGACGACGGTGGTGTCGCGGTCGGCCCGCGCGTCGGCGCCGTACATGGTGTCGTTGAGGATGGCCACGCCGTAGTCGCCGTCGGCCACCTGGACGTACCGGTGCATGGCGGCCTCGAACATCGCGTCCTGCTCCGCGGTGTTCACCAGGAGCGGCCGCTCGACGTATCCGTACTGCGTCTCGAACCGTGCCGTTCGCGCCATGACGTGGACCGGCAGGGCGACCTTGAGCAGGCGCTCACGCTCCTGCCAGTCGACCGCGCACTCCGTCTCGAACCGGCCGGTGCCCGCTCTCAGCCACATGGTCAGCGTGGCCGTCGACGCGCCGAAGCGCCGGACGACCTCGACCCCGGCGTCGGGTCCGTCGTGGACCACCGTCCGGCTGGTGACATCGTCGACCACCTGGAAGTTCCGTAAGGTGTGGCGGTCCACGTCCCACGCGTCCCACCGCACCGGCTCGTCACGGAACAGCTGCAGTACGCCCGCGCGTCCGCCGGGCGGTACCACCTCCCGGCCACCGCGCAGGTCGTGGAGCGAGGTGATGTGGCCCTCGGCGTCGACGACGACCCGCAGCAGGCCGTCGTCCAGAACGGTGGCACCGGCTTCCCCGTCGGTGACGCGGACGGGGTCAGCGCCGGCGGGACGTGCCGGGACGAACGGGGGGAGCAGGCCCGCCGTCCGGCCAGGGGTCGGAGCGCTCAGCTCCTTGGCCGCCTGTTCGATGAGCCCGCGCAGCCGGGCCTCCGTCGCCCGGTAGGTGTCGCGGGCCTCGCGGTGCACCCAGCTGATCGAGGTGCCCGGCAGGATGTCGTGGAACTGGTGCAGGAGCACGCAGCGCCAGATCTCGTCCAGGCTCTGGCGCGGATAGGGCGCACCCCGCAGGACCGTGGCCGCCGCGCCGAGGTACTCGGCCGCCCGGAGCAGCGATTCACAGCGCCGGTTGTGCCGCTTCATCGCCACCTGGGACGTCAGGGTGCCCCGGTGCAGTTCGAGGTACAGCTCACCGCTGTGGACGGGCGCCAGTGGCCGTGCGACCGACTCGGCCTCGCGCAGCTCCGCCTCGGCGTCCTCGAAGAACTCGGCCGGGGTGCGGGACACCACGCGTGGCGCGCCTTCCAGGTCGGCGAAGCGGCGCAGCCGTTCGGCCATCTCCGGGGTGGGGCCACCGCCGCCGTCGCCGTAGCCGTAGGGCAGCAGCGAGTGGGAGGCGATGGCCTTGTCCTTGAAGGTGGTGACCGCGTGGCGCAGTTCGCGGGCGGTGACCTCGGCGGCGTAGGTCTCCGCGGGCGGGAAGTGGGTGAAGATCCGGGTGCCGTCGATGCCTTCCCACCAGAAGGAGTGGTGCGGGAAGGTCGTGGTGTCGTTCCAGGAGATCTTCTGGGTCAGGAACCAGCGGGCCCCGGCCCGGCGGGCCAGTTGTGGCAGCACTCCCGAGTAGCCGAAGGAGTCGGGCAGCCACACCTCCCGCGTCTCGATACCGAAACGGCTCAGGAAGTACCGTTTGCCGTAGGTGAGTTGGCGGACCATGGACTCGCCGGTGGGGATGACACCGTCCGGCTCCACCCACATGCCGCCTACGGGTACCAGCCGCCCGCGCTCGACGTGGTGCCGCACCCGCGCGAAGAGGTCCGGATAGTGCTCCTCGAGCCAGGCGAAGTGCTGCGCCGCCGACATGGTGTAGACGAGATCCGGGTGGGCGTCCAGCAGGGCGAGGGCGTTGGAGACGGTCCGGGCGAGTTTGCGTACCGTCTCACGGAGCGGCCACAGCCACGCCGAGTCCATGTGCGCGTGTCCCACCGCGGTGATCCGGTGGGCGGAGGCGTGCGCGGGTGCGGCGAGCAGTGGCGCGAGGTGGGCGCGTGCCCGGCGGGCGCTCGCTTCGGGGTCCGCCGCGTCGTAGGTGTCGAGGGCGCGCTCGATGCCGTACAGCAGGCGCCAGTGCCGCGGCTCGTCCTCGGTGAGTTCGGCGGCCAAGCCGCCGAGGACGTCCAGGTCGGACAGGAGGGCGTGCACCTCGGGCGAGAACACGGCGGTCTCCGCGCGCCGTAACCGGAACTGCTCGAACGGTTCCCGGGCGCCCTTCTCGCCGTGCTCGGTGGCGACGAAGGGCGGCAGGCCCAGCAGCAGGGGGTTCGCCGCGGCCTCCACGTAGAGCACGAACCGGCCGTCCGGGCCGAGCAGTCCGGGGCCGGTGTTCCCGTCGCCGAGCCGGATCGCGGTCTGCCGCGGGTGCAGACCTTTGACGATGGTGCCGTCCGGGGTGAAGACCAGGCCTTCGCAGTGGCCGCCGACGGAGTGGTCGAACCAGCCCAGGTCGAGCAGCAGGTCGACCGGTCCGGGGGTCCGGGGCTCGACCCGGCCGCTGACGCGGAACCAGGTCGTGGACCACGCGGGCCCCCATGCCTCCCCCAGGGCGAAGGGACGGTAGTCGGGGCGGCCGCGCTGAGGCTCCGTCATCAGCCCGAGGGCATGACGGGGGCTCACCGGCTCGCCGTCGTCCCCGACCGTCCATGCCTCGATCTCGACGTCCCCCAGGCGGCTGTGGAGCCGGGGAAGGATGCGCTCACGACGTACGCGGTCAAGCCGCTCAAGTGTCCTGCCGAAGTGACGGTGCATGTGTGGTCCTCACCGCAGAGGAGGAGCAACAGGTCGTCTAATACGTTTTAGTAGAATCGCGAGTGGCCGCAGATTAATACGTTTCAGTTCACCAGTCACCGCGGCGGATCATCACGGTTGCGTAAAGTCGACGTGGGTCACGATGGAGGGTCGATGCCACCGAAGAACCGTGCCTCGTCAGGAGCCGGGGCGGGCTCGGGCTCCCCCGGCCGTCCGCGCGCCGAGGATTCGCCACCCCGGCTGCGCAGCACCGACATCGCGCGGCTCGCGGGCGTCTCCGTCGCGGCGGTGTCCATCGCGGTCAACGGGCGCCCCGGGCTGAGCGACGCGACCCGCAAGCGCATCCTCGATGTCGCGAACGAGCTCAACTGGCGTCCGCACCTGGCCGCCCGGGCGCTCAAGGGCGCGGCCAACGACGTGGTCGGCATGGTCATCGCCCGCCCCGCCCGCACGCTCGGTGTCGAGCCCTTCTTCGCCCAGTTCCTCTCCGGCCTGCAGTCCTGCCTGTCCAACCGGGGAATCGCCACGCAGTTACTCATCGTCGAGGACACCGAGACCCAGGTGGCGGTCTACCGGCGCTGGGCCGCCGAGCACCGGGTGGACGGCCTCGTCCTGCTCGACCTCGCGGTCGACGACGTCCGGCCACAACTCGTCGCCGATCTGGGCATCCCCGCCGTGGTGCTGGGAAGCCACGGCAACCCCATGCCGCTGACCAGCGTCTGGGTGGACGACCACGCCGCCACGGTGAGCATCCTGCGCCATCTGGTCGCCCTCGGACACCGGCGCGTCGGCCACGTCAGCGGCACTCCGGCCTACCAGCACACACAGCGCCGTCTGCGGGCCATCGACGACGTACGCGAGTCCACCGGCATCGACGTGACGTCCGTCGCCACCGACTACTCCGACGCCCAGGGCGCGTCGGCGACCCGCCGCCTGCTCGAAGCCGACCCCCGCCACACGGCGATCGTCTACGACAACGACGTGATGGCGGTCGCCGGACTCGGCGTGGCCACCGAGATGGGCATCCCGGTTCCCGGCGAGGTCTCCGTGGTGTCCTTCGACGATTCCGTACTCACCACCATGGCGCACCCCTCGCTCACCGCGCTCACGCGCGACACCTTCGCGCTCGGCACGCTCACGGCCACCGAACTGCTCCGCGTCATGGCCGAGCGCCCCGCGCCCCGCTCCGTGCAGGCCCCCACTCCGCAGCTGGTCGTACGGCAGAGCACCGCCCCTCCCGCCGAGGGATAGCGCGCGGGCGCCGGTGTCCCTGTCGGCGTAAAACCACGCGAGGTCCGTCGCAGCCGTCGGCTAGCCTCGCGGGGTTGTTCGCCGCGCCGTCAGAAGGAGACCGCCATGGCCCAGCCCTTCCCGCCCGCCGAACCGGACGCGCACGGACTCCTCGACGTCGGCGACGGAAACCGGATCTACTGGGAGACCGGCGGAAACCCCGGGGGAAAGGCGGCGCTGTGCGTGCATGGCGGCCCCGGCAGTGGTGGGAGCCGCAGCAGCTACACGATGTTCGACCCCGAGGTCTACCGGGTCGTCCTGTTCGACCAGCGTGGCTGCGGTCGGAGCCGTCCTCATGCCTCGGACCCGGCGGTCGGCCTCGCGCACAACACCACCCACCACCTCATCGCCGACATGGAGCGCCTGCGCGAGCACTTGGGCATCCAGCGCTGGCTCCTCCACGGCGGCTCGTGGGGCTCGACGCTGATCCTGGCCTACGCGGAGCGGTACCCCGAGCGGGTCTCCGAGATCGTCATCGCGGGCGTCACCATGACCCGGCCGGAGGAGACCGACTGGCTCTACCGCGGCGTCGGACGCCTGCTGCCCGGCCCCTGGCAGGCGTTCCGCGACGCCCTGCCGGAGCCGGACCGCGCGGGCGATCTGGTGGCCGCCTACGACCGGCTGGTGAACAGCCCCGACGAGGCGGTCCGGGCCAAGGCGGCGCGGGACTGGTGCGCCTGGGAGGACGCGGTCATCGCCCACGAGGTGCTCGGCAGCCCGGGCTACTACAGCGACAAACCCGACGACGCGCTGATGGCCTTCGTACGGATCTGCGCGCACTACTTCGCCCACGACGCCTGGCTGGAGGACGGACAACTGCTGCGTGACGCGCACCGGCTGGCGGGGATCCCGGCGGTGCTGATCCACGGCCGGCTCGACCTGGGCAGCCCCCTGAAGAGCGCGTGGGAGCTGGCCAAGGCGTGGCCGGACGCGGAGCTGAAGGTGATCGACGACTCGGGGCATACGGGCAGCCCCGCGATGCGGGACGCGATCCTGGAGGCGATCGCCCGGTTCGGAAGGAACGGACAGCGACCGGCCCCTACTCGCCTGCCGGCCTGAACGGCCCGCAGGCCGGTGGGGCCGTCAACCGGCTTCGGCGCGGTGGCCGCTCATCACGGCCAGGCTTTCGTCGCGGATGGGCTGTGAGGTGTCGCGATCGGGGCGGTAGGGGGCCAGCTCGGGTGCGGGGGTGGCGGTGGTGAGTTCTTCGGCGGCGAGGGCGGCGAGGAGCGGGGCGAGGGTGACACCGCTGTGGGTGGCGATGGTGTAAAGGCCGGGCGCGTGGGGATGCGGGCCGACCAGGGGGAGGCCGTCCTCGGGTACGGGGCGGACACCGACCCGGGTGCCTCCCAGGGCACGGAAGGCGGGCAGGACGGCGGCGCACCGGCTGAGGAGGTCCGCTTCGGGCGGCACCTGGGTGGCCGGGGTCGGGTCGAGGAGGGCGTCGACCGGCCAGGAGATGGCGCAGACCCGGTTGCCCGGGGCGGGGCGCAGGTCGACGCCGGGGGTGGCGACGATGGCGCGCAGTGGCTCGGCGAGGGGGACGGACTCGCCCACCAGGCCGGGGATCTGGCGCAGCGGCAGCCGTGTCCCGGCCAGTTCGGCGATGCGTCCGGCGCCGGGTCCCGCGCAGTTGACGACGTGGTCGGCCTCGAAGCGCCGGCCGCGCGCCTCGGCGCCGCGTATCCGGGTCCCGTCCCGCAGCAGGGCGGTGACGGGGGTGTCGTAGCGGATGTCGGCGCCCAGGGCCGCGGCCCGGTCGAGGAGGGTGCGCGCGAGGAGGGGCGCGTCGTACCAGGTGGCCTCGTCGTGCACGACGAGTTCGGTGGCGCGGCAGGAGGCGGGGTCGACGGCGGGTACGAGGGTGCGCAGTTCGGCGGGGTCGGCGGTGCGGCAGGGGTGGCCCCACTCGGCGAGGCGCTCGGCGCGCGTACGGAGGGTGCGCTGTTCGTCCTCGGTGTGGCCCCACTGGACGAGCGGTGCGGGGTGGCGCCAGCCGGGGGCTCCGGTGCGGGCGTGGATGTCCTGCTCCAGTTCGCGGTGGAGCGCGGCGCTGCGCTGGTTGAGCAGGAAGTAGGAGTGGGGGGTCTTCAGGTGGGTGACGTCGATGGAGAAGGTGGCGCTCGAGGTGCCCGGGGTGGGGCCGCCGGCGTCGAGCACGGTGACGCCGACACCCGCCTCGGCGAGGCGGTGGGCGGTGGCGGCGCCGATCACTCCGGCGCCGATGACGAGGGCACGGGTCATGGAGACTCCTTCGGTGGCAGTCGGGGAAAGGGAGCGTGCCGGGTGGTCAGAGCACCTTGCTGAGGAACGCGCGGGTGCGTTCGTGGCGCGGGTCGCTCAGCACGTCCGCGGGCGGGCCGGTTTCGATGACGGCGCCGTCGTCCATGAACACCAGCGAGTCGCCGACCTCCCGGGCGAAGCCCATCTCGTGGGTGACGACGACCATGGTCATGCCGTCGTCGGCGAGTGCGCGCATCACCTCCAGTACTTCTCCGACGAGTTCGGGGTCGAGCGCGGAGGTGGGTTCGTCGAACAGCATCAGTTCCGGCTCCATGGCCAGGGCGCGGGCGATGGCCACGCGCTGCTGCTGGCCGCCGGAGAGCTGGGCGGGGTAGCTGTGGGTCTTGTCGGCGAGGCCGACGCGGTCCAGCAGTTCCGCGCCACGCCTCCGGGCCCGTTCCTTCGGTTCCTTCGCGACCTGGACGGGTGCCTCGATGACGTTTTCCAGCGCGGTCATGTGCGGAAAGAGGTTGAAGCGCTGGAAGACCATGCCGATGCCGCGGCGGCGCCGCGAGACGGCCTTCTCGCTCAGTTCGTGGAGCTTGCCGTCGCGCTCTTCGTAGCCGACGAGTTCACCGCGGACGTACAGGCGTCCCCGGTCGATGGTCTCCAGGTGGTTGACGCAGCGCAGGAAGGTGGACTTGCCGGACCCGGAGGGGCCCACCAGGCACATCACCTCGCCGGGGGCGACGGTCAGGTCGATGCCCTTGAGGACGTCGGTGCGGCCGAAGCTCTTGTGCACGCTCTCGGCGCTGATCACGGCGGGTGTCAACGTGCGCTCTCCTCATGGTGTTTCCGGGTTGCGGCGCGCAACCGCTGGAGCGGGGTGGGCGGCAGGGTGCGGCTGGTGCCGCGGCCGAAGCGCCGTTCCAGGTAGTACTGGCCGATGTTGAGTACGGAGGTGGCCACCAGGTACCAGAAGCAGGCGACGACCAGCAGCGGCACCTGCTGGAAGTTGCGCGAGTAGATGCCCTGGATGGAGGTCAGCAGCTCGGGCACGGCGATGGCGAACACCAGCGAGGTGGTCTTCAGCATGGAGATCGCCTGGTTGCCGGTGGGCGGGATGATGGTGCGCAGCGCCTGCGGCAGCACGATGCGGCGCAGGGTCTGCCCGCGGGACATGCCCAGCGCCTGGGCGGCCTCGCTCTGGCCGTCATCGACGGAGGTGATGCCCGCGCGGACGATCTCGGCCATGTACGCGGCCTCGTGCAGCCCGAGGCCGAGGACGGCGGCGGTGAGCTGGGTGATGAGGACGTTGGTCTCGGCCTGTATGAACGTCGGTCCCCAGGGGATGCCGAGGCCGATGGTGGGGACGATCGCGGAGAGGAAGTACCAGAAGAGGAGCTGGACCAGCAGCGGGGTGCCGCGGAAGAGCCAGATGTAGCACCAGCTCAGCCGGGACAGGATCGGGTTGGCGGACATCCGCAGGACGGCGAGGACAACCCCGCCGACGATGCCGACCGCCATGGCGAGGACGGTCAGCAGCAGGGTGGTCCGCAGCCCCTCCATGATCACCGGCGAGAAGAGGAATTCGCCGACGGTCCCCCACTGCATACGGGGGTTGGTGATCCAGCCCTCCAGGAGGAAGACCATCAGGAAGGTCACGGCGACCGCGGCCACGCGCAGCCCCGGGCGGCGCACGGGGACGGCGCGCAGGGTTTCGGCGGCGGGTCCGGAGCCGGTGCCGCCGGAGTCCGCCCGGGTGAGGGTCTCGGTCATGCCGCTCCCCCGTTCACCGTGGCGCGCTTCAGGGCCCCGGAGGCGATGTTCCACTGCTTGAGGATCTTCGCGTAGGTGCCGTTGTCGATGAGTTTCTGCAGGGCACCGCGGACAGCCCGTACCAAGGTCCGCTCCTCCTTGTTGATCAGGATTCCGTAGGGCAGGAAGCGGTACGGCTCGCCGGCCGTGCGGAACCTGCCGTGCGACATCTCGGCCTGGTAGACGACGGTGGGGGTGCCGCCGACGAACGCGTCGGCGCGGCCCGTGGACAGGGCCTGGAAGCAGCCGACGGAGTCGGGGAAGACCAGTTTCTCCAGCTCGGGTTTGCCGTCCGCGGCACACTTCTTCGCCTGCGCCGCCACGTCGTCCACCTGCGAGGTGCCCTGCTCGACGGCGACCTGGCCGCCGCACAGGCTGCCGAGTGAGCGGATGTTCCCGGCGGCCTTCTCGGAGGCGAGGATCGAGCTGCTGGTCTTCATGTAGTCGACGAACGTGACCTGCGACTGACGTTCCTTCTTGTCGAGCATGGCCTGGATCGCCACGTCGTAGCGGTGGGACCTGACCCCGCCGATGATGCTGTCGAAGTTCGCCTGCACCAGGTGGACGCGGAGGCCGAGGACCTGGCCGACCGCGCGGATGAGGTCGGGTTCGGCGCCGATGACGGTCTTGTTGTCGATGTCCAGGAGGGACAGTGGCGGGTAGTCGTTGCCGACAGCCGAGGTGAGGGATCCCTTGTCGCGGATGTCCCGCGGGAGCAGGGCACGGAGTGCGGGGTCGACGCGCTGCTCGGGCACCTTGGACTGGTTGACGGTCGTGGTGCCGCCGCACGCCGTCACGGCCGGCGTGAGCAGTGCCGCGAGTGCGAGGGGAAGTGCAGTGGCGCGGGCTCGCGCCTGCCTTCCGGGCACGGTGCCTCCCTTCTGGGCTGCTGGTCGGGGGACCGGTACGGGGCTGGTGGACGCCCAATCTGCGCGATGGCGGTGGCCCGGGCAAGATCAGGGAGAGTGAACGTTTCCACGCGGAGTGTTAAGTTCGTCTGATGCTGACTCCGCCGCAGCTTCAGGCGATATGCGAGGTGGTCGCCGCGGGCTCGTTCCGTTCGGCCGCCCAGCGCCTCGGCTACACGCCCTCCGCCGTCTCCCAGCAGATCTCCACGATCGAGCGCGCCCTGGGCGTCGCGCTCTTCGAGCGCTCACCGCGCAGCGTGCGCCCCACTCCGGCCGGGCTCCAGCTCGCCCGGCGCGCGGGCCGGCTGCTGGCCGACCTGTCGGCGACGGAGAACGAGATGCGCGCCTACGCCGCCGCCGAGCGGGGGCGGCTGCGGCTGGGCAGCTTCTGGTCCGCGGGCTTCCGGCTGGTGCCGACGGTGCTGACGGGGTTCCTCCGGGACCGGCCCGAGGTCGACGTCCGCTACGAGGAGGGCGACCCGCAGGTCACCGTGCCCGCGGTGGTGGAGGGGCGGCTCGACCTGGCCGTGATCTTCGAGTACGGCGTGGTGCCGCACAGCCGGCCCGATGGCCTCGACCACACGCTGGTACGGGAAGAGCCGCTCTACGTGCTCCTGCCCGCGGGACACCCCCTCGCCGGGCGGCGCCACATCCGCCTGGCCGATCTGCGGGACGAGCGCTGGATCAGCTACCACGAGGACACCGACGCCGCCCGCTGTCTGCGCCACATCTGCGCGGCCGGTGGCTTTCTGCCGGAGGTGCTCTTCCGTACGAACGACTACAACCTGCCCTACGAACTGGTCCGGCAGGGCCTGGGGGTGGCGATCGCACCGGAACTCGCCATCGTGGACACCTCCGCCTCCCCCGACGCCTCCGGCACCCACCTCGTCCGGCTCACCGACCCGACGCACACCCGCCGGGTCTACGCCACGCGCCGCACCAGCGACCCCAACCCGTTCCTCCCCCAGGCCCTCGCCCTCCTGCACACCGCCGCGGCCGCCCTGCCCGAGCGGGGCGACGGGGCATGCGCCACGGTCACCGGCTGACGCCGAACAGCGGTGCGGTGGTGGGCCGTTCAGTGAGCGGCCGTTCCACCCGGCGAAGCCGAACACCGCGGGCGTGCCGACCGTGTAGGGCAGGACGTTGGGAAAGGCCGGTCGCCGGTGAGGTGTCGTGCTGGGTGAACAGCGGGTGGATCATGGACCGCACAGCCGTGTGCCCCGCCCCTGCCACGCCACGGCCTGTGCGCGGCCCTTGTACTACCTTTGCCTCGAGTTCGCCGGGCATTGGCCTGCGCTTGTTTGCATACAGGAATGGACCACATCACCTTCCTGGTGGCGGTCGTCATCGTCACGGCCCTCGCCTTCGACTTCACCAACGGATTCCACGACACGGCGAACGCGATGGCGACCTCCATCGCCACCGGCGCGCTCACCCCCAGAACGGCGGTTCTGGTGAGTGGGGTCCTCAACATCGTCGGGGCCTTCCTGTCCACCGAGGTCGCCAAGACCATCTCCGGCGGCATCGTCGACGACTCCCTGGTCACCCCAGGGATGATCTTCGCGGGGCTGGTCGGGGCCATCCTCTGGAATCTGCTGACCTGGCTGGTCGGGCTGCCGTCGAGCTCGTCGCACGCCCTGTTCGGCGGGCTGATCGGGGCCGTGTGGGTCGGGGCGGGCGCCCATGGCGTGCACTTCGACAAGGTCATCGAGAAGGTGCTGATCCCGGCGGTGGCCTCGCCGCTCGTGGCCGGTGTCGCCGCGCTGCTGGCCACCTACCTCGCGTACCGGCTCACCGACCGGGCCCGTAAGAAGTCGGTGACCAAGGGCTTCCGGATCGGCCAGATCGCCTCTGCCTCGCTGGTCTCTCTCGCCCACGGCACGAACGACGCGCAGAAGACCATGGGGGTCATCACCCTCACCCTGATCTCGGCGGGCGCGCTCGGCCATGACGCCGGTCCGCCGCTGTGGGTGATCGCCTCCGCGGGGCTCGCCATCGGCCTCGGCACCTACCTGGGCGGCTGGCGGATCATCCGCACCATGGGCAAGGGCCTCACCGAGATCCAGTCGCCGCAGGGCTTCGCCGCCGAGACCGCCTCCACCACCGTCATCCTCACCTCCGCCCACCTCGGCTTCGCCCTGTCCACCACCCAGGTCGCCTCCGGCAGCATCCTCGGCGCGGGGCTGGGCCGTCGGCTGGCGGAGGTGCGCTGGGGCGTCGCGGGCCGCATGGTCATCGCCTGGATGGTCACGCTGCCCGCCGCCGCGGTGGTCGGTGGCGTCTCCGCGAGCGTGGTCACCAACGGCGGCAACATCGGCGCGGCGGTCGTGGCCCTGGTCGGCGCGGCCCTCGCCGGGGGCATCGTGCTCCTGTCGCGCCGTAACCCCGTGGACGCCAAGAACGTCAACGACGCGCACGAGGTCACCCTCCGCACCGAGCCGCCGGCCGCGGTCGGCACGGCCGCCTGAGTCCCCTCGCATCACGGAGAGTTGAAAACCATGCATCTCGACTGGAGCGCACTCGGCCAGGTCACCGCCGTGAGCGTCGGTGTCACCGTCGCCGTGGTCACCGTCTTCGCCCTCGGCGTCCTGGGCCTCGCCCGCGTCGAGGCGGCCCGTGAGGGGAACGGCACCGGCTCCGCCCTCGGCCTCACCCAGGCCGGGCTGTGCTTCGTGGCGTGCGCGGCGGTGGTGGCGTACGGAATCTATCTGATCGTGCCGCAGTTCCACTGACGGGGAAGGAGGACCGGATGAAGACATCGCCCCTGCTGTCCGAGCTGGCCGACCTGCGGGTCGACTACACCGATCACGACGACCCTGTGCTCATCCGGCCGGACGGAAGCCCGGTCGACACGTGGCGGGAGAACTATCCGTACGCGCAGCGCATGGAGCGCCCGGAGTACGAGTGGCACAAGCGGCTCCAGCAGATCGAACTGCTGAAGCTGCAGCGCTGGATCAAGGAGACCGGACGCCGGCTCGTCATCGTCTTCGAGGGCCGGGACGCGGCGGGCAAGGGCGGCACGATCAAGCGCTTCATCGAGCATCTCAACCCGCGCGGCGCACGCGTCGTCGCGCTGGAGAAGCCGACCGAGCGCGAGCGTGGCCAGTGGTACTTCCAGCGGTACGTGGAGCATCTGCCGACCGCGGGCGAGATCGTGCTCTTCGACCGCTCCTGGTACAACCGGGCCGGTGTCGAGCGGGTCATGGGCTTCTGCGCGGAGGACGAGTACCAGCGCTTCATGCGCCAGGTGCCGATGTTCGAGCGGATGCTCGTGGACGACGGCGTGGACCTGGTGAAGTTCTGGTTCTCGGTGTCCCAGGGCGAGCAGCGCACGCGCTTCACGATCCGCCAGGTGGACCCCGTACGGCAGTGGAAGCTCAGCCCGATGGACCTCGCCTCGCTGGACCGCTGGGACGACTACACCGCCGCGAAGGTCGCCATGTTCCGCGAGACGGACACGGATTACGCGCCCTGGACGGTGGTCAAGAGCAACGACAAGAAACGGGCCCGGGTCGAGGCCATGCGCAGTGTGCTCGCCCGTTTCGACTACGCCGACAAGGACGAGGAGGTCGTCGGCACCGCCGATCCGCGCGTCGTGGGCGCGGCGGCGGGTCTGCTGGAGGCAGGTGAGGACGACCCGGACGACACCGGCGGGCGCTGACCGGAGCCGACGGGGATGTGGCGGGGCCCGGCCCGCGGGGAAACGGCCGGGCCCCTTCGCATTGATCTTCGTGCTGCTGGGCGAGCGGCTCGGCGCGGGTGTGATCACCGGCGGGCGGCTGCTGCGGGGCCGCCACGGGGCGGCCGGTGAGATCGGCTTCATCCGCTTCCCCGGCCTCCCCGGCAACGGCCTTCCCCGCAACGGTCTTCCCCGCAACGCCCCCCGGCGAGCCCGCTCCCCCGCGCCCGGGCCTGCCACCGCAGGCCTCGGACACCGTGCGGAACGCGGCCGCGGGCGACCCGGACGCGGCCCGGGCCGTCGCGTCCTACGGGCAGCGGCTGGCCGACGGCATCGCCTCCGTCCTGCTCGCGCTCGACCCGGCGCTGGTCGTGCTCGGCACCGGCCCGTTCGGCGATCCGGGCCTGCTGCCCGCCGCCGAACTCCTCCTCGACGCCGCCCAGCGGCACGCCGGCGGCCTCCTCCTGGACCCGCCGCGCTGGCAGCTGTCGGCCCTCGGCGACGAAGCCGTGATCACGGGCGCGGTTCGCCTCGCCCTCTCCTCCGTCGAGGCCGTCCTGCGCACCCGCCCCACCAGCCTCACCCCGCGGTGAGCGGGCCCGTGCCACGCGGGAGCGGCGCGTGCCGCTTCCCCGGCGCGGCCGGGGTCATCGGCGGTCCCGCGCTTCGGACGGGGCGAGAAGGTAGGACTGGAGCTGCCCGAGCAGTTCGCTGATGCCCTCCCGGTCGGCGCGGTAGCGGACCAGCTTGCCGCTGCGCGTCGACTGGAGCAGGCCGCCACGCCGGAGGACCGCGAGGTGTTCGGAGGCGGTCGACGGGCCGAGCCCGGCACGTTCGGCGATCTCGCCGACGGTCAGCTCCTCCCCGTCGGCGAAGTGCGAGAAGACCCGCTGTCGGGTTCCGCTCGCCAGCGCCTTGAGAAAGACCTGGAGGTCGTCGCCGGGCAGGGCGGCCTCGGGGCCGTCCGGGGCCCGGTACTGGCGGGGCACGCGGAGGGCCCGGTGGAGGTCGAATTCGGCCAGCGGGATGTCCAGGGCCGAGCAGACGTCGCGGACGACGGCCCGTTCGCTTTCGTCGAAGTAGCCGTCGGCGCAGCCGATGACGATGCCGATCTGGATGACGGCCCGTGCCTCGGCGGGCTTCCTCTTCGCCTTGCCGATCTCCCGCATGGCGCTGACCTTGCCGAGGGCGAAATCGGCGCTCAGCTCGTCGAGGTGGTCCTCGAAGCGGCGGTGGAGGTCGTCCGAGGGGAAGTTCTGGAGCACGTCGTTGGTGGCGATGAGCTGGGCGACGCGCTGTCGTTCGGATGGGTCGATCGTGCCGTCGGCCGCCGCGACCAGGGCGCACATCGCCATGCTGGCATCCCGGAACGCCCCGCTCCGCAACTCCTGCTTTCTCGCCGTGAGCTGAGCCTGCATCGCCTGGATCGAGTCCCTGAGGCGGTCCCACAGCGCCATCCGCATCTCCTTGTCGGTACTCCCCCAATGATCGCCCATCGCCCGTCGCCGACGTGACGTGACGGGCGGTCCGGTCACGGCTCCGTGGGCGCGGCCAGGGACGGGTTCTGTCCGGACCGGCTCAGCGCCCGGGCGACGAACCCGGACGCCGTCAGGTGAGCCACCGTCTCGCTCAGGAACCGCACCGTCTCCGGACGCCGCGTCCTCGTCGTCCCGACGGCCTGCCGGATGGTCATGAACGCGGGCTCGACCAGGCGCAGCCCGGGCCGTTCGGCGACGTGCGCGGTGAGGGGCTGCCGGATTCCGGCCGCGGCCTCCAGTTCCCCGGCGTGGAAGACGTCCACCCCCTCCGCGCCCCGGACCACGGTGGCGTGCCGCAGGGTGCGCGTCAGGTACAGGTCGTAGGCGGAGCCCTGCTTCACACCGATACGGACGCCCTCGTGGTCCACGTCTTCCGGTGTCCGCAGCGTGGACTCGGCCGGGACGGCGTACATCCCTTCGATGTGCACATACGGGGCGGTGAACGCGATCTCCGCCTCACGGGCCGGTTCGACGGCGAGGAAGCACAGGTCGGCGCGGCCGGCGGCCATGGCCTCGTAGGACTTGCGGGCCGCGTCGAAGCACAGGAACTCCACGGGCAGGCGGATGCGCCGGGCTATCTCACCGGCGAGATCGACGGTGACCCCGCGCGGCGCGTCCGGGGTGCCCTGGGCGAGGACGGGGTTGCCGAGATTGACGGAGGCCCGCAGCGCTCCGGCGGGGGCGAGGTCGCGGGCGAGCGCGGCGAGGTCGGTGATCTCCATGGGCCGAGTCCAGGCACGGCCACCGGCCGTGCCCGGCCCGCTCCCACCCATCGGAGCCTTCACCTCACCCAGGGGACCCGCCGAGTCCGGGCGCGGCCGCCAGGAAGGTGTCGAGCACGCCGTCCGCGACGCGGACCGGGCCCTCGGGGCGGGTCTCCCCGGGGATCGTGCGGATCCGCCCGGCCTGCCCGGCCAGCGACGACGCCTCGGCGAACCACTGCTCGGCCTTCCGGGTGTCGCCGTCGAGCCGGGCGCCCAGCGCGTCCAGGGTGCGTTCGAACGCGCGGCCCCACAGCGCCAGCCCGTCCAGCCACGGCGCGCAGTCCGCCACGAAGCCGCGGTCGGCCACGCCCGCCCTGATGATGGCCGGCGCCGTGGCCAGCCGCGCCGCGGAGGGGCGCAGAGCGGCCAGTGCCGCCCGCCGCCGTCCGGCGTCCCAGTCGGTACGGAACCGGGCCAGCCGGGCGGCCAGTTCGGGCGCCTGGGGCTGCCAGGGTTCGGCGCCGAAGGTGGGCGCGAGGTGCTGGGTGTCGAAGAAGGACAGCAGCGCGGAGACGGTGGCCGCCTCCGGTTCGCCGCCCGCCAGGTACGCGGCGGCGGCCCGCCAGGTGCGGTCCGGGTCGTACGCGGTGTCGTTCCAGGCGAAGGCCGCCCCGCCGAAGAGGGCGACCTTGCTGGCGGCGGCCTGGTTCATCGGGTTGAGGACCAGCCCGGAGAGCTGCTGGTGCAGACCGGCCTCGCGGGCGTCGTACGGGGCGAGCAGCAGCCGCCCCTCGGCCTGGCCGTAGTCGTTGACGGGGTAGTTGTCCCAGACGAACACCTTGCGCCCCCATACGGCGGCGGCCCGGGCGGCGTCGGCCACGGTGATCCGCGGCGGCACCACGTCGGTGCCGGTCCACATGACCTCGACGCGCGGGTCCAGCCGCTCGCGCAGGGCCTGCTTGTACGCGGTGTCGGTGACGTCGCCGTACTCGGTCGGCACCGTCTGGAGCGGCGCGGTGGCCTCGCGGGCGTCCAGGAACTCCTTCTGGACCCGGTTCAGCAGATCGGCCTGCGCCTCGCCCGCGGCCCGTTGCGAGGGCTCGCCGTAGGCGGCGCGGTCGGCATCGCAGTTCCACCGGGTATAGCTGATGTCGTCCAGCGGCACCGAGAAGCTGCGCACCCCGAGGTCGTACATCGCCCCCAGCTTGGTCCGCAGCGCCGTGAACTCGGCGGGATCGCTGTAGCAGAGGGAGTTGCCGGGCGAGAGCGCGAAGGTGAACCGCACATGGTGGGCGGCGGCCTGCCGGACCAGCTCGCCGAGCTGGGCGAGCCGGTCGGCCGGGTACGGCTCGCGCCACTTCTCCCGGTGGTACGGGTCGTCCTTGGGCGCGTAGATGTACGTGTTCATCTTGACGTCCCCGTAGAACGCCAGCTGGTCCATGCGCTCGGCGTGGGTCCACGGGCTTCCGTAGAACCCCTCGATCACCCCGCGCAGCGGCATCAGCGGATGGTCCACGACCGATACCGAGGCGATCCTCCGGGCGCCGGTGACCAGCTGGCGCAGCGTCTGCGCCGCGTAGTACGTCCCGTCGGCGTCCGCGCCCGCGAGCGCCACCGCGGTGCCCCTCGCGGCGAGCGCGTACCCCTCCGCGGGCAGCTCCCCGGGCGCCCGGCCCCCGGCGGCCCGCAGCGCCTTCGCCACCCGGGCCTCGGCGAGCCGCCCGACGGTCACCGTCAGCCCCGGCCCGGAGCCGCCCCGCAGGCGCTGCGCCCCCGCCCGGCGCAGCACCGAGGCGACGAGTTCGCGTGTGGGCCGGTCCACCCCGTCGCCGTAGACCACGCGCACCTCGGCGGGCACCCTGATGTCCGGGCCCAGCCGGGCCATCGCCTGCGGACGCGGGACGACGGACGGCATCGGACCGGACCGCACGCCGGTGGCGGCGGTGGCGGCGGTGGCGCCGGTGGGCAGCAGCAGCCCGAGGAAGGTGAGGAACGCGATCACGGCGGCCAGAGGGCGGGAGCTTCGGCGCATGGAACTTCTCCTCCGTGGCGTGGCATGGCGTGGCGTGGCGGCGGCGGTGCACGACGGTGACACGTGGAGCGGAGTGAACGGCGGGGCGGATGCGGTGCCCGGTGCGCGACTTCCCGGAGACACATACCCATGGCCCGGGACCGGCGAATCCCCTGATGGTCCCGAGTCCGCCGACAGCGGGCTTGGAGATCTCTTGACCGCGCCGCGGGCATGGAGTACGGCCGCCGGGCAACCAGCCGAGGATGACACGCATCGGAATCGTCGTCCTGATGGTGGTCGCGGCCCTTGCGTCGGGCGTGGCCGCGGTGGGGATCTCGCCCTGGTGGTGGCCGGCCGCCGTACCGCTCGCCCTGCTGGGCCTGCTGGGTTCCTGGGACCTGCTGCAGCGCCGGCACTCGGTGCTGCGCAACTATCCCGTTCTGGGCCACGCCCGCTTCCTCATGGAGCGGATGCGCCCCGAACTCCAGCAGTACTTCATCGAGCGGAACTTCGACGGTCGCCCCTTCGACCGGGACGTCCGCAGTATCGTCTACGAGCGGGCGAAGGGCACCG
This sequence comes from Streptomyces sp. NPDC007983, assembly GCF_042958345.1. NCBI lineage: Bacteria > Bacillati > Actinomycetota > Actinomycetes > Kitasatosporales > Streptomycetaceae > Streptomyces > Streptomyces sp. NPDC007983. The sequence goes on from NZ_JBIBJI010000004.1 coordinate 125,581, forward strand.
ACGCCGAGGAGCCGTTCGGCACCGAACGGGACGTGTACCAGCCCGGCTACGAGTTCCTGGTGCCGTCGATGGCTCCCTGCCCGGTGCCCAAGACGGCGCCGCGGGTGCGCGTCGGCGGGCCCGACTGCGCCCGCCCCTACGACATGGCGCTGCTGAACGTGTCGGCGATGAGCTTCGGCTCGCTCTCGGCGAACGCGATCCTCGCCCTGAACGGGGGCGCGGCGACCGGGGGTTTCGCCCATGACACCGGCGAGGGCGGCCTGTCGGAGTACCACCTGCGGCCGGGTGGCGACCTCATCTGGGAGATCGGCACCGGATACTTCGGCTGCCGCACCCGGGACGGCGACTTCGACCCCGGCGAGTTCGCCGACAAGGCCGCGCACGACCAGGTGAAGTGCGTGTCGCTCAAGCTCTCGCAGGGGGCCAAGCCGGGCATCGGCGGGGTCCTGCCGGGAGCCAAGGTCAACGCCGAGATCGCGCGGGTGCGGGAGGTGCCCGAAGGCCGGACGGTCATCTCCCCCCCGTACCACCGGGCGTTCTCCACCCCGCGCGAACTCGTCCGCTTCATCACCCGGATGCGGGAGCTGTCCGGCGGCAAACCGGCCGGGTTCAAGCTCTGCGTGGGCTCGCGCCGGGAATTCCTCGCCGTGTGCAAGGCCATGCGGGAGGAGGGGACGGCCCCCGACTTCATCGTCGTGGACGGGGCCGAGGGCGGCACCGGCGCCGCGCCGCTGGAATTCGCCGACCACATCGGCGCCCCGCTCACCGAGGGGCTGCTCACCGTGCACAACGCCCTCGTCGGCACGGGGCTGCGTGACCGGGTCAAGATCGGCGCGAGCGGCAAGATCGCCACCGGTACCGACCTGGTCAAGCGCATGGTGCAGGGCGCCGACTACGGCAACGCCGCGCGGGCGATGATGTTCGCCGTGGGCTGCATCCAGGCCCAGCGGTGCCATACGAACACCTGCCCCACCGGCGTCACCACCCAGGACCCCCGGCGGGCCCGCGCCCTCGACGTCGGCGACAAGACGCCCCGGGTGCGGCGCCTGCAGGAGGCGACGGTGGCGAGCGCGCTGCAGATCATGGCGTCGATGGGGGTCACCGATCCCGCGCAGTTGCGCCCGCACATGCTTCGCCGGCGCATCGACCCCTCCACCCTGCGCTCGTACGACGAGCTGCACGAGTGGCTCGGCCACGGCCAGTTGCTCGCCGAGCCCCCCGAGTCCTGGGCGGCCGACTGGAACGCCGCCGACCCCGACCGCTGGAACTGAAACGACGTCTCGTGCGGCGGCGGACTCACGGCCCGCCGACGGGCGGGAGGGCGCGGGCGATGAGCTGGGCGAGATGGGTGCCGGTGCGGTATGTGCGCTGGGCGATCTGCGTACGGCAGCTGAATCCGTCGGCGAGGATGTGCGTGCCGGGCGCGGCCGCCCGTACGGCCGGGAGCAGGACCTGCTCGCCCGCGGCCACCGATACGTCGTAGTGGCCGCGTTCGAACCCGACGTTGTCGGCGGTGCGGCCCCAGGCCACTGAGTGGGTCCCGCACGCGTTGTTGCCGATCATTCCGCCCAGGGTGCAGCGAAGTCGAGCACCACGCCCGGGCCGACGGTCTGGCCGGAGGTGCTGGTGCCCGCGCCACGGGCGGTGTCGGGCACGCCCAGGCGGCGGCAGGTGGAGAGCGCGGCGAGGACGTGGCGCCGCGTCCGGGGGAAGACCACGGCCAGCGGGACCTGCCGATAGTTGGAGGCGTGGGCCGCGTACTGCGCGCGGCGTCCGGCGTCGCCGTACACCTCCCCGCAGTCCGCGCGGGCGAGGGCGTCGGTCACCGCCGCCGGGTCGGCACCGCCGATGCCTGGTGCTGTCGTGCTCACCGCGCTCGCTCCTTCTGTGCTCACCGGTCACGTGGAACACTCACCGGTCGGGTCCGCCCCGGCCGTCCCACGATGTCGTCGGGCGCGGACCCTTCACAAGGCCCAGCAGGGCGATAGTCTTGACGGAGGAGGGCAAGTGTTCCTTACGCTCATGGTGTTCCCGCCCCGCCCGCTCCACGTCCCCGGGGAGCCGCGTTGCTCAAGCCTTTGCATCTCCTCACGCTGAAGGCCGTCGTCGGCAGCGGCTCGTTCGCCGTCGCGGCCCGCGACCTCGGCTACACCGCCTCCGCGATCTCGCAGCAGATCTCGGCCCTGGAGAAGGACACCGGTCTGGTCCTTTTCGAGCGGGAGGCGCACGGGATCCGTCCGACCGCCGCGGCCCACCGGCTGGTCGATCTCAGCGGCAGGGCCCTGGCCGCCCTGGACGATCTGGACCAGCAGGTACGGGAGCTGGCCACCGGTGTCACCGGGCGGCTGAGGCTGGGCAGCTTCCCGACGGCGAGCGTCCGGCTGGTGCCCGCCGCGCTGTCGGCGCTCGCCGGAACCCACCCCCGGGCGCGGATCCAGCTGGAGGAGGGCGAACCGGAGGACCTGATCGCCCTGCTCAGCAGCGGTGACCTGGACATCGCCCTGGTCTACGAGTACGGGCTCAGCCCCCGGCAGTGGCCCGACGGGCTGACCCGCCACCCCTTGCTGCGTGAGGACCTGGTCCTGCTGCGGGCCGCGGACAGCCGGCTGGGGGCGAGCCTTCCCCAACTGGCCGCGGCACGCTGGATCACCAGCGCGGAGGGCACAGCCGGGGCCCTCTCGCTGGTCCGGCTGTGCGCGGCCGCGGGATTCGACGCGGAGGTCGCGTTCCGGAGCAACAACTACGACGTCGTACGGGAGTTGGTGTCCACGGGGCTCGGCGTGGCGGTCGTCCCGGCGCTCGGCCACGCGCCCAGCGAGGCGATCCAGGCCACCCGGCTCACCCAGCGGTCCGCGCACCGCCAGGTGATGGCCCTGCACCGCGGTGAGAACACCAATCCCCTCCTCGGCACGGTGCTGGACACCCTGCGGCGCGCGGTGCCCGCCGGCGAGCCGTATCTGCACGCGGTCGAGGAGCCCGCGCCGTGATGCGCGCTACCGGGGCGGGGTCCCGGCCCGGCTCGGGCTCGGGCTCGGGCTCGTCGGATTCCGTCATGGCGTCGAGGGCGTCGAGATCCACCGAGCCGCCCGGCATGACGCTCCGGGTGCGGCGGTAGCCGTACAGCGCGTAGATGAGCAGGCCCGCGACGAGCCGGCCCCCATCCGCACCCAGGTCTCCCAGTGCAGGAACGACATGAGCCAGACGGAGAACACCATCCCGAGGACCGGCACCACGGGCATGCCCGGACAGCGGAAGCCCCGCTTGAGGTGGGGCTTGGTGTAGCGCAGGACCAGGACGGCCGCGCAGACCACCACGAAGGCCAGCAGCACACCGATGTTGGTGAGGTCGGCGACGGCGTTGATGGGCAGCAGGCCCGCCAGGACGGCGGCCACGATGCCGATGACCCAGGTGGCGCGGTGGGAAACCTTGCGCTTGGGGTGGATGCCGCCGAACCCTGGCCCCCGCCGCGGCCGGTCCTGCTGACCGTGTACGAGGGCTCCAGCACCCTCACCCTGCCGGTGCGCGGAACCCATGAGCCCGACGAGGCCCCCGAGCGCCCGTTCGGCGAACCGGAGGGCACACCGCCCGTCGCCACCACGCAGGTGCCCCCGCCGGAGATGCGGTGGGACGTCACACGCGATCTGGTCGGCTACCGCTCCGCGCTGGAAATCGTCAAGGACGCCGGCACGGTGCGCTACGAGGACACCGGCCTCGATGTCGGCCGCCGCGCCCACGAGCGCTACACGGCCGTCGCGGACGACTTCACCTCGGTCACCGGCGAGTCCACCTGGACCATGCGCTTCCGGCGCGATGACTGGGACGTACGCGTCGTCACCCACACCGTGCTGCGCTCCAGCGAGACGGACCTCTTCGTCGACGCCACCTTGGACGGCTGCGAGAACGACCGGCGCGTGTTCTCCCGCACCTGGAACGAGACGCTCCCCCGCGACCACCTGTAAGGGCGGCGCTGTTTCGTCACTCCGCCCAGGGAGCCGGGCCCGTGCTCGCCCAGGTGGCGAGCTCCTGTCCGTCGACGCACAGGATTCCGCACTGAGCGGCGTACTCGACGGCGGGCCCGGTGAACTCGCTGGTGGTGACCACCGCTGCGATCCGGGCGTCGTGGACGGCGAAGCAGGTGCCGCCGAAGCGCTGGACGTCCTGCGAGCCCACCTTGTGGGCCGCGTCGTACCGCTTGCACTGGATGACCAGGCGCTGCCCGCCGGGGGTGGTGGCGAGGACGTCCGCTCCCAGGTCACCCGCGCCACCGGTCGCGCCGATGACCTGGCAACCGTCCCGTTCGCACAGGTCTGCCACCGCCTGCTCGAACTCCCCGGGAGTCATCGCCTCGAAGTCGGCCTCCCCGAGGGGGACTTCCTCCGGGGCATCAGGGGCGACGGCCTCCGGCGTCAGCACGTCGCCGCGCCGCGCCGAAGGGGCCGGGGACGCGCGTCGGCCGGCCCGGCGGCGGATCGCCACGGCGGCCGAAAGCGCCGCCAGCCCCAGGGCCACGGCGGCGACAGGATGGTCCTCGGCCGTCCGGGCACCGGCTTTCACGGCGGTGCCCGCCGCGAGGAGAACAATGGCGATCAGCCCGAAGCAGACCGACAGATTGCGCAGGCTGAAGGTGTACTGGCGACCGTTACGTGGCCGACGGCCGGACGTGGTCATGGGCGGCAGTCCCCTTCGTGTATCGGCGTCAAGATCGTCACTGCCGACTGCCCCGGTACGCTGCTTCCACACCCCCGGGCTGTCCGGGCCCGGGAGGAAGAACGCGCCGTTGAACAGCAGCGATAGCGAAGCGTGAAGAGGGTACCGGTGGTCCCATGCCTGCCATGTTGAATTCGACGAGAACCCGCGCCGCGCTCCGCGTGTCGGCGCGTATTTCCCTTGAGTCGCTGCTGGTCCTGGTGATGGCCGCGGTGCTCCTATGGCTTCTGGGCCGCATGTGGTCGGTCGTGTGGCCACTCATAGTCGGCCTGCTCCTTACCACGCTGACGTGGCCCCCGGCCCGTTTCCTGCGCGGGCGCGGGTGGCCTCCGGCCCTGGCCGCCTCGGCCGTGACCGTGCTGTTCCTGCTGGTCGCCGCGGGCACCGTGGCGCTGATCGCGGTACCGGTGGCATCCCAGGCCGGCCAACTGACCGACGGCGTGGCCGCAGGCATCCACGAGGTGCGCCAGTGGGCCGCCGGGCCACCGCTGAACATCGGCGATGCCCAGATCTCCGAGGCCTCCGACGCCGCGGCCGCCCGCATACAAAGCGGCGCCGGAAGCATGATCACCACGGTGGTCACGGGGCTGAGCACCGTGATCGACGGTGTGGTCACCGCCGTTCTGGCGCTCTTCCTGATGTTCTTCTTCCTCAAGGACGGCCCGCGTTTCCTGCCGTGGCTCACCCGCCAACTACCCGGCCGGCTCGCCACCGACATCCCCGTCGTGGCCGCGCGCGGTTGGGACACGCTGGGCACCTTCGTGCGCTCCCAGGCCCTGGTCGGCTTGCTCGACGCCGTCCTCATCGGTCTCGGACTGTGGGCTCTGGGGGTGCCCCTGGTTCTCCCGCTGGCGGTCCTGACCTTCGTCTCCGCGTTCGTGCCGATCGTGGGTGCCCTGTTCGCGGGCGCGGTCGCGGTGCTCATCGCGCTGGTGTCCAACGGCGTGACGGACGCGCTGATCGCGCTGGCGATCATCGTCGTGGTGCAGCAGCTCGAGGGCAACGTGTTCCAGCCCATGATCCAGAGCCGTGGGCTCGGCCTGCACGCGGCGGTGGTCCTGCTGGCGGTGACGCTGGGCGGCAGCCTGGCGGGCATCGTGGGCAGTCTGCTCGCCGTACCGGTTGCCGCGCTGATCGCGGTGGTCTGGAACTACCTGCGCGAGCAGCTCAGCGAGCCACGGCACGAACCGGAGACCAGCGAGCAGCACGCTTAGGCTAGGCTGACCTAATTGACGGAGGCTTATCCGCGTCCCTTCCTTCTCACAAGGAGACGTTCATGCGCCTGGGCACGGCCGACATCGGGAACGCCTTCGTCGCGTTCGGACTGCCCGGCACACCCGGCACCGACGCGTTCTGGGACGCGGCGGGGACAGCCGCCTCGATACCGGCCGACGACGGCGGTTGGACGACCTTGTTCCTGTGGCGCGGGTCCCCGGCGACCGTCGTCTTCGAGAGCTGGTCGGAGCCCGTCCCCTTGCGCCGGTGGGGCGACACGGACTGCTGGTACGCCGAGGTGCGCATGCCCGCGCGGCTGCGGGTGACCTACCAGTTCCTCGTGGGCGACGAAGCTCACGCCGACCCGTTCAACCCGGCCGGTGCCGGCGGCGACCGGTCCATCGCCGCGACCCCGGACGCCCCGGCCCAGCCGCACTGGCCCGTCATCGGCGACGCGGACGTGCTCCCCCTCCCCCGCGCCCGGATCCGCTGGAGCAGTGAACGGCTCGGCGGGCGGCGCACCGTGCGCGTCCATCCGGTGGGCGGCGGCGGGCCCGTGGTCCTGCTGCTCGACGGGGACGACTGGCTGTATCTGCACCCGGCCATGACCGCGTTCGACTCGGCCCACGCCAGTGGCGAGATGCCCGCCGTGACGCTCGTCTTCCTTCCGGCCAAAGACCGGGAGGCCGAGTTCGCGTGCGGGACCGCGCTGTGGGAGGCGATCCGGGACGAACTGCTGCCGCTGGTGGCGGAATCCGGCGCACCCGCCGACCCGGACCGGCTGGTGGTCGCCGGGCAGAGCCTGGGCGGGCTGAGCGCGATGTACGCGGCGCTGGAGTTCCCGGACCTGGTGTCCCGCGTCGCCTGCCAGTCGGGGTCGTTCTGGTGGAGCCCAGGCGCCACGGACCTGCCGGACCCCTTGGGCGGCCCGGTCGGCGGCACCCTCGCCGCGCGCCTGCGGGAGCGCCCCGACCTGTCCGGCCTGCGGGTCGCGTTCGACGTGGGGGAACACGAGACACGGATGCTGCCCCACTGCGAGCTGACCGAGACCCTGGCCGAGCGGGCCGGCGCGACCGTACGGGTCTCGCGGTCGGCGTCCGGCCACGACCGGGCGGGCTGGCGGCATGCCCTGCTCAGGGATGTCGCCTGGACACTGGGCTAGCGGCCCGGTTCACCGGGCCACCGCCGCGCAGTAGCCCTCGTCGGTGGCGAGGAGGTTGCGGTGGGTGCCCTCGGCGGTGATGACGCCGTCGTCCAGGACGAGGACCCGGTCCGCGGCGTCCAGGAGGGCCGGACTGCTGGTGATCACGATGGTGGTGCGGCCCCGGCGCGCCTTCGCGACGTTGCGCGCGATGAGCTGCTCGGTGACCGCGTCGACGGCTGTCGTCGGGTCGTGCAGGACGAGGACGTCGGTGTCGGCGGCGAGGGCGCGGGCCAGGGACAGCCGCTGGCGCTGCCCCCCGGAGAGGTTCGCGCCACGGTCGCGGACACCGTAGTCGAGTCCTTCGCGGTGGAGGGCGACGACGTCGGTCAGCATGGACGCCTCGACGGCCTCGGGCACCGTCCGGCTGGTGCCCGACGGGTCGATGTTCGTACGGAGGGTGCCCGCGAAGATCTCCCCGTCGTACGGGTTCACCAGCACGCACGCGCGGACCGCCTCGATCGACAGGTCCGCCAGCTCCTGCCCGCCGACCCGCACCGCTCCCTCGTACGCGCCGGGCGGGACGCGCACGGCCAGGATCGACGCGAGGTCGGCCGCCGCGCGCGGCTGGTAGGCGGCGATCGCCACGAACTCGCCGGCGGCCACCTGGAACTTGAGCCTGCGCAGGGTCCCGTACCGGACGCAGTCGACCTCCAGGTCTCCGCCCGCGTCCGGACGGCCCGGCCCCGGGGTCGTCACCGGGGGCGCGGACAGCACCAGCGCCATCCGCTCGGCCGACGCGCGCGCCATCATCACGTACTTGGGCATCTCCGAGAACAGTTTGAGCGGTTCCATGATGAACTGCGCCAGCCCCACGGCCATGACGAGTTCCCCGATGGTGATCCGGCCGCTCCACGCCAGCGAGCCCGCCGTCAGGGTCACGGCGGCGGCGAGGACCGCGTTGAGGGCCAGCGCGGTGCCCGCGTACACACCGTTGACCTTGGCGACCGTGATCGCCTGGTGTTTCGCCTCCGTGCTGACCTCGCGGTAGGACCGGAACGCCGCGTGGTTGCCGCCGAAGCCGTGCAGCGGGCGCAGGCCGGTGATCAGGTCGGCGACCTTCGCGCCCGCCCGCGCCACCCGGGCCTGCTGTTCGCGGGTGCTGGAGCCGATCCGCTTGGACAGCACGCTGAGCACCGACAGGATCGCGACGGTCCCCACGATCACCAGCAGGCCGAGCCGGACGTCGGCCAGGCCCAGCGCGACCGCCGCTACCAGCACCGCGACCAGCGAGCTGATCAGCAGCGGCACCACCTCGATGATGTCGGCGGTCTGGTCGGCGTCCTCGGTGGCGATGGTCAGCACCTCGCCGGACTTGAGGTCCACGTCCCTTGCCACCGGCTGGAGTCCACAGCCCGCGACCTTCACCCGCCAGTGGTGCGCCTCGGTGGTGTTGGCCTTCTGCAGGACGCGCATCCCGAACCGCCACGACAGCGACACCGTCGTGATGATCACCGCCAGCGCGGCGATCGACAGGCCGAGCGCGCCGAGGCCGCGGTCGCGCATCGTGTGCTCGACGATCAGGCCGAGCGCGATGGGAAACGCCGTCTCACCCGCCTGGTACAGGCCCATGAGGACGGTGCCCCAGGCCATGGCGCCGAGGTTGCGGCGCAGCGCGGTGCGGAGGATGCCGGACCCCGGGCGGGGCCGCTGGGTGTCGGATGTCGTCATCGGGAATCCGCGCTGTCGAGGTGGCGGGCCATCGCTTCCGGGGTGCGGAGGGTGAACAGATCCCGGATGGTGATCACAGGACCGTACTCGCGGCGGAGCAGCCCGATCAGCCGCACCGCCAGCATGGAGTGCCCGCCCAGGGACACGAAGTCGCTCACCGCGCTCACCTCGTCGTCGTCCAGATCCAGTGCCTCGGCGAAGAACTCGCACACCAGCGTCTCGGTTTCCGTGGCAGGCCCCCGCTCCCCCGCCGTGGTCAGCGCGCCCAGCGGCTTGGCCTCCGGCAACGCCTTGGTGTCGGCCTTCCCGTTCACCGTCAGCGGGATGCTGTCGACCCGCGCGTAGTGCGTCGGGTGCAGGAAGTCCGGCAGCCCGGCGCCCACCTCGGCGGCGACCGTCGCCAACTCGGCGCCGTCCAGCACCAGATAGGCGGCCAGCCGGTACGCTCCGTCGGCCTGCGGGTCGGGCTGGGCGACCGCGGCGACGAACCGCACCGCCGGGTGTGCCGCGAACGCGGCCTCGACCTCGCCGAGTTCGACCCGGTGCCCCCGGATCTTGACCTGCCGGTCGGTGCGGCCCAGGTACATCAGGTTGCCGTCGGGGCGGCGGACCACCAGGTCCCCGGTGCGGTACATGCGCGCGCCGGGTTCGCCGAACGGGCACGCCACGAAGCGGTGCGCGCTCCGGGCGGGCTGCCCGAGATAGCCGCGCGCGATGCCGATGCCCGCCACGTACAGCTCGCCGGGCACTCCGTCCGGCAGCGGCCGCAGCCACGGATCCAGCACATACACATCGGTGTTGTCGATCGCCACCCCCACCACCGGGTCCTGGCATTCGAAGGTGCCGACGCCGAGGGTGTTGATGGTGTACTCGGTGGGCCCGTAGAGGTTGTAGCCGACCGTCCCCTCGGTCCCGGCGAGCCGCTGCCACAGCGCCGGGGTGACGGCCTCGCCGCCCAGCAGCACCAGCGCCGGCCGCCGGGCCGGGTCGTCGAGCAGTCCCTCGGCCACCAGTTGCTGCGCGTAGGTCGGGGTCACGTTGATCACGTCGATGCCGTGCGCCAGGCAGTACTCGACCAGCCGGGGCGCGTCGCGGCGCAGTTCCTCGTCGCAGATGTGCACCTCGTGGCCGTCGGCGAGCCACAGCAACTCCTCCCACGACATGTCGAAGGCGAACGACACGGTGTGCGCGATCCGGAAGGTCCGGTGGCCGTGTTCCGCCAGCACCGGTTCGAAGATCCGGCGCTGGTGGTTGATCAGCATGTTGGTGAGCCCGGCGTACTCGGTCACCACGCCCTTGGGGGTGCCGGTCGAGCCGGAGGTGTAGATCGTGTACGCGGGGTGCCGCAGCCGGTCCGGATCGTCCGGCGCGTACGTCACCCACGGCTCGGCGTCGGGCAACGGGCGGTCCAGCTCGATCAGGTCGCCGGTGAGCCGGGGCGATACGGCGCTCACGGTGAGGATCACATCGGGGCGGGCGTCCGCGACGATGGCGGCGATCCGCTCGTCCGGGTGGTCCAGCTCCAGCGGCACATACGCGGCGCCGACGCGCAGCACGGCGAACAGCGCCACGATCGAGTCGAGGGAGCGCGGGACCGCGAGGCCCACGGTCCGCTCGGGGCCGATGCCACGCCGGGCGAGCGCCCCCGCCACCTCGCGGCTGCGGTCCCTGAGCTGGGCGAACGTCAGCGTCGAACCGTGGGCGACGAGCGCCACCCGTTGCGGGTCGCGGTCCGCCGCCCGGTCGAACCGGTCGACCACGGTGTCCGTGCCGATGTCCGTACGCGCCCCCCGCGAGGGCCACGGGCCCAGGCCCGGCAGCGCACCGACCGGTCCGGTGGAGCGGGCCACGTCGTCGAGCACGCGCAGGTAGTCGCCGAGGAGACGGCGGGCGTGCCCGGTGTCCTTGTCGCGGTACTCCAGCTTGACCGTGAGCCGGTCGCCGGGCGTGATGACCCAGGTGAACGGGTAGTGGGTGGAGTCGTCGGCCTTCACCGATGTGATGCCGTGCCTGGCGTTCATCTCGGCGAACGCGTCCATGTCCAGGAAGTTCTGCAGCACGAACAGGTTGTCGAACAGGGTGTCGTGCCCACTGGCCCGCTGGATCTCGCCGAGCCCCAGGTGTTCGTGGTCCATCGCCTCGACCCTGGCCGCCTGGACGGCCGACAGATACGAGCCGACCGTGTCCTCCGGGCGGGCCCGCGTCCACATCGGCACGGTGTTGAGCAGCACGCCGACGACGCGGTCCAGACCCTCGCCCTCCCGGCCGGAGACGGTCACGCCGAACACGGCGTCGCTGCGGCCCGTATGGGCGCCCAGCAGGAGGCCGAACGCGCCGGTCAGCACCGAGTTCAGCGTGACGCCGTGCGCCCTGGCCGCTGCCCGCAGCAGGTCCGACTGGTCGGCGGAGAGTGTGTGCACGAGCGTGTCCGGCAGGTCGTCGGACAGGGATGGCGCCGGTCCGGCGAGCAGCGTCGGGCCGGGGAGGCCGGTCAGGTGCTCGGCCCAGAAGCGCTCCGATACGGCGGAGTCCCTGGCGGCGAGCGCCCGCGCGTGGTTCTCGAAGCTCGGCGTGGCGGGGGTGGCGTCGAGTGGTTCGCCCGCGAGAACGGCCCGGTAGGCGTCGAACAGGTCCCGCAGCACGATCTCGCGGGACCAGCCGTCCCACAGCAGCAGGTGGTAGCTGAGCAGCAGCCCGTCGCGGTCGTCGGGCAGCCGCACCACGGTCAGCCGGATCAGTGGCGGCTCCGCCACATCGAATCCCGTGTCGCGGTCCCGGGCGCGCAGGGCGTCGACGTCCGCGTCCGTGGCGAGCGCGATCGTGCGGACATCGACGCGTCGGCCCGCCCTGAGGACCTGGACCGGGTTGCCGTCGTCGTCGGTGGCGAATCCGGCGGCCACGACCGGGTACCGCGCGATCACCCGCGCCATCGCCTCGGCCAGCGCGTCGGGGTCCAGGCACCGGTCGAAGGTGAACCAGCTCTGCGCGACGTAGTGCCCGGCCGGGCCCGCCATCTGGGCCTGGAAGAACAGGCCCCGCTGGAGCGGGGTGACCGGTGCCGTGCGCTCGGCCGTCGCGGAGGCGTCCGCGACGCGTCGCAGTGCGCTCCGCCAGTGCTCGGTGATCTCGTCCGGGACGCCCTCGCCGAGGGTGAAGTGCGCGTGGAGGCTTCCGGTGGCCGCGTCGGTCCAGGCGTTGACCTCGACGGCGTACGAGCTGCCCTGGCCGCCGCCGGTGAGGCGCGGCGCCTGGGACTCACCGCCCCGGCCGAGGTAGTTGAACAGCACCTGGGGGTGGCGGGTGAGCAGCGGGGCCGTCTGCGGGTTGAGGTATCGGAGCTGCCCGTACGCGACGTGTCCGCGCTCGTCCGGCTGGCGCTCGGCGGCCTCGTGCGCCGCCGCGACGGGGTCGGTGTGCGGGCTGAGCCGTACGGGCGCGATGGAGGTGAACCAGCCGACCGTGCGGGTGTAGTCGTGGTGTTCCAGCGCCGGGACCCGGCCGTGCCGCTCCAGGTCGATCGCGAGATCGGTGGGCGAGGACTGGACATGGGTGAGCGCGGTGCGCAGGGCGCCGCACAGCAGCTCGGTGAGGCCGACGCCGAGCGCGGCGGGCGCGCTGCGCGTCACGCGGTCGCTCACGTCGGGCGCGAGCACGACGGTGGTCTCACGCAACTCCCCCACTGTCGGCAGCAGTTCGGGCGCCCGGAGCGTGCCGACCCAGTGCCCGAGGTCGTCGATCGCGTGGGCGGACCGCGACGCCAGCGCGTCGGCGTACTCGGCGTACGGCGTGGTCGGCGGCGCCAGGGGCTCGCCGCGCAGGGCGGTGGCCAGGTCGTCCAGCAGGACCAGCCAGGACACCGAGTCGACGGCGAGGTGGTGCACGGTGACCACGAGGGTCCGGCTCGCCTCCAGCCATGCGAACGCGACCACGTTCCCGGACTCGGGGTCGAGCCGTGCGGCGGCCTCGTTCGCCACGGCCGTCGCGTCGGTGGCATCCCGCGCCACGACGGTGATCTCGCGGATGGGCTCGGTGCGCAGGGCCCACACCCCCTGCTCGACGCGCAGCCGCAGCCGAAGGACCGGGTGCGCGGCCACGACGGCGTTCGCGGCGCGCTCGGCGTCGGCGATCCCGCTGCCCTCCGGGGCCACCAGCGTTCTGGCCTGGGCGAAGCGGGCGAGTGTCCCGCCCAGCTCCCGCTGGCGCAGGATGATGGGCGTCGGCGTCAGCGGGCCGTCCGCGCGGCGGGCGGGCGCGGGCGCCGGGGCGGTCCGCGCTGTACGCGTCGCCAGGTGCTCGGCGAGCGCGCGCGGTGTCCTGAACAGGAACACGTCCCGTGGCGCGATCGGCAGGCCGAGCGCCCTGGCCCGGTTGATCACGGTGATGGCGACGATGCTGTCGCCCCCGGCCCGGAAGAAGTCGGTGTCACCGTCCACAGCGGTTCCGGGCAGTGTGTCGGCGAAGATGCCGGCCAGTGCGGTGAGCGCGTCGCCGCTCGAAGCCGCCGGGGTGTCGTGCTGTGCGGCGCGCTCGGTCAGGGCCTTACGGTCCAGCTTGCCGTTGACCGTCAGCGGCAGCGCGTCCACCGGCAGTACGCGGCCCGGCACCATGTGCGCGGGCAGCTTCGCGGACAGCGGGTCGGTGAGGTCGCCGGGCACCCGGCCCACGATGTGCGCGACCAGGTGGTCGCCGCCGTCCGCCATGGTGACGGCCACGTCGACCACACCGTCGAGTTCCCTGATCGCGGCCTCCACCTCGCCCAACTCGATACGGAAACCCTTGAGTTGCACCTGATCGTCGGCGCGGCCGGTGAACTCCAGCTCGCCGTCGAGGGTGCGGACGGCGAGGTCGCCCGTGTGGTACATGCGGGAGCCGTCGCCCGCGAACGGGTTGGCCACGAACCGGCTTGCGGTGAGCCCCGGTCTGCCCAGATAGCCGAGCGACACCTGGTCCCCCGCGACATAGATGGCGCCCACCCGGCCCGGCGGCACCGGCCGGAGCCGGTCGTCGAGCAGATAGGTGACCAGGCCCGGGATCGGACCGCCGATCGGGCTGGTGTCGCCACCGGGACGGAAGTCCTCGTCGGTCAGCACCCGGTGGGTGACATGGACGGTGGTCTCGGTGATGCCGTACATGTTGACCAGCTCGGGCGATCCGGTGCCGTGCCGCTCGACCCAGCCGCGCAGCCGCCCGGGGTCCAGCGGCTCGCCGCCGAAGATGATCCGGCGCAGTGCGGGCAACGGCTCACCGGCATGCCGGTCGGCCTCGATGAACTGGTAGAACGCCGACGGCGTCTGGTTGAGCACGGTCACCCCGCGCTCACGCACCAGCCGGTGGAAGTCCACCGGCGAGCGGGTCAGCCCGTACTCCGGCACCAGCAGCTCACCACCGTGCGCCAGCGCGCCCCACAGCTCCCAGACCGCGAAGTCGAAGGAGAAGGAGTGGAACTGGACCCAGACGTCGTGCGGGCCGAAGGCCATGCCGGGCCGGGTGTTCACGAGCAGCGACACCACGCTGGAGTGCGGGACCACCACGCCCTTGGGCCTGCCGGTCGATCCGGACGTGTAGATCACGTACGCGGGGTCGTGCCAGTCGGCCTCCGGACCGGGCTCGGTGGTGGTCCGCGGCGGCTCCTCCCCCGGTACGAGCACGCGGGCCGGTACGCCCGCCCGGGCCAGCAGCCGCGTGAAGCGGCCCCGCTGCTCACGGTCCACGAGAACGACGTCCGGAGCGGCGTCGGCGAGGATGTACTCCAGCCGTTCGTCCGGGTACGCCAGGTCCAGCGGTACGTACGCGCCGCCCGCGCCGACGATCGCGACCAGCGCCACGACCTGCTCGACGGAGCGCGGGACGGCGACGGCGACCCGCCGGCCCGGCCCGACCCCGGCCGCGCGCAACGTCGAGGCCAGCTCGTCCTTGGCGTGCGCCAGTTCGCCGTAGGTCAGTGAGCGGGCGCCGCCGTCGAGACCGCACCAGGTGACGGCGGTGGCGGCCGGGTCCCGGCGGGCGGCGGCGTCGAACAGCGCGCCCAGGGTGGTCGGGGTGATGGGCGACGGGGCACGCCGGGCATCCTCCGGCGCCAGGGCGTCGACGGGGGTGTCCGGGCGGGTGAGCAGGCCGGTGAGGGCCTGGGTGAAGGTGCGCAGGATGGCCCGGGCGGTCGCCTCCCGCAGCAGTGCGCCGTCGTAGATCAGGTTGAAGCGCGGGCGGCCGTCGAGCGCGCGCTCGACCACCAGCGTCAACGGGTAGTGCGGGGCGCCCTCGTTGACGATGCCGGTGATGACGAGCGTGTCGCCGGGCCGCCGCAGCCCGTCCACGTCGGTCGCCACGTCGAACACCACCAGGGTGTCGAACAGCGTGCCCGCCCCGGCCCGGCGGCCGATCCTGGCCAGCGAGACATGCTGGTGCGGCAGCACCGCGCTCTGGTGTTCCCGCACCGAGGCGAGCAGTTCGCGCGCCGTGGTGGCACCGGTCCACCGGGCGCGCACGGGGATGGTGTTGATGAACAGCCCCACCATGTCCTCGATGCCGGGCACCTCCGCGTCCCGCCCGGACACCGTGGACCCGAACACCACATCCCTGCCGTGCAGGATGCCGCCCAGCGTCACCGCCCAGGCGCTGTGCACGGCCACGCTCAGCGGCACACCGGCCGCGCGGGCGGCCGCGTCGATGTCCTCCGCCGGCACCACGGCGGTGTCGGCGAACCGGTCGGACGGGGTGTGCCCCTCGGCGACCAGCGAGGGACCGGGCAGCCCGGCGAGCTGATCGCGCCACACCCGGTCGCTCTCGTCGTGGTCGCGTCTCGCGAGCCGGCGTACGTAGCCGGGGAAGCCGCCGAGCGGGTACCCGGACCCGGGCGCGTGGTATTCGGCGAGCAGGGTACGGAGCATCGGGGGCACCGACCAGCCGTCGGCGACGATGTGGTGCACGGTCTGCACCAGAACGTCGCGGCCGGGGCCCCCGCGGATGAGGGTGTACCGCATCAGCGGGCCGGTGGCCAGGTCGAACCCGGCGCGGCGGTCCCGCTCGGCCACGGCGCGGATCTCGTCGTCGGTGATGCCGGGGCGGTCCAGTGTGGTGAAGGGCGCCTCCACACCGCTCTCCAGCACCGAGACCACGCGGCCGTCGGCGAGGGCGGTGAACCGCGCGGCGAGGTTCGGGTAAAGGGTGAGCAACCGGGTGGCCGCCGACGAGAGCCGGTCGGCGTCCACCTCGCCGTCCAGGGTCAGCAGCTGCTGCTCGACGTAGGCGCCCGCGGAGTCGTCGTCGAAGACGGAGTGGAAGTACAGGCCCTCCTGCAACGGGGTCAGCGGCAGGATGTCACGCAGCGCCGGACCATCCAGGGTGTCGACGTCGGCCTGCGTCAGCGGCACCTGGGCGAAGTCACTCGGCGAGTGGCCGCCCCGGTCGAGCGCGGCCAGCCCGGTCAGGGCCGCACGGAAGTACGCGCCGAGAGTCTCGATGTCCTCGTCGGTGAACACGCCGTCCGGCCAGGAGATGGCGGTGACGAGTTCGTACGCGCCGGTCGCGGCGGGTTCGGTGATCGCGTTGAACTCCAGGACGCGCGGCAGGCGCATCCCTGGGTCGCGCTTTTCGCCCAACTGGCCGGTGGGAGCACAGAGTTGCCAGTCGCCGGAGGCGCCCGCGTCGAAGCGGCCCAGGTAGTTGAACAACACCTGCGGTGCGGGTGCGTCGAACTCGGCGCCGTGCAGATACCGCAGGGCGCCGTAGGACAGTCCGTTCCCCGGCACGCGGGCCAGGTCTTCCTTGACCGCCTTGAGCGCGGCGGCCAGATAGGCGGGGGCGGTGAAATCGGCTGCCGGTCCGGGGTCCACGGTCACCGGGAACAGGGTGGTGAACCAGCCCACGGTCCGCGACAGCTCCGGTTCGAATCCGGCGGCGTCCGCCACGAACCGTCCTTCGCGGCCGTGGCCCTCCAGCTCGATGTGCGCGAACGTCTGCTCCTGTCCGAGGTCGCGGCGCCATCGGGCGAGGGTGACGGCGAGCGCGGTCAGCAGCACGTCGCCCACGCCCGTGTGGAACTTCGCGGGTATCTCGCCCAGCAGCGCGGCCGTGACCTCGGGGCCGACCGAGACGGTCCGCACCCGCTCCCGCGCGACGGTGTCGGCGTCGGTGAGCGCGCGCCTGCCCACGGGCCCGTCCGGGCCCGGCAGGGGACGCCGGTAGTGGGCACGGTCCGCCTCGAACGCGGCCTGTGCCAGCAGCTGCGTCCAGCGCCGGAACGACGTGCCCACCGGGGGCAACGCGATCGGCGCGCCCGAGGCGAACTGCCGCCACGCCGTGTCCAGGTCGTCCATCAGGACACGCCAGGACACGCCGTCGATCACCACGTGGTGCACGACCAGGACCAGCTGCCGTGCCCGGCGTCGCCAGACGGCCCGCAGCATCACGCCGCCCGCCGGGTCCAGCCCGCCGGTGGCGAGCGCGACGCACTCCTCGAGCGGCCGGTCGCTCTCCTGCCATCCGGCGACGGCTCGGTCCGCCGCCGGGATGTCGAAGCTCCAGCGGTCGCCGCGCACCAGCCTGGCGCGCAGCATGTCGTGCCGCCCGACCACGGCGGTGAGGATGGCGTCGAGGGCGTCGGCGGTCAGGTCCGCCGGGGTGTTCACCACGACCGACTGCACGAATCCGTCGATCGCGTCCGTGGTCTCGCCGAGCCACCGCACGATGGGCGATCCCACGACCGAACCGGTGGCGACATCGGCGTGGTCCGCGGTGGCGGTGTCCTCACGGCTCGCCACCGCCGCCAGCGCCCCCACGGTGCTGTGGGTGAAGATCTGCCCGGTCGTGAGGTGGAGGCCCGCGTCGCGCACCGCGGTCAGCAGCGAGATGGCCAGCAGGCTGTCCCCGCCGAGCTGGAAGAAGTCCTGGTCGACACCGACCGCGTCCAGCCGCAGCACCTTGGCGACCGCCGCGCACACCACGCGCTCGTTCTCGGTGGCGGGCGGAACGAGCGAGCCTTTCCCGACCACGGGTTCCGGCAGCGCGCGGCGGTCGAGCTTGCCGTTCGCGGTGAGCGGGAACTCCTTCATCACGACGATGTGGGCGGGCACCATGTACTCCACCATGTGCTCGGCGGCCCACGCCTTGACCTCGTCCGCGCGCAGGTCCTCGCTCCCGGAGGCCGGGATGACGTATCCCACCAGGTGGGTGCCGCCCGCCGCGTTCTTCTTCGCGACGACACAGGTGTGGCGTACCCGGGGGTGCTCCGCGAGGCCGACCTCGACGTCCTCGATCTCCAGCCGCATTCCGCGGATCTTGATCTGGTTGTCGGCCCGGCCGAGGAAGTCCAGGGACCCGTCCGGGGCGAACCGCGCGAGGTCACCGGTCCGGTACAGCCGGGACCCGTCCCCCGCGAAGGGGTTCGCCACGAACCGGGACGCCGTCAGGCCGGGCGCGCCGATGTATCCGCGCCCCAGGAGGAAGCCTCCCACGTACAGTTCGCCGCCGACCCCGACCGGGACCGGACGCAGTTCGTCGTCCAGCACATACAGCTGGGTGTTGGGGTTGGCCTTGCCGATCGAAGTCGACAGGCGTTCCGCCGCGCCGCGGTAGACGACGTGTGAGACACCGATCGTCGTCTCGGCCGGGCCGTAGCCGTGGTAGAGCGGAATGTCGAGCCGGGTGCGGAACCGCTCGTACAGCTCCGGGGTCAGCACCTCGCCGCCGCACCACACGTGCCGCAGGCTGGCCAGCCCTCCGGAGTCGCCCGCGAGCTCCAGCAGCACGTCCAGCATGGACGACACCAGGTAGGTGAAGGTGACGCGCTGCTCGGCGATCACGCTCAGCAGATGGTGGGGGTCGCGTTCGCCGCCGGGCCGCAGGACCACCAGCCTGCCGCCGTGCACCAGCGGCAGGAAGATCTCGTTGATGGAGATGTCGAAGGACAACGGCGCCTTGAACAGCGACGCGTCGTCATGGCCGAAGCCCAGGATCTCGTGGCCCTGCCACAGCAGGCGCTCGCTGATGGCTTCGTGCCGGATCATCGCGCCCTTGGGCCGCCCGGTCGAACCGGAGGTGAAGATCACGTAGGCCAGGGCGTCGCCGGGGACGGTGACCCCGGGTTCTTGCGCGGGGCAGGAACCATAATCCCAGTCGCCGAGGTCGACGGCCACGGCGTGCGGTTCACCCCGGTCGTGCTCGCCCGAGTCGTTGAGCTGCACCACGACCTGGGCGTCGTCGATGACGACGGCCCGGCGCGCGGCGGGCCATCGCGGATCGAGCGGTACGAACGCGCACCCCGCCTGGAGCACGCCGAGCAGCCCGATCACCATCTCGGCCGAGCGGCCGAGGGAGATACCGACGACCTGTTCGGTGCCGAGTCCGCGCTCGATGAGATGGTGGGCCAGCTGGCCCGACCGTTCGGCTGCCTCACGGTAGGTCAGCGACCGGTGCTCGTCGACGATGGCGACGGCGTCCGGCCGGGTGCGCGCCTGCTCGCGGAACATCTCCACGATGGTCGGGCGGACCCGGTCGGCGTGGGTGTCGTTCCACTCGGCCAGGGCGGCGAGCCGCGCCGCCACGCCGGACGGGCCGATGGTGCCGAGGGGGCGGTCGGGGAAGTCGGCCAGGTCGTCCAGCGCGAGCTGCGCTTCGGCCGGTACGACGCCTTCGGGGAGGGTGATGCCGCGGCCGTCCGCGTCGACATCCCAACCGCCGGGCGCGGCACCGCCGTTGTCGACCCAGCCGAGGACATCGGCGAACAGGGTGGCGGGGGTGAGGTCGATGCCGTCGGGGCTCCGGCCCGTCGCCCAGTACGACAGTCCGATGGCGCACGCTTCGGCGATGGTCCTGTCGGAGAAGTCACCGGTCCGCCGGCGTACGCCGGAAAGGCGCGCGGGAGAGAGCAGTACGCGACGAGCGCTCGGTTCCATCATCGAAGACTCAGCATTCCTTCCACGTCACGAACACCACGTCACGAACACCACGTCACGAACACCACGCCATGAAGCCACGCCATGAACCCACGTCATGAAAACCTCATCTGCGTCAGGGCGTGCCTAGCTGCCTTCTCGCCAGGCGCGCCACAGCCGCGCGTACCGGCCGCCCAGGGCCACCAACTCCTCGTGCGTCCCCTGCTCCACGACGCGTCCCGCGTCCAGCACGGCGATCCGGTCCGCCGCCATCGCCTGGGTCAGCCGGTGCGCCACGAACAACGTGGTCCGGCCCGCGCACGCGGCCAGCACGGCCCGCTCCAGTTCGGCGGCGCCCTCGCTGCCCGCCTCCGCGGTCGACTCGTCGAGCACCACCACCGGCGACCGGGCCAGCACCAGCCGGGCCAGGGCGATCTGGGCGACCTTGGTGACGTCCAGCCGCTCGCCGCCCTCGCCGACCATGGTGTGCAGCCCGTCGGGCAGCGCGTCGACCCACCCTTCGGCGCCGACCGTGCGCAACGCGTCCATCAGCTCGGCGTCGGTCGCTTCCGGCGCGGCGAGCCGCAGGTCGTCGGCGAGCGGGCCGGAGAACACGTGCGTGTCCTGCGTCAGGATGCTCACCAGGGCCCGCGCCCCGGCCTCGTCCAGAGCGGCGAGGTCGGTCGGCCCGATGTGCACCGACCCGGCCTGCGGGGTCCCGATGCCCGCGATCAGCGCGGCCAGGGTCGTCTTGCCCGCGCCCGTCGCCCCCACCAGCGCGAGCGAACCCCCGGCCGGGATGGTCAGGCTGACATCCCGGAGGACCGGGTCCTCGGCGCCGGGATAGCGATACGTCAGCCCCGTCACCGTCACCGGGTGCGGCACGGCGTCCGCCGGCGCGACGGCCGCGTCGCCCACCAGCCGGTGCTCCGCGGCCTCCCCCACCACCCCGACCAGCCGGGTCAGGCTCGCGCCCGACTTCTGCGCCTCGTCGAAGGTGAACATGATGGAGCCCAGCGGCGTGAACAACCGGTGGAACATCAGCGGGGCCGACGACACCTCGCCCAGGCTGGCGGCATCGGCCTCCAGCAGCGCGTATCCCACCACGATGATCAGGACCAGCCCGATGAACTCGGCGCGGTTCTCCCGGCCGACGAACCGGCCGAAGAAGCGGAACACCTCGATACCGAGATCGCGCACCCGCCACGACTCGCGGGTGACCTTCTCGCGGAAGGCGTCCTCCAGGCGGTACGCCCGGACCGTGTCGATCCCGTTCAGGCCGCTGATCAGCGCCTGCGCACGGTCGGCCTGGGCCGCCCGCTGCTCCTGGTAGAGCGGGGCGGACCGGGGAAGGTACCAGCGCAGGGCCAGCGCGTACGCGGGCAGCGCACCGGCGCCCGCGAGGCCGAGCCGCCAGTCCAGTCCGAACATGCCGACCGTGGCGATGAGGACCAGCACGCCCGCCGAGAACACCGTGGGGACGGCCGTACGGATGCCCTTGGACAGCACGGCCACATCGTCGCCGACCCTGGAGAGCACATCGCCCCGGCCGACCTGCTCGATCCGGGCGCTCGGCATCCCCAGCACCGCGCGGACGGCGCCTTCCCGCAGCCGCGCGAGCAGATCCGCGCCCAGCCGGCCGATCAGATAGGTCGACACCGCGGTGGCCGCCGCGCCGAGCAGCGCGGCGGCCCCCATCAGCACCCCGATCGTGACCAGGGCCGACCGCGGTTCACCCTCGGCCACCCCGTCGACCACCCGGCCGAGCAGAAGCACCGGGAGCACTTGGAGCGCCGCCCCGGCCACGGTGGTGAACACGGTGGCGGCCGTCAGCCACGGCACCTCGCGGCAGTGCGCCGCGACCCATCGGGTGGCCACGCGTCCGGTGGCCGTGCGCAGGGTGGCCGGGGCGACAGGGGCGTCGGTGACGCTCACCCCTGGCCGGCCGACGTGACGAGCTGGTCGATCGCGTACGGCAGGGACAGCAGGGTGCTCTGGGACATGGCCGCGCCGACGGCCGGGCCCTCACTGTCCAGCAGGTACGACACCTTGCCCTTCTGCACGGCGTCCAGGTTGGTGAACAGCTTGAACTTCTTCAGCGCCCGCTGGTCCGCCGTGTCGTTGATGACGAAGACGCGGTCGGCGTCGGCCAGGTCGACGCGCTCGGGCGAGAGGACGGTGAAGAACTTCCCGTCCGCGACCTTGTCGACCTTGGTCCGGTAAGTGAAGCCGATGCCCGTCACCAGCCGTCCGCGCACATCGGTGGAGGTGAACGGCGCCACCGAGTTCTTGTACCAGGACAGCGCGACGGCGCTCTGCCCGGCGAACTCCGGATGCGCCTTCTTGGCCGCGTCGAGCTTGTCCTGAATGCCCCGCACCAGCTTGGCGCCCTCGTCCTCCTTGCCCAGCGCCTTGGCGATCTGCGCGGCGTTGTCCTGCCAGAGGGCGCTGAACGGCTCCTTCTCGCCCTTGGTACGGCCCACGGTCGGGGCGATCCGGGACAGCTTGTCGTAGGCGGCCTTGTCGATCTCGGAGTAGACCGCCACGATCAGGTCCGGCCGCAGGGAGGCGATCTTCTCGTAGTCGGGACCGGTGTCGCCGTTCTTCATGACGACCTCGGGCCGGGTGCCGCCCCACTTGTCCTTCACCCAGGGCCACTGGGTGTTGATGTCGGGCTCCTTGCCCGCCGGGTTCGGATACTGGTCGACCATGCCGACCGGCTTGACGCCGAGCGCCAGCATGGCCTGGTCGTCCGTATAGCCGAGGGAGACGACCCGCTTGGGCGCCTCGGCGATCTTCGTGGATCCGAACGCGTGCTCCACGGTGACCGGGAAGGCGCCGGAGGCGGCGGCCCGGGCGTCGTCGCCCGTCGTGTCCGCCGAGTCCGCGCCACATCCGGCGAGGAGGCCGATGCCGAGGGCAGCGGCGGAGAGTGCCGCCGCTAACCGCCGCCCTCGGGTCATACGCGTCGTTCTCTGGAGGAGCATCCGGAATCCCTTGCTGTCGCGCCGCCGTTACGCCCCTGGCTAAGGGCAGGCAAACCTTATCTCGCCCAAGTGAGGCCAGCCTAGCCTTACTTGGATATTTCTTGGCCGTGACCTGGCCGGGACCTGACCGGGACCTGATCCAGCCGGACGTGGGTGCGCCCGATCGGCACGATGAGCGGCCGGTCGCCCACCGGATCGTCAACGACCGTGGCGCGCAGCCCGAACGCCTCGTCCAGCAGCTCGGCGGTGATCACGTCACGGGGGTGCCCCTGCGCCAGGATCGAACCCGCCCGCATCACCACGAGGTTGTCGCTGTACCGCGTGGCCAGATTGAGGTCGTGCAGCACCATGACCACGGTGCACCCCGACTCGTGCAGATCGTCCACCAGGTCGAGCACATCGATGGCGTGCGCCAGATCCAGGTACGTGGTCGGCTCGTCGAGGAGCAGCAGATCGGTGCCCTGGGCCAGGGTCATCGAGATCCAGACACGCTGACGCTGCCCGCCGGACAGCGAGTCGACCTGGCGGTCGGCCAGATCCGACACCCCGGTCATGGCCAGCGCGCGCTCCACGGCGTCCGCGTCGTCCGAGGACCACTGCCGCAGCCAGCTCTGGTGCGGATGCCGCCCCCTGGCGACCAGGTCGGCCACCATCAGCCCCTCCGGCGCGACCGGCGCCTGCGGCAGCAGGCCCAGCTTCTTCGCCACGTCCCGGGTCCTGAGCTTGACGATGTCCTCGCCGTCCAGCACGACGGTCCCCCTGGCGGGCTTCAGCAGCCGCGTCAGGGTGCGCAGAAGCGTGGATTTCCCACAGCCGTTGGGCCCGATGATCGTGGTGATCACGCCCGGCGGGATCGCCACATCCAGGTCGTCGATGACGTTCCGGCCGCCGTACCCGACGGTGACGCCTCGGGCCGCCAGCCGTGAAAGGTCCTGGACCCCCGATTCGGTCTCGGTGCCGGTCTCTGTCCCGGTGACGCACTCGGCGCTCACAAGCCCCCCTGTCTTCACGTTCGCCCAATTCATTGCCATCTACCTGAGGTTCGCCCGCACCAGCAGACAGACGAGGAAGGGGCCGCCGATCACGGCGGTGACCACGCCCACCGGGAGCGAGATCGGCAGCGCGGTGCGCGCGATCAGATCCGCTCCGGTCAGCAGCAGCGCCCCCACCATGCCGGAGGCCACCATCGGCGGCGTCGGGCACCGGACCAGACGCATCGCCACCTGCGGCGCCACCAGCGCGACGAACGGGACCGGGCCCGCCACGCTCACCGCCACACCGGCCAGCAGCACCGCGCACAGCAGCAGGACGGCCCGCACCATCGAGTACCGGACGCCCAGGCCCGCGGCGACCTCGTCGCCCAGGTGCATCGGCTTGAACTGGAACGCCGCACAGGACACGACGACCACAAGGACGAGCGTGCACCACACGCCCATCCGGACCTCGCCCCACGAGCGGTTGTCCAGCGAGCCGACCAGCCACGCCTGAGCCCGGGCCACATCCTTGATGTCGGCCGTGGCCAGCAGCCACGTCGTGATCGCCTCCATCGCGGCGCTCACCGAGATGCCGATGAGGATGAGCCGGAAGCCGTCGATCCCGCGCCGCCACGCCAGGAAGTACACCAGCAGCCCCGTGCCGAGACCGCCCGCGAGCGCCGCCACGGACAGGCCCACGGCGCTGACGACCGCCGCGCCGGCCCCGCCCGACACCGTCACCAGGAACACCGAGACCACACCGGCGCCCCCGGTGATTCCCAGAATGTCCGGGCTGGCCAGCGGATTGCGCGCGACGGACTGCGTGATCGCCCCGGACACCCCCAACGCGATCCCCACGACGAGCCCGGCCAGGGCCCGCGGCATCCGCAGGTCCATGATGACGAACCGGTCGACCCGCTCGCCCCCGCCGAGGACCGTGGCGACCACCCGGGACAGGCCGATGGGGAACTCCCCGACGCCGATGGACAGGCAGAACACCAGGAAGGCCGCCGCCGCCAGCAGCAGGGTGACGCCTACGAGCCAGGGCCGCCACACGAACGACAGCCGGCCGAGCCGCACCCCCGGCGCGACCACCGATGGCTTCGCAACCGTGCGCTTCACGTCTGTTCCGCTCATGTGTCCTTGAACTTTCCGCGCCACACCAGAGCCGCGAAGAACGGGGCGCCCAGGAGGGCCACCACCACGCCCGCGTCCAACTCGCCCGGCCGCACCACCAAACGCCCCACGATGTCGCAGACCAGCAGGACGACGGCGCCGAGCAGGCCCGCGTACGGCACCAGCCAGCGATAGTCCGGCCCGGTCAGGTACCGGGCCACATGGGCCACCATGAGCCCGAGAAACGCGATGGGTCCGCACGCCGCCGTCGCCGCGCCCGCCAGCAGGGTGATCGCGACGATGCCGATGGTCCGGTTCAGCGCGATGTTCACGCCCAGCCCCCGCGCCACGTCGTCCCCCAGGTTGAGCAGGTTGATGGCGGGCAGCGTGATCAGGGCCAGCACCAGCCCGACAGCGATGAACGCAGCCACCGGCCAGATGACGTCGAATCCGACACCGGCCACGGAACCCGCGTTCCAGAACCGCAGCGCGTTCAGCGACTTCTGGTCCGCCAGAGCGACCGCCGTCGTCATCGCCGCCAGGAACACCGTGATCCCCTGCCCGGCCAGTGCGAGCGTCAGCGAATTCCCGGCGCCCCGGCCGATGCTCGCCAGCCCGAACACCACGACACCGGCGACCGCCGCCCCCAGGAAGGCGAACCAGACGTACTGGAACGGGTCGGCGAACCCGAACACGGCGATCACCGACACCACGGCGAACGAGGCGCCGGCATTCACCCCCAGCAGGCCCGTGTCCGCGATCGGGTTCCGCGTGTACCCCTGGATCAGCGCCCCGCCGACCCCGAGGGCGACGCCCGCCACGATCGCGAGCACCGTGCGGGGCACCCGCACCGTCCGCACGATGAGCCTGATCCCAGTGAGCCGCTGGTCGGAGTCCGGCCCGGCGAACAACCCGTGCCACACCTCGGCGGGGCTCAGCGCGCGCGCACCGACGGCCAGCGACACCGCCGCCACGGCCACCAGGACCACCACCAGTGCGCCCAGCCCCACCCCCCGCCGCCGGCGGGTCTCTGCCGCGCCCCCTGCTACGGGGCGCTCCATCACAGTCGTGCCCATGTCTCAGTACGTCATCCTCAACGCGCCGTGCTGCCGACTTCGTCGGCGGCCGGCCGGGCCTCGGCGGACGCGGACTGGACGCCCCGGGCGAGGAGCGAGTCCAGGATCTCGCCGACCCTGATCGCGGTGTTGGACAGCAGAGACGAGGTGATGCCGTGGGTGTGCTCCGTGCCGCCCTGCAGATAGATGCCGCAGCGCAGGCCGGGGTCCGTCGCGATGCGGTAGTCACGCTCGACGCGGACCAGGCCCTCGTCGTCGCGGAGGCAGTGGCCGGCGACCTCGCCGAGCAGTCCGATGGGGTCGACGGGGCTGTAACCGGTGGCGAAGACCACGGCATCCGCGTCGAGGAAGGTCTCCTCACCGGTGACGAGGGACCTCACGGTGGCACGGACCTGGGCGGGTGTCTCCTTGACGTCGGTGAGCCGGGACACGTTGAGGAAGCGCAGCCGCTCGGCGCCGAGTACCTTCTCCCGGTACGTCTGCCGGTACAGGTCGTCGATCAGGTCGATGTCCACCACGGAGTAGTTGGTGTTGCCGTGGTAGTCCATCAGCCGGCGTTTGACGTCCTCGGGCGCGGCGAAGTAGTCGTCGACCGCCGCCGGGTCGAAGATCCGGTTGGCGAAACCGCTGTCGTCGGCGGGGCTGTAGCCGTAGCGGGAGAAGACCGCGCACACCTCGGCCCCGGGGAAGCGGCGGTGCAGATAGGCCACGTTCTCGGCGGCGCTCTGCCCGGCGCCCACGACGATGAACCGGGAGGGCGAGGTGCCCTCCAGTTCGTCGGCCTTCGCCAGCAGTTCGGAGGTGTGCCAGACGCGGTCCCCGCGTTCCACGCCCTCCGGCATGAAGGGGCGCAGCCCGGTGCCGATGACGAGGTTGCGGGCCCGGTGGACCTCCAGCCCCTCCCCCGACCGGACCGTCACGTCCACGTACTCCACGGCCCCACCGCGCACGACGGGCGCGACGCCGACGACCTCGTGGCCGTAGGAGACCATGTCCTCGACCTTGGCCGCGGCCCACTCGAAGTAGTCGTGGAACTCCACCCGCAGTGGGAAGAGGTTCTTGTGGTTGATGAAGTCGATCAGCCGCCCCTTGCTCTGCAGGTAGCAGAGGAAGCTGAACTCGCTGGCCGGGTTCCGCAGCGTCACCAGGTCCTTGAGGAAGGACACCTGCATGGTCGCGTCGTCGATGAGCATGCCACGGTGCCAGCCGAAGCGCGGCTGCTGCTCGAAGAAGCGAGCGCTGACCGCCTCCTGTCCCCCGGCGCGTGCGTTGTGCTCGCCGAGTGCGATCGCCATGGCCACATTGGACGGCCCGAAGCCGATGCCAATGAGGTCGTGGACCGGTAAGTCGTGGACCGGCAATGCGTCACCAGGAAGAACCTGTGACATGTCACTCCCATCGTGCGGGGCAATCGCCTTTCAGGCGTGCGGAAGGTGGCGAGAGGGGGCACGCCGACGAAGCGGCACGCCAAGAATTTAGGTGAGCCTAAGCTAAACCAGTGAGGCTGTCGATAGGCCACCACAGGGAATCGGATGGCCCGCTGACATCAACTGACGCAACACAGAAGGTCGTTGCGCAATAAGGTAAGCCTTGCTTTACTTGCCCCCGGTCATCCCCTGCTGCGAGGAGGAACCCCATGCGGGTCGTCATGTTCGGTTACCAGACCTGGGGGCACCGAACCCTGCGAGCCCTCCTGGACTCCGAACATGACGTGGTACTGGTCGTGACGCACCCCAAGAGCGAGCACGCGTACGAGAAGATCTGGAGCGACTCCGTCGCCGACCTCGCCGAGGAGCACGGCGTCCCGGTGCTGATCCGCAACCGCCCCGACGACGAGGAGTTGTTCGCACGCCTCAAGGAGGCCGACCCGGACATCATCGTGGCGAACAACTGGCGGACGTGGATCCCCCCGCGCATCTTCGGCCTGCCGCGTCGCGGCACGCTCAACGTCCACGATTCGCTGCTGCCGAAGTACGCCGGGTTCTCGCCGCTGATCTGGGCCCTCATCAACGGCGAGTCCGAAGTGGGCGTCACCGCGCACATGATGAACGAGGAGCTCGACGCCGGGGACATCGTCCGGCAGGAGGCGGTCCCGGTCGGGCCGACGGACACCACCACCGATCTCTTCCACAAGACCGTCGACCTCATCGCCCCGGTCACGATCGGCGCGCTCGACCTCATCGCCGCCGGGCAGACGGAGTTCACCCAGCAGGACCGGTCCCGGGCGACCTTCTTCCACAAGCGGTCCGTCGAGGACATCCGCATCGACTGGACCTGGCCGGCGGAGGATCTCGAACGCCTGGTCCGCGCCCAGTCCGAGCCGTACCCCAGCACCTACGCCTTCCACCAGGGCAAGCGCCTCGAGGTCCTGGCCGCGGTCGTGTCCCAGGGCCGGTACGGCGGCACTCCCGGCCGCATCTTCTACCGCGAGGGTGACGGCGTGGTGATCGTCGCCGGAGCCGACGCCCGCACCGGCCGCAACCACGGCCTGGCCATCACGCGCGTGCGGACCGAGGAGGGCCACGAGATGGCCGCCACCGAGTACTTCACCTCCATGGGCGGGTACCTGACCAGCCACCCCTGACCCGCCCCGGGACGAGCCGTGGCCCCGTACCCACTTCCGCGGGGTACGGGGCCACGTGCGCGGCGGTGGGTCAGAGACCGGCCGCCGCGCTGTGCAGGTTCTTGGCGGCCAGGGCGAGCCCCTCGGTCTGGGAGTAGGCGGCGTCCTCGTGCTCGATGTTCACGGCCATGTCCGGGTCGACCTCCGCGAGGGCGCGCAGGAACTCGGTCCAGTAGGCGGTGTCGTGTCCGAGGCCGACGGCGACGAACTTCCACGCCGGGTTCTCCGGCCAGGCGTTGCACCAGAAGCCGTAGCCGGTGGGCACCTTGCCGGGGGCGTCGGCGGGCACGCGGGTGAACGACGAGTCCAGTACGCCACGGATGTCGGCGCCGGGGCAGAGCGTCGCGTCCTTCGCCGCGGCGTGGAACACCAGCGGGCCGAGCCACTTGATGGAGGCCACGATGTCCATGCCCTGCCACATCAGATGCGAGGGGTCCATCTCCGCGCCGACGTTGGTTGCGCCGGTCTCGTCGACCAGCCGCTTCAGGGTGACCGGGGAGAACACCAGGTTGTGCGGGTGCATCTCGACGGCCACCCGGACGCCGTTCTCCCGGGCCAGCGCGTCGATCTCCTTCCAGAACTCCACCGCCACGCCCCACTGGTAGTCCAGGACGTCCATGTAGACGCCGTCCCACGGGTTCACGACCCAGGACGGGTACTTGGCGTCGGGGTCGGAACCCGGTGTGCCGGACATGGTCACCACGTGCTTCACACCGAGCAGGCCCGCCAGCCGGATGGTGCGGCGCAGGTCGTCGGCGTGTTTCGGGCCGACGCCGGGGAGCGGGTTGAGCGGATTGCCGTTGCAGTTGAGTCCGGTCAGCTCCATCCCCCGGTCGGCGAAGGTGGCCAGGTACTCGTCCCGTGCGGTGGCCGAGGACAGCAGCAGGTCCACCGGGCAGTGCGGGGCGGGGATGAAGCCACCGGTGTTGACCTCCACGGAGGTCAGCCCGTTCTCCTTGAGGATGCCGAGGGCCTCGGTGAGCGTACGGTCGTGCAGACAGGCGGTGTAGGCGCCGAGCTTGAGAGCCATGGGTTTCTCCTTCGTACGGGGGTGGTCAGGAGGTGGCCGGGATGGTGACGGCGGCGCCGCCGTTGTGCGAGGACTCGACGACGGCCCGGATGATCTCCATGGTCCGCAGCCCGTCGGCGAAGGTGGCGCAGGCCGGCAGCGGGTCGGAGACGCCCGCGACCTGGTCGAGGAAGGCCCGCGCCTGGTAGGTGAACATCTCGGCGTTGCCGCCGCCCACGCCCGGCGCCTCCATCGGATAGCCGCCCTTGAAGTACGGCATCTGCGGCCCGGCGATGATGTGGCGCGCACCGCGCGTACGGGCGTCCGGCTGGGCGTCGTCGAAGAGGTACTCGGCGGGCCGGTGCTGGTCGAACGCCGCCCGCCCGCCGAGCCCCACGATGTCGAAGCCGAGTCCGTTGGGCAGGCCGAAGGCGGTGCGCGACAGTGAGAAGGTGCCCACGAGACCGGACTCGAAGCGCGCGGTGAAGGACGCGGTGTCCTCGTTCTCGACCTCGCCGAACTCATCCGAGACGGGGGCGGCGTTGTGTCCGACGACCGCGCCCAGCGGCAGCGGGCGCTTGGGGATCTGCGTCGACAGCGAGGCGCCGGAGACCGCGGCGATGGGACCGGCGATGTACTCGGCGGTGTCGATGACGTGGGCGCCGATGTCCCCGAGGGCGCCGGAGCCGGGGCCGCCCTTGAAGCGCCAGCTCAGCGGCCCGTTCGGGTCGGTGGCGTAGTCACACCAGTAGCGGCCGCTGAACAGGGTGAGGTCGCCCAAGTCACCGCGCTGGACGTGGTCGCGGACCGCGGAGATGGCGGGAGAGCGCCGGAAGGTGTACCCGACGGCCGTCACGACATCGGCGGTGCGCTCCAGCTCGGCCATCGCGCGGGCGTCCTCGAGCGATCCGGCCAGGGGCTTCTCGCACAGCACGTGCTTGCCCGCGGCGACCAGGGCCTCGGCGATCGGGCGGTGCAGATCGTTGCCGACGACGATGCTGACGGCGTCGATCGTCGGGTCCTCGGCCACGGCCTCCCAGCTGGGGAGCGCCTTCTCGTAGCCGTACCGGCGGGCGGCGTCCTCGCCGAGTGCGACATTGGCGTCGGCTATCGCGGCCAGACGGACCGGCGGCAGGCCGGCCGCGAAGACCGTGTTGACGTTGCGGTAACCGGCGGCGTGGGTGCGGCCGGCCATGCCGGCCCCGATCACCGCGACGGAAAGGGGCTTGCCGGACGTGGCCATGAATGTGCCTCTCAGCATGGTGGGGGTTGGTCAGGTCACTGTGGAGTGGGTGGTCAGGTGGCGGACTGGCCGCGGAAGTGGGCCTCGATGGCTTCCATCGAGCGGCCTCGCGTCTCGGGGACGGTGCGCAGGTAGGAGAAGATGGTGGCGACGTTGACCGCCGCGAAGAGCAGGAACGTGGCACCGCCGACGGCGGCGATCAGTGGCGGGAAGACCAGCGTCACCACGAAGTTGGCCGTCCAGGTGCCGAACACGGCCATGCCCATCGCGAAACCGCGCAGCCGGAGTGGGAAGATCTCGGAGAGCATCAGCCAGAAGACGGTCGCGACGCACCCCTGCATGAACAGCAGGAACATCAGCATGGACGCCAGGACGAGGTAGCTGCGGGCGGCCGAATCGGGCAGGGCCAGGAAGCAGAAGGCGATCAGCACCAGCGACACGGTGACGCCGATCTGTCCGGTCAGCAGCATCGGGCGCCGCCCGTACCGGCCCAGCAGCCACATGCCGGTGGACACGGCGAGCACCGCGACGACGCCGTTGGCGATGGTGGCCGTCAGCGCGGCCTGTGTGCCGAGCCCGGTGTCCAGCAGGATCGTGGGCGCGAAGTACATGATGGAGTTGACGCCGGTGAGCTGGGTCAGCGTGGCGAGCGCGAAACCGAATATCACCAGACGCCGCACCCACGGGGTGCGCAGATCGCCCCAACTCGCCTTCGGTTCATGGGCGTCGGCCATGACGCGCCGCTTGATCTCGGCGAACTCCGGCTCGACCACCTGCGGATCCCGGATGAGGCCCAGGGTGCGGGCGGCGTCGTCGAAGCGGCCCCGGGAGGCGAGCCAGCGCGGCGACTCGGGCACGAACAGCATGCCGATCCACAGCAGCACGGCCGGAATCGTGGCCAGCGCGAGCATCCAGCGCCAGACGCCGCCTTCGCCCATGGTCTTCGCGATGACCGCGTTCGAGGTGTAGGCCAGAAGCTGGCCGGTCACGATCATCAGCTCGTTCTGGGTCACCAGACGGCCGCGGTGTGCGGCGGGGGCCAGCTCGGCGATGAAGACCGGCACCGTGGCGGACGCGCCGCCGACGGCGAGCCCGAGCAGGATCCGGAACAGGACCATCACGACCAGGTCCGGTGCGAGCGCGGTACCCAGCGCGCCGATGAAGAACAGCACGGCGAGCCCGAGGATCGCCCGCTTGCGCCCGTAGCGGTCGGAGAGGCGCCCGCCGTACAGCGCGCCGAACGCGGCGCCCGCCACGAGGGAGGACGCGACGATCCCCTCGGTCAGGGGGGTGAGTCCGAGCCCGCCCTGCCCGGCCGACAGGGCCATGAAGGGGAGCGCGCCGGAGATGACGCCGGTGTCGTAGCCGAAGAGGAGTCCGCCGAACGTGGCGATGATGGTGATGACCCGCAGTCTTCGGTAGACCTGCGGCGATGCGTGGTCCGTGACCGCGTTGCTCTGTGTGGGGGCCTGGGGCGTGTCGTCCCTGACGTCCATGGCCACCTCCTAGGGTCGGGGTTAAAGCGCTTTAAGCCGGCTTCGGCGAGTACGATGCCCTCGCGCAAATGTCATGTCAATAGGTTGTCGCTACGCTGTTGCGCAGCGCGGCGGCCGCGGCCCGGCAGTCGCGGCCGCCCTGTTCAGCGGTTGCCCTTCGCGGCGAACTTGGCGACGGTGTCGACGTTGCCCTTGTCGACGAAGGCCGGGCCGGTCAGCACGGGCTGCTCGCCGCCGCCGCTGTAGTTGCCGTTGTTCTTGTAGCTCCACAGCGAGTCGACCGCCAAGTAGCCCTGCAGATAGGGCTGTTGGTCCACGGCAAACTGGACACTGCCCTTCTCGACGGCGGAGATGAGGTCCTTGTTGAGGTCGAAGGTCGCCACCTTCGCCTTACTGCCCGCGTCGGACGCCGCCTGCGCGGCCGTGAGCGCGAACGGCGCGCCGAGCGTGACCACTTCGTCGATGGACTTGTCCTGCCCGAGTTTGGCGTTGATGGTCGACTTCACCGAGGGCATGTCGGTGCCGTTGACGTAGAGGATGTCGGTCTTGCCGTGGAAGGTCTTCTTCACCCCGGCACAGCGCTCTTGGAGGTTGATGTCCCCCTGAGCCTGGATGACGCACAGGGCGTGCTGGGCGCCGATGGTGTTGATCTTGCTGCCGAGGGCCTGCCCGGAGACGGACTCGTCCTGGCCGAAGAACGACAGCAGACCTTGCTTCTTCCACACCGACAGCCCGGCGTTGAAGCCGACCACCGGGATACCGGCCTTCTCGGCCTTGGCGACCACGGCCTTCAGGGCGTCCGGCTTGGCGAGGGTGACGGCGATGCCGTCGACCTTCTGGTCGATCGCGTTCCGCACCAGGTTGGCCTGGTCGCCCGCGGTCTCGTCGCTGGAGTAGACGAGCTTGACGTTGTCCTTGGCGGCGGCTGCCTGGGCGCCCTTGCGGATGGTGTCCCAGAAGGTGTCACCGGCGGGCGCGTGGGTGACCATCGCGATCGTCATGCGGGGAGTGGAGGCCTTGCCCGCGGACACGTCGCTGCCCGCCTCTTCGGCCTTCTTCCCGCCGGAGCCGGAACAGCCCGCGAGCGTCAGGGCGGCCGAGACGGCCACGGCCACGATGGGGACGGCTCTTCGGGAGCGGGAAAGACAAACACGGTTCATGGCTCGTGCACCTCACTGTGCATCTGAAAGGGGGCGGGAGGGAGAGCAGGCGGAAGCCGCGCGCCGTGCGATGTCGTACGCACGCTCGCGAGCCGGCTTCGCAGGGATGACCAGAAGTGGTCAGGAGCGATTAAAGCGCTTTAAGTGCTGGTACTATCGACTCGTTTCCAAAGCGTGTCAAGGGCGTGGTGCGAGGAGATCGCTGTCCGGGAGGTACAGGTGGACGATGCCGATTCCGAGCGGCGCCAGAACGGCGCGAACAGGCGCCCCCGGCTCGAGGACGTGGCCGCCCGCGTAGGCGTGTCCACCGCGTCCGTCTCCCTGGTGCTGCGCGGGGTGTCCGGCCCCAGTGAGCGCACCCGGCAACGCGTCCTGAAGGCCGCCGCCGAGCTGGGCTACCAGGCGGATCGCACCGCCAGCCTGCTGGCCAGCAGGCGCACCCGGCTGCTCGGCGTCATGGTCGACGTCCACAGCCCCTACCACGCCGAAGTGGTCGACTATCTGCACACGGCCGCCGAGGAGGTCGGCTACGACCTCGTCCTCAGCACCCTGACCCGGACCCGTGACGAGCACACCGCCGTCGAGACCCTGCTGGCCTTCCGCAGCGAGGCCCTGATACTCCTCGGCCCGACCTCCCCCGCCGACACGCTCGCCGCCCTCGACCGCAAGGCCCCCGTGATCGTCGTCGGCCGCCGGATCACCGACGAGCAGCTGGATGTGGTCCGCACCGCGGACGACGACGGTGTCGGCCAGATCGTCGACCACCTGGCGGGGCTCGGCCACCGGGCCATCACCTACGTCGACGGCGGCAGGGGCGTCATCGCCACCGACCGGCGCCGCGGCTACCGCACCGCCATGCGCCGCCACGGCCTGGACACGCACATCAGGATCCTGCGCGGCGAGAACACCGAGGCGGCCGGCGAGCGCGCCGCCCGCCACCTCCTCGACGGCCCCGCCCTTCCCACCGCCGTGGTCGCCTTCAACGACCAGTGCGCCATCGGCGTCCTGGCCGCCCTCTCCCGCGCCGGTGTCGCCGTCCCCGGTGAGGTGTCCGTGGCCGGATACGACGACGACACCCTCTCCCGGCTGAGCTGCTTCAACCTGACCACGGTCAGCCAGAACGCCGAGCAGCAGGCCCGGCAGGCGGTGGCCGCCGCCGTCGAACGCCTCGACCAGGGCCGCACCGAGCCCCGCGAGGTCGTCCTCAGCCCGCAACTCGTCGTGCGCGGCACCGTGGCCGAGCCCGCCTGACCCGCCGCACGCGAAACGAGGGGCTCCCCGTACGCCATGCGCGCGGGGAGCCCCTCATTGCCACTCGGCAGAGCGCCTCAGATCAGGACTGGGGGCGGCTACCGTGGTTGGCGCCGTTCTTACGACGGGCCTTCTTCTTGCGACGTCGCTTCGACGACATGTCGCCCTCCTTCCAACGATGCTCTACCTGTGCCGATCACATCGGTGTCTCACGCCGTGATCATGGCGCGCTTACCCAGCTCGTCACGTCACACGCCACCCTCCATTGTGAAGGACCTCACGTCACCGCCACATCATGGTTGCCTAGCTTGCTAGGATGCTAGCATCGACACGTGGGTGATGAGGACGTCAAACAGTTCAACGTGTACCTGCCGATCGGGCTGATCAAGCAGGTCAAGTACCGCGCCATCGAGTCGGGCATGTCGTTGTCGGCGCTGGTCGCCGACGCGCTGCGCGCCTACCTCGACGACGCCGATGGGTCGTCCGGACAGCAATCGACCGAGCAGGAGAGCTGATATGGCAACCGAAGGCATCGAGGCCGTGTTTCTGACGACGCACAACTGGGGCAAGGCGGCGAGGTTCTTCCAAACCCTCGGCTACGAGCTGGAGTTCGCGACGGACCACAACTCCGGCCGGCTCCGCAACGGCGACGGGCCCTACGTGTTCATCGCCGAGGTTTCCGAGGACCAGGAGCCCGAGACGCGGATGGTGCTGAAGGTGCCGGACGCGGACGCGTTCCGGCCCGATGCGGCTGCCGTCGAGGTGGTCACCCCGTTCGAGAACACGCACTACGGGACCAGGGAGATGACCGTCCGCGACCCCGACGGGCGCCTGTGGAGCCTCCAGGCTCCCGCGGGCAGCTGACCCACGAAGGCCGGGGTGAAGGGAAAACACCATGGCGGACGAACACATCGAGGCGCCCGACAGCACCGCGGTGCGGACCGCGCTCTGGCGGGCCATGCACGTACGGGTCGACGCGCCCCCGCACGTGGTCGAGGACGAGGTCGGGCTGCGGCTGGTGGCGCCCGGCGAGGACTGGCGGGACCGGCCGGACATGGACCCGCACACCACCAGCGGGTTCCGGGCGGCCATGGTGGCCCGGGCCCGTTTCATCGAGGACCTGATCACCGAGCAGGCCGGGCGCGGCGTCGCCCAGTACGTCATCCTGGGCGCCGGCCTGGACACCTTCGCCCAGCGCGAGCCGGAGATCGCCTCCCGGCTGCGGATCTTCGAGGTCGACCAGCCGGGCCCCCAGGCCTGGAAGCGCCGCCGCCTCGCCGAACTCGGCTATGGCATCCCGGAATGGCTGCACCTGGTGCCGTTCGACTTCGAAGCGGGCGGATCGTGGCTGGAGCGGCTGGCCGCCGCCGGTTTTGATCCCGGGCAGCCGGCGGTCATCGTCTCCACCGGCGTCAGCATGTACCTCACCAGGGACGCCACCACCGCCACCCTGCGCCGGATCGCCGGGCTCGCCCCCGGGTCGACGCTCGCCATGACGTTCCTGCTGCCGATCGAACTCGTCGAGGACGCCGACCGGCCCGGCCTGCGGGCGAGCGAGGAGGGCGCGCGAGCCTCCGGAACGCCGTTCCTCAGCTTCTACACCCCGCAGGAGATGCTGGCCCTGGCCCGCGAAGCGGGCTTCCGGGACGCGCGCCACGTGTCGGGGGCATCGCACGCCGAGCGCTACTTCGCCGACCGCACCGACGGCCTTCGCCCGTCAAGCGGAGAGGACTTGCTGCTGGCCACCACCTGACTTCCCGCCATACGCCGGGGCTCATGCCCCGGCGTATGGCGGTCCGGCCCGAACAAGCCCCGTACGTGGTCTGGAAGACGTGGGCGCGGCGTGCGTGGGGACGTCCAGGACCTGGTGGGGCCACTGATCGTATCGCTGGCGCTGGTGCCGTTCCGTACCGCCTTCCCGCGGACCGACGCGGCTCTGGTACTGGTGGCGGTGGTGGTCGCCGTAGCCGCCCTGGGCCACCGGAGCGCCGGGGTGATCGCGGCGCTGTCGGCCACCGTCTGGTTCGACTTCTTCCTGATCCGCCCGTGGGGGCGCTGTCCGTCGCCGGCGCCCAGGAGGGCTGGACGGCCGCTCTGCTGCTCGTCATCGGTCTCGCCGTCTCGGAACTGGCGGTCCGCGCCCTCAACCAGCGGGATCAGGCGCAGGCGGCGCACGGCCGCCTCAAGCTGCTGCATGACGCCGGTACGGCCATCGGCGCCACCCTCGACGCGCAGCGGACCGCCCAGGAGCTGGCGCAGGTGGCGGTGGACCGGTTCGCCGACATCACCGTCGATCTGGCGGTGTGCGTCCTGGCCGGGGCCCGCGAGAACCATCCGCTGCTCCCCGTGGGCGGGCCGCCCGGGCTGGCCCTGTCCGGGCCGCGGGCCCGTGGTTCGCCCAGCGGGCGGCCGAGGATCGAACCCGATCTGCCGGCCCGCACCGACGGGCAGACGCTGGTCCCCGACCCCGCCGGGGCGGTGCTGGACTACGGCATGCGCTCGCTGATCACCGCTCCGCTGCGGGCGCGGGGCAGCATACTGGGGACGGTCTGCTTCTGGCGGGGCAGTCGATGTGGCCTCGCGCTATCTGCCGGCGGACTCGCGGGCCGGGGTGGGCGGCGACTGGTTCGATGTGATTCCGCTCTCCGGCAGCCGCGTCGCGCTCGTCGTCGGGGACGTGGTCGGCCACGGCATCAACGCCTGCGCCACCATGGGGCGGCTGCGCACCGCCGTGCGCACCCTGGCCGATGTGGACCTGCCGCCCGACGAGCTTCTCACCTACCTCGACGACCTGGTCATCCATCTCACCGATGACGAGCAGGACACCACCGCCGAAGAGACCATGGACACCGGCGCGGACCAGGCGACCACCGGCGAGGTGGGAGCGACCTGTCTGTACGCGGTCCACGATCCGGTCTCCCGGCACTGCGCGCTCGCGTCGGCCGGACACCCGCTGCCCGCCCTCGTCTCCCCCGACGGCGGGGCCGATCTGGTGCGCGGCTTCACCGGCCCGCCGCTCGGAGTGGGCGGCCCCTCGTTCGAGACCACCGAGCTGGAGCTGCCCGCGGGCAGCGTCCTCGCCCTGTACTCCGACGGCCTGGTGCGCTCCAGCGACCGCGATATCGACGCGGGGCTGACGAAGCTGTGCGACGCGCTGCCGGTGCCGGTGCCGGTGCCGGACACTTCCATGGACGCGGCCTGCGACACCGTCCTGTGCGCGCTGGCGGCGGACCGCCCGGCGGACGACATCACCCTGCTGCTCGCCCGTACGCACGCCCTGACCCCCGACCGGGTCGCCGGCTGGGACATCACCGCCGACCCGGCCGTGGTCATGCAGGCCCGGAAGCCGGCCGTCGAACAGCTCGACGCGGGGGGCTGTGGGATCTGCCCTTCATCACCGAGCTGCTGGTCAGCGAGCTGGTCACCCATGCCGTCCGCTACGGCGCCACGCCGATCCATCTGCGGCTGATCCGCGGCCGCAAGCTGATCTGCGAGGTGTCCGACGCCAGCAGCACCCCCCCATCTGCGCCGCAGCCCGCGCCTACGACGAGGGCGGCCGTGGCCTGGTGCTCGTCGCCCGGCTCAGCCACCACTGGGGAACGCGCCAGACCACGGCCGGGAAGACCATCTGGTGCGAGCAGAGGCTGCCCGCCACCGGATGCCCCTAGCCGAGCTTCTTGAGCAGCTCGGTGGCGAGGGGGCCGGAGGAGGCGGGGTTCTGGCCGGTGACGACGTTGCGGTCGACCTCGACGTGCGGCGCCCACGCCTCGCCGGGCTCGACGGTGAGCCCGGCCTCGGTCAGCCGGTCCTGCAGCAGCCACTTGGCGTTGCCGGCGGTGCCGGCCAGCTGCTCCTCGGTGTTCGTGAACGCGGTGATCCGGTAACCGGCGTACGCGTTGGTGCCGTCCTCCTTGACCGCCGCCAGCAGCGCGGCCGGGCCGTGGCACACCACGCCCACCGGCAGTCCCCGGTCCACCGCCTGCGTCAGGAGGCGCCCGGAGTCGGCGTCGACGGCGAGGTCCTCCATGGGGCCGTGGCCGCCGGGAACGTACACCGCGTCGAAGTCCTCGAGCCGCACATCGGCCAGGACGGCGGGCCGGTGCAACTCGGCGGCGGTCTCCACCACCTTGGTGAGCCGCGCGGCCTCCTCGGCGCCACCGGCGGCATCCGGGGCCAGGCTGACGGGGTCGACCGGCGACACCACACCGCCCGGAGTGGCCACCGTGACCTCATGCCCCGCGGCCTTGAAGGCCTCCAGCGGGACGACGGCCTCTTCCGCCCAGAAACCCGTGCGGTGGGTGCTGCCGTCCGCCAGCGTCCACGCGTCGGCACCGGTCATCACAAAAAGGATCTTCGCCATGTTTCTCTCCTCGTAACGGTGTTTTCACAGCGCGGTGAGGTACCGCCCTCCCCGCGACCTTTCCAGATCATCACTCTGCGCAGGATCCGGACGATCGACTACGCTCGGCGGATGGCGAAGTACTTCGATGTTCACCCCGACAATCCCCAAGCGCGCACCATCGGCAACGTGGCCGACAGGATCCGTTCCGGCGCGCTGGTCGCCTACCCGACGGACTCCTGTTTCGCACTGGGCTGCCAGATGGGCAACCGCGACGGCATCAGCCGGATCCGGTCGATCCGGAATCTCGACGACCGTCACCACTTCACCCTGGTGTGCCAGGACTTCTCGCAGCTGGGTCAGTTCGTGCACATCGACAAGGATGTGTTCCGGGCGATCAAGGCGGCGACGCCCGGCAGCTACACCTTCATCCTCCCGGCGACCAAGGAGGTGCCGCGGCAGCTGCCGCACCCGAAGAAGAAGACGGTCGGGGTGCGGATTCCGGACCACGCCGTCACCCAGGCGCTGCTCGCCGCCCTCGGTGAGCCGCTGCTGTCCAGCACCCTGTTGCTGCCCGGCGAGGACGAGCCGATGACCCAGGGCTGGGAGATCAAGGAACGGCTCGACCACGTGGTGGACGCCGTGGTCGACTCGGGAGACTGCGGCACCGAGCCGACCACGGTCATCGACTTCTCCGACGGTGAGGCCCAGATCGTACGCCGGGGAGCGGGCGACACCGCGCGGTTCGAATAGGACTAATCGTCGATGCACTTGGGGTACTTCGAGCCCCGGTTGCAGTCGTGGTAGTCGTACTTGCTGACCCGGAACTTCTTCTCCGCGCCCCCCTTGGCGGGATCGACGACCAGATAGAACTTCTTCCCGTCCTTGACCTTCTCGGTGACCTTCCCCTCCGGGCCTTTGTCGAAGTCCTGCGCGCACCCGGTGAGTGCAAGGGCGGTCACGGCCACGAGAGCGAGGGCGGGGGCGAGGCGGCGTTGCATGTGGTGCTCCTGATCGACTTGAAGACGAGGGCAGTCTAAGGTCATCGGCCACCCCGCTGAGCAGGCAGGGTCCACCGATCACACCCCCTTCACACACCACACTTCACACCGGCGCACCGGCACGCCGGGAAGCGGCCTGCCGGGGCCCGGGAGTTCGTCCAACGGCGCCTTTTGTCAGATCTCTTGACGCCCCGCCACCTCCGCCTTAGCTTCGGCGTTTATAAATGCAGACCGAGTACGCAAGTGTAGACGGCCAGGTCGAGTGTCGCGTCTCCCGCGGCACCGCGTCAGCACCCTCGGAGGTCGCCCGGGATGAGATCCTCCGTACGCTCCAACCGGCGGCCGAGGCGGGGCCGGGCGCGCCCCGCGCTCACCCTCGCGCTCTCGGGGGCCATGCTGCTGACCAGCGCGTGTGCCGTGGCGAACAGTGACGCCGCGGGTGATGCCGGGAGCGCCGGCGGCGGCACACTGCGGGTGGTTCTCACTCAGGAACCCCCGACGCTGGAGCCCTGTGAGTCCTCGTTGACCGCGACCGGAGTCGTCGTCCGCTCGAACGTCACCGAACCACTGGTTGAACGGGACCCGACCTCGGGCAAGCTGGAACCGCTGCTGGCGACCGGCTGGCAGCAGACCAAGCCCACGACGTGGACCTTCGGCATCCGCTCGGGCGTGACCTTCCAGAACGGGCGGCCGTTCACCGCTCAGGACGCCGCCTTCTCCATCGAACGCGCCGTCAACTCGGATCTCGCCTGCAACGTGGACGGCTATGTCTTCGGCGACGAGAAGCTCCGCGTGCGCGCGGTCAGCCCCACCCGGCTGACCGTCACCACCGAAAAGGCCGATCCCATCCTCCCGCTGCGGCTGAGCTTCATCGAGATCGTGCCGCGCACCACCGACACCCGGGCCAAGGTGCGCATACCGATCGGGACCGGCCCCTACGCCGTCAGAAAATGGGAGACCGGCGTGTCGATCTCTCTTGCCCGCAACGAAAGTTACTGGGGCAAGGCCCCCGCCTATCCCCGCGCCAGATATGTCTGGCGCAGCGACGCCAGTGTCCGGGCCGCGATGATCGACAAGGGTGAGGCCGACATCGCGACGGCGCTGGACCCCGTGGACGCGTCCAAGGACACCACCGTCGCCTACCCCAACAACGAGACGACCGCCCTGCGGCTGGACGGCCGTGAGGCACCGCTGGACGACATCCGGGTGCGCAAGGCAATCGGCATGGCCATCGACCGCACGGGCATCGTGGACGCCCTGCTCGGGGGGCTCGCCAAGCCCGCCGCACAACTCGTCCCGCCCGGTGTGGTGGGCCACAACGACGACCTGGCCACCACCCCGTACCGGGTGGCCGCGGCCCGCGCGCTGGTCGGGCAGGCGGCCGCCGACGGCGTCCCCGTCCACCGGCGGATCACC
The DNA here is from genome assembly GCF_042958345.1 of Streptomyces sp. NPDC007983. Taxonomy (NCBI): domain Bacteria; kingdom Bacillati; phylum Actinomycetota; class Actinomycetes; order Kitasatosporales; family Streptomycetaceae; genus Streptomyces; species Streptomyces sp. NPDC007983. Next base: position 166,937 of record NZ_JBIBJI010000004.1, read on the forward strand.
CTCGTCGCGCGCAACGGCCAGTTCGCCGGGATCGCGGAGGTGGCCGAGGCGCTGCAGTACCAGATGGCGCGCATCGGGCTGAACGTGCGGATCCGGATGGCGGACACCGCCACCCACCTCCAGTACCAATTGCGCCCGCTCCCCCGCGGCGTCGGGCCGATCGCACTGCTGATCATGCACGGCAACCAGGCCGGGGACGCGGCCTTCACCACCAGCCAGTACCTGCTGAGCGACGGCCCCCAGTCCACCTTCGGCACCCCGCGCCTCGACCGCCGCATCGCCGCGGCGAACGCGCTGTCCGGCAAGGCCCGGCAGAAGGCCTTCGCCGAGGTGCTCGCCTACCAGAACGAGAAGGTCGCGCAGTACGCCTATCTGGCGCATATGCGCGGGCTCCTCGGTCTGTCGCCCTCGGTGCGATACCGCCCGGACTCCGCCACCGGGGACGAGATGCGGCTGGCCGGGGTGCGGCCGGTGAAGGCACGGAAGGCGGGGAACCCCTGACATGGCGTCCTTCCTGCGCAAGCGCATCATCTCCAGCGCCATCCCCCTGGTGTTCGTGGTACTGGGCGTGTTCTGCCTGGCCCGCCTGACCGGCAACCCCGTCGACCTCTACCTCCCGCTGAGCGCCACCCCCGAGCAGCGCGCGGACTTCTCCGCCGCCCACGGCTTCGACGACTCCATCCCGGTGCAGCTGTGGGACTACCTCGGCAATGCCGCGCGGCTCGACTTCGGGACATCGCTGCGCACCGGGGAGTCCGCCGACTCGATGGTGCTGGAGGCGTTTCCCGTGACCCTCCAGCTCGCGGGCATGACCATGCTGCTGGCGGTCCTCGGCGCCCTGCTGGTCGGAAGCCTGGCCGCCTACCGGCCCCAGTCGGCCGTCGACCGGCTCGCCGGTCTGCTGTCGATGACCGCGGCCAGCATTCCCGACTTCTGGTTCGCGATCATGGGTGTGCTGGTCTTCGGAGTGGGGCTGGGCTGGCTGCCGACCTCCGGCACCCTGGGCGGTCCTGAGGTGTGGGTGCTGCCGCTGGCCACCTTGCTGATCCGCCCCTTCGGAGTGCTCGTGCAGGTGGTCCGCGGCAGCATGGTCGGCGCGCTGTCCGCGCCCTATGTCAAGGTCGCCCGCAGCAAGGGTGCCGATGCCACGCGCGTGGTGTTCGGGCATGCCCTGCGCAACGCCGTCACGCCCGTGCTGACCGTCGCCGGGGATCTCGCCGTCGGCCTCGTCAACGGCGCCGTGGTGGTGGAGACGATCTTCGGCTGGCCCGGGATCGGCAAGCTCATGATCGACTCGATTCTGCAGCGCGACTTCGCGGTGTTGCAGGCCGCCGTCCTGCTCACCGCCGTGACGATCTTCGCGCTGAACATCCTCGTCGACGTCTGCCACGCGCTGATCGACCCCCGAGTGCGCCAGGCGGTACCGGCGTGAGCGAAGGAGCCACCATGCCCGCCCCCGACGGCCGTTCACCCTCCGACGCGGCCACTCCCTCGTCGCGCTCCCGTCCGCCCCGCTGGTGGCTTCTGCTCGGCAGGGACCGGACGGCGGCCGCCGCGGCCGTCGTCCTGGCCCTGGTGTTCCTCGTCGCACTGTTCGGGCGCCTGTTCCTCGGCGACCGGGCGGTACGGCAGGACCTGCGCGCCTCGCTGCGTCCGCCCTCCCTCGACCACGGCCTCTCCGGGCTGCTCGGCACGGACGTCCTCGGACGCAGCGTGCTGGCCCGGCTGGTGGACGCCGCCGGGACGACGCTGTCCATCGCGGTGCCCGCCGTGCTGTGCTCGCTGCTGATCGGCTCCGCCCTGGGGCTGTGGGCCGGGTATCACGGAGGCGTGCGCGAGAACGTCGCGATGCGCGTTGCCGATGTCATCCTCAGCTTTCCGTCCCTGCTGATCGCGGTGGTCGTGCTGTACGTCTTCGCGCCCAGCGCGATGAACATCGTGCTGATCCTCGCCGTCGCCCGCGTCCCCGTCTATCTGCGCACCGCCCGCGCGGAGTCGGCAGAGCTGAGAAGCCGGCTGTTCGTCGACGCGGCCCGGACCTTCGGCACGCCCGGCTCGGCCATCATCTACCGGCACCTGCTGCCGATCGCGCTGCCGACACTGCTGACCGTGGCCACGCTCGACTTCTGCTTCGTCATGCTGACCGAGTCGTCGTTGAGTTTCCTCGGTATCGGCATCCAGCCGCCCGAGGTGAGCTGGGGGCTGATGGTGGCCCAGGGGCGGCAGTACCTCCGGACCGCCTGGTGGATCGCCGTGCTGCCGGGGCTCGCCATCATGCTCACCACCGTGTCGGCCACGGTGCTCGCCGCCTGGGTGCGCCTGGCCACGGACCCCGGACAGCGGTGGCGGCTGACGCTGCCCCGGAAGCGGCGCGGCAACCGGGCCGCCGTACCCCCGGAGATGATCGCGTGAACCCGTCCGCCCTGCCCGCGCCCGCCGCGACCGGCCGTCCCGTGCTCGAGGTCGACGGGCTCCGCGTCGATCTGCACACCCCCTCCGGCACGGTCCGCGCCGTGGACGGCGTCAGCTTCGGTGTGCACAAGGGGCGCACCCTGGCGCTTCTCGGCGAGTCCGGCTGCGGGAAGTCGATGACCGCGCTGTCCATCGCCGGGCTGCTCGACCCGGTGGCCGAGGTGACGGGCGGAGCCGTGCGGGTCTCCGGCACCGATGTGGTGCGGCTCGGCCGGGCCGAGCGCAGAAAGCTGGCCGGTCCCGTGCTGTCGATCGTCTTCCAGGACGCGCTGGCCGCGCTCAACCCGGTGCAGCCGGTCGGCCGGCAGCTCGCCGAGCCGTTCCGCATCCATCGCGGGCTGTCGCGGCGCCAGGCCGCGCAGAAGGCGGTGGAGCTGATGACACGCGTCGGCATCCCCGAGCCCCGGCTGCGGGCCCGCTCGTATCCGCATCAGTTCTCCGGCGGCATGCGTCAGCGGCTGCTGATCGCGATGGCCGTCGCCCTGGACCCCGATGTGCTGATCGCCGACGAGCCGACGACCGCGCTCGACGTCACCGTACAGGCGCAGATCATGCGGCTGCTGCGGGATCTGCAGACCGAGCGGGACATGGCGCTCGTGCTGATCACCCACGACCTGGCGGTGGTCGCCCGGCACGCGGATGACGTCGTGGTGATGTACGCGGGCACCGTGGTCGAGACCGGCCCGGTGCGGGACGTCTTCGCCCGCCCTCGCCACCCCTACACCAAGGCGCTCCTCAGTTCCGTGCCCGAACACGCCGTCAGGGGCCGCCCGCTGCCCGCCGTACCGGGCAGCCCGCCCGAGCTGAGCGCGGTGCCGTCCGGCTGTGTCTTCCAGGCCAGATGCCCGCTGGCCGCTGAGCGCTGCGTCCGGGAGCGCCCGCCCCTGGAGCCGGTGGCCGCCTCGCGCTCGGCCGCCTGCCACTTCTCCGAGGAGCTGGACCGTGGCTGAGAATGCGTCCGGGAAAGTGTCCGAGAGCCCTGGAACGCCGCTGCTCGACGTCCGCGGCGTGACGAAGTCGTTCGGCCACGGCCGCCGCAGGCTGACCGCGGTGGACGGAGTCGACCTCCGGGTGGGGCGCGGGGAGACCCTCGGTCTGGTGGGCGAGTCCGGATGCGGAAAGTCGACCCTGGCCAGGGTGGTGCTCGGGCTGGAGCGGCCGGACGCGGGAACGGTGCGCTTCGACGGCACCGACCCGTTCACACTGAAGGGCCGGGAGCTGCTGGCGTGGCGGCGCCGGGTGCAGATGGTGTTCCAGGACCCGTTCGCCTCGCTCAACGCCCGCATGTCCGCGGCCGATCTCATCGGCGAGCCGTGGCGCACCCACCGCGACATCGTGCCCACGGCGCGCGAGCGGGACCGCCGGATCGCCCGGCTGCTGTCCCTCGTCGGACTGCGCGAGAGCGACGCCCACCGCTACCCGAACGAGTTCTCCGGCGGGCAGCGGCAGCGCATCGGCATCGCCCGCGCGCTGGCCCTCGAACCCGACCTCATCGTGTGCGACGAGCCCGTGTCCGCGCTGGACCTGTCGGTGCAGGCCCAAGTCCTCAATGTGCTCTCCGAGTTGCGGACGCGGCTCGGCGTTTCCTATGTGTTCATCTCCCATGACCTGTCCGTGGTCCGCTACATCTCCGACCGGGTGGCGGTGATGTACCTGGGCAAGGTCATCGAACACGGCCGCGCCGACGACGTCTTCGACCGGCCGCTGCACCCTTACACCGCCGCCCTGATGTCGGCCGCTCCCCGGCTCGATGTGTCCGGCGCGGCGCCCGGGGAGGAGATTCCCCTGCACGGGGAGATCCCCTCCCCGTACGGCATCCCCTCGGGCTGCCGGTTCCGGACCCGCTGCTGGAAGAGCGAGCCCCGCTGCGCCGAGACCGCTCCCCCGGCCGTCACCCGCGACGCCACGGCGAACCCGGGCCGGGACCCGCACGAGGGCCTGTGCCACTTTCCGCTGGACGGCTGAGGTGGAGCGGTCGGGCGCGTCACGTGGACGGTCAGGACGGGTTGTCCGCGTGGGTGAGGGTCGTCCAGGCGCTGAAGTAGTTGTCGGTGCCGGACGGCCGGTGCGCCTCGGTGTACTTCTGGGTGTTGGACATGGCGATGCCGAGGCGGTTGTGGAGGGCGTTGAAGCCGACCTCGGTGACCTCGTCGAGGCCCTTCTTGACCGAGCCCCCGCACAGCCAGGACGGCACGGTGGCGCCGTTCTCGTAGGAGGTGTGGAAGCCCAGGGCGTAGCGCAGCCGGTCCTGGATCTTCGGGTAGAGGTCCTGGCCCTGGATGCGGCTGGTCTCGGCGATGTCCGCGATGGAGGCGAGGCCCCAGCCGGTGTGCCCGAAGTCGCGGCAGGTCTCCTGGGCGAGGCCGTCGGCGAAGGTGCTCTGGCCCTGCCAGTACTTGACGATCTCGGCCTCGGTGTCGATGCTGCTGCCCGCGGGCGGCTTGGGCAGATCGCCGTCACTGGTCAGGTAGACGTACGCCGGGACGCGGGCGAGGTAGGTGCTGACGGCCTTGTCGTAGCTGGTGCGGTCCTCGATGAAGACGGAAATGCCGATCGCGGCCTCGGTCATGACCAGTTGCCAGTTGCCGTTCTTGGTCTCGGCGCCGCTGATCACCTCGGGGAGGTAGACGTCGCGCAGCATGGTCGCGAAGCGGCCGGCGCCCGACCAGCCGCCGTCGTAGGTGTACTTGATGATCTCGGCGGCGCGCGGCCAGGTGGATCCGGCCCAGCCGGTCTGCAGCGGGGCGTTGGTGTTGGTGTGATCGGTGATGGTCGCGGACCAGGCGTCCATGATCTCGATCGCCTTCTTGGCGTAGCGGCTGTCCCGGGTGAAGTACCAGGCGAGCGCGTCGGTGTAGGCCGCGATGGCGTCCTGACGCTCGTCGGTACAGCCGTAGTTGGGGTTGGAGGACGATCCGCATTCCACGACGGCGCGGGGCTTGGGGTTACGCGACAGTGAGGCGTAGGAGCTGTCCATCATGTCGTCGTAGGCGGCCTTCCAGGGCTGCTGGCCGGCCTGCACCTTCGCCCGGGCGTAGTCGAGTTGCCCCCGGCTCACCAGCACTCCGGGGTGAGTGAACGTGGTCGGCGCGGCGGTCGCGCGGGGGGCCGGTCCGGTGAGCTGAAGGCTCAGCAGTCCGGCCAGCAGGGCGAGCACGCCGAGCAGGGCGGTTCTGGTTCGTGCCATCCGATGACCTCTTCCATGCTCGATGGGGGACGCGGTGGCGCAGGATTGGCCTGGACCATAGAGAGAGGTCGTGAACATGTCAATACTCATATGTGGATCGTGTTCATCTCCTTGTCCATGACAGGTCACTGTGACGCGGCGGTGCGGCCGATCTGGACGAGCAAGAACGTGTCCGATGTTCGGTCAGCCGGCTACTTGCCGGGTTCTGGGTGTCCGTTGCGGGAAGTCGGCTCGGACAGTGCCGCGCGCCGCAGGTGTTCGGCAAGCGCCGCGGTGGCCGTCGAGGCGGTCCGCGTCTTGGCGCCCCAGGCCAGCAGATGCCGGCGGCGTGACCAGGCATCCTGCAGGTGACACACGTCGAGTAGTTGGTTGGGGTCGATGGCGCGGCGCGGCACGACGGCGAGCCCGACGCCGGCGGCCGCGAGGGCGACGAGAATGTTGAGGCTGGCGACGCTGGTGCGGTATCGCACGACCGGAGCGTGCGGGCCGAGGTGCTTCTCGATCCAGCGCCGCAGCGAGGAGTCGGCGTTGAGTCCGACCATAGGGTGTTCGGCGACCTCGCTGTAGGCCAACGCGGTGCGCCCGGCGAGAATCCCGCCGGCCTGGCCGATCACAACGAGGGAGTCGTCGCCGAGGGGCTCCATCTCGAGGCCGCAGTCGCGGGCCTCGTCGTCGAGAACGACCCCCAGGTCCGCCTCGCCGTCGGCGAGCATCCGCACGGTCTGTGGGGTGCGGCTCTCGGAAACCGTGACGTCAACGTCCGGGTGCGCACGGAGGAATGAGACCAGGGCCTGCGGCACGAGTCGATGCATCGCGGAACCCCCGCCCAGCAGGGTCAGTGGAGCGGCAGGGGACCGGGTGTAGCTCGCCACGGCGCTTTCGAGGCGCGCGGTCTGGGCGAGAACGTCGCGTGCGTGGCGGGCCAGTGTCGTCCCCGCGGGGGTGGGTCTCACTCCCCGCCGGCCCCGGATCAGCAGTGCCACGCCGGCGTGGTGCTCCAGCGAGCGCACCCTGGCGCTGGCCGAGGGCAGGCTCAGGTGCATCCGGCGAGCACCCGCCGTGATCGACCCCTCGTCCACGATGTCGAGGAAGAGCCGTAGGTCGTCCAGGTCATAGCGCACCGTGTGAGCCTATGGCACAGCCTTATGCTGCGTTCGCCGATTACGCATTGTGCGCTCACCGGTCACGGGTGACGCTTGGCACGTGTCCGAGATGTTGCTTGTCCTGCTGGCCGGCGGGGCCGCCGGAGTATTGAACGCCATCGGCGGTGGCGGCACGTTCGTGGCGCTGCCCGCTCTGGTCGCGGCGGGCCTGTCCCCCGTGACGGCGAACGCGTCCTCGACCGTGGCTCTCGTACCCGGGGCGGTGGCCAGCGCGTGGGTCTATCGACGCGAACTCACCCCGGTCGGGGCGACGTCCATAAGAGCCCTGACAACGATCAGTGTGGTCGGGGGCGGGCTCGGCGCCGGTCTGCTGCTGACGCTGCCGGCGGCGTCGTTCGACGCCGCGGTGCCGTGGCTGCTCGCCTTCGCCACGGTGATCCTCGCCTTCGGGCGCCGCCTCTCCGGTGCGTTAAGCGCCGCCCTGGGCCGCCCTGTCGGCATGAGTCCCCGCACCGTACTGATCGGCCAGTTCCTCCTCGCCCTGTACGGCGGATACTTCGGCGGTGCCGTAGGCATCATGATGCTGGCCGTGTGGAGCATCGGCCTCGGCCTCGACACCGCGGTCAGCAACCCGATGCGGATCGCCCAGCTCGCGGCCATCTATCTCAGCGCGACCGTGCTGTTCCTCATCGCATCGGACGCACTGAGCAATCCGCTTGTTCTCACCGCCATGCTGGCCGGCGCGGTGACCGGCGGCTTCGCCGGCGCCCACCTCGGACGCCGACTCTCCGCCTGGCTGCTGCGGAGCATCATCCTGACCACCGCGGTGACCATGACCGTCCTGTATTTCTTACGCGGCTGACCACTCGGGGGAGCCGTGGTGATCTTCCCTCAATCGTCGGAGCTGAGGCTGACTGACATGACCGAAGGCGACACTGAAGCCGCCGCACCGTACACGGATGCGACGCGAGCGCGACTGGTGATGGCCTACGAGGCATGCGAACTGGCCGACCTCGCTCGCGCCGCCGTCCCGATCGGCGAGCACGAGCTGCATCCCGATGGCACCGTCCATTCCCCGGGCGCCACGCTGGCCGACGCCGCCCGAGTGCTCGGGGCCGCGCATCGGTTCTTCGAAGCCGCCGCCGTGTTCGAGCGACTGGGCGGCGCGAGCTGGCAACGCATCGGGGATGTCCTGGACGTAGCGCCCCACACCGCGCGGGGACGCTTCGCGACGGCCGAGGCGCGCTTCCGGGAGGAACTGCTGTCCCCCGAGGGGGCCGGCCCCGCCGGTGCCCTCGGCGAGGTGAGCTGGTGGCGGGCCTACATGGCCAGGGAACCGCTGGAAGCGGCGCTCGACCTCGATGACTGGGTACTGCGCCACGAGGACGGGGGCAGTGACCTCGGCACCGCGCCGGTGTCCGGCGGCCTGGTCCGGATGGACGCCGGGCGGCATATCGGCAGCGTCCCCGATCCGCCGGGGTTCTCTCACGACGGACCCGGTGAATGACGATCCGCCTGCCTCGTACCGATCGAACCCATGGCGCGTCCGGCGTCGTGGCGCTGGGAGCAGTGAGGAGAGAAACGTGGACCCTTCATCATCCGACGCCGCTCGGCTTCTGCGGGCCTTCGCCGTGCGCGTCCTGACCCTCGCACTTGTCGTCGGCATCGCGGGTGACACCCTGCTGACGCCCCTGCTCGCGCTGGCCGGACTCGGTCTTCTCCTCGCGTCGGCGGGCACGGCGGCGGAGGGCCGGCAGGACTCGTTCCAGGAGGTGTTCCAGCAGCCGCCCCACTGGAACCCCTGATTCGAGCCGTTCCCGGTCCTGCCGCCGACCGCGGCGGGACCGGGAACGGGCGTCCGGATGGGTCAGCAGCACCCGGCAGCGGCGTTTCAGAGCACCAATTCCTCCACATCGGCCGACACCCGTTCGAAACGCACCGGCAGGCTGCTGATCCCGGTGAGGAGGTTGGAGTAGATCCGCCTGACCGGCCCGACGATCTCGAAGCCGCTGGTGAAGTCGCGCAGCGCGAGCAGCATTTCGGAGATCTCCAGCCTTGCCAGATACGAGCCGACACAGAAGTGCGGACCGTGCCCGAACGCGATGTGCTTGTTCGGCGACCGGTCGATGAGGAACCGGTCCGGGTCGGCGAAGACGCTCTCGTCACGGTTCGCCGAGACATTCCACACGGTGACCACATCACCCTCCTTGATGCGGGTGCCGAGAATGTGCGTGTCCCGCACCGCGGTACGGCCGAAGTGCATGGTCGGTGAGGCCCAGCGCAACACCTCCTCCGTGGCCGACTTGACGGACACGTCGCCGCGCTTGAACGCCGCCCACTGATCCGGATTGGCGCCGAAGCTGTGCACGGAGTCGATCATTGCCAGGCGGCTGGTCGCGTCCCCGCCGAGGATCAGGCTGTAGCAGTTGAGCACGATCTCGTCCTCGCTGAGGTACTCGCCGTCGATCGTGCTACTGGCCAGCACGCTGACCACGTCCTCCTGCGGCGCGGCCCGGCGATCTTCCACCAGGTCGAGGAAGTACTGGAGGATGTTGTTGCGGGCGGCGTCGGCCGCCTCGGAGTACTCCCCCTGGTCGTCCGAGCTGATCGCGGATTTGGTCAGGGTGAGCATGTAGTCGTGGTCCTCGTCCGGAACCCCGAGCAGATCGCAGATCGTGGCCATCGGGATCTTGCTCGCGACATCCAGCGCGAAGTCGCATGCGCCACGGTCGACCGCCGCTGCCAGCAGCGTCCGGGTGGTCTGGCGGACGCTCTCGCCTATCCGGCTCAGCACGCGCGGCGAGAACGCCTTCAGCAGCACATTGCGCAGCTCCTTGTGCCGCTGCCCGTCGGTCACCGGGACCATCTTTCCGGCCGCCGAGTCACCCTCGCCGAGCAGCGTGATCAGGACGTTGCCGCGCTCCGAGGTGAAGGTGGCGTTGTCCCGGTAGAGGGAGACGATGTCGGCGTACCGGCTGAGCACCCAGAAGCCGGGAGCGTCCCCGACCGCCGGATGCCAGTAGAGCGGCTGGGTCGCCCGCAGCGTGCGCCAGTAGTCACTCAGGTCGTAATCCGCGAATGTCTGCGGGTCTCCAAGGTTCACGCTGGCGAGATCGTCCGGAGTCGCGCGGATGGGCAGGTCTTCCACGGGCTTACCTCCAGGTCGAGCCGGTGGGACGGATCAGAGGGCGAAAGACTGGGTTGCCGACAGCCGGGGATCGCCCGGCCGCAGATGCAGTGCTCCGTTCCGCGCGTCGAGGACAACGGCGGCGACGGTGCGTTCCCGGCGGATGTCGCCGTCGTCGGCCACACAGATCGGCGGCCGGGACAACACCGAAAAGTGCTCGTCGGGATCCGCGTTCGCGGGCAGGGCCCGCAGACCGGACGCGGCCGTCTCGAAGCGGCGCAGCGAGGAGTTGCGCGCGAAGACGTTCAGCTCGTCCCGGCCGGCGAAGTCCGGGTCGAGGAAATGGTTGGTGTGCACCGACTCCCGCGCCCTCGTCACACGGTACTCGTCGCCGATGACCTCCACGCAGGCGGTCCCGGTGGCGTCGGCGAGCACGATCGCGCGGGAGCTGGCGAAGGGCAGGGAGCGCAGGGTGGCGATGGCCGACTCCACCGAGGTCGCGGTGTCCAGCAGGTGACGAATGGCCAGGTACGGCGGCAGCCCCGGACCCCATCGGCCGCCGAGCACCAGGTTCAGACCGACCGCGAGCCCACAGGAGTTGACGCCCAGGTAGCCGAGCAGCCCGGCGAAGCTCAGTACGAGGGCCCTCCGGCCGCCGTGGCCGACGTCGAGCACCGCGATCTGGTCGTCCAGATTCCCGTTCAGGTCCACGGTCTGCGCCAGCACCCCCGGCCGCGCGTAGACGGTGCAGTCACCCCTGGTGGGGATCCGTTGGTAGCCCACGACCTCGCGGCGCAACTGCAGCAGCGTCGCCTCGTCGAGGGTCAGCCCGGCACCGGCCGCGAGCCCGGCGATCTCGTCGGCCAGCCGGGGCGTCGACCGGGTGATCACCGCCCGGTGGGCGGCGATGTCACCGGCCAGGCCGGCCATCGAAACGGCCGTGGGCAGCAGGTGGTTGAGCCGGGCGACGCCGTCGTCCAGGAAGTCGCGCAACCGCTTCCTCAGCGCGCTGCCGTGCGCGAATCCGAGGTCGTACGGTTCGCCCTGGGCGACGATGTGCGCCAACTTCGCGGCGGTCGTCACGCCGCGTCCGCCGTGGCCGTGAGCCGGTCGCGCACCGACGGCCATTCGCCGCGCAGGATGCTGTAGTACACGGCGTCGCGGCGGGTGCCGTCCGGCATCGGATTGAAGCTGCGCAGGATTCCCTCCTCGGTCGCGCCGATGTTGCGCAGGGCGCGGCGGGCCTGTTCGTTGCGCCGGTCGGTCTTGAACTCCACGCGCTCGGCGCCGAGCCGCTCGAAGGCGTTGTGCAGCAGCAGCGATTTGGCGTGGCGGTTGAGCCCGGTACCGCGGAAGTCCCGGCCGAGCCAGGACCAGCCGATCTCCAGCCGGCCGTCCGGCTCGGACAGGTTGCCGTAGGACATCGACCCGGCGGTGCGGCCGGTGGCCAGATCAGTGATGTGGAAGACGACCCGCCGGCCGGCTCCGTGGTCGGCGATCATCGTGTCGAAGAAGGTCTTGAAGGACGCCTCGTCGCTGACCAGGGCCACGAAGTAGCGCCAGATGGCCGGATCCATCGCCACCGACCGGATCGGCTCCCGGTCGGCTTCGGTGAGGGGCCGCAGACGGACGACTCCGTCGTCCAGTACGGTCGCCGCGCGCTCGGACCAGCTCATCTCAGCTCACCCCCGCATGCTTGGACAGCGCCTCGGTGACCTGCCGTAGCGTGCGCATCGCGGCGAGGTCGTGCTCGGTGAAGTGGTGCAGGCCGACCTGGGTCCGGTCGCAGACCGCGGTCAGGAACAGCACCTTGTTCAGTGACGTGAGGCCGAGGTGGTCGAACTCCGCGTCGGGGTCGATGGTCTCCGGCAGCGGGTCCTGTGGCAGGACCTCGGCCAGCGCGGCGCGGGCCGTCGTCTCTACGGTGTCAGGCACGGATTCCCTCCTCGGGGTCGATGACGAGGCGGTGGTAGCGTGCCTCGATCTGCTTGCGGCGGGGCTTGAACTGGGAGCTGAGCAACCCGTTGTCGACGGTGAACCGCTCCGCCAGGACGGCCTTGGCGATCCGCTGGTCGTGGTCGAGGGCGGCGTTGGCCTCCCGCAGCGCCGCCGCGATCACCTCGGTGTTCGCCGGGTGCGCCGCAGGCGAGACGATGGCGACGAGCTGGCGCTGCGACGGGTTGGTCACGACGCAGTCCTCGATCACCGGACAGGCCTTGAGACGTTCCTCGATCGGCCGGACGACGATCTTCTTGCCGTTGTCCAGCACGATCACGTCGTCGGCCCGTCCGTACACGAACAGATAGCCGTCTTCGTCGAGGTGGCCGAGGTCGCCCGTGCGCACGACGCCCCCGGGCTTGAACATCGCTTCCGAGTCTCCGGGCTCCGCATGCTCGTAGCGGGTGGCCACGGGGTGCTCGCTGTGGACGTTGATCACGCCGTCCACGTCGATGAGGACCTTCTTGCCCGGCAGGACTTGGCCGACGCTGCCGGGCCGGTGCGCGCCGGGGTGGTTCTTCGTCACGACGCAGGTCTCGTTGAGCCCGTAGCCTTCGAAGATCGGCAGGCCGGCCTCGGTGAAGAAGCGCAGTGTGGCCGGATTCGCCGGTGCGGATCCCGTCCACAAATAGCGGATCCGGTCGCCGAACATCCGCACCGCCGCCTCGGCCGGTGAGACCCCGGTGCGGGCGGCCGTGGCCTCCAGGTGGGCGCGCGCCGTCTCGAAGAAGCCGGGCACGCCCATCACCACCGTCGGCCGCGCGGTGCGCAGCGTGGCGAACGCGGCCTCGTAGGTGCTGATGGTGACGTCGTGCCCGAACACGAGCGCCGAGTACACCCAGTACCGCTGCTGCAACAGCGAAAGCGGCAGGAATACGAAGATGTCGTCACCGGGGCCGTGTGCGAACATCTCCTGCACCCCGGCGAGCGAGCTGTCGATGCTTCCGACGCTCGCCAGCAGCGACTTGGCCGGGCCGCTGCTGCCCGAGGTGAACTTCAGCGCGGGTGCCTCGCCGGGCTCCCACACCACCGTGGGCAGGTCCGCTTCCGATGGTGGGAGCCCGCGCACGTCGGCGATCGGGCGCACCCGGTCGGCGGTCTCGTCCTGGTCGGTGAACAGCACCGTGAGGCCGTAGCGGTCGGCGAGTTCAGCCCCGGAGGCGTCGAACTTTCCGGGGTCGAATCCCGCGGTCACCGCCTTGATGCGCAGCGCGGCCAGATCGAGCAGCACCCACTCCAGCGAGTTCGCCGCGAGGATGCCGATCCGGTCCCCCGGCCCGACGCCGAGGTTGGACAGGTACGCGGCGACCCGGCCGGCCTCTTCCCAGACCTCGGTGAGATCCCATGACTCGGTCGTGCCGAGGCGGGCGACGGACAGCCGGTTGCCCGGCCGCGGTGGGCCGCCGACCAGCTGGTTGATCACGCTCATGAAGCCTCCTGGATCCGGGCGGCCATCGCCCGTACGGTGTTCACCCGGACCAACTCCGACAACGGGATGGTGACCTTGTAGCGCTTGCGCACACCGGCCAGGATGCGGGCCGACGCGAGCGAGTCGGCGCCGACCTCGGTCAGCGGGGTCAGGACGTCCACGTCGGGTACTTTGAGGACACCGGCCCACAGCTCCGCGAGCTCCCGCTCGATGCCGTCCGCCGGCGCGGCGCCGCCGGACGGGGTGGTCTCGGCCCCGGGCAGGTCCTCCGTGGCCAGTCGCGATCGGTCGACCTTGCCGTTGGCGGTCAGTGGCAGGCTGTCGTGCCACACCACAACGGACGGAACCATGTATTCGGGCAGTTGCCCGCGCAGCGCCGTACGCAACTCGTCCTCCAGGCGCCGCTCGCCGCCCGGCACCGGCGGATCCTGGTCGCTCGGCACCAGATGCGCGACCAGCCGGTCGCCCCGGCTGCCCGGCCGACGGGCCACCACCGCCTGGCGCACACCGGGCAGCGCGACCAGCCGGCTCTCCACCTCACCCGCTTCGACGCGGTAGCCGTTGACCTTGATCTGGAAGTCCGCGCGGCCGAGGATGTCGATCTCCCCGGACGGCAGGTAGCGGCCGAGGTCACCGGTCCGGTAGAGCCGTACGCCCCGGCGCCGGTCGACGAAGAACTTCTCGTCGGTCGCCCGCTCGTCCTTCCAGTACCCGCGGGCCAGGCCGGTCCCCGAGGCGAAGATCTCGCCGGTCACCCAGTCCGGCAGGTCCTGTCCGTCCTCGTCGAGCACGTACACCTTGTTGTTGTCGTTCGGCCGCCCGTACGGGATGTTCCGCGAGCCGTCCTCGTCCGGGCCGATCGGGTGGACGACGTTCCAGACCGTCGTCTCGGTCGGCCCGCCGAGCGAGACGACGTCGAGCCCGGGCAGGCTCGTCCGCAGGGCCGCCGGGAGCTCCGGCGGGATGCGGTCGCCGCTCATCATCACCAGGCGCAGTTCGGCGAGGGCGGAGAGGCCGTCGGCGAGGGCCTGTTCGTGCAGCAGCGCCACGACCTGCGGCACCGAGTTCCACACCGTGACCCCGCCCCGCGCGCACATCTCCAGCCAGTGCCCCGGGTCCGCGGCCTTGTCGTGGTCGGGCAGCACGAGCGCGGCACCGACGGACAGCGCGCCGAACACGTCGTAGACGGACAGGTCGAAGCTGAACGCGCTGACCGCGAACAGCCGGTCGCCCGGGCCGACGCCGAACCGGCGGGTGCAGTCCGCGACGACGTTGGCCACGCTGCGGTGGCTGACCATGACGCCCTTCGGCGTGCCGGTCGTGCCCGAGGTGGGCAGCACATAGGCGAGGTCGTCGGGGTCCGCTCCGGAGACCGGGACCTCCACCGTCTCGTCGGCCGCGGTGTCGTCGGGTTCGGTGGAGCAGTCCAGCGCCAGGACCGTGCGCCGCCCTTCGGGGTCGCTCCAGCCGGTGTTGGTGAGGACGCAGCGCACCTCTCCGGTGTCGAGGAGTTCCTGCTGCCTGCGTGCGGGCAGGTCCGCGTCGACCGGCAGATAGGCCGCGCCCGCCAGGAGAGTGGCCATGATCCCGACGATCTGCTCCGAGCCCCGGGCCATCACGAGGCCGACGAGTGTGTCGCGGCCGACTCCGTTGGCGCGCAGCCGGTCCGCGGTGGCGCGGGCCCGCCGGCACAGCTCGGCATAGCTCAGCTCACCGGCCGAGGTGATCACCGCGGGGGCTTGCGGACTGCGCCGTGCGGCGGCCAGGAAGGGTTGCTGCAGCAGCTCTTGGGGAAGCGGCCGGTCGGTGTCGTTCGCGGCGTGCCTGCGCTCGCGCTGTGCGGCGGGCAGCAGGTCGAACACGTGATGGTGCCACTGGCTCTTGTCGGTGAGCAGGTCGAGCAGGCGCTGGTACCCCTGTGCCAGATCGTCCAGCAGGCCGTCCGGGAACAGTTCGTCGACGCCGTCGAGCTGGACGACGACACCACCGTGCTGCTCCATGGCGAACACGTTGAGCCAGGTCTGCGGTGTCTGGCTGATCGTGTACACCTCGGGTCCGAACAGCTCCAGCGCGGAGCCGTCCACGTCCGCGAGCGGATAGCCGATGGCGCTGTTGAAGGTGAAGGGCATGCGCGGCTGCCCACCGCTGCGCAGGCCCAGTTCCCGCAGCACCTCGATTCCGGAGAAGTGCCGGTTGTCGAGGTCGGTCCGCAGCCGCTCCTGCACCGCCTTGGCCCGCTCGGCGAACGGGACATCGCGGTCCAGCTCGACCGCGACGAGCATCGGGTCGCTGTACTGCCCGATCGACTCCAGGATGCGCGGGTGGATCGGCGGCCGGTTGGCCACCGTGGTGGTCAGGGTGAACCGGCGGCCCGCGCCCCAGCACGCGAGGGTTTCGGCGTACGCGGCGAACAGCAGGCCGGACGGGGTGATACCGGCCTCGGCGGCGTGCTCCTTGAGTGCTGCCCACCGCGCCGACGGCACCCGGACGACACGCTGCGAGAACCGTGGTGTGGTGATCTCGGACGGGCTCTTCGCCAGTGGCAGTTCGGGATGCCCCCACAGGCTTCCGCCGTCCAGCCGCTCCAGCCAGTACGCCTTGGACCGGGCGTAGGGCTTGCGGGTGCGGGCGGCCTCGAGCCCGGGCACGTAGGCCTGGAACGAGGCCTCCTCGTCGGCCGGTTGCCGCTCTCCGCCGTACCGCTCCCACCAGTCGCGGAAGAACAGGAACATGCTGATCCCGTCCATGACCAGCCCGTCATGACCGACGTGCAGGACCATCCTGTCCTCGGCCAGCAGCGACACCTCGGCCGCCAGGAGCGGCGCCCGGTCGGTCGGCAGCATCCGGTGCGTCCAGCGCGCGCGTTGCGCGGCCAGGCCGGTGCCGTCGTCGTTCCGCAGGTCGACCCGGTTGATCCGGACCTCGACCCGCGGTGCCTGGACCTGGGTCTGCGCCGACGTGAACCGGGTGCGCAGGCAGTCGTGCCGGGCGACCACCGAGTTGAGCGCGGCCTCGAGCCGGTCGACGTCCCAGTGGCCCTCGATCTCGTGGTAGACGTAGCTGGCCACGTTGCCCAGCTCGAACACCTCGTCCCGGCCGGCCAGATAGCCCTGCTGCAACGGGGTCAGCGCATACCCGGGGTCCGGGGTGAGGTGGGCGATGAGCTCGGCCTTGACGGCCTTGATCCGGCCGACCAGTTCGGCGTCCACGCGCTCGCGCGGCCCCTGGAGCCGCAGATCCTCACCGGCGGTAACGATGCTCAGGCCACGGGCGCTGATCTCTTCCAAGACCGTCAGGTAACTGGTCACGCGGCCACCGCCTGGGCCAGCTTCCGGCTCAGCGCGTCCACGTTCTGCTCGGAGAGCAGCTCCGACACCGGCACATCGAGATCCAGTCGCTCCAGGATCTGGTACTGCACCGCGACCGCCTGCAACGAGGAGGCGCCCAGCTCCAGCAGCGTCCTGTCCGCCACCACCGCCTCCGCGGGCAGCCCAAGGGTGGTCCGGACGATGTCGGCGAACCAGGGCAGCGAGTCCGGCGCGGCTTCCCGCGGTGCGGAGTCGGGCGGTTCGGCGGCGGACGGTTCGGCGGCGAAGAAGACCTGGCCGGTGAGGTCCACACGGGTCCCTGCCGGTACCAGGTCCACCGTGGACGGCCAGGCCGCCTCCTCCTCGCCGAGCAGGGCGGCGAGGCGAACGGCGAAGCGCGGCATGACCGGCGTGGCGACCCTCGACAGCAGCCGGGCCGCGGCCAGTTCCAGCGCCATCGCCGTACGGTTCTCCGACTGCCATCCGGACGCGCCGGCGAGCAGCCTCTCGCGCTCGGCGAACGCCCGCGCGTCGGTGACGATGCCCTCCAGTTCGGCGGTGGCCGCCCGCAGGGAGAACCCGTCCTGCCCGAGGTGCGCGGTCACGGCCGCAAGGCGTCCGCCGAGCCGGGCGTAGAACGCGGTGTGTTCGGGGGTCCAGATACCGGCGTCCGGAACCACGCCGTCGTAGTGCGTGCGCAGCCGGCGGCCGAGGTCGTCGAGCCAGCCCTGCCACCCGTCGATCAGCACGTCCCCGACGGTCGCGAGGTAGGCCTCCCGGTCGAAATTGGTGCGCTCCCCCTCCGCGCGGGTGCGGGACAGATAGAACCGCACCGCGTCCGCGGTCTCCCGCGCGAGGATCTCCTTGCCCCACACCGCGTGCCGCCTGCTGGTGGAGAACTTCTGGTTGTCCAGCAGATAGAACTCGTTGACGTGGTAGTCGATGTCGGGCTCCCAGTCCGGGAACGCGAGCCGGTACAGCACCGGGTAGAGGATCGAGTGGTAGAAGCTGTTGTCGTAGCCGAAGAAGTGCACGATCTTCCAGTCCTGCTCCGGCTTGTCCGCGTGCCACGTCTCGCCGATCCGGGCGCCGAGTGCGGCGATGCCGTGCAGGAAGCCGTACGACATCTCCGGCCACACCCAGATCACCTGATCGTCGACGCCGCGTGGCGCGACCCCCCACCGGGAGGCGTGACTCAGCGGCAGTTCGAAGGTCTTCCGTGCGAACACCCGCTCGGCCAGTTCCCGCAGTCGCGCGGGCAACCGGCCGAGTCGGTGGTGCGCGGCGACGACCTCGCGGAACTCGTGCAACGGCAGGGTGAGCCGGGCCAGGCTGCCCCTGCGGACCGAGCCCGAAACGCGGCTGCGCGCGTCGACGAGGTCGGCGGCGTTGTTGGGCTCACCGCACTCCTCGCAGATGTTGCCGTTGGTCCCGGCCGCGCAGGAGGGGCAGGTGCCGGACACGTCGACCTCATAGAGGTACTGGCCGGTCTCCCGGTCGAAGAGCGCGGGCAGTTCCTGCCGGGTCACCTTGCCCGACGCCTCCAGCGCCGCGAAGAAGTCGCGCAGGCCCTCACGGTACTCGGGGTCCGTACTGGTCACGGTGAACTGGTCGGGCCGGATGTCCATCAGCTCGAGCGTTCTGGCGATCTCGGCACCGTAGTGCGCGGCGACCTGCTCGGGTGTGCTCTGATCCTGCTCGGCCTTGGCGATCACATAGCTCTGGTGGTCGTCGCTGCCGGTCAGGTGCCACGCGCGGACTCCGTTCATCCGCTGGAACCGGACGAAGGCGTCCGCGCCGAGATACGGACCGGACAGATGCCCGAGGTGCAGGTCGCCGTTGGGGGTCGGCGGGGTGGAGAAGACGAACACGGGCCGTTGCGCGAAGCGCCGCCGGCCGGTGCGCACGGCCACCTCGCCGGCGTGCCGGGGCTCACGCCAGTAGCACGTCACGAACACGACATCGACATCGCCGGTGTTGTCGAGCACATGCGTCTCGAACGGGTCGAACTTGATGACCGTGCCCGGCGCCACCGGATGTCGCGCGCCGTCCACCACGACCTCGCCGCTGCCCGACACGATGACGAACATCTCGATCTCGTCGTGCTGGTGCGCCTCGGAGCGCCTGCCCGGCGCCACCCGGCCCCAGCCCGCACCCAGATTGACGACGCCGGGAAGATCAATCGTGCTCATGTCGATGCCGAAGGCATCACTGAGCGCCGCGGGGTCGAAGGTGTCGATCCTCATCGCAAACTCCCTTTCACGCTCATGTCGAACAACTGGACGGCCTCAGCCGCGATGGCTGGGGCGAGGCGATAGCCGGATCCGTTGGCCGCGCCCGCGAAGACCACCCGGCCGCCCGGGTCGAGTCGGCGCACCAGCGGCTCTCCGGAAGCGCTGAAGGCGTCGCAGAACACGCGCCCGGAGGTGCAGCGCGGCGCGAGCGACGGCGCGTAGCGGCTCAGGCATTCACGGGCCCGCTCCACGTCGTGCTCGACGAGGTCGGCGCCGACCTCGTCGGGGTCGACGTCCCAGTCCTGGCACGTGTAGCTGAACAGCCAGTGCCCTCGGTAGGCGAGGGGAAGCAGGAATGCGTCCTCGTCGTGGAAGACGACCGCCCGGTCGCTCTCGTCCACGTGCTGGTCGATGTGCAGGGCGACGATCTTCTTGACGCGGGCACCCAGCGGCGCGACCAGATCGGCCCATGCGGGCGCGTCCAGCCACGGTCCCGGCGCGAGCACCACGCGATCGGCGAACAGCCGGTCGCCCGTGCTGAGCGCGAGCCCGACACCGGCGTCGCCGGGTTCGACCGCGGTGACACGGACTGCCTCCCGCACGTCGACGCGCGGACGCAGACCGGTGACCAGCGCCTGGACCAGACGGTGCACATCGGCGTAGTTCGCGCCGCCGACATCCCACACCGACGTACCCGGCGGCACACGGACCTCGGCGCCGCAGGCGTCCAGCTCGCTCGGGGAATCGTCGCGGCGGACCAGGTCCGCGTAGATCCTCTCCAGGTCGCCGTGGTCGGCCCGCGACACCACCGACATGCCGACCGGATGGATCGGCGACGCGGGCTGGCCGGCCTTGAGCCGCTCGTAGAACCTCTGGCTGTGTTCCGACATCCGGCGCACCCGCTCGTTCTTCCCGCGCGGGAAGTGCAGCCCGGCCGAACGCCTGCTGGCGCCGCAGCCCACGAAGTCCCGGTCGATGAGCAGCACCCTGCTCGCCGGGTGCCGGTGGACGATCTCCCTGGCCGTCAGGGACCCGATGATGCCCCCGCCGACCACCGCAACGGTGCCCAGGTCCATCCTCACACCCTCTCTCGCAGCCCGCCGTCCTCACTGCCCTCGTCCGCCCACTCGACGAAGGAGGAGAGCTGTTCCTCCCGCTGCACCCCGCGCAGACGGTCGACGATGCGCTGGCTCCGCCACGCCAGCAGGCTCAGATTCTTGTCGGCGAGGCCACGCTGGGCGGGGGCCCCGTTCTGGATGAAGATGTTGCGGTCCTCGGGCCCGTCCCAGCGCAGGGCATAGGCGCGGTCGACTTCGTACTCGCCGTCCTCGCAGACGAGCCGGTGCGCCAGGGGGGCCAGCAGTTCCAGCAGTCTGCTGCGGAAACCGGTCGACCAGATGATCACGTCGGTCGTCACGTGCTGGGGTTCGCCGGGCCCGTCCTTGTTGACCGCCGTCAGCTCCCACCCGGTACCGGCCCGGGCCACCCCGGTGATCTCCCGGTTCGGGTACAGCCTGATCAGGCCGGGCGAGCGGGCGATGAACCGGTGGTGGTAGGTCCGCTGGTAGATCGCGCGCAGCGTCGACTCGGAGATGCCGTCGCTGGAGAGGACGTTCTCCTCGCTGATCCGTTTACGGGTCGCCCGCTCCAGGCCGTAGAAGTACTCCGAATAGCACGGCATGTAGAAGTCGTTGGTGAACGGTGAGTCGTCGATCGGCAGGAAGTTGCGGCGCCGGGAGAACCACGAGACACGGCTGGGCAGTTCGCCCCTCTCACGGGAGATGAGGTCGAGGAACGCCTCGGCGCCCGACTGCCCGCCCCCCACGACCACGACGCGCTTGCCACCGAGACCGACGGCCTTGTCGACGAAGTCGCACACATGGAACTGGCTGGGCGCCTTCCAGAGCTGACCGGTCGGCGGAATCCACGGCTGACTGCCGACGCCGACGGAGATGTTGTCCGCGGTGAGTACCCGCTCGTCGGTGCGCACCTGGAACACGCCGTCGAAATCGACCGACCGCACTTCCTCACCGAACACGACGTTCTTCATGCGCCAGCTCGCCCACTCCAGGTAGTTGCGGAACTCCTGCCGCGGCACGGCGTCGAACTGGGCGTTGAGGAAGTGATAGATGCGTCCCTGGTCGTGCAGATAGTTCATGAACGAGAACTTGCTGGTCGGATCAGCCAGGCTGACGAGATCCTTCAGCACCGACACCTGCAGCGAACTGCCCGGCATCTGCTGGCCGTCGTGCCAGCCGAAGGATTCCTTGCGGTCGAGGAACAGACTGGGCAGCTCCCGGTGCGGATACAGCAGGGCGGCCAGGCTGAGATTGGCCGGACCGACACCGATACCGAGGAGACCGAAATGTTTGTCGGTCATAGTTCGACGCCCCCGTTTCCGGTCGAGGACTGCATGACGATGCCGCGCGTCTCGGGCCTGAGCCGTATTCGGGTCATACGAGCTGCCCTTTCAGGACGGGGATGCGGGCGTTGGGCGAGGGGCGGTAGCCCTCGTGGGAGGGCACCGCGGTCACCGCGGTGGCCACGCCGACGGTGATCGCGGTGGCCACGGCACGGCCGGGACACGTGTGGGCACCCCGGCCGAAGGTGAAGACCTGTGGATCCGTCCGGCCGGGACGGAACACGTGGGGATCGGGGTTGGCCAGCGGGTCACGGTTGGCGGCGGCGAGCAGCAGCAGGATCGCCGCACCCGCCGGGACCTCCTGGCCGGCGATGGTGGTCGCGGTCGCCACGAACCGGCGCGTGTTCTGGATGGGCGCGTCGTGCCGGGCCACCTCGGAGACGAAGGCCGGCAGGTCCTCCGGTGGCCGTCCGTGGCGCGCCAGCGCGAGCAGGGTGTTGCCGACCAGGCCCGCCGTGGCCTCGTAGGTCTGCGACAGCAGGCCGATCACGTTGGCAAGCAGCGCGGCGGTCCTTGTCCGGTCGTCGCGGGCGGCCAAGCGGACCAGCTCGCCGATCAGGCCGCCACTTCGGGCGCACAGTTGAGGGGCGAGCAGGTCCAGCAGCCGTGCCGCCGCGGCCGCCGCGGCGGCCTGGTCCTCGGCGGTGGCCGAGGCGGGAACGCACCGGACGAAATCGCCGATGAGCCGGGCCGCTTCGGCCGAGATGCCCTCGTCGAGGCCGAGCAGCGCGGCCACGACGCGCCCGGGCACACCGAATTGGAGGTCCGTCCAGTCGGCTGCCCGGCCCGCCTGCTCGGCGGCCAGCGCGGCGACCTGCTCCTCAGCGACGGTGTCGAGCGCCATGCGCAGGACGCGCTTGCGCCGGACCTGCGGGGCACCGTCGGTCATCCGGACCAGCTCGCCGAACACATCACCGGCGGGGGTGCCGAGAATGCCGCCCGGCACCGGCTCGGTACTCGGCCGGACCTGGCAGGCCGGGTCCGCGAGCACCTCGGACACCGCCGACGCGCCGGCCGCCACCCACAGCCCGCTGCCGGTGTCGTAGCCGAACGGCCGGTGGGCCACCAGGTTGGCGTAGTACGGATACGGATCGGGGTGGGTGGCCGCCGCACCGGGCGTCGCGGGAAGTGGCTGCGTCATGATCCCCCTCGACGTGTCCGGTCCGGATCGATCGCCGACGCGATGACCGCCTGCTGCACTTCCGACGCCCCCTCGTAGATCCGCAGCGACCGGATCTGCCGGTACAGCCGCTCCAGCAGGCTGTCGCGTACCAGCCCGGCCGCGCCGAAGATCTGCACCGCACTGTCGACGATCTCCTGCGCGGCCTCGGTGGCGTAGAGCTTGGCCACCGCCGAATGCCTGGCGTATCGAGGGCCGCCCTGGTCGATGTCCCAGGCCGACCGGGCCACGAGCAGCGCGGCCGCGTCCAGCTTGACCTCCATATCGGCGCAGGCGGCGCGCACCGTGGGCAGGTCGAACAGCTTCCCGCCCAGCATCGGCCGGTCCCGCGCCCTGGCCACCGCCGCGTCGGCGGCCCGGCGGGCGAAGCCGAGCGCGGCGGCGCCGACGGTCATCCGGAACCGGTCGAGGACCTCTATCGCGACGGGAAACCCGCCGCCCCGCACGCCGAGCAACGCCTCACGCGGCAGCGGGCAGTGGTCGAGGACCAGGTGGCCGAACGCGCGCGGGGCGATCATCGGAACCGGCTCGACGCGCAGGCCGGGTGTGGTCGCGGGCACCAGGAACGCGGTGAGCCCGAGCGCGCCCGGACCGGGACCGGTGCGGGCGATCACCGTATACACGTCGGCGACCCCCGCGTTGGCGATCCACGCCTTGCCGCCGTTGAGCACCCAGCCGTCCTCGGTCTCGCGTGCGTCGAGACCGATCGCGGCGACATCCGAACCCGCCGACTCCTCGGACACCGCGAAGGCGCCGCACAGCGTGCCCGCGGCCAGCCCCGGCAGATACCGGCGGCGCTGATCATCGGTCCCGAAACGGCGGATCGGGGTGGCCGCCAGGGCCTGAATGGAGAACGCGTAGTCGGCGAGATCCCCGCGGTACGCCAGGGCCTCCCGGGCCAGGCACAGCGCGCGGTAGTCATCGGGACCGCCGTCGAGGAACGCCAGCCAGCCCGCGTCGCCGAGCGCGCGCAGGATGCGCGGGCCGGCCGCTTCCGGCTCGCCGTCACCGGCGAGCAGCTCCTGGTGCTCCTCACACCACGTCCCCAGGCGCTGGGCCAGATCGCGATGGTGGTCCTCGTACAGGGGCAGCGCGAGGATCCGGGTGTCGAAGGTGCTCGGGGAGTCGGTCAAGGCCATCAGATGACCACCTCGACCGATTCGTGCCGGGCGAGACCGGCCACCAGTTCGTGCTCGATGAAGTACGCGAACGAGGCATAGCCGCGCCATACGCGCCGCCAGTGCGGCGGCACCGCGTCGGCTCCGGACAGCTTGGCCACGTCGTGCAGATACGCGATGATGATCTCGGCCGACTGCCGCGCATGGCCTGCGGAGAGGTTGTCGATGGAGAGATGCGCCTCCTCGTAGGCGACGTCGAATCCGTAGCGGCGCAGCTTCTCCATCTCGTGCATGCGCATGGTGCCGAGCCCGAACATCTCGATGCCCAGGTTGTAGCCGAGGATCTCGTCGTAGAACGAGTCCGGGAACAGGGCGAGGCTGAGCTGGAACAGAGAGAACCCGTAGAGGTGATCGGGCAGTTCGTCCTGATCGAGAAACGCCGTGTCGCGGATGTGCGGCACCTCGATGCCCAGGCTGGAGAGCACCTGGTAGATCAGGGTGATGTGGTTCTTGGTGATGTCACCGCGGCCCATCTCGTCGGCGTAGATCGAGTAGAGCATGCCGTCGCTGCGGCGGGTGTAGCGGCCCGTCGCGCCGATCCGGTGGGCCCACGCACCGTCGATCATGCTGCCGAGGCTGAAGGTTTTCTGACCGAAGATCACCTCCTCGCGGTCCGGGATCTCGCTCAGCGGCCGGTACGAGTCGACCAGCTTGTCCCAGTAGATGCGGTCGACGCGCTCGTTCAGCGCCGCGGGCGAGTACTCGAACCAGCTCGCGTCGGTGAGGACGCCGTCGCCGCCATGCTCGAACAGGATCTCGGCGCGGGCGAGTCCTTCCTCGGCGTTCGAGCGGGCGACGGCCAGGGTGTTGGGATAGTTCTCGATGTTGACGAGGCGGTGCAGGAACGCGCGGTCGTCGCCGCGGGTGACGGTGCGGAACTCCACCTCGGGTGGGGGCGCGGCGATCGCCTCTGCGAGCGCATCCGCATGGTGGTCACCGGCCGTGTTCGGGGTGAGTTCGATGGCGGGCGGGTCTCCAGCGGCGATCGCCTCGGCCCACTGCTGGAAGGTCGCCGCCTCGTGCGCGTCGAAGATGCCGAACATGGGGCCGCCGAACTTGATGGCCCGCAGGAACCGGCACCCGCCGTCACGGGGCTTCAGCTGGGGTGAAGCCCGTAAGTCGGCGATGAACCCGGCCAGGTCGAAGTCGGGGTCGTGGAACCGCTCGGTGAGCGGCTTGCCGCCGACGCGGACGTCGCGGTGCTGCTTGCCCGCGAACGGTGCGTGCCGGGCCACGATCCGCGCGACCCGCGCGTCCAGGGAGAGACCCGCATGCCACTCGGCGACGCCGGCGAGCAGGCGCGCGTGGTCCGCTTCCATCGCCAGGGTGCGGGCGACAGCGGCGTACAGCCTGCTCCTGACCGGCGGCGGGGCGAGCGCGAGGTAGTCGGCGAGGGTGGCCCGCAGATCCGCTTCGGCGAGCATGGGCCGCGTACCGAGCAGCAGCTCATCGACGCCGAGCGCGGCCATGACGTAGTGGGTGCCGACGACCTCGGGCAGGTACGTCGCGGGCATCCTGGCCAGACCGAGGTAGTAGGCGCCGTGCCACGCCGTGAGGGGCCGGGCTTCCGCCTGGCGCAGGAAGTCCGGCGCCATGACGTCCGGCAGGAACACCTCCATGGCTTCCAGCGCCTGGCCCCGCAGTTGCTGCAGCCCACGCCGGGGGTTGCCGCCGCCGCGCCAGACGAACTGGTGGCGCACCAACTGATTGACGACCAGGCCGGGCTGGGTGACCGGCTGGGAGACGGCGTCGAGCCAGCAGCCCCCGATCAGTGCCAGCGGTGCGCGCTGGGCCAGTACGGCGCCGCGCACGCGGGGATCGGCATCGCGCAGCGGGCGCAGCAACTCGGTGATGCGGCAGCGCATGCGGGCCGTCCGTTCGGCGATGCCGTCGGCGGTCCGCTCACCGGTGTCCTGGGCGTCTTGTGCTTCGTGGGCGTCCGGCGTTCCCGGGGCACCGAGGAAGCCGTTCAGGACATGGCGGGCGAGGAGGAACACCACCTCGGACTCCTGGTCGCCGACCAGCCGGCGGTAGACGGCCTCGGGGCCCTCGGCGATCACCTCGTCGGCCGTCGCGGCGGTGGCCGGATCGAACTCGGATGTGGACAGGGGCGCTACGACGAACGTGTCGGGCAAGGCGAAAGCGGACATGGAAACCTCCGGACACTGTCCTCAGGCTGTTCAGCTCGTGGCAGAGGCGGGACGGTGCAGCAGCATGGCGGCGCGGGAACCTGGGACGCTCGTGGCGAGCAGGTAGTGCCCACCCGGCTCGGTGCGGCGGTCGACGAGATTGATCAGCGGGTCGGCGGCGAAGCAGTGGCCGGTCCGGGCGGTGTTGGTGGTGTCGAGCTGCGCGGGCGTGAAGCCGGCCAGGCGTTCTTTCATCACGACGATCGGGATGAAGAGATTGCTGTGCACCACGCCGGCCAGATCGCTCGGGGTGAGTCCGTGTCGGGTGAGGAGGGTGTCGTTGACCTGTCGCGACAAGTCCGCGCTGATTTCGTTGCCCCAGTCCAGTGCCCGGGTGTCCTGTGCTCGGGCCGAGCCCAGGATCTCGTAGTCGCCCGGCCGCGCGGTGACCAGGCAGCCGGCGGCGCCATCGCTGAAGAGGGCGAAGTTCTCCATGCGGGCGGACTCCGTGGCGCAGCGGTCCGCGGTGATCACCAGGACGTTGCGGTAGATGCCGGACCGGACGAAGGCCTCGGCCACGCCGAGCCCGGTCACCAGATTGGTGCACCGGTTGAGGGTCAGGCCGACGAAGGCGCAGTCCAGGCCGAGGCCGCTCATGATCGTTTCCATGAAAGCGCCGTGGGTGTGCGCGTCGCCGGGGAACCGCGTCGAGCACAGCACCAGGAAATCCACTTCCGCGGAGCCGACGATCGCCTTCCCGGTCTCGACGATCAGGTCCTCCAGCGGCTTCTCGGTACGGTGGACCTTGCCCCAGCCCCACAGCCGCGCGTCGGGCTGCATGCCGTACTCGCGAGCGCGCGCGTCGAAGCCGGGGATCGCGTGGTGGTCGAGCTCGATCTCGCCGAGCAGGTAGGCGGGCGCGGTGAGGTGAGCAGAAGTCATGAGCCGCCCAGGAGAGTGTTGGATTCGGCGTAGCCGAGCGCGTACTTGGCGAAGCCGAATGTGCCGGACCCCGCGAGTTCGGCCGCCGCGTCGCGCACCGCGGTCAGCGCGACCCGCGGCAGCGCCGAGCCGAGGCTGATCCGGCAGACGCCGAGGGCGCCCAACTCAGCGACCGACCGGTCGAGAACGGGACCGGCGGCGAGCACGTTGACCGGCTTGTCGAGCGAGGAACAGACGGCCTTGACCGCCTCGAGGTCCGGGAGCGCCGGCGCGTAGAGCACGTCTGCGCCGGTCTCGGCGAACGCCTGCAGTCGGCGGATGGTGTCGTGGAGGTCCGGGCGTCCGCGGAAGAAGTTGTCGGCCCGGGCGGTCAGGGTGAAGGGAAACGGCTGCGCCCGGGCAGCCTCGACCGCGGCGGCGACGCGGTCGACCGCGTCCCCGAACGCGCGGACCCCCTCGCCCGTGTCGCCTGTCGAGTCCTCGATCGACCCGCCGACCAGACCCACCTCGGCGGCCCGCCGGATCGTCTCGGCGACGTCCTCAGGGCTGTCGCCGTACCCATCCTCCAGGTCGGCGGTCACCGGCAGGTGAGTTGCCTCGACGATCGACCTCGCGTTGGCCAATGCCTCGTCCCTGCCGACCAGCCGGGCGCCGTCGGGGCGGCCCATGCTGAAGGCGAGGCCGGCGCTGGTCGTGGCGAGCGCGGAGAAGCCGAGGCCGGAGAGCAATCGAGCGGTTCCGGCGTCCCATGGATTCGGCACCACGAAGGGGCCCGTTCGGTGCAGTTCGGCGAACACGACGGCCTTGCTCTGTCGGTCGATCATGCCTTCCTTTCCCGGTCGCCACCCGGATCTAAATCAGTTCGACGGGTAGCTCTTCCACCACGCGGCGGATTACGTCGGTGACCGCTTCCGGATGTCGCTCGAAATAGAAATGACCGCCCTCGGACCAGTGCGTCTCGGGCTTGACGACACACTCGGAAGACCAGTCCGCCAGATCATCACGATGGACCAGCGGATCATCGGCTCCATTGATCAACGAGATCCCGAACGGCAGTGCGGGAGCGGGGCGATATCGATACCCCGAGACCATGATGAAATCAGCCCGGACGTCGGGCAGGATGAATTCCTGCAGCTCCGGATCGGCAACGATCTCCGGCCGCAATCCCCCGTAGAGTGCCAACGCCTCGGTGAGGCTCTGTCCGTCGAGCCCCGCCACCTCGACCATCCGCGCCGTGGGGTGCAGGGCCGGCGCGACACAGCCGGAAGCGATCAGGTGCGCGGGGCGATCGCCGAGCCTGCGGCCCACCTCGAAGGCGACCAGTGCGCCAAGGCTGTGGCCGAACAACAGAAACGGACCGGTGTGGTGCGCGGCGATCCGCTCGGCGACCTGATCGCAGACCGTCTCGATTTCGGTGCGCTCGGGCAGAGTGACCGCGACCAGGGCGGTCACTCCAGCCAATGCCTCCTGCCACTCGATGAACGCCTGCGCCCTGCCACCCGCATGGGCAAAGCAGTAGGTACGGGGCCACTCCGATGGCACGGCGCGCGCCATGTCGAACCATGGTTCCATCGGCTTTCCCCTCTTATATCGACTCCAGGCAGACAGGGTCACCAAGCGGATGGTGAACTCGCGCAAACCCCTACATGTCGACGGCAGCTGATGAGGAGATCAACTAGCACGCTGATCATATTGTTTGCTACGTCATGCACTTGTCAAGCCTGAGTAACCCGTCCCGTAAATCTTCGAAGAAGTATGGCGATCATGAATCCAGCCATGGCCAAAGCGTCACAGTTTTCTGGCTGCAGAGATTCAGCCATGATTGAAAAGCCGGGGATTCGGTCCTGCCAAGCGGCGCGAGGCCGGGAAATCCAAGCCACCGACGGCTCGATCGGGGCGGGCGACCGCCACGGCCGACCGGCCCCCGTCCCGGCGGGCGTGGTCCGCACTCCTCACCATGATTCAGTAACACCCATACGTCGGCCACTTCGCTGGCCGAATACAGCACTTGACCGAAGCGGAGGACGCCAAGGGTGACGCGGACAGCGGCCCGCGACCGGGCCACCGCCGCCACCGGTGCTGACTAGCGCCAGAAACCGGCCACTGCCAACGCCGCGGCCAGGCCCTGGGCGTGGCCGGCACGGGCAGCGGACTCCCGCACCGAGGGGTCGAGCAGATCCGGGCCGATCGCCGATGCCGCGACGTCGTCCGGGCGGATCACCGAGACTTCCGATCCTCGCTCACGCAACACGGCGACCTGATCGTCGAGGTCGGTGTTGCCGGGAACGGCCATGACCTGAAGCACAAGGATCTGGTCGCACCCCGCGGCGAGGTCGGCGTTCTCCCTTGTGCGGATCTCGCCGTCGATGTAGCGCCTCCCGTCGATCGCGACCGGCGGCCAGGCTCCTGGCGCCGCACAGCTCGCCGCCACCGCGTCCACGAGGTCAACGCCCGCAGCCGAGTCGAACACCCGCTCCGCCCCGGTTTCCGCGTCCACCGCCACGATCTTCAACTCCGACCGCGGCCAGCAGTGCGAGGGCAGCCGGGCCTCGATCACCGCCCGCCGCTCGGCTTCCGCGACGGTCGGCGCCGCCAGCGCCATGGCGCCGATCCGGCGTCGTACGTCAAGGGCGTCCGCGGCGCCATCGTGGGCTTCGAGAAACAGGTCCATCCGCTCCTCGGTGTCGAGGACGGACAGCAGTTCAGGTGCCTGGAGCGCTGGATCGACCTGGCGGTCGAGTAATTCCCTGAGCGGAGTGCCACTGGTGATCTGCGCGGCCACCGTCGCCCCCGCCGACGTACCGACGATCACGTCCGCGTCCAGGACGTCGACGTTCCCCTCGAGAAGGCCGGCCAACAGGCCCGTCTGCCACGCGATTCCCGCCACACCACCGCTGCCGAGTACCAGCCCACGTCGGATCATCTGCCGATGATACGTCCAGGCCACAAGAAGTCCGGCTCCTCGGCACCCTCCCCGCCACACCGGACCGCACCTCTGAACCTTCACGGCCCGCCCCGTACCCGGACCTTGACGCCGTGGCGCCGAGGGTCAGACCAGTCACGTGCTTGGCACATTATTTCTTGCGCCGGGATTCGCTCCGCACAGACCATCGTGGGATCCGGCCCCACGGGCCCTCGGTAGCCTCCACGGGTGATCGGTCGTACGGGTGGTGTTGACGATGACGACGCGCAGGTGACCGCGCGAGCCGCTTGGGCGGCGGCACGGCCTGCCGGGGCGGACGCGCTTCTGTGGGCGGTGCTGATGGCGGTGGGCGTCCTCTGGTACGCGGACCGGGCCCGGTCGTCCCTGGCGACGGGGCTGTTGCTGCCGGCCTTGGTGCTGGCGGTGGCGGTCCCGGGCAGCCGCAGGCGGCCCAGCGGCGCCGTGTTCCTCGTCAACGGACTGTGCGCGCTGGGCCTGGCCTCACCTGACACACCGGCGAACGCCTACCTGCTGTCGCTGGCCGTCCTGTCCTGTCTGCTCGCCACCAGGTCCCTCGACACCAGAGCCGCCCTGCGCGTGTGTTCGGCAGCTGCATGGCGGTGGACCTCGGGCTGTGCGCCGTACTGCGGGCGGGCGCCGTTCACTGGTTCTACGCCGTGACGCTGCTGCCTGCGGCCATGGTGCTGCCCTGGCTGATCGGCCGCTACTGGCACGCCCGGCAGGCCCTGGTGCGCGGCGGCTGGCAACGCGCGCACAGCATGGAGAGGCGGCAGGGCCATGTCGCCGAGCAGGCGCGCCTGAGGGAGCGGACCAGGATCGCTGCCGAGATGCACGACTCCCTCGGGCACGAGCTCAGCCTCATCGGCTTGCGCGCGGGCGCTCTGGAACTGTCTCCGACCCTGTCGGGCCAGGACCGGAAGGACCTCGCCGAGCTGCGGGTGATGGTCTCGGACGCGGTCGGCCATCTACGGGACGCCATCGGGGTGCTGCGCGAGAGCCCCGCGCGGAGCGGGCACCTGAGCCGGTGCCGACGCACGGGCCTGTTGCCGCCTCGGTGGAATCGCTGGAGCAACTCGTCGGGCGCGTGCGGGAGTCGGGTGTCACGGTGGAGCTGCGCCGAGACGGTGAGGGCGCTCTACCGCCGCTGGTCGACCGGGCGGCGTACCGCGTGGTGCAGCTCATGTCTGCCGTACTGCTCGGCTACCAGCTGTCCACCTGCGTGCTGCGGCCTGCGGACTTCGCGGCACTCAAGGTCGGCGCCGAACGAGACGGCTACGCGGCGGCGTTGCCCCCCGAGTCGTTCCGCTACCCGTCCGACCGCATGAGGGCTGAGCCCATGCCCGCCGGCTCCACCTGCGAGTTCTACCGGTCCAACATCAACCTCCTGGAGCAGGTGGACGTGTACAGGCTCTGCTGGTCGGACGGCCGGCTGGTGGCCAAGGACGTGTTGCCGGGCGTGCCGGGCGCCGTCTGAGCGATCGCGCTCGCTCTCGATCTGGATCCGCTCACCGTTCCTCGCCGCAGCCGGTGCCGAGGGACGTCTGTACGGGGAGCAGGTGTGGGCGTTTGGCGGTGCGGCCGTCACCGGTTGAGCGGCCGCGTAGGCGCCGGCCGATCCAGGGGCCGAGGAAGGCGGCGGCCCAGCGCAGTTCCGCGGCGGTGGCCCTCCATCCGGTGGGGGAAGGCGTGACGGGAGGGGGCAGGGGGTGTGTCCAGTCGTCGTTGCTGTTCGGGAGGGCGATGGCATGGGCGAGGGCAGCGGCGATCCGCTGGTGGCCGAGGGGGCTGGCGTGAAGCCGGTCGGGGCTCCACAGGCGGGGGTCGGTGACCACCGGGTGGTGGCCGGTCTCGGCGACGGTGACTCCGTGGCGACGGGCCGCGCGACGGATGCGCGCGTTGAGGGCCGTGGCGCGGGAGGTGAGTGGCCGGGCGAGCGGCGCGATGCGCGCGGGGTCGGGGAAGGTGAGGGTGGCGACGCGGGCTCCCTGAGCGGTCAGCGCGGCGAACATCGCCTCCAGGTGGCCCGCGACCTCATCGGCGTCGAACCCTGGCCGCAGCAGATCGTTGACCCCGGCGACGACGGTGGCCAGGTCGGGCCGGAGTGCGAGAGCGGGGGCGAGTTGCTCCGCGTGGACGTCGCGGGCCAGGCGCCCCCGTACGCCCAGATTGGCGTACGTCACCGCGGGGTTGTGGTGGGCGAGGTGTTCGGCGAGCCGGTCGGCGAACCCGCGCAGTCCTACGGTGTCGTCGCCGTCGCCGACGCCCTCGGTCTGGCTGTCGCCCAGGGCGACATAGCGCAGGTAATGCGGTTCAACGTGGGGCATCGGTGCCCCCTCTCTCCCGAAGGATGGCGACCGTGCGTTCGCACCAGTCGTGGTTGCCCTGCTCGAAGGCCAGGCCGCGCAGGCAGGTGAGGTAGGGGCCGATGCGCTCGCCGTGGCGCAGGAACTCCTCTTCGGTGCGGTCGCCCCGCATGCCGCGCAGGAGCTTGCCGAACAGGTCGATCTTGGCCTGGGCGAGGGTCGCGCGCTCGGTCAGCCGTGCGATCAGCGTCTGGACGTCGACGTGGTCGGCGGCCTGGACCTTGACGACCAAGTCGTCCCGCAGGAAGGACGGTTTGGCGGCGGTGGCCGTGAAGCGGTCGAGCTCGGCCAGGCCGGCGTCGGTGACCTGGAACAGGCGCTTGTTGGGCCGGGTGTCCTGAACCACTTCGCGGCCCGTGATCAGACCGTCCTTCTCCAGTCGCGTCAGCTCCGCGTACACCTGCTGCGGCTGCGCGTGCCAGAAGTTCGCCACACCGAGGTCGAACGCCTTGACCAGCTGGTACCCGCTCAACTCCTCGTCGAGTAGCGCCGCGAGAACCGCGTGCCGCAACGCCATCGGCTCTCCTCCCCTTGCGTCTGTCCCTCTTGCGTCCGTCCCCGGACCCGCCTCATCATACTCATGAATCTGACTAGTCATATTCATGAGTATGGAGTGAGAGTCATGACCACAGCCGCACGGTTCCGCGCCGCCGTCGACAACCGCGACCTGGCAGCCTTGGAGGACCTGTTCACCGACGACATCCGCCTCTACAGCCCCGTGAAGTTCACCCCCTTCGAAGGAAAACCCATGGTGCTCGGCCTCTTCGGAGTTCTGCTGCGTACCTTCGAGAACTTTCGCTACATCGGCCGCCACGACGGCACCGCCGAGACGAGCGCCGACGGCAGCGCCTCCTCCTCGGTGGTTCTGCTCTTCCGGGCCGTCGCAGGCGGCAAGGACATCCACGGCATCGATCTGCTGCACTTCGACGACGCCGGCCGGATCAAGGAGTTCACGGTCATGGTCCGGCCACAATCCGCCGTCCACGCCCTGGGCGAGGCCGTCCTCGCCGGGCTGATCGCCGACGGGCTGCTTCCGGCCCCCGTCGACCGGTGAAGCGGGCGTCACGCGTCATGGCGTCGCAGTACGAACCGGCCGAGCAGATGCGCGGCGACCGTCCACGACGCCACGATCACGGCTGCCACCACCGTCGGGTACGGGGCGCCGCCGTCGCCCCGCATGAGGTACGTGCCGGCGGTCTGCGGCAGGTAGTCGTTGATCGCCAGCAGCACGTCGCCGCCCAGCCCCGTGAGC
The DNA here is from genome assembly GCF_042958345.1 of Streptomyces sp. NPDC007983. Classification (NCBI taxonomy): domain Bacteria; kingdom Bacillati; phylum Actinomycetota; class Actinomycetes; order Kitasatosporales; family Streptomycetaceae; genus Streptomyces; species Streptomyces sp. NPDC007983. The sequence goes on from NZ_JBIBJI010000004.1 coordinate 200,205, forward strand.
AGGCTGGGCACGGCCGAGATCAGGACGAAGAGGACCGTCAGCGCTCCCGCCGAAGCCCTCAGCGCGAACGACACCCCTACCGTCATGGCCGCGATCAGCGCACAGTACACGCCCATCGCCAGCGGCTGGGATACGGCCTTCGTGAGCTCGAACGTGGCGTGGCCGCCGAAGGGCACCCACGCCACGGCCATGCCCAGCAGACCGAAGAAGACTCCGGCGGCGAAGGCCACAGCCGCGCACACGAGCGCCTTGGCGAGCTGCACCCGGTGCCGGACCGGCACCCACAGCAGTGAGGTGCGCACGCTGCTCGTCGCATACTCGCTCGCCACCGTGACCATCGCCAGGACGATGACGGCGAACTGGACGACGAGCAAGGACATCACCGGTGCGTTGCCGACGGGCTGCGGCGGCTTGTCGTTGATGCGCGCGATGGAGCCGTAGTAGAAGGTGAAGACGGCAGTGATCGCCGTGCCCGCCGCCAGACACCCCAGCCGGTGAGCGAGGTCACCGACCTCTCCGGCGCTGCCGCCCTTGACGACGATCGCACCGTCGCCGGCCGATTCGACGCGCACAGAGGCGCGCCGCGCCAGATGGTCGACGAGTACGCGCAGCTCTTCGGGATCGGGGGCGTGCACGCGTACCGCAGCCTCGGAGCTTCTCGCCAGGAGCTCCGCCATGGGCTGGTCCGCGAGCAGCTTGCCCTTCCCGATGACGACGAGCCGGTCGGCGGTCAGTTGCATCTCGCTCATGAGATGGCTGGAGAGGAAGACCGTCCGGCCTCCGTCCGCTTGCGCCCGCACGAGTTCGCGCACCCAGCGCACCCCGTCGGGGTCGAGACCGTTGACCGGCTCGTCGAGGATGAGCACCTTCGGATCACCGAGAAGTGCCCCGGCAATCCCGAGCCGCTGGTGCATACCGAGGGAGAAGGCCCCGGCTGGGCGACGCGCCACCTTGGCCAGCCCCACCGTCTCCAGCACCTCGTCCGCGCGCCTCACGGGGATGCCATTGCTGCGGGCCTGTGCGAGGAGGTGGCTGCGCGCGGAGCGCGCCGGGTGCAGCGCCTTCGCGTCAAGGAGCGTTCCCACCTCACAGATCGGGTGGCGGAACGCGGAGTACGGCCTGCCGTCGATGAGCGCCTCGCCCTCGGAAGGATGGTCCAGACCGAGGATCATCCGCATGGTGGTCGACTTTCCCGCCCGTTCGGGCCGGTCACCGAGAGTCGCCACCCGGGTGATCAGTGGGCTGCGCACGGGTCGCATGACCGGCACGATGCCGCCCCGCCACCCGGTCGAACAGCTCACCGAGCGCGAGCACTCCGTCCTCACATTGCTCGGCTCGGGGCTGTCCAACGCCGAGATCGCCTCCCGCCTGCACCTGGTGGAGGGCACCGTGAAAGCACACGTCAGCGCAATCCTGGGCAAGCTGGGAGTGCGCAACCGCGTGGAGGCAGCGCTCGCGGCCTGGGAGGCGGGCCTGGTCGGCCGCGATGGCTAGCGCTGCTTGGGAGCCGCCGTAACGGTTGACCTCGCCGACCCGCTCGGCGTCTCGCGGACCCGGCCGTCCAACCACCTGGCCTGCCTGCGCGATTGCGGCCTGGTGGCCACCGTCCCGGGCGGCCGCCGCACCCGGTAAGTTCGGCCGGGGGTGCACTCCGCAGGATGACTGGCTCAGGCGGCGGCGAGGCCGGCCTTGAGGGCGGTGGCGATGCGCACGATGCGCTCGGCCTGGACCCGGGCGGCCTCGCGGGTGGTCTGGTCGACGGGGTTGTCGCCCTGTGCGTCGACGTGGGAGGTGCCGTAGGGATTGCCGTCGGCGAACTTGGCGGGGTCGGTGTAACCGGGGGCGACGACGATGCCGCCGAAGTGGTGGAAGGAGTTGTACAGGGCGAGCAGGGTGGACTCCTGACCGCCGTGGGTCGTGGCGGAGGAGGTGAAACCGCTGTAGACCTTGTCGGCGAGCTTGCCCTGGCCCCACAGGCCGCCGAGAGTGTCGATGAACTGCTTCAGCTGCGAGGCGATGTTGCCGAAGCGGGTGGGCGAACCGAAGATCACGGCGTCGGCCCATTCGATGTCGGCCGGGGTGGCCTCCGGGATGTTGGCGGTGGCGGCGGCGTTGGCCGCCCAGGCGGCGTTGGAGTCGATCGCGTCCTGCGGGGCCAGTTCGGCCGCCTTGAGCAGGCGGACCTCGGCGCCGGCCTTCTCCGCGCACTGGGCGATGTGCTGGCCGACCGCGGCGATCGTTCCGGTGGAGGAGTAGTAGACGACAGCTACCTTGATCGGGGTGCTCACGGCTGCGGTCTCCGTTCCGTTGGTGTCATTCGTTCGATTGCGGCTGAAGATGCCCATGTCAGATGCCATGCGTGGGGTCCATGCCCGCCGATCGAACACCAGTTGAACCGTAAATCATCGGCAGGGCGATCACACCCATGGAGTGACGGGAATAACCCTGCCCACTGTTTTGTATAACGTTCAACTACATGCCCGGGTCGGCACCTCCGGCCGTACGAACAGGAAGGACGGCACCATGGCCCTCCCCCTCGACATCCGGCGCGCCAACGAGCGCTTCCATACCCGCGCCGGCTGGCTCGACTCCCACCACTCCTTCTCCTTCTCACACCACCGGGACCCCAGAAACACTCATTTCGGGCTTCTGCTGGTCTCCAACGACGATGTCGTCGCCCCCGGCACCGGCTTCGAGACCCACCCCCACCGGGACATGGAGATCATCACCTGGGTCCTCGACGGCAGCCTCGTCCACCAGGACTCCGAGGGCCACAACGGGGTGATCTACCCCGGCCTCGCCCAGCGGATGAGCGCCGGCACCGGCATCCTTCACAGCGAGAAGAACGACTCCTGGACCCTGACCGGCCGGCCCGAGCACCACGACCCCGTCCACTTCATCCAGATGTGGACCATCCCCGACGAGTCCGGTATCCGCCCCGGCTACGAGCAGCTCGACATCAACGACGAACTCGCCCTCGGCGGCTGGACCACCCTCGCCTCCGGCATGCCCGGGCACGGCAACCAGCGCGCGATCGGCATCCGGCAGAAGCATGCCGCCCTGCACGTCGCTCGCATCCGCCCCGCCGAGACCCTGGAGATCGCGGCCGCACCCTTCGTCCACCTCTTTGTTGCGCGTGGCAGCGCCGAACTGGAGGGCGCGGGAGCACTGGCCACCGGCGACGCGGTCCGGATCACCGGCGCCGAGGGCCAGCGCGTCACCGGCGGCCCCGACGGCGCCGAGGTACTCATGTGGGAGATGAACGCCGCCATCTCCATGGGCTGACCCCAGCCCCGATCGAACCGAACGGATGGCCCGGGGCGCTTACCACAGGAAGGCTGTCTGCGCACCGCGCAGCCCGCGCGGTGCGTGGGCGACATCGACCCGCGATCACCCGTAGAGCGAGCGGGCTACCGGGCTGTTGCCCTTGAAGCGCTGACCCATGGCGATCTCATCGCCCACTACCGACCAGACGGTCTCGTCGTCCTGGAAAGGGAGCGGGTCGATGCTGCTCGTCTCCTCACGAATGCGATCGACCTCACCGTCCAGGCGCTCGAAGTCGGCTTCCTCCTCGTCCTCGTCGCCGCTGAAGGTGAACTCCTCGAGCAGGCGCTGGAGCCGGAGGGTGACCTGGACGAGGGAGGAGACGTCCGCGTGGAGCTCGATCACCGTCTCCTCGTCGGGGTCGACGGCGTACACCTTCCCGGACACGGGGTCGAGGGCGAGATGCGCGTTGAGCAGCCAGCCGATGACGGGCCAGTCAGCCGCGCCCTCCGCGGCGTCCTCGAAGTCCTCGAAGTCCTCGAAGTCCTCGATGCAGACGACGTCCTGGACGAGGGGCAGCAGGCCGTCGTGCTCGTCGGGCGGACGCAGCAGGAGCGTCCCCGTGGGGACGCCGACGGTCTGCAGGAGGCGGGCGCCCTCGGTGTCCGCGGTGGCGGGCGGGAAGGCGGTGGCGGGCACGGTCGCGATCCGGTCCTCGCCGAAGATGTCGACGAGGTCGCTGCGGGTGACGTCGAAAAGCACTTCCGGAACTCCGAACTGGGTGGCGGCACGGGCGCCGTGGGGCCCTTGGTGGACGGAAGCTGCCATAACGACAGCGTTGGCGGATGGGGGCGCTTCCGGCGACTCCGATTCCGCGGAGTCGCTGCCTCAAACACAGGTTCCCACCTCCTCGTACCAACGGCCCTGCCGGTCATGCGCGGTGTGCCACCATCAGAAACGGCGACCAAGGAGTCGCTCGAGACTCCTGGGACACCCGGGGAGCCGCCGGGCAGCCCATTCGGCCGGCACCGCCGTTGTCAGGCGCGCTGTGGCTGGTCCGCCGCCGACCACCCGATCAGCGCACCGCGCAGGGCTGCCACCAGGCGTGTGGCGGCTTCGTCCTCGGTGTGTCCGCTCTTGATGAGGTCGAGGATGTCGCGTGGGTCGAACAACGCGTTCCACAGGTACAGGGCTTCGTCGCCGAGATCTCCGAGGCCGAGCTCCCGCGTGGTCTGCCGCAGTGGCTCGGCGAGTGCTTCGGCCTGCGGGGTGAGGTAGCCGGTGTTTTCGCGCAGACGCTCGAGGTAGCCGCGGTGCGAGCGCATCTGCGCCATCGCGCCGCCGTGTTCGAGGACGAGGGACACCCAGTGCCGTGACACGGCGTCGAGCCTCGCCATGCCCCGGCTGGTCTGCCGGGCGCTGAAGTCCCGTAGCTGGGTGCCCACTTGGGCGCGGAAGGCGTGCAGGATCTCTTCGACGGAGGAGAAGTGGCGGTAGGCCGTCGCCGTGGACACCTCGGCGTGCTTGGCGATCTCGGCGAGGCTGACGGGCGTCGGCGAGTTCTCGAACAGCCGCGCGGCCGCCTTGATGAGGTGCCTGCGGTTGCGCTCGGTGTCACTGCGCATGGGGCGACTCCTCGTCGCGTTCGGGGCCGGGTTCATCGCAGCGCCGCGAGACCGTCGGCCAGCCTGCGGACACCCTCGACGATGGACTGCGGGCCGGCGGCGTACGACAGTCGCAGATGCTTCTCGCCGCACGCCCCGAACTCGCTCCCCGGCCGGACGGCGACGCCGTGCGACCGCAGCGCTGCGACGACCTCCACGGAGGGCAGGTCGAGGTCGTAGCGAGGGAACTGGTAGAAGGCCCCTTCCGGTGCGCTGAGGGTCAGGCCGGGAATCGCGGCCAGTTCGGCGCGCATGATCTCGCGGCGCTGTTCATACGCGGCGCGCATCCGGGCGACGTCTTCGTCGCAGCTCTCCACCGCGACGAGCGCGGCGTCCTGGATGACGGTGTTGACGGAGCCGTTGAAGGTGTTGTGGACGCGCGCGGATGCCTGGATGAGCTGCGACGGTCCCCAGAGGTAGCCGACGCGCCAGCCGGTCATCGCGTAGCTCTTGGAGAAGGTCTGGCAGTAGACGGTCCGCTCGCGCAGACCGTCGATCGAGGTCGCCGAGGTGAAGGGCCGCCCGGTGTAGTCGAGGTCGGAGTACGCCTCGTCGGAGATGACGATGGTGGGAGTGCCGTCGAGCAGGCCGGCGAGCGTTTCGAGTTCCTCGCGGCCGTGCACGATGCCGGTCGGGTTGACCGGGTTGCAGAAGACGAAGAGCTTGGCGCCGGTGAGGGCGTCGGCGAGCCGGTCGAGGTCCCAGTGCAGGTCCGGCGCGAGCGGGACGGGGACGACGGTGCCTCCGGCCATCGCGACCAGGTCGCCGTAGAGCGAGTAGGTGGGGTCGGGGACGACCACCTTGTCACCGGGGTTGACGATGCCGAGGATCGACGCGGCGAGCCCGGCGGTGCCCCCCTGGGTGATCAGGACGTCGGCGGCGGACGCCGGTGTCCCCGCGGTGGCGGTGAGCTTGGCGGCGAGGGCCTCGCGCAGGGCCGGTTCGCCGAGCAGCGGTGAGTAGTGGGTGCGTGCCGAGCGCAGCGAGGCGTGGGCCGCCTCGGTCACCTTCCGGGGTGTGTCGAAGTCGGGTTCGCCCATCGCGAGGGAGACGAGGTCCCCGCGGGACTGCGGTTGCTGCGTCCGGCGGGAGGCGGCCGCGATGCGGGCGACGGCGTCGGCGGCGTCGTACAGGGGCGGCTGCGTGGTGAGGGTGGGCGGCATACGTTCCTCCTGGTGGCGGGGTTGTCAGGCCTGCGGTGCGGGGTCGGCCGGCGCACCCGCCCGACGGCTGATCTCGAGGTCGGCGGAGACGTCGCGCTGCCGGGTGGGGGCGACGACGATCTCTTGGAGGACAACACGCTGGGGAAGGGCGACGGCCAGGCGGATGGCCTCGGCCACGTCCTCGGGCTGCACCATGTTGGCGCGCTCCTCCGGCGCCGGGGGCCGGGCGCGGTTGTCGAGGATGGGGGTGTCCGCTTCGCCCGGCAGCACGGTGATCGCTCGGAGCCCTTGGTTGCGGAAGGTGTTGTGCAGGAACGTCATGAAGTTGCGCACGCCGGCCTTGGCCGCGCCGTAGGCGGCTCCGCCGAGCAGGTTGGGGTTGACGGCGGCGAGCGAGGAGACGGTGACGATGGTCCCGGTGCCGCGGTCGAGCATGTCGGGCAGGACGGCCTGGGTGAGCTGGAAGACCGCGGTGAGGTTCACATCGAGGACCTGGCGCCACTCGTCGTGCGGGAGCCACTGCGGGTTGAGGACGGACGAGGCGCTGCCCGCGTTGTTGACGAGGATGTCGACCGGGCCGAGTTCGCTCCGCACCCGCTCCAGGACATGGGTCACCTCGTCCGCGCGGGTGATGTCCGCGGCGAGGGCGAGAGCGGTCCCGCCTTCGGCGCGGATGGTGGCGGCGACCGTGTCGAGCGCCTCCTGTCTGCGGCCGAGCAGTACGACGGCGGCACCGTCCCGGGCGAGCAGCCGCGCGGTTTCGAGCCCCATTCCGCTGCCGGCGCCTGTGATGAGCGCGGTCGTGCGGGGCGATGTCGTCACCGGTTCCTCCTCCATGTGCGATATGACATTCAGTGATATGAGATTCACGCTGCATATGAGAATAGATTCTCAGTTTACTCGGGACAAGGGTGCGGCGAAGCCGAGTGCGCCGAACGCTTCCGCAGCCGCACGGGCAAGCGCACGGGTCTCGGATTCACGGCGCGCGAAGCGACGCAGCGAGGTCTCGCGGTCGATCCAGCGGAACCTCAGTTCGCGCCCCGGCCCGGCCTGCCCGAGCAGGGACAGGGACGCCCGTGACGCGACACCGACGATGGGATAGCCGGCGGTCAGGCTCCGATAGCGGCCGAGGACGATCAGCTCGTCCGCGTGCGGGATCTGCAGCGCCCCGATGGGCACGCCGTGCGACACGATCTCGGTCCCGGTGTCCGGATGAAGCACCGGCCCGTGCAGCCTGAGCCCGACGTGGTCGGAGCGGGGGGTGACGACGTAGGTCGCCTCCTCGATCACCTCGCGGATCCCGGCGATCGTCCCGATGCCGGGGCTGGGGACGACGTCGACGACCCAGGGGCCGTCGTCGAAGCGCGGGACGGGCACGGGAAGCCGGAACAGCGGCGCCCCGAACAGCCGGTTCCCGAACCCCCGGAACGCCGTCTCCAGCAGGACGGACGAGCCCCGGACCACGGCCTGCCCGAATCCCATCCGGGCGTCCGGCGCCGCGCTGTCCAGCAGGGTCTCGGTGCTCAGCGTTCCGTTCACCGCCAGATAGGTGCGGGCTCCCCGGCTCATGTCCACAACGATCCGCACCTCGTGGCCCGCGGGCACGACCAGCGGTGACCAGCTGTCGGCGGGCGCGCCCGCGACGGTGACCCGGGCGGGCGCGCCGGTCACGGTGAGCAGCACGTCCGCGTCGGGCACGACGGCCAGCTCACCGCCGAGGTTCTCGATCAGGGTCGCGCCACGGGAGTTGCCCACGAGGAGATTCGCCACGGCCGCCGAATGCTGGTCGGCCGCTCCCCCGGTGGGAACGCCGCGCTGCTCCGTACCGCACCGGCCGAGGTCCTGGAACGTGGTGATCCACCCGGTGCTGGTGACGTCGAGCGTCACGGTCTTCATACGGCCACCTCCGTCGGCAGCAGGAAGCCGGCGTCCAGCGCCTCGGCCTCGTCCCGCGTGACGGGGACGAAGCGCACGACGTCACCGGGGCCGAACGACACGGGGTCCGGGCGGGAGATGTCGACGATGGTGTGCGGCGTACGCCCGATCACCCGCCAGCCGGTCGGACCGGGGAAGGGCTGGATGATCGCGTTGGTCCCGGCGATCATGACGGCACCGGGGGCGACGTCCGTGCGGGGCTCGGCCCGTCTGCGCACCGGCCGCGGCACCTTGAGCCCGTCCATCATCGGAGCCATGGCCGCCCCCAGGAGGCAGATGGTGAAGGTGGACCCGGCGATGGCCTCGACGACATCGGCGACGGACAGGCCGAGTTCCTCGGCGACGGACACCAGATCGGGGCCGGTGTCCTCGTCGAAGACGACGGGGATCGCGAACGTCCGTACCTGACGCGAGCGGGCCGGGCCGTCCGCGGGCGACGGCGCCCACCGCGCCACCAGACGGGCCGCGTATTCCACGTGCGGATACGCGGTCCGCAGCGGGTCGAACTCGATGAGCAGGGATTCGAGCCCGGAGACGACGTCGAGCACACCGTGCGGGCGGTGCGCCAGGAACCGGTCGCGGAACGCCACGATCCCGGCCCGTCGGATGGCTTGGTCGGCATGAGGGATGGTCACCATCACCGCCGAGTCCCCGAAGGGCTCGGCGGAGATGGCGCCGTACTGTGCTGTCGTCATCGCCTGGTGCGCCCCGCCCTCAGCCGGCGAGCGCGACCTCCGTCTTCTGCGCCAGGACCTCGCGCAGGCCGGTGACGCGGATGCCCGCGGCGTCGACCGCGGTGCGCAGCGCCGTGCCGTTCGCGAGGACGGACGGGTGGTCGCCGTGCAGGAGCAGGACGTCGGCGTCGTGGCCGAGCGGGACCACGTTTCCGTTGACCGAGCACACGGTGCCCTCCCGCACGACCTGGACCGAGCGCTCGCCGATCAGCTCGGGGTCGTGAATGAGGCCTCCCTCGTGGGAGCGCGGAACGGGCATGCCGTCATCCCCGTAGCCGCGGTCGGCGAGGAACACGTAGCCGACCTCCAGGCCACGCTTGCGCGACTCCTCCGCGAGCAGACCACGCTGGCAGATGACGATGTAGTCGGTGTTGTACGCGGCGATCGCGTCGGTGATGGCGCGGGCGTGCTTGGCGTCGGTCTGCGCGATCGAGCCCATCCGGCCGTGCGGGGCGACATGGCTGATGGTGCCGCCGTGCACCCGCGCGAAGGCGTCGAGGGCGCCGAGCTGGTAGAGGACGTCGGTACGGATCTCCTCCTCGGTCGCCTCGATGAGCCGGCGTCCGAAGCCGACCAGGTCGGGGTAGCCGGGGTGGGCCCCCAGTTCGATGCCGCGCTCGACGCAGTCGGCGACGGTCCGGTCCATGATGCGCGGGTCACCGGCGTGGAAGCCGCAGGCGATGTTCGATGAGGTGACGAGGCCGAGCAGGGCGCCGTCGTCGCCGATCGTGTAGTTGCCGAAGCTCTCGCCGAGGTCGGCGACGACGGCTACGGAGTTGATTCCCATGGTGTCTCTCCTGGTGGGGGGATTCAGCGGGCGGCGAGGGGCTGGCCCTTGGTCTCGCGCAGGAAGGCGACCGTGACCAGGGTGATCAGGGCGGTGATGACGGAGGCGTAGGCCGGGACGAGGTTGGAGCCGGTCGACTGGATCAGCTCGGTCATGACCAGCGGGGCGCTGCCGCCGAAGATGATCGTCGAGACGCTGAACCCGATGCTGTAGGCGGAGTAGCGCACGGTGGTCGGGAACATCTCGGCGAGCATGGTGTGCACAACGGCGGCATGCCCGGAGAAGGCGATGGCGAGGACGACGGTGCCGACGCAGGCGAGCCCGAAGTCCCCGGTGGTGATGAGCCGGAACATCGGATACGAGACGGCGGCGCTGGCGACGGCGGAGCCGGCGAGTACGGGCTTGCGGCCGATCCGGTCCGACAGACGGGCCATGAGCGGGATGCAGATGACGATGGCGACCAGGCTGAACGAGGTGACGGTGAGCGCCCGCAGCATCGAGAAGTTGTGCGCGCCCAGCGAGGTCTTCAAGTAGGTCGGCATGTAGACGAAGAGCAGGTAGTAGCCGGGGCCGTTGAGGGCGGGGAGGAAGATCGTGAGGGCGATCGCCTTCAGGTGGCGCCGGGAGGTGAAGGCCTCCCTGAGCGGGTTGCGCGCGACGGTGTTCTGTTCGCGCAGCGCCTTGAAGTGCGGGGTCTCCTCCAGCTGGCGGCGGATGTAGAAACCGACGTAGCCGAGCGGGACGGCCAGCAGGAACGGCACCCGCCACGCCCAGGAGGTCATCGAGGCGTCGCCGAGGGTTGTGATGAGGACGGCGGAGAAGGCGCTGCCGAACATCAGGGCGACGAACGAGCCGACCGCGATGAAGCTCATCATGCAGTTGCGGCGGGAGTCCGGCGCGTACTCGCCGACGAAGGACATGGCACCGGCCACCTCGCCGCCCGCGGAGAAGCCTTGCAGCACCCGGAGGAGCACGAGGAGGGCGGGCGCGGCCACGCCTATGACGGCGTGGGAGGGGATGAGGCCGATGGCCGCGGTGGCGGCGGAGATCAGGACCAGCAGGGTCGCGAGAAGCCCCTTGCGCCCGATCTTGTCCCCGAGGTATCCGCAGATCACGCTGCCGAACGGGCGGGCGACGAAGCTGACCAGGAAGCCGACGTTGGTGAGGAAGAGGTTCCCGGCGTCGGCCTCTCCCATGATGTTGATCGCGAGGTAGGTGACGAGCAGGCCGTAGATGCCGTAGTCGTACCACTCGACGAAGGAGCCCACGGCACCCGCGACGGTGGCCTTCCGGACGACCTTGCGGTTGGCGGCGACGACGTCGACCGCTGCCGCGCCGGGCGTCTCCGGCGATGCCTCGTGACGGTCTGCTGGGACGTCGAGCCGATCTGACGTTGTCATACGCGTTCACTTTCGGTGTCGCGGACTCCGGGGACGGTGTCCTGAGGATCGCGCGCTGAGCGTGGTCGCCGCCGGCGATCACTCCTGCGTCGAGGTGCACCCATGCGGGGTGGATCGTGAGGGGAAGCCGATGACGGCGTCTCAGGGGAGTTGGGCGGCTTCGGCGTCGTCCGGGTGTCGCTCACACGATGGGCCGGACCAGGCGACGGAGAGGGCAGCGGAACAGCGCCGGAGCCAAGTTGCGACTTGAATCGCGAATGAGAATAGATTCGCATTCTTGGGTGGTCAAGGAAAGATGTCGCCTCCCGTTAACCTCGCGCTTCCATTGCCCTTCTCGCCTTGGATCATGCGACTCTTGCGGCTACTTGACGCCGGATTCCACGGCCTCATGGCGTTCGACGCGGCCGGTTTCGGTCATTATCGGCCACCCCTTGTGTCGCGCCCCGGATCGATGCACACTGGCTCCCACCAAAAACGCGAAAGCTTTCGCACTTTCTCGGCCATCCGCAGCGCACCGCACATCCGCCGAACCGGACGCCGCCCTCCCCCGCCCCCACCACCCCAAGGAACCGCGATGCCCCAGGACAACGTCCGCGTGAACACGGCGTGGGAACGCGTCGACGAGCATGTGCTCGAACGGTTCCGCGCCCACTCCGTGGCCAACCTCGGCGACGCCCTCGACCGGCTGAACATCGTCGACGGAGGCATCGCCCCCATCTGGGGCGGCGCCAAGGCCGTCGGCACAGCACTCCCGGTCCTCACCGTCGCGGGCGACAACAAAGCCGTGATCGCGGCGCTCGAACACATCCGTCCCGACGACATCCTCGTCATCAACGCCTTCGGCTACGACGGCCGCGCGATCATCGGCGACAACCTCGCGCAGCGGTTCGCCGTGCACGGGGCCGCCGGCGCGGTCGTCGACGGCTATGTGCGCGACGCCGCGATCATCGAACAACTCCGGGTCCCGGTGTTCGCCCGCGGGCTGACTCCCGCCGGCCCCTTCAAGAACGGCCCGGGCACGATCGGCGAAGCCGTCGCCATCGGCGGTGTCGTGGTGCACCCGGGCGACATCGTCGCCGCCGACGGCGACGGCGTCATCGTCATCCCGCCGCACCGAGCGGAGGAAGCCCTCAAGGCCGTGGAGGAGATCGTCGCCCGCGAGGCCGCGCTCGACGCCGAGGTCGAGGCGCTTCGAAGCGCCGTCGGATGACCGACCCGCCGGAACCGGCGGGCGGCCCCTGTTCGCGCATACGCAGAGCGCGGGATCGAGGGCTTCGCCCGCCCACCGCGGCGTGGCCCCGGATCGAGAACCTCAGTGGCGTCGGGACAGCCTGCGGGGCGACGCCCCCTGGGGCCGGTCGTGCATGGTGAAGTCGACCTGGACGACCGCACCGGATCGCAGCAGCCTCCGGTGAACGCCCGACTTCCGGCCCGGGGACGAGACCACGATGCTGAGATACCCCTCTGACAGACCGGTCACGGCGTACTCGCCCCGCGCGTTCGTCGTGCTACGCACCAGCTGCCGTCCTCCGGCGTCCATGACGGTCACCGCGGCATGGCGGACGGGCTGCCGCGCGCCGTCGCGAACGGTGCCCTGCAGCGTCGGCACCGGCTCGCCGAAGTGGTGAGGGTGGACCGGAAGCGCGGTAGGGGTCGGCGTCTCCAGGGACGGGTCGTCCACCGGTGGCTCCACAACCTCCTCCTGCTCGCCTCCCCCGTCCTTTCGAGCGGCTTTGCGATGCTGCAGCCAGGCATCGAAACCCATCAGGACGACACCCGCCGTGATCCACGCGCCCAGCACGAGGACGGGCTCGAGCACCCCCGCCCCGTCGAAGTACAGGACCCCCCTGAGCGCATCCACCGCGTTGGCGAGAGGCATGACGGCGTGCACGCGCTGGAAGAACGGGGGCAGCAGCGGGGCGGGGACCACACCGCTGGTCGGAATGCTCAGCACGATGAACAGACCCATGCCCACCGCGGGGAAGTACTGCCTGACGAACGGCGCCAAGCCGGAGGCGAACGTGGCCACCGCCGTGGTGAGCAGAAAGGCGATCGCCGGCGCCGAGGGATTACCGGGGAGGTAGCCCAGCCCTGTGCCGACGAGGAAACCGACGAGGCTGAAGAGGACTGCGACACCCGCGATCGTCATCAGCTTCCTGCGACGGTTGAAGGTCACCGCACGCAGCAGGGTCGTCGCGAGCAGGTAACCGGGGACGCTCCAGGCGGTCCCGAAATAGACCAGGGTCGTGCCCGTCAGATCCTTGCTCACCGTGGGCGCCACGTCCTCGACAATGAGCCTCTGTTCGTGCTCGGCCGTGATGTGGGAGAAGTTCCTGGTCAACGTCTGCGCGAGGGACACCCCGTTGGCCTTGGCCACGTACAGCACGGGATGCCGCCCTCCGGCGACGTAGCCCGCCACCGCGTCCCGGTCCAGCACCGCCTGGCGGGCCTCCCCAGCGCGGGTCACGGTGGTGACATCGAACCCACCCGGGTGCTGCCCCCGCAAAGCTGCCCCGGCCTTGGCCCCCTGGGCGCCTCCGGCGACCACGACCTTCGCATGGTGCGGTTGAGGCGCGTGCAGGGCGGGGGCGAAGCAGAACAGGAAGCCGAGGAAGAGCGCCGCCGGGAACCACATGGCCTCGGCCAGGGTCCTGGCCACGGATATGCCCACTGGTCGATCGGTCCGGCCTCTCATGGCGCCCCTTCTTCGTCCCTCGCACCTGGCCGCCACGCTGGTTAACGTACCGATCGGCACACTTACGTCTTTGCACCGTACGTGTACCGACCGGTACAGTCAAAGCGTGCCTCGTCCCGTCAACGCCGAGAAGCGCGCCGAGTTGCTGGAGCAGGTCACGCATTACCTCCAGCACCACGGCCTCGCCCAGATGTCGCTGAGTCCGCTCGCCGAGGCGATCGGCACCACCAAGCGCATGCTTCTGTACTACTTCGGCAGTCGCGAGAATCTGTTGGCGCAGGCACTGGCCGCCAGCCGGCCGGACGCCCACAGGATGTTCGACGATGTCCACGACACCGCCGCCCTGCACCGGGCCGCCCATACTCTGTGGGAAGCGATCACCACCGGGGAGCAGGCCGGGCCGATCCGCATGCTGCTGCAGCTGCTCAGCCTGGCCACCACCGAGCCGGAGCAGTACGGCAGCCTCGCCGCGGAAACCGTCGAAATCATGATCGGCCCCATCGCCGCCGCGTACGTCCGGCTGGGCCATCCGCCGCGGCAGGCACGGGCCCGGGCCACGCTCCTGGTCTCCGGCCTGCGCGGATTGTGCCAGGACCGCCTGGTCACCCAGGACGTCGCCCGCACCGACGCGGCCGCCCACCGGCTCATCGAGGGCGCGGTCGGCTGACGCTCTCCGACGCGGGACGCGCTGCGCGTTGCGCGCCCCCGCGCCGGCGAGGGGGCGCGCGACGCGTGATCGACAACCCCTGCCCGACCACCGGCCCTTCGGACAGCGAGCACCGACTGCGTCTCCTGGGCCCGGGCGCGCCCGGTCACGTACCATCCGGGCAGTGCGGGGCCCGCCATGTCCGACAGCTCGCCCCGCCACCCGTCAGCAAGGAGTTCTCATGTCCAAGCCGCCGCTGCCGCCCGAGGCCGACGCCCTGCTGCGCCACCCCAATCCGGCCGTCATGGCCACCGTGCGCTCGGACGGCACCCCCGTGTCCACTCCCACCTGGTACGCGTGGGAGGACGGCCGCGTCCTGGTCAACCTGGACGACGGCCGGGTACGGCTGAAGCACCTGCGCCGCGATCCGCGGGTGACCCTCACCGTCCTGGACAAGGACGACTGGTACACCCATGTCACGCTCATCGGACGTGTCGTGGAGATGCGCGAGGACGAGGGCCTGGCCGACATCGACCGCATCGCCCACCACTACATCGGCGGGCCCTACCCGGACCGGGACCGCGCCCGTACCAGCGCCTGGATCGAGGTCGAGCGGTGGCACGGCTGGGGTTCGATGAAGGACAACGACCAGGCGTCCGTGTAAGCGCCGTGTGCGTGGGGAGGCCCCTCCTCACGCACACGCACACGCACACGCACCGCCCGGGCCGGCTCCTCGCTTACGCGATGCCGAATTCCACCCGCGCGCGGTCCACCATCCGGCGGGCGTGCCGCAGCCCGATCCGGTCCAGTACAGCGGCCAGCTCGGCCAGATCGGCGGCTGTGTGGGCGCGGTCACGCCCGAGCCGGGCCAGGGACTTGACGAGCCCCAGCCGGGCGAGGGCCTCGCCGCGCGGCTCGCTCATGGCGCGGAACTCGGTCAGTGCCTGCTGGTAGACGTCACGCGCCTCCGCGCAACGACCCGCGCGATAGAGTACATTGCCGCGCATCTTGTGGTTGTAGGCCAGCGCGCTCATCAGGTTCATCTCGCGACACGTCACCTCCGCCTCGGCGAGCAGGTCCAGCGCACGGTCCGCGTCGCCGTCGCGCACGGAGACGATGTCGGCCAAGCCGCGCAGCGCCCAGGCATGTCCGCGCCGGTCCTCGGCCTGCGCGGCGATCGCCGCGGACTCCTCGAACATCGCGTACGCCGTGTCGTACGACCCGGTGTTGCGATGCATCTGGGCGATCCCCTCCAGCGCCCATACGGTGTGCCGTGCCTCGCCGCGCTCCCGCGCCTCGGCGAGAAGTTGCTCGTGCAGCGCGCCCACGGCCTCGTAATCCCCCTGGATGCGACCCGTCTCCGCCAATCCGGCGAGCGAGTAGCCACGGGCGAGGATGTCCCCTCCCTGTTCGCCGAGTTCGGCCGCGAACCCGAGCAGGCGCCACGCCAGCGCCAGCGCGCCCCGCTGCCGGGCGAGCGTGCCACCACTCCACAGCGCCCACGCCATCGCCCCGGCGTCCCCCGCCGTACGGGCCGCCCGATAGCTGGCCTTCCACTCGCGGTCGGCATCCGACACATTCCCCAGCCTGCGGTTGGCCTCGGCCACCGCCAGCCCCACGCGCGCCGTCTCCCGAGGGCAGCCGCTGCGCTCGGCCGCCCGCAACTGCTCGGTGCCCGCGGCCAGTACGTCGACCAGCGACGAGTTCACGGACAGGGTGGTGAGGGAGCCCTGGTACTCCGGGGCGAACGCCTTGTCGTACATGGGTGCCTTTCCGTCTTCGTTCTACGGAAGCGCGCGCCACCTTTCTGTCCACTCCCTCTATACACTGAGTGCATAGAGGGGCGGAAACAACCCTCGCCGAGTTGTCCGCCGCGCGTCCGTTGCTGATCTAGACGCGATTCGGTCCGGCGAGGTTGTTCCGGTTCTACGGGGTGTGTTCGGGCGGGTTGATCCGCGAGGTCTCGATCGCGGAGGCCTTGGTGCCCCACTTGTCGAGGATCCGGGCGTAGGTCCCGTCCTTGATCAGCTCATTGACGGCGGCCTGGAAGGCCCGGGGAAGCCGGGAGCCCTTCTTGAAGGCGAAGCCCACGTCGAGCCGGTGGTACTCGCCGAGGAAGCTGGTCTGCGCGGCCTTCTGTGCCGCCTGGTGGCGGAGGCCGTTGATGGTGGACATCTCCACGTCGATCCGGCCCTGCTGGAGCGCGGTGAGGAGGGCGCCGTTCTCGGAGAACACCTTCACCTCGTACGGCTTCTTGCCCGCCTTCGCGCACACCTTCTTCTGCGCTTCGAGGGTCGCCTCGAAGGTGGTGCCCGCCCCGGTGCCGATGGTCAGGCCGCACAGTTTGGTGAGATCGGTGACCTTGCCGCCGAGCGCGGTGTTGCCCTTCTTCACCGCGAAGCCCTGGCCGTCGTTGATGTAGGTGGCGAAGTCGATGGTCTTCAGCCGCTCGGCGGTGACGCCGAAGTTGCCGGTCCCCACGTCGTACTTGCCGCTGCCGAGAGCGGGCAGGATCGTCTCGAACGAGGCGTCCTGGCGTTGCAGCTCGACGCCGAGGACCTTGGCCACCGCGTTCGCGAGGTCGATGTCCTGGCCCACGGGCTTCCCGCCCGTCCCCTGCGGGTAGTACGCGCCCGGCGGTCCCCCCACCGAGCTGCCGATCCGCAGCGTGCCCGACTTCCTGACGTCGGCGGGCAGCAGGGCGGCGATGGAGTCGGCCTTGTGCACCGAGGCCACCGGATTGGCGGTCGGTGCGGGGGACGCGGCGCCCGCCGCCGCCGTGCCACCGGGGTCGCCGGAACCGCAGCCGGCCAGCGCCAGCGCGGAGACGGTTACGGCGGCGGCCGGACGAAGGCGCAGTCTCGCGCGGGAGTGGTTCACGGGGCGGGAGCCTTTCGGGTCTGTGCGTCGGTGGTGAGGTGTTTCTCGAACGGGAGCGGGCCGATGGTCTCCGGGTCGGCCCCGGTGTCGAACAGCGGTGTGTAGCCCGTGGCCAGGTACAGGCCGCGGGCCTCGGGCTGGCGCGGCCCGGTGGTCAGGTAGACGCGCCGGTAGCCGCGGGCCGCTGCCGTGCGCTCCAGTTCGGCCACGACCCGGCGGGCGAGGCCGCGTCGGCGGTGGGCGGAGTGGGTCCAGATGCGTTTCAGTTCGGCCGTGGTGTCGTCGTAGCGGCGGAAGGCGCCGCCCGCGACCGGCTCCCCGTGCTCCAGCAGCAGGAGCAGCACGCCGCCGTGTGCGGGGGTGAACTCCTCGTCGGGATACCGGGCGAGTTCGGCGTGCGCGTCCTTGCCGTAGCGGGTGGAGTACTCGTCGCCCAGTTCCCGCAACAGCGGCGCCACGCGCGGGTCGCCGACCTCGACGGGGACGACGGTCAGCCCGGTGGCGGGCCGCTGCGCGGCTGTGGTCATGCGCGCACCGCCGCGAGGGACTGCGGGCCGCGCGCCGCGCGCTCGGCGTCGCGCTTGGCGACCTCCTCGCGGACGATCGGGATGACGTGCCGCCCGAAGTCGATGGCGTCGCCCAGCAGGTCATAGCCCCGGGCGGAGAGGATGTCGACGCCCAGGTCGTAGTAGTCCAGCAGCGCCTGAGCCACCGTCTCGGGGGTGCCGACCAGGGCGTTGGAGTTGCCCGCGCCGCCGGTGGCGGCGGCGGTCGGGGTCCACAGCGCGCGGTCGTACCGCTCCCCCTGCTCCGCGATGGCGATCAGCCGCTGGGAGCCGGTGTTCTCCGGGGCGCTGTCGCGGTGGTGCCGTACGAGCCCCTGCTCACGCCGCGCCCGGATCGCGCCGACCGTGCGGTGGGCCTTCTCCCAGGCCAGTTCCTCGGTAGGGGCGATGATCGGCCGGAAGGCCGCCTGGATGCGCGGGACGTCGGTGCGGCCCGCGGCCCGTGCGGCCGCTTTCACCGCCTCGATCTGTTCCGCGGTCTTCTCCAGAGGCTCGCCCCACAGGCAGTAGATGTCGGCCTCCGCTCCCCCGGCCGCGTAGGCCGCCGGGGAGGAACCGCCGAAGGAGACCCGGGGCCTGGGCTGCTGGACGGGGAGGACATCGCTGACGAAGTCGTGGAAGCGGTAGTACTCCCCCTCGTGGTCGAAGGGCTCGCGAGCCGTCCAGATCTTCTTGACGATCCGGATGTACTCGCGGGTGCGCTCATAGCGCTGGTCCTTGGTGAGGGTGTCGCCCTCCCGGCCCTGCTCATGGTCGTTGCCACCGGTGATGAAGTGCACCGTCAACCGGCCCTCGCTGAGCTGGTCGAGAGTGGCGAAGGTCTTCGCGGCGTACGTCGGATACGAGACGTTGGGCCGGTGGGCGAGCAGGATCTGAAGGCGGTCCAGCCTGCTCGCGATGTACGCGGCGGCCGGGGCGGGGTCCGGCGATCCGGAGCCGTAGGCGAAGAGCACCCGGTCCCAGCCGTGGTCCTCGTGTGCCCGGGCGAGCCGGAGGGTGTACTCCTTGTCGAAGGCGGCGCCGGAGCGCGGGGTGGTCTCGGAGCCGTCATGGGTGGCGGCGATGCCGAGGAATTCCACGGGCATGCGAAGAGCCTCTCGGGATGGGCACAAAGGGCCACGCGGGAAGGGCGGAACACCCGTTGTTCCGGCCGTGGGTGACGGCGGATCAGCGAATGTGGTTTGCGGAGAGCACGGGTGAATCAGACAGGCGTGATGAGGCCGGAAGGTGCGAAGGCAGCGCGTGTCCGGGGCCGCGGGACCGTTCGTACGCCGGGTCAGAGCCCGGGTACGGCGGTCGCGCGGAGGAAGAACTCGGCCCGCGACGGGGTCACCGAGGGAGGGAAGGGCCGATCAGACAGCCCGCTGCCCAGTCAGGCGCAACACATGGCGGACCACACACGACCGAAGTCGATGTGGTCGCGGGAGACCAAGCGCGGCTGGGCATTCATGAGACTAATTGAGCAGGACACATGGCGTCGCGTCAACCGGTGCCCGGATGACGGACCGGTGGGGGCCGGCTTTCCCGCCACCTCCCCGGCCACATTGACAGCGCTACGCGGTCGGCACATACCATCACCCCCTGGATCGGCTCCGCCCCCGCGCGGCGGCCCCTCCGGCCGCGTTGAGGGACGCGGCGAGCGTGATGAAGCCCCACCCCGGCCGCATGCCACCGGGGTGCACCCGCCCACGCCCGCGATCCTTCCCCCCGAGGACCCTCAGATGGCCACGCCTTCCGATGTCACCGCCCCCGATCCCGTGTCCGTATCCCCCTCCACCACGCGCAAGCGGTGCGGCTCCGGCGACCTGCCGCGGATCGTGCCGCGCCGCCACCTCGGCCGGTGGTTCGCGGCGGCCGTCGCGCTGCTGGTGTTCGCGATGGTGGCCAACTCCGTCGTCCGTAACCCCGCCTTCCAATGGGACGTCGTCGGGCGCTACTTCACCACCACCGCCGTGCTCGACGGGCTGCTGCTGACCCTGTGGCTGACCGCGGTGGTCATGGTGCTCGGTTTTCTGCTGGGCACCCTGCTGGCCGTGATGCGGTTGTCCGCCAACCCGGTGCTGGCGACGCTGAGTTGGGGCTATGTGTGGATCTTCCGTTCCACACCGCTGCTGGTCCAGTTGCTGTTCTGGTTCAACATCGGCGCGCTCTACCCGACGCTCGGTGTCGGCGTCCCCTTCGGCCCCCAGTTCGTCACCGTCAAGACCGTCAACCTGCTCGGCCCCGCCCTCACCGCCGTCATCGGCCTGACCCTGCACGAGGCCGCCTACGCCGCCGAGGTGGTACGCGGTGGCATCGTGTCCGTGGATGCCGGCCAGACCCAGGCGGCCCAGGCGCTCGGCCTGGGCCGGTGGCGCACCCTGCGCCGGATCGTGGTGCCTCAGGCGATGCGCTCCATCGTGCCGACAGCGGGCAACATGCTGATCGGCACCCTCAAGGGCACCAGCATCGTCAGCGTCCTGGCCGTGCACGACCTGCTGTACTCGGTGCAGCTGGTCTACAACCAGACCTACCAGGTCATCCCGCTGCTGATGGTGGCCACCCTCTGGTACATCGCCGTCACCACGGTCCTGAGCGCCGGGCAGTTCTACGTGGAGCGGCACTACGCGCGCGGGGCCGCCCGCACGCTGCCGCCCACTCCCCTGCAACGCCTGCGCGGGCAGCCGGCCGTCAGCCGGGTTCGGCGGGGGTCCTGAGCCGCGCGTGCGTGGCCCAGTCCAGGATCTGGACCGCCGCTCCGGCGGCCTCCAGGCCCTGGCAGTGCGCGTGGTGCCGACGGGCGATGCCGTCCAGATCGAGGTGGCGGCCGAACGCCGGGTGGGCGGCCAGCCGCCGCGCGTAGGCCCACAGGTGCGGGTGGTCCGTGATGCGGTGCACCGCGGCGGCGTCCAGATGCTGCCGGTGCACGGTGTCGAGCCACAGCAGGGTCACCCACACCTGCACGTCGGAGGCGGTCAGTTCCTCGCCCAGGACGTGCTTCCGGACCGCGAGCCGTCGCTCCAGCGCGTCCAGCGCGCCGAACACGGTACCGAGCGCGGTATCGCGCGCCGCGTCGTCGGCGCCGGGCTGTCCGGCGCGCTGGACGGCGTCGTCGATGCCGCGCTCGCAGAGGCGTGCGATCGCCTCCATCTCGCGCTCCGCGCCGCACGGGTGGAGAACGGGGCGGTCGGAGCTCCCGCTGCCGAAACGGCGGTCCAGGTCGCGCAGGATGTCGGGGGTGTGGGTGCTGACGATCCTGCCCGACCAGTCGTCGCTGAGCACCGGTGCCGCGGTCGGCCCGGCGTAACGGTGCGCGCTGGCCTCGTACATCAGACGCAGCGCGGAATGCCCGCCGTCCGGTCCGTCGGGCACGGCGGGCAGCAGGGTCACCGGGAGGGTGTCGTCGAGGCCGAGCAGGCTATGGGTGATGGCGATCCGCAGACAGTGCCGGCAGGACAACGCCAGATGGAGGCGGTAGCGGCGCGGCACGGCGTAGTGTCCGCTGCGCGCGTCCCGGCCGATCCTGCCCCGGAACGATGCGACGGACGGCGAGGACGGCGCGGCTTTCCCAGGTGTGACGGACACGTTTCTCCCCAGGTCGGGTTCTTCGCTGGCGGTGAGACGTACGGTGAGCGACCGGCGGTGAACGGCCCTCGGCGGGCAGCCCGTGGCGGGGGCCCTCGGCGGGCGGCTCTCGGTGGGCGCGTGGCGGTGATCGCTCGCGGTGCCGCAGGACGACGGTGTCAGGTGCCCGCGAGGGCCTGCCGGCTCAGGACGGGAGACTCGCGGCGCTGCAGACGCGCAGCAGGTCGATGTGGCGGCGGGAGGTCAGAAGGGGAGAGGGCCGATGCGCGCGGACCGCTCGCTCGGCGGCCGCCTGCCCAGGCCTCATCATTCCCCACCTATCCGCTAGGAATCCCCTCCTGAGGAGTGTCGAGCGCCTCGCGAGTCCCGTCAAGGGGTGTCCCACGTCCTGGTTACGGAGCTACGGGTTCGTCCACGCCTCGGGATCCTCGGCGAGGTCCAGGACCCCCTCGGGCAGCTCGGCCGCGGCGACCTGGGCGAGGGTGACCTCACCGAGGATCTTGCGGACATTGGCCCGCACCGCGATCCACAGCGGCAGCAACGACTCCGCCGGGCCGTGGTAGGACAGTTCGGGCGGCCGTACGCCCCGTACGGACACCAGGGGCCCGTCGACCACGCGGATCACATCGGCGATCGTGATCTCGTCGGCGGGGCGGGCCAGCCGGTAGCCGCCGTTCCCGCCGCGCTGGCTGGCCACCAGCCCGCCGCGGCGCAGATCGCCCAGGATCCCCTCGAGGAACTTGTGCGGAACGCCCTGCGACGCGGCGATCGCCTCGGCCTTGACGGAGACACCGTCCACCGCCACCGCCAGCTCCAGAGCCGCCCGCACCGCATAGTCCGCCTTCGCAGAGATCCGCATGCGGTGATTATCCGCCACCGGGTCGCGTGGCGATCAGAAGGGCAGGGCGAACGGAGGGTGCTCGCCGCGGAGGAAGTAGTCCCCCACCTCCTGGAGCCGGGGAGCGACCGGAACGCAGAGGGTGTGGGTCCGTACGTTGCGCCAGAACCGGTCGAATCCGTACGCCGAGGCGGCGGAGCGGGCGCCGAGGACGTCCAGCGCGCGGGCCGTGACGTCCTGCGCGGCACCGGCGGCGGCCGCCTCGGCCGCCGCCGCCAGCATGGTGATCTCGGCGCACTCGTCGTCGGTGAGGTCCTCTCCGCGCGCCAGCCCGCGGTCCAGCGCTTCCAGCGCCTGGTCGGCGAGCGCGGACGCGGAGAACGTGGCGACGGTCAGCTCGCCGTAGGTGGTCAGCACGTACGGATTACGGGGCGAGCTGTACGACGGCCCGTCCGGCTGCCAGGGCACGTCCACGGCCCTGGTGTACTCGCGGGCCTCGGCGAGCACTCCCTGGGCGATCCCCAGACAGATCTGGGCCGAGACCAGCCGCCCGGTCGGCGCGGACAGCCCGGCGAAGGGCGACAGGGTGCCGTCGTCCGAGGAGAGCGGGCCGAGCACCGCGTCGCTCTCGACCGCCACCGCGTCGAACTCCACGCTCCCGCCGGCCGCCAGCCGCTGGCCGAAGGTCTCCCCGCCGTCGCCGCCGGCCACCACGCCGGGGCGGGTCGCGTCGACGAGCACGGCCAGCGGCTCCCCCGTCTCGGAATGGTCCGCGCGCACCGCGAGCCGGTCGGCGACCAGGACGCCGGTGGCGTACCCCTGGCGTCCGTTCAGCACATAGCCGCCCCGCCCCGGGGTGAGCGTCAGACGCGGCTCCACGGAGGCCAGCCCGCCGCCCCAGCACCACTGACCGGCCGCGGACTCCCGCTCGACGCGGGCGGCGAGGCCGGGCCTGCCGAAGAACCGCGCGCTGGAGGACAGCAGGTAGTGGCAGCCGAGCACTTGGCCGATCGCGCCGTCGGCCGCGGCGATCGTCCGTATGACGGCGTGTGCCGTGGGCCAGTCCGCCCCGCCGCCCCCGCTCTCGGCGGGTATCAGCAACGACAGGAGACCGGCCTCCCGAAGCCGCGCGACCTCGTCGAAGGGTGTCTTCCCGGCCTGGTCGCGGACCACCGCGTCGATGGCCAGGTCGTCCGCCGCCTCATGGGCGACCTGCAGCCAACGCGCGCGGTCGGGTGTTTCCGTAACCGCATCCACCACCGTCACGCCTGCTCCTCTTCCTTCGGCAAGGGCCGCCTGCCATAATTCCCTATTAATCCAGTAGGAAAAATAGGGAATCCAGCCGTCGACGTCCACCCGGGTATCGTCTGTCCGTGAACACGAGTGCGGGGCACGAGATGATCGCCATACCGCCGGGGCAGGTGACGCTGTCGGACCGGCGGACCCGGCGCAGTTGGCCGGTCGAGCTGGCGCCGTACCAGCTCGGCGCGTACCCGGTCACCCAGGCGCTGTACGCCCAGGTCACCGGCGCACGGCCGAGCAACGCCCAGGCGGACGCGGCGCCCGTCGAGGGCGTGTCGTGGCGGGACGCGGTCGTCTTCTGCAACGCCCTGTCGGAGCGGCACGGGTTCACGCCCGCGTACCGCCTCCCTGCCGATGGTGAGGACATGGAGTGGGACCCGTCCGCGGAGGGGTACCGGCTGCCGACGGAAGCCGAGTGGGAGCACGCCTGCCGTGCCGGTACCGCCGGACCGCGCTACGGGCCGCTCGACGACATCGCCTGGCACCGCGGCAATTCGGGGGAACGACCCCATGACGTGGGCGGCAAACAGCCCAACGCGTGGGACCTCCACGACATGCTCGGCAATGTCTGGGAGTGGTGCTGGGACCTCTACGACGCCGAGGTCTACGGCACCTACCGAGTGCTCCGTGGCGGCGGCTGGTTCGATGAACACTGGAGCTGCCGGGCCTCCGTACGCCGCCGCAGTCACCCGACCTTCCGGGTGGACGACGTGGGATTCCGCGTCGCGCGTACCGCCGAGCGCTGATCCCACGAGAGGGCTTCGACCTGGAGGTGGCGGGTGACGGCACGGTTCGACGCGGCCACGGGCGATGAAGCGCCCATCGAGACGGACCCCCGGAAGCGGACGGCGGCGGTGCGGGCGGCGTTCGACAGCCTGCTGGAGATCCGTCGGCTGATGAACACCGACAGCGACGACCCTCTCGCCACGCCCGCCGCCTGGGAGCGGCACCAGCCGGTACGGGCCGTGGCCATCGCCCTGGAGGCGGCGGGCATTCCCCCCTCGGCGGTCGGCGCCGACGGCCACCGGCTGGCGACGGGCTACCGCTGCGCCGAGGCCGAGCGGGCGGGGGTGGTGCGGGTCGAATGGCTGGGGCCCACGGGAAGTGGCGCCGCGTACGCGGCGGGAGAGCAGCTGGGCAACTGCGCCCGGGTGCTGCGCGGGCTGGGCTGGGAGGCCCTGGAGTACCGCGGCCGCGGCCGCCACCGCTATCTGGAGGTCGAACCACTCCCCTGACGCCGGGCGGTGCGGCATCGCCCCGGAGACGTCTACGAGGGCGGTGACACCATGCGGCGCATAGGATGCCGAACGTGACTGCCGCAGAGCCCAACCCCTTGGTGTGGACGCTGAAGAGCGAGCGCCCTCGGTCGGCCGGATACCTGAAAGTGCGATGCCGCACCTACGTTCAGCCCGACGGCCGGGAGTCCGACTGGGACATTCTGGTGGGCCCGCGCACCGTCGCAGTGGTCGCGCTGACGGAGGACGGGCAGGGCCTCCTGGTGCGCCAGTACCGGCCCGGGCCGGGCACGGTACTGGCGGAACTACCCGGCGGTCTGGTCACCGATGGCGAGGAGGTCGTGGCCGGTGCGGCGCGCGAGTTGCTGGAGGAGACGGGGTACGAGGCCGGCTCGCTCCAGGTCGTCGCGACCACCTATCTGGCCTCCTACGCCACCCACGTGCGGTACGCGGCACTGGCCCGCGATTGCCGCAAAGTCGCGGACCCCACGCCGGATGCCGAGGAGTTCGTCGAGCCGATCACGCTGCCGCGGGACCAGTACGTGGCCCACATCCTGAGCGGTCGGCTCACCGACATGGACCTGGGCCTGGCCGGGCTGGTCGCCGCCGGCCTTCTCAGACCCACGGTGTGACGACCGAGCAGCAGCCTGGGCCACGGTTCCGGTCTTTCGTACGGGGCGGGTCATGGTCAGCGGTGCGGCGACGCACGCGGCGGCGAGGAGGATGGCGAAGCCGACCGTCAGGGCGGTGGTGTAGCCGTGCGTGGATGCCGCGATCGGTGTGGCGTCGCGTGCCGACGCCAGGTGGGACGCCGTGGCACTGGCCGCGATGGTGTTGAGCAGCGCGGTGCCGAGTGCGGCTCCCAGTTGCTGCGAGGCGTTGTAGGCGGCCGATGCGGCGCCGACGTCGTGCGGGGGCATGTCCGCTGTGGCCAGGGCGGCGGTCGGGGGCATGACGCAGCCGAGGCCGAGCCCGGTGAGCACCAGGGCGGGTGCCAGGTAGAGCGGCAGGATGTCCGTGCTCTGCGGCGTCAAACGGGTCAGGACGAACATCCCGGCGGCCGCGGCGATCAGGCCGGGCAGGATCAGCGCCGCGGGTGCGACGCGTCCGTGCAGTCTCCCGGCGATCAGGGTGGAGCCGAGCAGGGCGGCCAGGGCGTTGATGATCAGCGTCAGGCCCGCCCGGACCGGCGAATAGCCGAGGAGGGCTTGGGTGTAGTAGCTCATGAACAGGTAGAAGCCGAACATCGCGACGAACATCAGGGTGATCGAGAGGAACGCACCGGCGCGGGCCCGGTGCAGGAACACACGCATCGGCAGCAGCGGGTGGGGTGCGCGGACCTCGACGGTGGCGAACACGGCCAGCAGCAGGACACCACCGGCCAGCAGCACCAGCACCTTCGGCGCGCCCCAGCCGAGCGGTTCGGCTTCGTTGAAGGCATAGACCACCGCGGCGAAGCCGGTGGTGCTGAGCAGTGCGCCCGCGACGTCGAGCCGCCCGCCGTCGCGGACCGGGCGGCCCGGCGGCACGAAGGCCGTACCGAGCACGGCCAACAGGGCGACGGGGACGTTGATGTACAGGCACCAGCGCCAGCCGGCGTACTCGGTCAGCAGGCCCCCGGCGATCAGGCCGATGGCCGACCCGGCGGCACCGACCGCGGTGAACACGCCGAACGCCCGGCCGCGTTCGTGCGGCTCCGTGAACGTCGTGGTCAGCAACGACAACCCGGCGGGTGCGAGCAGGGCGGCGAAAACACCCTGCAGGGCCCGGGCCCCGAAGAGCATCCCGGGGTTGACGGCGGCCCCGCCCAGCGCGGACGACGCGGCGAAGCCGGTCAGGCCGATGACGAACGCGCGCCGGTGGCCGAGCGCGCCACTGACCCTGCCGCCGATCAGCAGCAGTCCGCCGAAGGCGAGGGCATACGCGGTGATCGCCCATTGCCGGTTCGCGTCGGACATCCCGAGCGCGCTCTGCGCGGAGGGCAGGGCGATGTTCACGACCGTCCCGTCCAGCACCACGAGCAGTTGGGCCGCGCTCACCGCCGGCAGGGTCCACCACCGCCGCCGCGGTACGGGGGCATCAACGGCAGACTCCGCCTCGGGCGGTTCGATGTCTTGGGTATCCATGACTTCAAGGGTTTCGTTGAAGTCATCCCGGAGACTTTTCCTCGCCCCCCGGCCGACGGTTCACGGCCGGGGGCGGACAACCCTCAACCCTCCGGTTGAACCCGGCCCCGCAGGATCAGCATGGCCAGCCCCTCCGCGTCGAACCGATCCACCCGCTTCCATCCGCTGCTCAGCAGGCCGATCTCCGTTTCGTCCAGCGCGATGTCCCGACGCTCCTCGGGCGTCGTCGCTGCGAGCGGTGTGACCACCACGATCGCTCCGCCTTCCCGCAGCCGACGGGCGAGGGCGTCCATGGCCCGGGAGCGGTTACGGAAGAAGGGGTAGACCAGCCGGAGCGTGATCAGGTCGTAGCCGTCCTGGCGCAGCGGGGCGAGGTCGTCCCGCTCGATGTCCAGGCGTAACCACCGCACGCCCGCCGGGTGAGTGGTACCGGCCCGGGCGAGGGCGCTGTCGGACCAGTCGACGGCGTCGACGGTGTAGCCCACCGATGCCAGATGCGCGGCCAGCTCGCCCAGGCCACAGCCCACGTCGAGGGCTCGGCCGCCCTCGGCGGGGGCGGGCACGTGCGCGGCCAGCAGTGCGCGCTCGGTGTCCCCCAGGCGCCGGAATGTCTTTCCGTCGGCGTAGTGCGTGTCCCATTCATCCTGCCGTGTGTGTCCCAATGGATCGCTCCTCAGGGGGTGGAGGGTCGGTCAGGTCCAGCCCATCTCGGTGTAGAGGCGCTCGTGGCGGATGCCTTCGATCGCGGCCCGGGTGTAGGCAACGGTCGGCTCCGGCAGTGCGTCGGCCGGCCACCAGCCCCAGCTGACGCACTTGTCCGGCTCCAGGACTTCGGGCTCGCCCGTCCACCGCCGGGCGCGGAAGAACATCTGCATGCGGCTGCGTGCCGGACGTATCGACGAGGTGGACGGCGTGTACGAACTCGACGTCATCGGCGTCGATCAGCAGCCCCGCTTCCTCCTTCGCCTCCCGGATGAGGCAGGCGATGGCGGACTCCTGCTCGCAGTGTCCGGCCAGGCCATGGTGTTCCAACGGTGCGAACGCCGCATCGGGATGGCGCAGCCCGAGCAGGACTTGGCCGTCGCGCTCCAGATACAGGTGCACGCCGATGACGTTCTTCACGGTCCGCGCGCCGTGACGCGTGTGCGACTGCGGCGGGGTCACGGCGCCGTCCGCCTGATGACGGGCAATCACCTCGGCAGCCCAGGGCGGCATCGTCAGCCACGCGGTGGTCGCGGCGTCGAAGAAGGCGAACATGATGCCCTCGGTCACCGGCAGACGCGCGGGGTCGCCGTCCCAGTGCCCCAGGTAGACCTGATTGCGTCCCCTGGTGACGCCGTCCCGCTCGCCGCATTCGACGACCGTGAAGGGGGTGAGGTCGTCGATGGTGAGCCCGGTCTCCTCCTGGATTTCGCGCGCGATCGCCTCCTCCAGGGTCTCGGCCCCTTCCGGGCCGCCGCCGGGGAGGGACCAGGTGCCCGGGTCGGGGATCGGTTTGTGCGCGTCGCGGAGATGCAGCAGATACTGTCCACGGCTGTTGACGATGAGGGCTGCCGTTCCGGTGCACCGGAGTGCGGGGGTGGGCCGCGTGGTCATGGGGCCTCCGTGTCTGTGGCGGGTCCGCCGATGCGACCTTGCCCCACGGCGGGGCACGGACGCCGGAGGATCGGTCGGGTTTCCGCCGGTCCAACCAGTCGGTATGTTGCAAGTCCGCCGAACACACCTGTTGGGAGTGGACCATGACGCAGCCGTCCGTGCCGCCCGCACCGCACATCGAAGGCCACTGCGACCCAGGATTCGCCGCCGTGCGTGACGCGTTCGCGGCCAACTTCTCCGAGCGCGAGGAGCTGGGCGCGGCGGTGACCGTCCAGGTCGGCGGGCGGACCGTGGTGGATCTGTGGGGTGGCTGGGCGGACGCCGGGCGCGAACGGGCGTGGGAGCGGGACACCGTGGTGAACGTGTGGTCCACCACCAAGGGTGTGACGGCGCTGTGCGCGCATCTGCTCGCGGACCGGGGGCTGCTGGACTTCGATGCCCCGGTGGCCTCGTACTGGCCGGAGTTCGCGGCGGCCGGGAAGGACAGCCTGCCGGTGCGCCATCTGCTCTCCCACCGGGCGGGTCTGGCCGGGCTGCGGGAGAAGCACACCGTGGCCGATCTGTGCGACTGGGAGAAGACCTGCGCCCGGCTGGCCGCCACCGAGCCGTGGTGGGAGCCCGGAACGCAATCCGGATACCACGCCATCACGTACGGCCACTTGGTCGGCGAGGTCATCCGGCGCATCACCGGTGTCATGCCCGGCGAGTTTCTGCGCCGGGAGATCACCGGGCCGCTGGGGATCGATTTCGGCATCGGTCTGCCGGAGAAGGAGGCCGGGCGGGTGGCGGAGCTGGTGCATCCGCCCGCCGCCGCGTCCAGTGAACAGGCCGCGGTGTTCGCCCAGTTGGAGCCCGTCGCGATCGCCGCGCTGGCCAACCCGCTCGTCGGGGCCGCCAAGGCCAATACTCCTCGGTGGCGGGCCGCCCAGATCCCGGCCGCAAACGGCCACGGGACGGCCCGTGCGATCGCCACCCTCTACGGCATCTACGCCCGCCATGGCCTGGCCGGGGACCACCGTGTGCTCTCGCCCGAGGCCGTCGAGCGGGCCCGTGAGGGGCAGGGGGCGTGCCGCGACCTGATCCTGGGGCATGGTCTCCCCCACGACATGGAGGCCGGGCTCGGTGTGTGGCTGAGCGGTCCCAACGGCTCCTACGGTCCGAACCCGCGCGCCTTCGGCCACGACGGCTTCGGCGGCTCCTGCGGCCACGCCGACCCCGAAGCGCAGGTCAGCCTCGGCTATGCGATGAACCGCATGGGTCCGCACATCGTCGACGATCCCCGGAAGACGGCCCTGATCGACGCGGTGTACACGGCACTGGGTTGAGGCAGGAAAAAGTGTTATCGGCGGTCGTGTGGCTCCGTCTCCTGGGCGTCCCCTGTCATTCCCGTTCAGGAGTTGAGCCGCATGCCGCACGACAACAAGCACCGCCTCAGCCGCAGAGGCCTGTTCACCCTCGGCGGTGGCCTCGTGGCGGCCGGGGCGCTCGGCGGCGGGGTCGCCGCGCTCGCCGGAGGTGGCGCGGAGGCCGCCCCGGCGGGGTTCGCGCACCCCGGGGCGCTGCACAGCGCCGGGGATCTGCACCGCGCCAAGGTGCGGGTGGCGGCGGGCGACGACCCGTGGCTGGCGGGCTGGAAGAGACTCACCGCCAATCGGCACTCGGCGAGCACGTGGCAGCCGAGGCCGCAGGCCACGGTCGTCCGCGGTGGCACCGGCCAGAACTACCCCACCCTGTACCACGACGTCCACGCCGCCTATCAGAACGCCCTGCGCTGGAAGATCGGCGGCACCAAGGCGAACGGCGACACCGCCGTGGCAATCCTCAACGCCTGGTCGGCCACGCTGAAGGAGATCACTGGCAACGCCGACCGCTTCCTGGCCGCCGGTCTCTACGGCTACCAGTTCGCGAACGCCGCCGAGCTGATGCGCGGCTACGACGGCTTCGACCTCGCCCGCTTCCGGACGATGATGAAGCACGTATTCCAGCCGCTCAACGAGGACTTCCTCACCCGCCACAACGACGCCTGCGTCACCAACTACTGGGCCAACTGGGACCTGTGCAACACCGCGTCTCTCATGGCGATCGGCATCCTCTGCGACGACGCCACGGCGTTCGACCGCGCCGTGACGTACATGAAGTCCGGCGAGGGCAACGGCTCCATCCGGCATGCCATCCCCTTCGTGTACGAGGGCCGGGGGCTCGCCCAGTGGCAGGAGAGCGGCCGCGACCAGGGTCACACCATGATGGGCATGGGGCAGATGGGCGCGATCTGCGAGATGGCCTGGAATCAGGGTGTCGACCTGTACGGCTACGACGACAACCGGTTCATGAAGGCCGCCCAGTACGTGGCCACGTACAACCTCGGACGGGACGTGCCCTTCACCACCTACACCTGGGGCACCGGCCAGAAGTGCGCGCAGCGGTCACAGACGGTGATATCCGACGCGGGGCGCGGGCAGATTCGTCCGGTCTGGGCGGTCTTGCACTACCACTACGCACGCCGCCGCGGACTCTCCGTACCCTTCATCACGGCGATGGCTGAGAAGGTGGGCGTCGAGGGCGGAGGGGGCGACTACGGGCCGAACAGCGGAGGCTTCGATCAGCTCGGCTTCGGGACGCTCCTCTACGCGAAGTGATCGCCTCGTACGAGAAGGGCCAGCGGAAGGGCAGGTTGTGGGCGGGCGCAGTGTGGACGGGCGGCAGTGGCGCGCCACCATCGTGGCGGCGCAGAACGGGGACCGGCGTGCCCTGGACGAGCTGGTCGAGGGCTGGCTGCCGCTCGTCTACAACATCGTCGGACGGGCCCTGAACGGCCACGCGGACGTGGACGACGTGGTGCAGGAAACCATGCTGCGCGCCGTCCACGGCCTGGGCTCGCTGCGCGATCCGGACGGCTTCCGTTCCTGGCTGGTCGCCATCGCCATGCGCCAGATACGCGACCGGGCGCGGCGGAAGACCGCCGACACACTCCCCGACGACGCCCATGGCGCACCGGATTTCGCCGAACTGACCGTGTTGCGGCTCCAGTTGGAGGGGCAGCGGCGGGAGGTGGCGGAGGCGGTGCGCTGGCTCGCCGACGAGGACCGGGGACTGCTGTCGCTGTGGTGGCTGGAGGTCGCGGGCGACCTCACCCGGCGCGAGCTGGCGGCGGCCGTCGGCATCAGCCGGCAGCACGCCGCCGTGCGGGTCCAGCGGATGAAGGCGCGGCTGGAGACCGCGCGGAGCATCGTCCGGGCGCTCGACTCCGCGTGCCCTGACCTGCGCGAGACGACCGACGGCTGGGACGGACGGCCCGATTCGGTGTGGCGCAAGCGGCTGGCCCGGCACGTCCGGGGATGTGCGCGCTGTTCCGGAGTGCGCGACGATGCTGTACCCGCCGAGCGGCTGCTCGTGGGCATCGCGCTGGTGCCGCTGCCGGTCGGCTTCACGCTCGCGACGGCACTGGGCGGCAAGACGGCGGCTGCGGCCACCGCGGCCACCGCCACGGCCTCGGCGGCTACCGCTTCGGCCGCGGCTCCGGCGGGCTGGTCGGCCAAGGTGCTCGGCGCGCTGGCCAAGCCCGCGGTGGCGGTGACGGCCGGGGCGGCCATCGCCGCGGGCGGCGCGTACGTCGTGACGCAAGCGCCGGACGAGCCCGCGCCACGGACCGCACCGCCCACCACCGCGAGCACGGCCCGCCCGCCGTCGTCCGCGCCTCCGGCCTCCCCGGCGCCGTCGCCCTCGCACCCGGAGGAGCAGCTGTACGGCACGGTCGTCGACACGGCCGACCGCGCCCCCGCGGCCACCGCCCGGCCCGCGGCGCTGCCACGGCGCGCCGACGGCACGGTGGCACTGACCGGCGCACCGCCGACCGGGCTGACCCACCGGGGCGAGGAGGTCACGTTCACGGGGCGCGGCTACGTCCGGGTGCGCTGGCAGGTGCTGCCCGGTCAGCGCCCCGGCGCGCTCGTCATGCCGACGTGGACCGGTCTGCGCGGCAGGCTCTTCCATGTGGCCTCGGGCGGCGGTCGGCGGCTGGACGACGTACAGCCGGGTTCGGCGGACGGTACGACCTGGATGGGCGGCCCCGCCACCGGCACCACCGTGCTGCCCGCCGGGGCCCAGCAGATGTGGCAGAACGAGTACTTCTGGCTGGACGGCAGCGTCACTCTGCACCAGAACGAACGGGGCGCCGACTACAACCTCTTCGCCCAGGCGTCCAGTTGGGACCAGGTGGCCGAGGACGTGGCCACTCCGCCCGACGGGGGCGCGGGCGTCGTCCGTTACGGGCTGGTCCGCGACACCGGTGAGGATACGGCACCGGTGCCGCAGTATCTGACGCGCGCGCGGCCCGCGGACCCAGCGACCGTACGACAACACTCCCAGGTCACTCCCGCGCCCCATTGAGGCTCGCGCAACTCTCGTCCCAGCTATTGACGTGTCCTGACCAGCGTTCTACTTTCTGGTCGGATTTCCGAACGACGTCTGATATGTCGAACGCAATTCCGTCCGCCCCCTGAAACGAGGCCACCCATGGCATCCGCACCCGCCAGACGAGCCGTCCTCCGCGCCGCAGCCCTCGTCGCGGCGGCCCCGGCGCTGACCTCGCTCGCCACCGGCCGGGCGGCCGCGGCTCCTGGCGCCGCGGCCGGGGCCGCGCCCGGGTCCGGGGCCGGGGTGCCGGCCGCCTGGACACTGCGGCCGTTCCGTCCCGAGGACGTGGCGCTCCGGACAAGCGTCTTCACCGCCAAGCGCCAACTGATGCTGGACTACGGCCGAGGCTACGACGTGGACCGGCTGCTCCAGGTCTTCCGGGCCAACGCGGGCCTCTCCACCCGTGGCGCGGTGGCACCGGGCGGCTGGGAGGGGCTGGACGGCGAGGCCAATGGAAACCTCCGCGGCCACTTCACGGGCCATTTCCTCACCATGCTCTCCCAGGCCTGCACCGGCACCGGCGAGAAGGTGTACGCCGACAAGATCCGCCATATGGTCGGGGCCCTGGACGAGGTCCGCGAGGCGCTGCGGCACGATCCGGCGGTGCTCAGCGTGCCGGGCAGGTTCGGCGCCGCAGCGGAGAACGTCCGGGGGTCCTACAGATACGTCGACCTGCCGGACACGGTGCTCGGCGGCGCCACGGCCGTCACCCTCGCGGCCCGGGTGAAGCCCACCCACGACGCCGCCTGGACCCGCATCCTCGACTTCGGCGACGACACCACCCGCTACCTCTACCTCACCGCCCGCAACGCGAAGGGCAATCCCCGCTTCGCCATCACCACCTCGGGAGCGGGCGGCGAGCAGAGCCTGGAGGGCACGGCGCCCCTGCCCCTGGGCGAGTGGAGCCATGTGGCGGTGACGATCGCGGACGGCACCGGAATCCTCTACGTCAACGGCGCCGCGGTCGCGAAGAACACCGCGATGACCCTCACCCCGGCCGCCCTGGGCACCCTGCGCGACCACTGGCTCGGCCGCTCCCACTACTCCGCCGATCCGGTGTTCGCGGGTGCCTTCGACGAGGTCGGCCTCTGGTCACGGGCCCTGACCGCGGACCAGATCGCCGAGCTCCAGGACCACCCCGCCGCCGAGTCGTCCGCCGGGGCCGGAGACCTGGCCGCCTACACCTTCGAGGAGACCACCGGCGGCACCTTCGCCGACTCCTCGGGCCACGACCGGCACGCCACCCTGCGCCGCACCTGGGGAGGGCCGAGCCACCCCGGGTTCCTCGCGGCGTATCCGGAGACGCAGTTCATCACCCTGGAGTCGATGACGAGCGGCGACTACACCGTGGTGTGGGCGCCGTACTACACCGCCCATAAGATCCTGCGCGGGCTGCTCGACGCCCATCTCGCCACGGACGACGCGCGGGCCCTGGACCTCGCGACGGGCATGTGCGACTGGATGTACTCCCGGCTGTCCAAGCTGCCCCGGAGCACCCTGCAGCGGATGTGGGGCATCTTCTCCAGCGGTGAGTTCGGCGGGATCGTCGAGGCGATCTGCGATCTGTACGCGATCAGCGGCAAGGCCCAGCACCTCGCGCTGGCCCGCCTGTTCGACCTCGACAAGCTCATCGACGCCTGCGCCGCCGGCAACGACACCCTGGACGGGCTGCACGCCAACCAGCACATCCCGATCTTCACCGGTCTGGTCCGGCTGTACGACGAGACGCGGGAGGAGCGCTATCTCACCGCGGCCAAGAACTTCTGGGACATGGTCGTGCCGACCCGGATGTACGGGATCGGCGGCACCAGCAACCGGGA
The DNA here is from genome assembly GCF_042958345.1 of Streptomyces sp. NPDC007983. Lineage (NCBI taxonomy): Bacteria > Bacillati > Actinomycetota > Actinomycetes > Kitasatosporales > Streptomycetaceae > Streptomyces > Streptomyces sp. NPDC007983. The sequence continues at coordinate 234,833 of NZ_JBIBJI010000004.1, forward strand.
GTTCTGGGGCGCGCGCGGCGCCATCGCCAAGACCCTCAGCGACACCACCGCCGAGACCTGCTGCGCCTACAACATGCTCAAGCTGAGCAGGATGCTGTTCTTCCACGAGCAGAAGCCGTCGTACATGGACTACTACGAGCGCGCTCTGTACAACCAGGTCCTCGGCTCCAAGCAGGACAAGGCCGACGCGGAGAAGCCGCTCGTCACGTACTTCATCGGCCTGGTGCCGGGTCATGTGCGCGACTACACCCCCAAGGCGGGCACGACCTGCTGCGAGGGCACCGGCATGGAGAGCGCCACCAAGTACCAGGACTCCGTGTACTTCAGGCGAGCCGACGGCACCGCCCTGTACGTCAACCTGTACAGCCCGTCCACCCTCACCTGGGCCGAGAAGGGCATCACCGTCACCCAGTCCACCGGCTATCCGAGTCAGCAGAGCTCCACGCTCGTCATCCGGGGCCGCACCGCCCGCTTCGACCTGCGCCTGCGCGTGCCCGCGTGGGCGACGAGCGGCTTCCGGGTGACCGTCAACGGCAAGACGGTGAAGGGGCCTTGGTCCCCCGGCGGTTACGCCTCGGTGTCCCGCACCTGGCGCGACGGGGACACCGTCCGGGTGCTCATCCCGTTCCGGCTGCGGGTGGAGAAGGCGCTCGACGACCCCGGCGTACAGACCCTGTTCTACGGTCCGGTCAACCTGGTGGCGCGCGACGCGCGCACGGACTTCCTCAACCTCGGCCTCTACCGCAACGCCGCCCTCTCCGGCGATCTGCTGCCCACGCTCACCCCCGTACCTGGCAGGCCGCTCCACTACACCCTCGACGGCGTCGAGTTCGCCCCGTTCTCCGAAGGCACCGAGGAGCCGACGCACGCCTACTTCCGCCGGTCCGAGCCGACGGTGGTCTTCGGCGGCCACGACTCCGGCATCGCCAACCCGGCCCGGGACGACGGCACCACTCTCCTCGACGCGATCTGGGCCGCCGCCCCGTACCGGAGCAAGGGCGCGCTGATCGAGCAGGTCCGGTCCACCGTGGACGCCTGGGTGGCCGCAGGACTGCTCGGCGCGGCGGACGGCCGGGGCGTGGTCGCCGCGGCGAAGAAGGCCGACTACGTATCCTGAGCGGACGCGACGGACCGCCGGCCGTGAACGGACACAAGCGAACACGACGGGCGCGACGGTGCCTGGCGCGAGCCCGGCGCCCGCGCGCCCTGCCTCAAGAAGGCCGTCCGCGGCTATGGTGAGCGGGGTTCGAGGGGCATGGGCCCGGCGGGGGAAGCGCGTCGGCGCTGGTGAGGGAGGGGCTGCTGTGGACGGCGGCACGGTGGGGCTCCGGATCGCATCGGCAGTGGTCGTGCCGGTGGTCAAACGACTGCTGGTGCCGCCCGCGAGCGCGCCGGCGGCCGAGTTCGGCGAGCGCCCGGTCCCGATCCGCCGGCTGGTGTCCTTCGCCAAGGAGCACCGCACCCTGACCGAGGACGATCTGCACAAGCTCGCCCGGGAGCTGGTCCGCCGCGCCGTACGGGCCGCCGGGCCGCACGATCCGCCGATCGGCCCCGACGAGCACGACTCCGTCGGGCAGGCGCTGACCCGCACCCTGCACGCGCTCGGCGATCTCGACATGGACGACGTCCACGCCTTCGCGCTCGGCCCCGAGCGGCTGGCCGCCGAGCTGTCCCGGAGCGCGGGCCCCGACACCCGCAGGCTCCTCAGCGACGACGCCGCCCGCTTCCACGACCGGCTCCTGGAGACGGCGTGCGTGCACCTCATGCGCTTCTTCAGCCAGCGGCCCGGTTTCGCGGCCCGAGCCCAGATCGAGCAGAGCCGCGAGATCCGGGAGCAGAGCGAGAAATTGGACAGGATCCTGCGGCGGCTGCCCGACATCAGCCGCCAGGACGCGGAGTTCGAGGAGGAGTACGCGCGCTACGTCGTCGAGTCCCACGGCAGGCTCACGATCTACGGCGTCGACCTGCGCGAACCGGACGGCCAGGACTGGCCGCTGGAGACCGCGTATCTGAGTCTGGAGGCCAGGCCGTACCGCGAGGGGACCGATCCGGTTCCGGTGGTGAACGGCGAGCCGGGCGCCGACCGGGAGGCGGAGGCCGAGCGGGCCGCGGGCCCGGCCGAGGGGGTCTTCGCCCGCCATGAGCGGGTGCTCCTGCACGGGGTCGCGGGCACCGGCAAGACGACCCTGGTGCAGTGGCTGGCCCTCGCCACCGCGCAGCAGGACCGGGTTCCTGGCGGGCTGACGCAGCTGTTCGGACGCGTCCCGTTCGTCCTGCCGCTGCGCACCCTGGCGCGCAAGGACGCCGAACTGCCCATGCCCGAGGACTTTCTGCGCTGGATCGGCTGCCCGCTGGTGGGCACCGAACCGGACGGATGGGCGGCGCGGGTGCTGCAGCACGGGCGCGGCGTGCTCCTGATCGACGGGGCCGACGAGATCCCGAAGGAAGACCGGACCCGCACTCGAGCCTGGCTCAAGAAGCTGCTCGCCGTCTTCCCCGGCAATCTGTGGCTGCTCACCTCCCGCCCCTCGGCCCTGGAGCGGGGCTGGCTGGCGCGCGACGGCTTCCAGGAGTTCACGCTCGCCGCGATGCGGCCCGCCGACATGAAGCAGTTCATCCGGCGCTGGCACGCGGCGGCCGGGGCCTCGCAGGAGCTGGGCGAGACGCTGACGCTGTCGCTGCGCAGCAGCCCCGAGCTGAGCCGGCTGGCGACCAACCCGCTGATGTGCGGCCTGATCTGCGCCCTGCACCGGGAGCGCCGCGGCTTTCTGCCCCAGGGCCGCGCCGCCCTGTACGAGGCGGCGCTCTCGATGCTCCTGGAGCGGCGCGATCTGGAGCGCGAGGTGTACGGCCGCAGCCGCCCGGCGCTGGACCAGCGGTCGGCGACGGAACCGCTGCAGAAGCTGGCGTACTGGCTGATCCGCAACGAGCGGACGCAGCTGGACCGGCCGGACGCGGTGGACGTGGTGCGGCGGCTGCAGCCCTCGGTGCCCCGTCTGGCGGAAGTGGGGACGGCGGAGGAAGCTTTGCAGTATCTGCTGGAGCGTTCCGGTCTGTTGCGGGAACCCGCCACGGGTGCGGTGAACTTCATTCACCGGACTTTTCAGGATTTCCTGGGCGCCAGGGCCGTACTGGAAGAGCGCGACATGGGCATGCTGGTGAACAACGCGCACTTGGACCAGTGGGAGGACGTGGTTCAGATGGCCGTCGCACAGGCCCGCCACCAGGAGCGCGCCGATCTGCTGACCCGCCTTCGCGAACGGGGCGACCGGGAGCAGGACGCGGCGGTACGAGCGCGTTTACGGCTCCTCGCACTCGCCTCCCTCGAACAGGCCACCCGCCTGGAGCCGACGGTGCGCGAAGCGATCGAGGACCGGGCCGCTCGGCTGCTCCCGCCGCGCAGTCTGCGGGAGGCAAGGTCACTGGCGCAGACGGGCCCGCTGCTGCTCGGCCTGCTGCCCGCCGCGAAGGACCTGGAGGGCGACGAGGAGCTGGCCACCGTCCACGCGATATGCCAGATCGGCGGGGACGCGGCCATCCCCAGGCTCCGGGAGTTCCTGCGCACCGGCCAGCCCGCGGTGCGCGCTCAGCTCCTCGCCCACTGGGACCGGTTCGACACGACGGCGTACGCCGAGGAGATCGTGCGCCCCCTCCTCGACATCGCCCCCGAGGAGATCGTCACGGTGCGCTCGCACGCCGAGCTGGAGGCGCTGCGCACCATGTCCGGGTATCAACGCGTGGGGCTGCACGGGGATTTCGGCCCCGACGAGATCCGCGCCGCGCTCGACCCGCGGCGGCTGCGCGAGCTGCGCCTGCGCAACACCCTCCAGCTGGAGGATCTCGGCCTGCTCGCCGCCTACCCCGAGCTGGAGACGCTCGCCCTGCAGGGATGCCGGAACGTCAAGGACCCGGCGCCGCTGACCCGGCTGCCGCGGCTGCGCAGGCTGGAGCTGCGGGACCTCCCCCAGTTCGAGACCCTGCTGAAGCTGGCCGACTGCCCCCTGCTGGAGGGGCTTCTCGTCGGGCCGGAGGTGCCCTGGCGCGGTCTGTCCGACCTGCCGCGCGCCGCCGGGCTGCGGCTGCTGGCGCTGCCGTCGGCGGCGGCCCAGCTCGCGGGCATCGTGGCGTGCCGGGGGCTTGAGGAACTGCGGCTGCAGGACGCCAGCGAGCGGCTGACGCCGGACGAGTGGGGCTCCCTCGTCGCCGAGCTGCCGAATCTGCGCAAGCTGACGCTCTCCCCGCAACAGCTGAGCATGCTGCTGTTCGCCCCGCGCACCGAGATCCCCCAGGTCACCCACCTGGATGTGTGGGCCAGGGCGGGTGACGCGGTTCCGCTGCGGCGGATCGCCCGGCGCCTCCCGGGGCTGGAGGAGGTCCATCTGTCGCAGGTCGCGGAGCTCGATCTCGCCTCCCTCGCCGGGCTGCCCCGGCTGCGCCGGGTACGGCTCGTCTACCCCGGCGAGATCCGCGGGGCGGACTCGCTTCCCGACAGTGTCGAACTGGATATCTATCCGCACCCCTGACACCCGGCGCCACGCCGCACTCGTGTTCGACACCAGGGCTCCATCGGGGGCCATCGCGTACGCGATTCCGCCTTCACCTGGTGTGATGCCCCCGCGACGGGTAAATTCTCTGTTTACAGGCGTAGTTGGTACGGATGTCAGCGGCTGATGTCTCGGGGGAGCGGTGCCGCCCGCCTCCTAAAGTTGTGGCCGCCGGCAGCGTTGAGCACGTTGGGCAACGAAGGCGGGACACAGCCAGATGCGCGTATCGGAAGGGTCACCGCTCTATGGCCGGGACCCCCTGCTGCGCTCGCTCGTCCCCCGGCTCACGGGCCTGACCCTCGACGAGCGGTCCCGTACGCCCCGGGAGCACCAGGGCGATCTGCCCGTCGTGCTGGTGACGGGATACCACGGCATCGGGCGCAGCGCCGTCCTCGCGGAACTGGCCGCGCGCTACCGGGACCGGCTGCCGCTCGCCCACGTACGGGTCGTCGCCACCGAAACCGTCGGCCTCCGGCCGGCCCCGGCCGACGGCGGGACGCCCACCGCCGCCACCCTGGTCGAGATCCTGGCGGAGCTGGTGTGCGGACTCGCGCCGGGCCTGCGCCGCCGCTTCCCCGTCCTGGTGCCGGGCCTGTTCGCCGTCTCCGGCTGGCACCACGGCAACGCCGAGCAGCGGGACGCGGCGTGTCTGCGGTTCGCCCGGCTGCTGCTCGCCTGCCGCCTCACCGGCGGGGACGAGAACACGCTGCGGCACGCCTGGGCCACCGCCGTCGAAGGCCGTCTGGACACCCGCGAGGCGGACACCGGCGCGGAGTCCGGCCAGGCGGACCCGGCGGATCCGTGGGACCTGTCGGACCCCTCCCGCCGGGACGCGGTCACCGCCGCCGTGGTGGCCGAGTACGCCGAGCGGCACCAGCCGGCCGCGGCCCAGGAGTGGTACCGGCGGCGCTTCCCCCGGGGCGCGGAAGGCCAGGACCCGCTGGTGCTGCTCGGGCAGTGGTTCCAACAGGGCGGCGACTACCGGCACGCGGCCGAGCAGAGTCTGATGGCCGCCTTCCTGCACGATGTGGCCGCCTCCTACGGCAGGCTGCAGCGGTGGAACCGGGAGCCTTGGCCGCTCGTCCTGCTCGACGACGTACACCACCCGCCGGGGCAGGCCTTCCTCGATCTGCTCCTGGAGCACCGGGCTAGCCCTGCGCGCCCCGACCACGAGGAGCTGGTCGTCGTGGCCACCCGGCTCGGCGGTCTGCCGGAGGACGCGTCCGCCGCGGTCCGCCGCAACCTTCCCGACCTGGTGAAGTCCTCCGGCTGGGAGCGCAAGGGCCTCAGCCCCTCCGCCGGGCTGCTCGCCGTCCCCCTCACCCCGCTGAGCCGGGACGACATCCTGCCGATGCTGGTGCCGGACCGGCCCGCCCCGCCGCTCCACCCCTATCTGGCCTCGGCCGTGCACTCCCTCACCGGCGGGCATCCCGCCGTGACCACCGTGCTGTGCGGGGCGGTACTGGACGCCACCGAGAAGGGCGGCAGCGTGGGCCCGCGGGACCTTCTGCAGCTGCGGGCCGGGGACGGGCGCCCGGTCACCGAGGCGCTCCTGGAGCGGCTGCTTCCGGACCGGCGCCAGCGCGACCGGCTGACCCTCCTGTCGCTCGCCCGCGACAGCACCGCGGCCGAGGCCCTGGCCGACCATCTGCGCCTCCAGGGTCCCGATCAGCTGCCCGCCAACTCCGCCACCGACTACCTCGAAGAGCAGCAGTGGCAGCAACTCACCCCGCCGGACGAGCCGCTGGTCACCGATCCCCTGCTGCGGACCCTGCTGGTGCACGAGGCGCGCCGCACCTCGCGGGCGGCCGAGGACGGCCGTGGCTGGCAGGACATCCACCGCTTCCTGCGGATGCACCACGCCCAGCGCGGTGAGAGCGGGGAGGCGGACGCCCTGCGGCACACGCTCGCCGCCGGGAACGCCGAGGCCGTGGTGGCCATGCTGGCGGAGGAGTTCCAGTCGGAGCAGGACGAACACGCCGCCGCGCACTGGCTGCTGTGCCTGCGGTACGCCGCCACCGCGCCCACCCCGCCCGCCGGGGAGTGGACCGACGAACGCATGCAGGTCGCCCTCGGCGCTCACGACGGCCGGTATGCGGGGCTGCACGAGATCGAGCGCTGCGTCAACCGGCTGCTGCACGCCCTGTGGCATGTGTCCGAACCGCACGCCGAACCCGACCCCGACATGTGCAAGGCCGTCGGCGAAGAGCTGGCCTACCTCTCACCGCGGCACCCGTCCTGGCACGCCGTCCTGGGCCAGGCCGCCCGCAGCTGGCCCGCGGCGGCGCGGAAGAAGCGCCCCTTCCCCATCACCGGTCAGTGAGGAAGCATGCTGCTGCGTCTGTTCCGTCGTCATCCCCGCGAGTGGGGTCCGGTCGAATGGCTGGCCGTCTTCGGACTCGGCGCCCTGGCCGCCGTCGCGATCACCGTCATCGTCGGCATGGCGCGGGGCCCCGGCAGATGCGGTGACGACCTGCGCGACATCGACGGGGACTGCATAGGCGTCACCGCGAACGCCTTCGAGGCGGACCCGGGCATCAAGTCCCTGGTCCAGGCGGTCGCGGACGAGAACGCCCGGGTGGAGCGGAACGCGGAGTCCCCGTCGAGCGGACCCAGGATCCCGTACGTGCGCATCGCGCTGATGATGCCCTTCACCGCGGACGAGCACAGCGCCATGACCACGGACATGATCCGCCGCGGGCTCGCCGGTGCCCTCGCCGCGCAGCGGCAGGCCAACCGCTTCGGCGGCCCGCACTACCAGCTGCTGCTCGCCCCCGACGGCCGCAACCTCGACCAGTGGGAGCCCGTCGTCGCGCGCCTCGCCGAACTGTCCAAGGACACCCGCGCGCCGCTGGTCGGCGTGACCGGCATCCCCAGCAGTACGCCGGACACGCGCAGGGCGATCGCCGCGCTCAGCAAGCACAGCATCCCCACGGTCGGCCCCGTCATCACCGCGGCCACCATGAACGCGCCGTACTTCTTCAAGACCTCGGCCAACAACGACCAGTTCGCCCGCGCCCTGGGGCGCTACCTGGCCGAGAAGCCGGGGAAGCACCGGGGCTTCCTGGTCTGGGACAACCGCGCCGAGGACGTCTACTCGCAGAACCTGCGCAGCGTCTTCGAACGGCACTTCGGCGACGCGTACGGCCTGACCCACCACAACTCGAACTTCACCGGCACCTCCGGAACCGACAAGGGCATCCCCCAGCGGTTCACCGACGCCGTGCAGAAGATCTGCAACGAGAAGTCCGACACCGTCTTCTTCGCGGGCCGCGACCAGGACCTGCCCGCGTTCGTCGAACGCCTGGCCCAGGAGGGCGACTGCGGCCGCACCACGAAGCTGCGCATCCTCAAGGTGGGCATCGGCCTGGAACCCACCCTCACCGCCGACGCGCCCACGCGGCGGCTGGACGACGCCCGGGCGACGATCGTGGACGCGTCCTGCGTCGACCCCGCCTGGTGGAGCGGGAAGCACAAGCCCGGCAAGGCGCTCGGCCGCTTCCTCGACCGCTTCGACGAGCTGAAGAAGCCGCACAAGCTCGACACCGAGCAGCTCAACGACGGCTACGCCGTCATGTACCACGACGCCTTCACCCTGCTCGCCAACGCCGTGGACCGCACCTACACCGAAATCAACGAGGGCGGCCGGCGGGCCCCGAAGTCCCCGAGCATCCCCACGAAGGACGACGTCTACAACACCCTCATCATCCCGAGCATCTCCGGCGACTCCTGCGATTCCTGCCTGATCGGCGCGGGAGGCACCTACGGCTTCGAGGGCCCGGGCAAGAACGACCAGTGGGCCGTCTGCAAGCCGGTCCCCGTCGTCGAGTACCCGGCCCCCGCCCGCACCGACGAAGAGCGCCCCCGCACCCTGTACCGCACCTACCGCGACGGCCCCGGGGACGCCTGCCCCTCCTGACCGCGCGGGATGCGGCGTACGCGGCCGTCTAGGCGCAGGACGGGCACAGGCCGCGGTAGGTGACCTCGGCCTCGGACACCGTGAAGCCGAACCGCTCCTCCGCCGGGAGGGCGGACAGCGGGTCGCCGGTGGGGTGGACGTCGCGGATGGTGCCGCAGCCGGAGCACACCAGGTGCTGATGGGGGTGGTGCGCGTTGGGGTCGTACCGCTTGGCGCGGCCGTCGGTGGAGACCTCGGTGACCTCGCGGAGGGAGACCAGCTCGCCCAGGGTGTTGTAGACGGTCGCCCGGGAGATCTCGGGCAGCCGCTCCGCCGCGCGGGCGTGCACCTCGTCGGCGGTGAGATGCACGTGGTCCCCGTCCAGGACCTCCGCGACGACACGCCGCTGGGAGGTCATCCGCCAGCCACGTCCTCGCAGTCGCCGCAGCAGGTCACTCATACAGGCTCACCTATTCACGTTCGGTGGGATGCCCCGATTTTACCCATGGGCGTCCGGGACTCTGATGGGATCTGGGTTTGGCGTGCTTATTGACTTAGATTCTGTCCATCGTAGGATCGGTTCCGGCGATAGCCAAGGGACAGGAAGACTCCATTTTCGGCAGGAGACGGAGACGTGGGGCCCGTGCCCCGACTGTTCCACCGCCCGCAGTTCTGGGCGCCTGATCCGCCTGGTCCGGAAGGATTCCCATGTCTGAGAACCATGAAGCAATCGTCGTAGACCCCAAGACGGAGGGTGAGGGCGAAGGTGGCTGCCCGGTCGCGCACGGGCGTGCCCCGCATCCGACGCAGGGCGGCGGAAACCGCCAGTGGTGGCCGGAGCGGCTCAATCTGAAGATCCTGGCCAAGAACCCTGCCGTGGCCGACCCCCTCGGCGAGGACTTCGACTACGCCGAGGCGTTCAAGAGCCTCGACCTCGCGGCCGTGAAGCGGGACATCGCTGAGGTGCTGACGACCTCGCAGGACTGGTGGCCGGCCGACTTCGGCCACTACGGCCCGTTCATGATCCGGATGGCCTGGCACAGCGCGGGCACCTACCGGATCAGCGACGGCCGCGGCGGTGGCGGCACCGGCCAGCAGCGCTTCGCGCCGCTCAACAGCTGGCCGGACAACGGCAACCTCGACAAGGCCCGCCGTCTGCTGTGGCCGGTCAAGAAGAAGTACGGCCAGAGCCTGTCGTGGGCCGACCTCATGATCCTCACCGGCAACGTCGCCCTGGAGTCGATGGGCTTCGAGACCTTCGGCTTCGGCGGCGGCCGCGCGGACGTCTGGGAGCCCGACGAGGACGTGTACTGGGGCCCCGAGACCACCTGGCTCGGCGACGAGCGCTACACCGGTGACCGGGAGCTGGAGGACCCCCTCGGCGCGGTGCAGATGGGTCTCATCTACGTCAACCCGGAGGGCCCCAACGGCAACCCCGACCCGCTCGCCGCGGCCCGGGACATCCGCGAGACGTTCCGCCGGATGGCGATGAACGACGAGGAGACGGTCGCCCTGATCGCGGGCGGTCACACCTTCGGCAAGACCCACGGCGCTGGCCCGGCGGAGAGCGTCGGCGCCGACCCCGAGGCCGCCACCCTCGAGGAGCAGGGCCTGGGCTGGAGGAGCACCTACGGCACCGGCAAGGGCGCGGACGCCATCACCTCCGGCCTGGAGGTCACCTGGACCACCACGCCCACCCAGTGGGACAACAACTTCTTCGAGGTCCTCTTCGGCTACGAGTGGGAGCTGACCAAGAGCCCGGCCGGCGCCAACCAGTGGCGGCCGAAGGACGGCGCGGGCGAGGGCACGGCGCCGCACGCCCACGACGCGTCGAAGAAGATCGCCCCGAACATGCTCACCACGGACCTGGCGCTGCGCTTCGACCCGATCTACGAGCCGATCTCCCGCCGCTTCCACGAGAACCCCGAGGAGTTCGCGGACGCCTTCGCCCGGGCCTGGTACAAGCTGACCCACCGCGACATGGGTCCGAAGTCGCTCCTCCTCGGCCCTGAGGTCCCGCAGGAGACCCTGCTGTGGCAGGACCCGCTGCCGGAGGCCGAGGGCGAGGTCATCGACGCCGCGGACATCGCCGCGCTCAAGGCCAAGCTGCTCGACTCGGGCCTGAGCGTCTCGCAGCTCGTCAGCACCGCGTGGGCGTCGGCCTCGACCTTCCGCGGCAGCGACAAGCGCGGCGGCGCCAACGGCGCGCGCATCCGCCTGGAGCCGCAGCGCGGGTGGGAGGTCAACAACCCCGACGAGCTCGCGACGGTGCTGCGCACCCTCGAGACCATCCAGCGGGAGTTCAACTCCGGTGCCAAGAAGGTCTCCCTGGCCGACCTGATCGTGCTCGGCGGTTCGGCGGCCGTGGAGAAGGCGGCCAAGGACGCCGGTCACGACATCGAGGTGCCCTTCACCCCGGGCCGTGTCGACGCGACCGAGGAGCACACCGACGCCGAGTCGTTCGCCGCGCTGGAGCCGAAGGCCGACGGGTTCCGCAACTACGTCGGGAAGGGCAACCGGCTGCCGGCCGAGTACCTGCTGATCGACCGGGCGAACCTGCTGACCCTGAGCGCGCCGGAGCTCACGGTCCTCGTCGGTGGCCTCCGCGTCCTGGGCGCCAACCACGCCCAGTCCGCGCACGGTGTCTTCACCGACACCCCGGGCACGCTGACCAACGACTTCTTCGTCAACCTGCTCGACATGGGCACGCAGTGGAAGTCGACGTCCGAGGCCCAGGACACGTTCGAGGGCCGCGACGCCGCCACGGGCGAGGTCAAGTGGACCGGCACCCGTGCCGACCTGGTCTTCGGGTCGAACTCCGAGCTGCGTGCGCTCGCGGAGGTCTACGCGAGCGATGACGCGAAGAAGAAGTTCGTGAACGACTTCGTCGCGGCGTGGACCAAGGTGATGGACCTCGACCGGTTCGACCTCGCCTGATCCGTCTCCTGCTATAGCGTCCAGGCCGGCCCGCACGGGCCGGCCTGGACGTCTTTCTGCGGCCGGGCGGCGAATCTGCTCGAGGGCAGGATCGTCCTGGTCAACGGCGGCAGCCAGGGCGTGGGAGCGGGGATCGTGCGGGCGGCCGTGCGCGAGGGCGCGACCGCCGTCTTCACCGGGCGCCGGGACGAGGTCGGCGCGCAGCTCGCGGCGGACACCGGCACCCGATCGGCGCCGTACTCCGCCGCCAAGGCGGGGCCGGCGGGATAAGGCCGCCGCGGCGCAGCCGATGGGAAGGCTGGGCCAGGCCGACGAGATCGCGGACTTCATGGTCTTCCTGCTCTCCGAGCACAGCGGTGTGGTCACCGGATCGGTCATCGACCGGGACCAGAACGTCATCGGCGGATTCGACTGAACCGGCCCGGTGGCGGGGGCCGACGTCCTGAGCGGTGGCCGCCGTGTCTACCGTGAGGGCTCCGGGCCGGTCCGGGCGCGATGCTCACGCTGGTCAGGGACCCTGCCGACCGACTTCTGAAGAGGCACTCATGACGACTGTCGAAACCTCGGTGCGCGAAGGCGTGGCGCATCTGGTGCTCGACCGCCCGTCCGCGCTCAACGCGCTCGACACCGGCACCGTGCTCGCCATGCGCGGCGCGCTGGACCGGTGGCGCGGCGACCCCGGTGTCCGCGCGGTCGTCGTCCGCAGCGGCACACCGCGGGCGTTCTGCGCGGGAGGAGACATCCGGGCGATCCGGGAGGCGGCGCTGCGTGGCGACTTCGCCGCCACGACGCGGTTCTTCCGCGAGGAGTACGCCCTCAACCAGGAGATCGCCGAGTATCCCAAGCCGTATGTGGCGCTGATCGACGGGGTCGCCATGGGCGGTGGCCTCGGCATCTCCGTGCACGGCGCGGTGCGTGTGGCCACCGAGCGATCGGTGTTCGCGATGCCGGAAACCCTCATCGGCTTCTTTCCCGATGTCGGTGCCTGTTCCTTCCTGCCCCGGCTCGGCGGTGCGCTCGGCCGCTACCTGGGGCTGACCGGCGCGCGGCTGAGCGGGGCCGACGCGGTCAAGGCCGGGCTGGCGACCCACTTCGTGTCCTCTGCGGACCTTCCCGAGTTCACCGCCGCTCTGGACACGGCCGAACTGGACGACGCGCTCGCCAAGTACGCCCGTACCCCACCGCCGTCCGAACTGGACGACATCGGCGGCCGCATCGCCGCGGCGTTCGCGCCCGGCACCCTGTCCGAGGTGGGCGACCGCCTCCGGGCGGACGGTTCGGCGTGGGCGGAGACGACGCTCGGCTCACTCGCGGCCGCGTCGCCGCTGAGCCTCCGGCTGACCGACGAGATGCTGCGCCTGGGCGAGCGCGACAGCCTCGCCCAGTGCCTGCGGCGGGACCTGGCGGTGGCGGCCCGGCTCGTCCGTGAGCCGGACTTCGCCGAAGGTGTCCGCGCGAAGCTGGTGGACAAGACCGGGGACGCGCGCTGGTCGTTCGCGTCCGGCGAGGCGGTCCCCCACGAGCGGATCGCCGAACTGCTCGGTGGCTAGCCTGATGGCACCTTCGTACCCACCACCGCAAGGGAAGTGATGTGCCGTGCCGGGTCCTTCGGGCAGGGGCGTTCTGGTCACCGGGGCGTCCCGGGGCATCGGGCGGGCGGTCGCGCGGGCGTTCGCGGAGCGTGGCGACCGGGTGGCCGTGCACTACGGGGCGCGGGGGGCGGACGCCGAGGAGACCCGGGCGGCGCTGCCGGGCGAGGGACATGTGGTCATCGGTGGCGATCTCGGTGATCCGGCCGCGGCGGAGCGGATCGCCGACACCGCCGAGGAGGCGCTGGGCGGGGTCGATGTGCTGGTCAACAATGCCGCCGTGGCCACCTCGGAGGACAACGCGCACCGGGTGGCCGACGTTTCGTACGCGGAGTGGCAGCGGGTCTGGCGGCAGATGGTCGAGGTGAATCTGCTCGGGGCGGCGCACCTGAGCTACTGCGTGGCCCGGCACCTCATCGACCGTGGTGCGCCCGGCCGGATCGTGCACATCGGCTCGCGCGGGGCGTTCCGTGGCGAGCCGGACCATCCGGCCTACGGGGCGAGCAAGGCCGCGCTGCACGCGCTCGGCCAGTCGCTGGCGGTCGCGCTGGCGCCGCACGGGATCGCGGTCACGTCGGTGGCGCCCGGGTTCACCGCCACCGAGCGGGTGGCGGGACGGCTGGCCGGGGAATCGGGGGACGCGCTGCGGGGGCAGAGTCCGTTCGGCAGGGTCGGCACGCCGGAGGAGGTGGCGGCCGCGGTGGTGTATCTGGCGTCGGCGGAGGCCACGTGGGCGTCGGGGACGGTCCTGGATCTCAACGGGGCGTCGCATCTGCGGCTGTGAAAGGAAGCTGATCGGGCGCCGGGTCCGACGCGTCCGGGCCGCTGCTCGGCCTGGTGGCCGATCCATCCGGGATGAACCGGAGCGTGCCGGGTATCGCGACCTGGGCCATCCGCGGGCGGGCGGCCGCACACCAGGCTTCACGGTGAGATATGCCACACCGTGCCTCTCGAATTCCGCCGCGGCTCAGTTCGGGGGAATCTCCCGATGCGCAAGCTGTGTCTATTGACCTGCACGGACGAGGTTTCGGCGCGAGCCCTCCGCAGGAAGGCGCGACAGGAAGGGCGGCCACTCCTTCGGCGAATGCCGACCAGGCCGGGTGCCGCGGCGAGCACCTGCCCGCCAAAGGCCTTCTTGATTCCCCATAGACCCCTCATTATCTTGGACAAATCAGGGGAGGTGCATTTGACCGATGCTGACTCACCCCCGGCTACAACGACCACCCTGGCCAGGCCATTCGACGAATGCGGCACTGACGGCAAGGTGCACGCTTGAAGCGCTGCACTCCCTGCCGACCCGCCCTTCCAAGAATTGCGGTGGCGCTGAACGGTAGATGTTCACGTAGTTGTTACAGCGGTGCATCGCTTTCCACCCGTGCGGCGTGTAGCCATCAGCCATGCCCTGCCGCGCAGACCCAGCCGAATTCCGCATGGCCGTACCTCGGAATACTAGTGACCACACTAGACTTTCAAGAAAGGATCTACCCTTGCTCACTCCCCTCACGAACACGGATTCAGCGGAGAAGTCTTGCCCGGTACCGCATTCGTCCGGCACCGCAGCTCTTCAGTACGAGCTTCTCGACCGGCGGGAAGAACTCGCCGTCTTAGGACGACTCACCGAGCGTTTACCCGACCGTGTCAGTTCGGTGGTATGCATCGAGGGTGCGGGAGGCATCGGCAAGACCTCGCTGCTGAACGCCTGGATCGCCGGTGCGCGCGACCGTGGTCTGCTGGTGGCGCGTGTGTGTGGCAGCGAGTCGCAAGAAGGCCGGCCGTGGTCGGCGGCACGGCAGTTGTTCGACTCCCTTCTGGCCGCGCTCTCCGAATCGGACCGGCGTGCCCTGCAGGAGAGCGCGGCGGCCCGGACCCTGTCCGCCCTGTCCACCCCGCCCGGTGAGGAGGGCCGGGCGTGCGGGGACCAGGCCGAGGTGTCGTGCCAGATCGGCGAGAGCCTGTACGAGCTGGTCGTCAACGCCTGCGAGATGGGCCCATTGGCCCTCGTCCTGGATGACGCCACCTGGGCCGATCAGGCGTCGCTGCGCTGGATGCACTCCCTGGCGGGCCGCATCGACGGCCTTCCGCTGATGCTGGTGACGACCCGGCGGTGCGGCAACGGACAGGAAGCCGCGCCCCTGCTGGACGAACTCGCTCTCCAGCCGGGCGTCATCACCCTGGAACTCTCCCCGCTCAGCCCCGGCAGCGTGCGCCGGCTCGTCCAGGACCGGATGGGCAGACGCGCCGACGAGCAGTTCTGCGCGGCATGCCACGAGGCGTGCGAGGGTAATCCCCTGCTGCTCAACGAGTTGCTGCGGGTCCTGGTGAAGAACGGGGTGCGACCGTGCGCGGCTCAGGCCGGCCGCGTGGCCGAACTCAACGAACACGTACTGGAAAAGACCATCGCCATACGCCTGGCCCGGCAGTCCAAAGCGGTCATGGCGATGAGCCGGGCGCTGGCGGTACTCGGTGACGGTACACAGCTTCCCGTCGTGGCCGCGCTGGCCGGTCTCGATCCCTTCCGCGCGCAGGAGGCGGTGCGGGAGATGCGCTGCATGGGCGTCCTGACCGAGGAGGAGCATCCGCGGTTCACCCAGCCGCAGATACGGTCCGCCCTCTTCCGTGCCATGGCTCCGGAAAAGCTGGCCGAGGAGCACATGCGCGCCGCCCGGCTGCTGCGCGACCACGGCGAATGCAGTGAGGAGGTCGCCCGCCACCTGATGCTCACCCAGCCCACCGGAGACGAGTGGCGCATCGCGGTGCTACGAGACGCGGCGCGGAGGGCCGCGGCCCGCGGCGCCCCGGCCATTTCGGCCCGCTACCTGCGGCAAGCCCTGACGGAGTCCCCGGCCCCGCAGGTGGAGGTGTGCCTTCGGGCGGAACTCGCGACGATCGAGTTGCTGGACAATCCCACGGCTTCCGCCTACCACTTCCAGCAGGAACTGCTGCTGCGTCAGGACCCCTGCGGGCGGGCCGCCGCGGTCAGCGGGCTGGCCGCGGCGTTGTGCACCACCCGGCGCACCCATGAGGCGGTGACGGCGCTGCGGCAGGGACTGGCCGAGCTCGGGGAGTCGCCCGAGCACGGCGAGTGGCGGTTGCGGCTGGAAGCGCAACTGGTCCTGGCCGCGTGGCAGGACGGCTCCTCCGCGTCGATCGGCACGGAGCTGGTGAAGGCGCGGTCGAGTCGTCACGTGCGCGGCGACACCCCCGGCGAGCGGGCTTGGCTGGCGGTGTGCGCCCTGCACGTTCAGGCAGGTCACGGCACCGCCGAGCACGCCCGTTCCCTGGCGGGCCGCGCCCTGCGGGGTGGGATGGAGCTCGACGGGGCCATGCTCTGGTTCTTCCCGCCACTCCTCCTCGGCCTCGTCGCCGCCGACCACCCGGAGATGGCGGCCGGCTGGCTCCAGCGGATGGCCGACCACGCCGCACGGCGTGGCTCACGGCGCCTGTCCGCCCTGGCGAGCTTCGGGCTGGGCACGGTGGCCTGGCACTCCGGTCATGTGCAGGAGGGGCTCGGCCACGCGAGTGACCTGCTCGACGTGGTCGGGCGGGAAACCCCGGAACGTCCCGCCCTACCGTCGTTCGCGGTCGTGGCCAACCTGCTGCTGGACCTGGGGGCCACCGATATCGCGCACGACATCCTGCAGGCACACCCGACCGACAGCCTCGTCAGCGATGCCTGGGCCAGGTCCGCCTATCTGCTCGCCCACGGGCGGCTGCGGCTGGAGCAAGGTGACGCGGGTGCCGCCCTGGCATCCCTGCTGGAGTGCGGCCGGTACCAGGAGGCCGGCCCAGTGATCACTCCGGCGATCACTCGGTGGCGCTCCTACGCCGCCCTGGCGTATGCCGCCACCGGCGACCGGGCCTCGGCGATCGACATGGCCGACCGCGATCTGGATCTGTCGCGCAGATGGGGCACCCACAAGGCGATCGGCATCAGCCTGCGCACTCTGGGCACGGTGACCGGCGGCAAGCGGGGACTCGAGCTCCTCTCCCAGGCCGTCGACATGCTGGAGCACTCACCGGCGCGGGTGGAACTCGCCTACACGCTGAACGAGTTCGGTGCCGCCTGCCAGCGCCTCGCACGACGGGACGCGGCACGATCCTCCCTGCAACGGGCTCTGGTGGTGGCGGAGGAGTGCTCCGCGAGCTGCCTGGCCGACCGCGTCCGCGGCGCTCTGCCACTGGTCGGAGGCAGACTTCGGGCGGCCAAGGCATCGGACGCGCGGCGGCTCACCCCCAGCGAGCGCCGGGTGGCGGAGCTGGCAGCCCAGGGCCGCAGCAACCGCGAGATCTCCGAGGCCCTCTTCGTCACCCGGCGCACCGTCGAGATCCATCTGACCAGTGCCTATCGCAAGCTGGAGATCTCCGGCAGGCCGGAACTGGCCTTCGCGCTGGCCCAGTCGGCCACCCCGGCCCGGCAGGACCGTGCGCTGCCGGTGCCCTGACGGCGGCCGCGCCGAACCCGGGCCCCGGCCGCAGGGGGTGCGGCCGGGGCCCGGGTTCCGTGCGTCCGTCACCGGCCGCCGGGGGGTCGCTTCGCGGACGCCTGACTTACCGTCAGCTCCGCGAGGCCGGGAGGGTCACCACGGTCGGCCGCCTTGAGCGTGAGCCGTACGTAGCGGACGAGCGCGGAGTGCCGGAGCACGCCGGAAGAGGCGGAGTTCTCGGCCGGACTCCAATGCCGGCCGTCGGCCGAAACCTGCACGGTGGACGACTCGGGCGCGGTGGATGTCCACTCCGGCGAGATGCGGGTCACCCGGCGTGCGCGTCCCAGGTCGACGGTGAGGCTGCCGGCCGCCCCGGCCGGGACCCAAGACGTGGCGGTGCTGCCGTCCACCGCCGCCCGGGCGTCCATGCCCGGCTGTCCGGAGGTGGCCGTCGCCGTGGCGCACCGGGCGACGTTGGCCGTGGCCTCGAGGTCCGGGCGCCGGGTCTCCAGCACGGCCGGGGCGGCCATGGCGACCGTCCGGGTGCCCTCGGCGGTCTCGACCTCGAACGGTGTGCCACCGGTCAGCCGAACGGTCGTGCGGTCGGGACCTATGGCGACATCGAACGTGCGGCCCCGCCAGTGCAGCCCCTTCAGCCGCACCCCCTCCTTCATCTGCGGGGGGAGCACCGGATCCAGTCGCACCCGGTCGTCCTCCCACCGCAGTCCGGCCAGGCCGTAGGTGAACGTCTGGAGGAAGCCACCCGCCCCGGTGAGGAAGTTGTGCGCGGGCGCGCCCGCCAGTGGGTCGTCCGCTCCGGCCTTGGCGCCGCGCGCCTCGGAGAACTGGTGGAAGGGCCCGCGGACGAACGGTTCGATCGAGCGCATCAGATAGGTGTACGTCGAGCACCCCGGCTCGCCGATGGCCGCGGCGTCGATCGCGTGGATCGCGTCCGTCATCGCGGGGCCTTCAGGGTCGGTGCGTACGGCGTAGTAGTCCAAGGTGCGGGCCGCCTGCTCGCGGGTCATGGGCCACCGCAGCGGGTACATCAGCATGGCGGTGTCCGCCTGCTTGATCTTCGAGCCGTCGTAGCCCGCGTACTGCTCGAAGACCTGCCGCTCGCCGTCGTACGGAATGCGCAGCCGGTCGGCGATCCGCGTCCAGTCGGCGGGCGGGTCGTGTCCGAGCACCCGTGCCGCCCGGGTCGCCTCGCGCAGCGCCGTGGCCGCGCCGGCGTTGGTGAAGGCCCCGTCGGTGACGCCGTTGCTGTACTCGTCGGGGCCGGCCACGTTCTCGATCGAGTAGCTGCCGTCGGCGTTTTTGGTGACCCGTCCGGTCCAGAACTCGGCGATGCCCTTCAGCACCGGCCACCCACGTTTCCGCAGCCAGTCGCGGTCGCCGGTCGCCTGGTAGTACTGCCAGACGGCCATGGCGATATCGCTCTGGAGGTGGATCTGCATGAGGCAGTGCGGCGGCGGGCCCCAGCTGTGACACTCTTCGAGGTCGCCCTGGCCGCCGCTGGTCCATGAGTAGAACAGACCGGGATAGCCGAGCCGCTCGGCATTGGCGCGGGCCGCCGTGCGGGTGCGGTAGCGGTAGTCCACGATGGATCTGGCCAGCCGCGGCTGGTTCGCGAGCAGCGCGGGGAACATCCAGGTGTCGGCGTCCCAGAACACCTGGCCCGCGTAGTTGTCGCTGGTCAGTCCGGTCGGCGCGACGCTGTTGCGGGAGCCGGCGCGGACGTTGGACAGCATCGCGTACTCCGAGGAGCGGATCCATGCCTGGAGGCCGGGCTGCCCGGCGACCGCGATGTCGCTGCTCCAGAGCGCGGCCCAAGCCGCCGTGTGGGTGGCGAACAGGGCCGGCCAGCCCCGCTCGGCGGCCTGCCGGGAGGCCGCCACCGCCGCCCTGAGCGGCGCACCAGCGGTCAAGGCGGTGTCGACGCCGACGTATTTGGTGAGCGTGTACGTGTGCGCGCCGCGGACCGGGAAGCCGACGGACTGCCGGTTCGTCAGGCTCCGGCCCGTCTCGGCCGGGCGGGTGTCGCGGGGGTGTACGCCGGGTCCTGTGGTGAGGGTGGAGGCGATGGCGCCGCGGGTCCCGGTGCCGTCGGAGCGGAATCCCACGGTCATGGTGCGGCCGTGCTCGCGTCCGCCGCCGGTCGCCGACAGCATCCGGGCACCGCGGCCGTCGATGAGGTCGGTGACGGTGGCGTCACCGCTCCAATGCGGGGTCATCCGCACCCGTACCGCGGCCGTATGCTCCCGGTCGCGGGCGGCGAACACCTCGTAGACCAGGTCGGTGGCGCG
This sequence comes from Streptomyces sp. NPDC007983, assembly GCF_042958345.1. Lineage (NCBI taxonomy): Bacteria > Bacillati > Actinomycetota > Actinomycetes > Kitasatosporales > Streptomycetaceae > Streptomyces > Streptomyces sp. NPDC007983. The sequence continues at coordinate 254,534 of NZ_JBIBJI010000004.1, forward strand.
TCCGTCGGCCGTGGTCCAGGTCAGCGAGGTGCGGACCAGGCCGCACCGCTGGAGGACGGTCTGCCGGTAGTGGGAGATCCGGTCGGCCGGAGTGGCCGAGGTGAAGGCTTCGGCACCGACGCCGACGGTCAGCCCGGTCCAGGTGGGGAGGGCGGCGATGACCTGCCGGTCGTCGGTGGTCGCCGGGTTGTGGGCGTACAGGCCCGAGACGTACGAGCCGTCGTAACGCGGCGTGTACAGGGGCCAGCCGGTTCGCTGCTCGCCGGCCCAGTACCCGGTGCCGTTGGGGGGGATGCGCTGCCCGAGATAGCCGTTGCCCACGAAGGCGTGGTAGCTGTCCTGCGCGTCGATGGCGGTCGATGACGGCGCCCAGCCGTCCTCCGGACGCTCCCCGGAGCACGATGCGGCGGAAGGCGCCGACGGGGCCGGGTCCCGGGTGGGCAGCGCGGAGGCCGAGGCCGCGGGCAGGGCCAGGACGACCAGGAGGATCCAGCTGATCCGCAGCCATCGGGGCATCCGCGCGGGGGCCGCCCGGTCGGAAGCTTCGGGCCCGGCCATCACAGCCGGACCCCGTCGCGCGCGAGGGGGTTGGACGGACGGATCGCCAGGGACATCGCCCCCGCGGCCAGGCACACCGTGGCGCCCGTGAACCAGACGATCGTGTAGCTGCCGAAGTTGTCACGGATCACCCCGCCCACGGCGGTCGCGAGCGCCCCGCCGAGCTGGTGCGCGGTCCACAGCCAGCCGAAGACCACACCGGCCGACGAGCCGAAGGACTCCTGGCACAGCCGGATGGTCGGCGGCACGGTGGCGATCCAGTCCATGCCGTAGAAGATGGTGAAGACCAGCATGCCGGGCGTCACCGTGTCGGCGAACAGCCACGGCAGCATCAGCAGGGACAGCCCTCGCAGGGTGTAGTACACCAGGAGCAGATAGCGGGAGTCGTACCGGTCCGTCAGCCAGCCCGAGAAGGTGGTCCCGACGATGTCGAAGACCCCGGCGATGCCGAGCAGCCCGGCGGCGGCCGTCGTGGTCATCCCGTGGTCGTGCGCGGCCGGGATGAAGTCGGTCTGTATGAAGCCGGACGTCGTGACGCCGCAGATGCCGAAGGTGCCGGCCAGCAGCCAGAAATCCTGGGTACGGGCCGCCTTCCGCAGCACCCCGAACGCGCTCGTGGCCGCGGGCGCCGCCTCCGGTGCCGCCGGCTCCGCGCCCGGTTCACCCTCCGCCGCCTCCTCGGCCCCGTACGCGGTCAGGCCCATCTCCCGCGGGTGGTCCCGGAGCAGGAAGATGACGAAGGGCACCGCGACCAAGGAGCCGAGCGCCACCACGATCGACGCCGTGCGCCAGCTCGAGTTGTCGCTCAGCCGTCCCAGCAGCGGCAGGAAGACCAGCTGGCCGGCGGTGCTTCCGGCGGTGAGAACCCCGGAGACGATGCCGCGGCGCTTGACGAACCACCGCTCGGTGAGAGTGGCGACGAAGGCCAGGGAGATCGCGCCGCAGCCGGCTCCCACCAGCACGCCCCACAGCAGCACCAGTTGCCACGGCGCCGTCATCCACGCGGGCAGCCCGGTGCCGAGTGCGATCAGCACCAGCGCGCCGGAGAGCACACTGCGGATGCTGAGCCGTTCCATCAGCGCCGCCGCGTACGGCGCCGCCAGGCCGACGATCACCAGATTCAGCGAGATCGCGAAGGAGATCGTGCCGTAGGACCAGCCCATCTCCTCGTGGAGCGGGGTCAGGACCACCGAGGGCAGGGAACGGAAGCCGGACGTACCGATCAGGACCAGGAACGAGACACCGGCCACGATCCAGGCCCAGTGCAGGGAACCCGCTCGGGGACGTGGTCCGCTGCGGGGTGTTTCAGGGATCTTTTCGAGGTTTTGCACGTGCATCCTCCCACGGGAACGGGCAAGCCCGAGGTGAAATCCGGGGCGCGGCGGTTCCGCCGGACGGTGTCAGCGGTCCCCTTCGGGCGCGTGGGTGACGACCATGGCCGAGTACGTGGCGCCTAGCCCGGTGGCGGTGAACAGGTAGTGCCGACCGGGCTCCAGCTGTCCGGTGTCCCGCATCGTCGTGTAATTGACCATGACGTCGGAGGCGTAGCAGTGGCTGTACTTCGGGAGGTTGTCGGTGAAGAACCGGTCGCGGTCCACGCCCAGTTCGGTGGAGACCTCGATCATCAGCGAGTTGTAGTGCACGAACCGGTGGATGTCGTCGAGTTCGAGGCCGGCCTGGGCGACCGCCTCGCGGATGACACCGCAGACCTCCGGATCGTGTGCGTTGTTGGCCCTCTCACGGGTCTCCTGGTCCATCAGGATGCCGTCGGCGAACTCGCCCCGGGCGCGGGTGACGTAGGAGCGCACCCGGTCTCCCCGGCCCCCGCGGGCGACCAGGCAGGCGCTGGCGGCCTCACCCATCACCGAACCGAGGGAGTGGTAGTCCTGGTTCAGCTTCGCGAAGGGTTTCTCACCGGTGACGACCAGGGCCCGCGCCGCCGGGTCACCGTCCATCGCCAGCAGGGCGCCGGCCATGTCGATGGCCGCCAGCCCGATCGCGCAGTTCTGCTGGCTGAGCCCGAACGCCTGCGCGTCATGGAGTCCGAGCGAGGTACGCAGGACGTCGGCGGCGTCCATGGTGGAGGGGGTGACCTCCTGGGTGGCGTGTCCGTACAGCAGGTACTTCACCGTGCTCGGGTCGGTCACCTCCTTCAGGGCCGCGCGGGCGGCCGGCAGGAGGAGGTCGAAGAGCGACTGTTCGGGGTCCAGCCGCATGTCGCGGACGCCGTAGACGCGGCGCAGCACTTTCATCTGCGCCCGTGTCAGCCCCAGCGGGCCGCCGACGTCCTCCAGGGAGACCGAGCGGGACGGTACGTAGGCACCCCATGCCTCCAGGGTGGTCGGCTGGTCGTCGAGGGATCCCTGCGGTCCGTTGCCCGGCCGGGGCGTGTAGGCGGTCGAGAAGGTCACGCCGTTGTCCTCCTGTGTGTGGTCCGTACTTCCTGAAGCTGCGTGGCGCCGAGCCGCGTGGTGGGGCCGGCTCAGGCGGTCAGCGCGCGCCGGCGGGCCTTGTGCACCGGCACCACCACGACCCCCACGGCACGGCAGACGACCACCGGCTCGTCGAGGACCGCGGCTGTGCTGTGGCCCTCCTCGTAGCGGGCCTCGATGACCTTGCGGGCCTCCAGCTCGACGACCCGGCGCAGCCGGCTTTCCTTGGTCAGCCGCCCGGTCACCTCGATGAAGTCACCGGCGTGGACGGGAGCGGTGAAGGTCACCTCGGTGTAGTGGGACAGCAGTCCCTCGTCCCCGTCGGTGCGGATGGCGATCTCGGTGACGACGTCACCGAAGAGGCGGAGCATGCGGGCTCCGTCCACGAGGTCGCCGCCGTAGTGCGCCTCCTCGGCTCCGATGCGCACTCGCAGCATCACCGTGGACGGATCGGTCGGATCAGTCGGCACTGAATGCCCTCCTCTTCGTGAGAACGCCGCCGCCAGCCCTCGTCGTCTGCGCGAACACGGCGTCGAACGCCTGCTCCACCTCCCGCTGCGTGGCGGCGTCGGCGCGCTCCGGCATGGCCGCCGACCAGCCCACCGCGACGGCGATGACCAGGTCTTCCTTGTGTGAGATCGACACAGCGATCCGGTCCAGGCCGATATCGGCGGCACGGCGCGCGGCGGCGCCGGTCAGCCGCACCCGAGGGGCGCCGTCCTCGGTCCGGCCGATGTCGACCTGCCAGGCCGGGACGCCGGCGAGCAGTCCGACGCCCAGCGCTTTGAGCACCGCCTCCTTCGCGGCGAACCGGCCGGCCAGGAACTCCCGGCGCCGGCTGGGCGCCAGGGATTCGGCCTCCCGGCGTTCCGGGGCCGAATACAACAGGTGCCGGAACCAGCCGCGGCGCGCCAGCCGGTCGAGTTCGCCGATGCGGAGCAGGTCGACCCCGACGAAGGGGGGACCGGTCCCCGTCGTGGCTCTGCTCACGGCGAGGGCTCCGGGTGCGCGGCGCCGTGCAGGACCGCCGCCGAGCAGGTTCCCGAGCGCGGGTCGGTGTCGTGCAGGACGACCGTGGCGTACTGCTCGGCCCACTGGGGGTTCTGGGCCAGCTCCAGCCAGACGCTCGTGCAGTAGGTCCGCTCGGTGTGCCGGTGGACCTCCACGCCGTCCGGCAGGGTGTCGTGCCCGCCCCGGGTGCCTTCGACGACCAGCGCCGTGCCGGCCCGGGCCGGGGCGGTCACCTCGGCGAGCCGGCGGGCGCAGTCGGCCGGTCCGGTTTGGGTCCACACGTCGTGCACGTTCAGCCCCGGCCCCTCGTGGCCGGACTGCAGCAGCAGCAGCGCACCGGAGTCGACCAGGTCCGCGCCGTCCACCAGCGGGTCGTGGTTGGGCAGTGTGGACTGCTCCAGCACCGCCAGCACGGCTTGGTCGCAGTGGCCGAGCCGGCAGTACGCGGCAGCGACGCGAAGCGCCGAGAAGGGCGCCGCCAGTCCCTGCTCGGCGATCGAGAAGCTCGACGCGCGGTTGCCGAACACCCGGTTCAGCTGGGTGGAGGTGGTGGTGAAGGGATGCACGTCGGGCAGAGCGTAGGAGACCATCACGAGGTCCGGCTCCACGGTTCCGAGCGGATCGCCGTCGAGCAACCGCTGGACCAGGTCGGCGTGGGTGACCACAGGCCGGTCCCCGGCCGCCGCCGCGTCCGGGCTCTGGCCGAAGGACGTGAGGAGGTCGCGGTCGTACTCCGCCATGATGGAGAACTCGGGACGTACGGTACGGGGCGGGGCGAGGACCGCCGCCCCCTGCCGTACCGCCAGTGTGCTGCCGGCCATCAAGATCCTTCCTGGAAGAGTTCTGAGGTCGAGAACGTCACGCGGGCTCCCAGGCCCGGCTGGCCGGGCCTGGGAGAACCCCGGCTGGCCGGCGGCTCAGGCCGCCGCGGACGGCATCTGCCGGAGCAGGTAGTCGGTGAAGCTGCCGACGGTGGCGAAGTCCGTCATCTCCAGCTGCTCGGGGTCGACCTCCACCCCGACCGAGTCCTCCAGCGTCATGAGGACCTCGAGTACGGAGGTGGAGTCCAGGTGCATGTCGTCGAACAGCCGGACGTCCTCCGACAGGCCGTCGACCGGGCGTTCGAGAGCCTCGCTCAGCGCGGACTCGATCTGCTGGACGAGTTCGGTGCGGTCCATGGGAACTCCGTTCGGGTCGGGAGGGGTGTGGTTAGAAGCGGACCAGGTGCTGCCGGTTCAGCAGGTCCGCGGGGGTGTCACGGCGGGCGATGAGGTGCGGCGTCCCGTTGTGGACCAGGACCTCGGCCGGGTAGCCGTGGCTGAGGAAGAGCACGGGCGAGGCGGTCGGCCCGTACGCGCCGGACCGCTCGACCCCCAGCAGGTCGCCGGGCGAGACGGGGGGCAGCGCCACCCGCTTGCCGATCACGTCGTTGGGGGTGCACAGCGGTCCGGTGACCGTGATGGGGGCGGTCGCCGGGTCGTGGTAGCGGGTGAGCGACCGGATGGGGAAGTTGCGCTTGACGAAGCTGCCCACGCCGACCGCGGCCATGTGGTGGTTGGTGCCGCCGTCGGCGACCGCGAAGCGCTCCCCCATCGACTCCTTGACGTAGAGCACACGCACCACGTAGGTGCCGGCCACCGCGGTGAGATAGCGGCCCAACTCCATGATCATCCGGGTCTGCGGGTGCCGTTCGACGAACTGCTCGATCACCGCGTTGACCTCGCCGTGCAGGGCGTTGAGATCGAGCTCCTTCTCGTTGTCGAAATACGGCACGCCCAGACCGCCGCCGAAGTCCACGGTCCGCAGCGGGACGCCCAGCTCCTCGCACAGTTCCTCGGCGATGGAGAGGATGTTGGTGGTGTTGTTGACGACGTCGGAGTAGTCGAGGATGCGGGTCCCCATGTACGCGTGGATTCCGATCACCCGCGCCGCCCGGAGGGTCCGGACCAGGCTCGCGGCCGACTGCCGCAGCACCGACAGGTCCACGCCGAACTGCCGTGGCTTGCCCCCCATCGAGAGCCCCCCTCCCTTGGTCTGGAAGTCGGGGTTCATCCGCAGCAGCACCGGTACGTCGGTCAGGCCGGCCTCGACGGCCAGGGCGTCGAGCGCCTCCAGTTCCTCCAGCGACTCGCACACGACGGCGTGCAGACCCGCCTCGAGGCAGGCGCGCAGTTCCTTGGTGGTCTTGCCCGGGCCGAGGAAGATGATGTTCTCCGGGGCGACGCCGGCGCGCTGCGCCGTGATCAGCTCCGTCAGCGAGGACACCTCGGCGCCGGCCCCCAGCGAGCCGAGGTAGGAGCAGATGCTGATGTTCGGGTTCGCCTTGAGGGAGAAGAAGACATCGACCGCCGGGTGCAGGTTCTCACGCAGCCGCTGGTAGTTGGTGCGCAGGACCTCAGTGTCGTAGACGTACAGCGGGGTGCCGTACTCGCGGGCCAGCTCGGATACCGGCACGCCCTGAATCTCGAACTCCATCGCATTCACCGGATTTCTTCTATCGTCGGCACGGCGCCGAGCGCGTCGCGCACCTCGGCGTCGAGGGCGGTCAGGGCATCGCGGTCCTGGGCGAACAGCAGGGTGTAGAGGCGGCCTTCGAACGGGGGCCGCCGGTGGGCCTCGGCGTTGACCGTTCCGAAGCAGGTGACCACGACACCGGTGCCGCCCGGTCCGCGCGGTGTCAGCGGGCCGAGGACCGACTCGATCTCGTGGAACCGGACCGGGGCCTCGAGGTCCAGCGTGTAGTGCTTGGCCAGTGCGGCACCGGAGGAGAGGAACCGCTCGGTGACCGGCCCCTGGTAACTGGACATGTTCAACCGGGCATTGATCTCCAGCACGGGGTAGAGCGTGTCGTCCGCGCCGAGGATGGCGTCCACCCCGACCACGCCGAACAGTCCGTCCGCGTGCAGCCGCTTCCCGACCCGGGCCGCCGTGTCCTCCAGCTCCGCCAGATGGGCCGCGCCGAGGCGGGTCGGCATCACATGGCCGAGGTGTACGCCCCCCGCGGTCTGTGCCTCCTTGACGAAGTCGAGGTGGGTCCCTCCCGCGCGGTCGATGGTGAACTGGTAGTTCAGATCGCACTTCTTGTCCAGGAACCTCTCGACCACCACGTGGATGGCGCGGGAACCGGTACGGGCCGTCCGCTGCCGGACCATCCGCAGCAGACGTTCGGCCTTGGCGGGCGTGTCCAGCACGATCAGTCCCTTGCCGGAGACCCCGTACGACTCCTTGACGATGAGCGGCTGCCCCTCGTCGAGGCCGCGCCGGACCGCCGCCGTGAGCTCGTCCACCGTCTCGCAGCACTCGCCGGGCACCGGACGGATTCCCAGTTCCTCGACCAGACGCCGTCCGTAGATCTTCCCGTTGAGCCGCTCCATCGTGTCGCTGTCCGGGGCGGCCAGCGGCAGGCCGGTCGACTCGGAGATCTTCTGCTCGGTGGCGGAGGTGCCCATCGGCATCAGATAGGTCCGGCCGTCGGCCAGGTCGGCCAGGCGCCGCAGCGTCTCGGGCGAGGCCAGAATGCGTTCGCCGGTGCTGGCGCCGGGCTCGCCCTGGGGGACGACGAGCTCGGCCGGCAGCTGGAAGCCGAGTTCGGTGGCGTACTGCTTGAAGCCGGGGTCGAGCGCCTCGCCCAGGCAGATCACGTCGCCGCTTCCGGCCAGCAGGGCGCCGAGTTCCTCCATGCGGTGCACGGTGGCGGGAGCCGATGCCAGTCGCGGTATCGGCAGTCCGACGTAATTGCGCGCCCACGCGTGCTCGACCTCAAAATTGCAGAGAAAGACCAGCCGGGCGTCGGGATTTCCGGTCAGCGACCCCTTGAGGCCACGTAAATAGGCACCGCTCATAGCCATTTACACCTTCCTGTGCAGGGGATTGCCACTCACGACAGGATTGATGGTCGCGAACGTTCAGCGCGCGGAATCACACCGAGAAGTACAGAGCACGGGGAGGCACACCGGCAATAGCTCCCGGCAAAGGCTGTGGTGGCCCCCCGTCAGCACTTCGGTGTCCCCCTTACGGTACCCACAAGGTCCCTGGACTTGGCGTTCTCGCACTCCGCCCCGGCGCATACCATCTCCCCGCAACCATCCGGCCGCGGCCCCGCCACGTGCCCCCCGCACGGGCCGGCGCCGTCCCGGGACCGTGGCCGTGCCGTGCGCCCCAGCCGACATTCCATCCATGCCGATCCCGGCGAACCCGACCGGCCGGAAAGCGAAGGAGGAAGTCCGTGGGAAATGTGAATCGCATGCCGCTGACGTTGAATCAGCGCGAAATCTGGACCGCCGAGGCCCAGAACCCGGGCGACCCGCAATTCAATATCGTCCTCCATGAACGACTCACCGGCCCCGTGGATACCGAGGGGCTGCGCACGAGCCTCACGCGGGTGCTGCGCCGGCACGAAGCCTTCAGCGTGCGCTTCGGCGAAGACGAGGGAGTCCCCTACCAGTGGATCGAGAGGCGTGACGAGTGCTCATGGGTCGACCAGGTCGATCTCTCGGACGGGCCCGAACCGGCCGTCGCCTTCGAAACCTGGCGTGATCGACTCATCGCCGAGCCGTTCGTGCCGACCGGCTCCCGCCTCTTCACCGCCCTCCTGCTGCGCGAGAGCGACGAGGTCGTCCATCTGCTGCTCAAGGCCCACCATCTGATCGTGGACGGCTGGTCGCTCAACCTGGTCAGCACCGAGATGTGGACGGAATACGCCCTGCTGACGAACGGACGGCGACAGCCGTCCCCGGATCCCGGCACCGCCTACGCCGACACCGCCTACGCCGGCACCGCCTACGCCGATACCGTCGCGGCGGACGCCGACTACCAGAAATCCGAGGACCACGAGCGGGACCTCGTCCACCACGGTGCGGCCCTGACACGCGCGAGTCCCGCCCTCTTCCCACGGAGCACGCCCCCCGCCGGCCCGAGGAGCACCCGGTACGACCGGCGGCCACCGAGCGGCCGGTACACGTTCACCCTCGACGCCGCCCTGGTGAAGCGCTTACGCAAGGGCGGCAGCTCACCCTTCGCCTACCTCGCCGCGGCGTTCGCCACGTACGCCGCCCGTATCCACCGCACCGACGGCATCGTGCTCGGCATGCCGTTCCTCAACCGCCGCACCGCGGCGGAGCGCGGAGTCGTCGCCCAGCTCGCGAACAACCTCCCGTTGCCGGTGGCGATACGCCCCGGGGCGACGCTGCACGAGCTGGCCGCCGAGATCGGGACGACGATCGAGGAGACGCGGCCGCACCAGCGGCTCACCCTCGGGGACCTGGTCCGCTCCCTGCCGGCCCCGCCGGGCGGCGGACCCTCGCGCCAGCCGTTCGACATCACGCTCACCTATCTGCGCTTCCCCCGGGCCCCGGTGCCGCCGGGCATCGGCCGGGACCTGCTGATGTTCGCTGCCCGGCACCCGCAGGACGCCCTCTACGTCGTCGTCCAGGCCCCGGAGGACGACTCCGATCTGCGGATCGACCTGGAGTACGCGGGCGATGTCTTCGACGCGGACCTCCCCATCGCCGCGGTCGCCCGGCAGGTGCGCGCTCTCCTCGTGAGCGGCCTGGACATGCCCGACCGGCCCGCCACCGCACTTCCGCTGCTCGACAGCACCGCGCGGGCACAGCTGATCCGCCAGGCGCAGGGACCGGCCGTCCCCTACCCGGCCGACCGCACCGTGCACGCGCTGATCGAAGAACAGGCGGCCCGGACCCCCGACCGGATCGCGGTCATCCATGGCTCGGGCCGGCGGCTCACCTACGCCGAACTGGACGCCCGCGCCAACCAGGTCGCCCGGGCACTGCGCGCCAGGGGCATCCGGCCGGACGACCGGGTCGCCGTGCTGAGCGAGCGCGGGCCGGAGTCGCTCGTCGCCCTGCTCGGCGTCCTCAAGTCCGGTGGCGCCTATGTGCCCGTGGACCCCGGCTACCCCGCCGACCGCATCGCCTTCATGCTGCGCGACAGCCGCGCCGCCGCCGTCCTCATGGATGCCGGCACCCCACGCCCCGAGGTGGACACAGCCATTCCGGTGCTGCGCGTGGCCGAACTGCTCCACGGCCCGCGAGGGCCGCTGGAACCGGCCGCCACCTCCCGCGACCTCGCCTATGTCATCTACACCTCGGGCTCCACCGGACGGCCCAAGGGCGTGATGGTCGAACACCACTCCGTCGTCAACCGGCTCGCCTGGATGCAGCGCCGCTACCCGGTGGGCGAGGGGGACGTGCTGCTGCACAAGACCCCGATCTCCTTCGACGTGTCGGTGTGGGAACTGTTCTGGTGGGCGATCGAAGGCGCCACTGTGGCGCTGCTGCCGCCCGGAGGTGAGAAGGACCCGCGCACCATCCTGCGGACCGTGCGCGACCAGCGGGTCAGCGTGCTGCACTTCGTGCCCTCGATGCTGGGCCCCTTCCTCGACCTGCTGAGCGACGACGCGGGGGCACGGGCGGACGCCGCCTCGCTGCGTCACGTCTTCTGCAGCGGCGAGGCGCTGCCCCCCGCGCGCGTCGAGCAGTTCAACCACGTCTTCGCCTCCGGCTCCGGCCCCGGGCCCCGGCTGGTCAACCTGTACGGGCCGACCGAAGCCACCGTGGACGTCTCGTACCACGACTGCCCGAGCGATCCCGGCATGCCGGTCACCCGGGTGCCGATCGGCCGGCCCATCGACAACACCGCCCTGTACGTCCTGGACGGCCACGACCGGCCACAGCCGCCCGGGGTGCCCGGTGAGCTGTGCGTCGGCGGCGTCGGGGTGGCCCGCGGCTATCTGGGCCGCCCCGAGCTGACCGCCGAGAAGTTCGTCCGTGACCCCTTCGGGACCCGCGGCCTGGCCGGGGCCCACGGCCCGTCCGGGACCGGGAACCGGCTCTACCGCACCGGTGACCTCGCCCGCCGGCTCGCCGACGGCACCCTGGAGTACCTGGGCCGGATCGACGGACAGGTGAAGATACGCGGCAACCGCGTGGAGCTGGGCGAGGTGGAGAGGGCGCTGGCAGCGGCGCCGGGCGTGCGGGACGCGGTGGTCGTGGACCAGCGGTCCGCGTCCCGCGGCACGTATCTGACCGGCTGCTACGTCGCGAACGCCGAGCTGGAGCCCGGTGAGCTCCGGGTCCATCTGGCCTCGCGGCTACCCGACTTCATGATCCCCGCGAACTTCGTGCGGATCGACGCGGTGCCGCTCACCCCCAACGGCAAGGCCGACCGGCGCGCCCTGCTGTCCCTCCCGGCTGCCGGGACGGGGCCGCGCGGGAAGACACCGCCGCGCGACGCGGCCGAGCGGACCCTGGCGCGCATCTGGGGCGAGCTGCTCGAGGCCGGTGACATCGGCGTGTACGACGACTACTTCGCCCTCGGCGGCGACTCCCTGCTCATGCTGCGGGTGCAGGCCGCGGCCGCGAAGGAGGGGCTGCTCTTCTCCCTCACCGACCTGACCCGGAACCCCACGGTCGCCGGACTGGCCGCGGTGGCCACCAGCGGCCGCAAACCCTCCGACGGCGCCGCGGACGAGCCGTTCGCCCTGGTCTCCCGCGTCGACCGGGCCCGGCTGGAAGGGTACGAGGACGCCTATCCGCTCTCCCGGCTCCAGCTCGGTCTGCTGTACCACAGCCGCGCCCAGGAGCGCACCGCCGTGTACCACGACGTCTTCCGCTACTCCTTCGAAATGCCGTGGAACGAGGCGCTGTTCACCCGGGCCTTCGACCGCCTCGTGGCCCGCCACCCGGCTCTGCGCTCCTCCTTCGACCTCGGCGGCTTCTCCGAGCCGCTGCAGCTCGTCGCCCCGCATGTGTCCGGCGGGCTCGCGGTGCACGACCTGCGCGGCGCCGGCGGGGACACGGAACCGGCGGAGATCGCCCGGCACATAGAGGAGCGGCGCTTCCACCGTTACGACTTCCTGCGGGCGCCCCTGTACCACTTCCGCCTGTACGTCCTGCCGGACACCGTCGAGATGGTCCTCAGCTTCCACCACGCCCTCCTGGACGGCGGCAGCGTCGCCAACCTCGTGCGCGAGCTGCTGCAGGACTACCTGAGCACCATGGGGCTGGACACCGGGCCGGTGGCGGACCACAAGCTTCCCTCCCCTGCCGGGCACGTGGCGGCGGAACGCGCCGCGCTCGCGTCCGCGTCGACGCGCACCTACTGGCGCGACCGTCTCGAAGGCGCGTCGCCGCCGCGGCCGACCGCGTTCCGCCCTCATGAGGCCCCGCGCGGCGACGAGCTGATCACGCGCCGGGAGAGTCTGTCCGCCGACCTGACCCACGCGATCCGGGACTTCGCCCGGCGGCACGCGGTTCCGGTGAAGTCCGTGCTGTTCGCGGCGCATTGCCTGACACTCAGCCGGTTCAGCGGGACCGAGGACATCACCACCGGGCTGATCACCCACGGCCGCCCCGAGACGGAGGGCGCGGAGCGCATCGCGGGCCTGTTCCTCAACACCCTGCCCATCCGGCTGAACACCGCCCGGGACAGTGGGCTCGACGTCGTCCGCGAGGCCTTCTCGCAGGAACAGCAGAGCCACGCGCACCGGCGCTATCCGCTCAGCGCCATCCAGGAGGACCTGGGCGGCACCGTCCTGGACACCGCCTTCAACTACGTCCACTTCCGTCAGCTCGCCGAGGTGTTCGCGCTTCCGGGGGTGCGGCTGCGCTCCTTCCTGACCTGGGAGGAAACGAACTTCACCCTGCTGGTCAACGCCCTCACCGACCCGGCGGACGGGCGTCTGTGGCTGCGCCTGGACTACCAGGGCAGCGTCTTCACCCCGTCTCAGGCCGAGCTGTACACGGACACCTTCACCGGCCTCCTCTCACGGCTCCTGCATCACCCGGACGAGGCGCCCGGCTGCGGCTTGCCCGCCTCTCCGCCCGTACTCGCCGAACGGGCGGAAACGACGCCGACGGATGTCGTACGGGCCATACGAGAGCAGACCACCCGCACACCGGACGCGATCGCCCTGGGCTTCGGGGAACAGCGCTGGACGTATGCCGAACTCGGCCGGGCGTCCGACCGGGTGGCGCGTCGCCTGCTCGCCCTGGGCGCCGCGCCAGGAGAGAGCGTCGGCATCGCCATGGACCGTTCACCGGAGACGGTCGCCGTGCTCCTGGGCGTACTCAAGGCCGGGGCGGCGGCGCTCCCGCTGGACACCGCCTACCCGCCGGAACGGCTCGGCGCCATGCTGGAACAGGCCCGGCCCTTCAGGGTCATCGCCCAGCCTGCGTACCACCAGTTGGTGTCCGGCGCGGCCGCGACGCTGACTCCGGAGGAGGTACTCGACGGGAGCGGTGGCGGACCCGGCACCGACGCGCCGCCCGTCCCCGCGATCGCACCCGAACACACCGCGTACGTCCTGTTCACCTCCGGTTCCAGCGGACGGCCGAAGGGCGTGGCGATGCCGCATCGCTCACTGGCTCGGCTGATCGCCTGGCAGAACGGCGCGCCCAGCGGCGTACCCGGCGGCATCACCGCGCAGTACGCGCCGATGAGTTTCGACGTCTCCTTCCAGGAGATCTTCTCCACCCTGTGCGGCGGCGGCACCCTGGTGCTGCTGTCCGAGGCCGAGCGGCGCGACATGCCCGCTCTCCTGCGGCTGCTCGAACGGGAGCGGGTGCAGCGGCTGTATCTGCCGTACGTGGCGCTCCAGCAGCTCGCCGAGGCCTCCGCCGCCCTGGGGCTGGTCCCCGGCGCCCTCAGGGCGCTGATCTCGTCCGGCGAGCAGTTGCGCGTCACCCCGGAGATCCGCCGACTGTGCGCCGGGCTGCCCGGGGCCCTGCTGGAGAATCAGTACGGCCCCACCGAGTCGCACGTCGTGACCAGCCACACCCTGTCCGGCGACCCGGACCACTGGCCGTCCCTGCCGCCGATCGGCACCCCTGTCGACGGCGCCGAGGTGCTCATCCTCGACTCCCGGATGCGTCCGGTGCCCGCGGGGGTCACGGGCGAGATCCACCTCGGTGGCGCCTGCCTGGCCGACGGGTATCTGAACCAGTCCGCGCTGACCGGGGAGCGGTTCGTCCCTCACCCCTCGGGCGGGCCCGGCCGCCGTCTGTACCGCACCGGCGACCTCGGCTTCGCCCTGGCCGACGGCGCGATGGTGTGCACCGGCCGGGCGGACACACAGGTCAAGGTGCGCGGCTTCCGGGTGGAACCGGCGGAAGTGGAGCTGGCCATCGCCCGGTTCGCCTCCTCTCACCACCCGGGCCTGGCCGAGACGGCGGTGGTGGCGAGGCGCCGTGAGGGCGACGACACGTTCCTCGCCGCCTTCCTCGTGGGCGACCGGGAGCACACCGACACGGCACAGCTCGGCAAGCAGCTCCGCGCCGTCCTTCCGGAATACATGGTGCCCTCGCACTTCGAGTGGCTGCCGGCGCTGCCGCTGACGCCGAGCGGCAAACGGGACGACGCGGCCCTGCGACGTCTCCCCCTGACGGTGGGAACCACCGGGGCGACAGGCGGTGCGGCGCCGCCACGGGACGGCTACGAGCGGGCCCTGGTGGAGATCGTCGGCGAGCTGCTGCAGCGGCCCGCCGTGGGCGTGCACGACAACATCTTCGACCTGGGCGCCACCTCGCTCACCGCCATGCGTCTCGTCGTCCTCATCGAGCAGCGTTACGGCACCGGCCTTCCCCTGTCCGAGCTCATCTCGGCGCCCACCATGGCCCAACTCGCCGAACGACTGCGGTCGAGAGGGGCCAGCGCGGCCTTCGACCCGCTCGTACCCATCCGCACCGGCGGCAGCCGGCCTCCGCTCTTCCTCGTCCATCCCATGGGCGGCAACGTGCTGTGCTACGTGCGCTTCGCGCGGTACCTGCCCGCCGACCAGCCGCTGTACGCGCTCCAGGCCGCGGGAGTGGACCCGGGGACGGAGCCACTGCGCGGCGGGGTCGAGGAGATCGCGGCCGGCTACGTCGCCGCCATCCGCCGGCTGCGGCCCCGGGGCCCGTACACGATCGGCGGCTGGTCCTTCGGCGGATTCGTGGCCTTCGAGATGGCCCGGCAGATCCGGGCGGCGGGCGAGGAGGTGGCGCACCTGGTGCTGCTCGACACCACGGCTCTCGCGCCGGGAAGACGGCTTCCCGTCCGGTCCGACGCCCTGCTCACGTGGTTCTTCTGGGAGTTGTTGTGGCTGCGCCGCGGCGGTGACTCGCCCCAGGAGGTCCTGCCCGCCGGGCTGACGACACTGGCCGAGCAGTTCGACTTCATCGCCGCTCTCGCGGTCGCGGAAGGGGTGCTGCCGGCGGGCAGCTCCGGCGCGGTCGTGCGACGGCTGTTCCATGTGTACGAAACCAACTGGCGGGCGGCTTACGCGTACCGGCCCGGAACGGTCCACCAGGACATGACGTTGATTCACGCCGCTGAACCGCTGCCCGATGTCCTGGAATCGATGCACGAGACCATCGGCAGCATGCACCGGGATCCGGCGAACGGCTGGCGGGAGCGGACCAGCGGGGAACTGACCGTGATCGACGTACCGGGCGACCACCTCACGATCATGGAGGAGCCGCACGTCATCCGCGTGGCCCGCACCGTCGGTGAGCTGATCGCCCCACCTCGTGGCGCGGGCCCGGGGTCCACGCCCCAGCAGCGGCACACCGATGACAGCGACCTGAGGGGAGAGTGACGCATGACCTGCCACCGGCGCCGCAAGGCGATCATTGTCGGCGCGGGGATCGGCGGCCTGACGGCGGCCATCGCGCTGCGCAAGGCCGGGCTCGACGTCGAGGTCCACGAGCGGGCCAACGAGCTCAGGGCCGCAGGGTCAGGACTTTCGGTGATGAGCAACGCCCTCGCCGCCCTGGACTCCATCGACCTGGACCTGGGACTCGACAAGCATGGGCAGATCCTGCAGTCCTACCGCGTCAGGACCGCGCGTGGACGGCTGATCAGGGAGTTCCCGTTCCCTGAGATCATCGGGCGGCTGGGCGTACCGAGCGTTCTCATCACACGGTCCACGCTCCAGCAGGCCCTGCTGAACGCCGCCGACGGGATCCCGATCAGGCTCGGCGCGACCGCGGAGGGCTTCAGCACCGAGGGGCCGCACGGGGGGCCCGGGGTGACGGTCCGGTTCTCGGACGGGACCGAGACCCGCGGTGACCTCCTCATCGGCGCGGACGGCTTCAACTCGGTGGTACGGCGCCGGCTCGTCGGCCCCGAGGATGCGCGGTACGGCGGATACGTCTGCTGGCTGGCCCTGGTGCCGTTCAGCCATCCGCGTTTCACCACCGGTTCGGTGACCCACTACTGGGGCAGCGGTCAGCGATTCGGGCTGGTCGACATGGGCGGCGGCACCCTCTACTGGTGGGGGACGAAGAACATGCCCGCCGAACGCGCGCATGACTGGAAAGGCGGCAAGGCCGGCATCGAACTCGCTTATGCGGGCTGGGCGGAGGAAGTGCAGCACGCGATCCGGCAGACGCCCGAAGAATCGATCCTGACGGCCCCGTCCCACGACCGCGTCTTCCTCGACCGCTGGGGCCGGGGTCCGGTGACACTGCTCGGCGATGCCGCGCACCCCATGCTTCCCAGCCTCGGCCAGGGCTCGGGCATGGCGATAGAGGACGCGGTGGTGCTCTCGCGGCATCTGGCCAGAACCGCCGACCCCCTCCGGGCGCTGCGGGATTACGAGGACGAGCGCCGTCAGCGGACCAGCGACGTCGTGACGGCGGCCCGGTCGATCAGTGCGATCGAGCAGGCGGAGAACCCCTTTCGCAGGCCCATGCGTGACGCGTACTTCCGGTTCCTGCCGACGAAGCGGCTCACCGGACTCCTGGAGGGCTCGCTGACCTTCCCCGGCCCCGCCGCTGCGGTCAGCCGCGGCCGTCCACGTGGGCAAGGAAGTCCCGCAGGGCGGCGTTGACTTCGTCGGGGCGCTCCTGCTGGGTCCAGTGGCCGCAGCCGTGCAGGGTCACCTCGTCGTGCAGCCGGGGGACGATCCGGCGCAGCGAGGCGCGCAGGGTGTTCACGCCGCGGAAGGAGGTGACCAGGTCGCGGTCGCCCACCATGTACAGCGCGGGCACCTCGATGCCGCGGCCCCGGAAGGGGGCGAGGAGTTCCTGATTGCGTTCGATGTTGCGGTACCAGTTGAGGGGGCCGGTGAAGGCCCGGGTGCCGTGTTCGGCGTAGTCGCGGGCGAAGACCTCGATGTCCGCTTCGGTGAGCCACCCGGGCAGCTGCTCCGGTTCGGGCACGGTGTCCAGCAGGGTCCTGCCCTCGGGGACGACCCACGGCCGGGGCCGCTCGGTCCTGGGGTTGTCGCCGGAGCCGCTGTACAGGATCCGGCGGAGGGACGACGCGATGTCCTGCCCCAACTCGGCGTCGGCGATGCCCGGTTGCTGGAAGTAGTTCTGGTAGAAGCCCTCGCCGTAGTACGTCCGGGTGGCCGAGGGCGGGGCCATTCCGGTGGGCAGCGCGGGCGGGACGCTCAGCCCGGCCACGGCCCGTACGACATCGGGGCGCAGCATCGCGGTGATCCAGGCCACCGGCGCGCCCCAGTCGTGTCCGACGACGACCGCCTGCTCCTCGCCGAGGGCGCGGATCAGCCCGATCACATCACCGGCGAGGTGGAGCAGGCTGTAGGAGGCGATGTCCTCGGGCTGCTCACTGCGAGCGTAGCCGCGCTGGTCGGGGGCGACGACGCGGTATCCGGCCTCGGCCAGCGGGCCGAACTGGTGGCGCCAGGAGTACCAGCTCTCCGGAAAGCCGTGCAGCAGCAGGACCAGCGGCCCCTCCCCCTGCTCCGCGATGTGCAACCGCACTCCGTTGACCTCGACGACGTCATGCTTGACCGGGCTGTGCACTGTGATTCCTCTTCCGGTTGCGGCGCTCTACTGCTCAGTAACGATGCTAAGGCACGGGGTGCGGAAAGCAGTTGCGCACGCCCCGTCCCGACGGGCAGGGTGCGTTGGGTGAACGCCGCCGCTTCGGAAGGAGCCTTTGTGCCGCATTCCGCTTCGCCCTCCGTCCGGGTGTTCCCCGTGGCGGACGAGCGGTCGGGCCCGTACGCGCTCGCCACCGGCCCTGACGGCGCGCTGTGGGTCACCCTCGTGCACAGCGGCCAGATCGCGCGGCTCACCCTCGACGGTGGCCTCACCACGTACGATCTGGACGCGCGCACCTGCCGGCCGACGATCATCGCCGCCGGGCCCGACGGGGCGTTGTGGTTCGCGCGGTCCCAGGACCACCGGATCGGCCGTATCACGACGGACGGCCGGTCCGGGGCCCACGCCGTACCGACACCCGGGAGCGCGCCGTTCGGCATCGCCACCGGACCGGACGGCGCCCTGTGGTTCACCGAAATGAACACCGACCGCATCGGCCGCGTCGGCGTCGACGGCGCGATCACCGAGTTCACCCTGCCGGTCGAGGGCGCGTTCCCTTCGGCGATCACGGCGGGTCCGGACGGGGCGCTGTGGTTCACCCTCAACCAGGCGAACGCCATCGGCCGGATCTCCGTGGCCGGTGATGTCACCCTCCATCCGCTGCCCACCGCCGGCGCCGGGCCGGTGGGAATCACCTGTGACGGCGATGCCCTGTGGTTCGTCGAGATCGCGGCGGGCCGGATCGGCCGGATCGCGGTGGACGGCGCGATCGAGGAGTTCCCGCTCCCCGACCGTACGGCCAAGCCGCACGCCATCGTCGCGGTGTCCGCCGGAGAGTGCTGGTTCACCGAATGGGGCGCCAACCGCGTCGGCCGCATCACGGCGGACGGCGCGGTCTCCGAGTACGACCTGCCCTCGCCGTCATCGGAACCCCACGGCATCGCGGTCGGGCCGGACGGGGCGCTCTGGGTGGCCCTCGAGACGGGCGCGGTGGCCCGGGTGGCGCCCTGACCAGCGGCGGAGGCCGTTGACGAGGTGGCGCGGGCGGGCGCGCGGGATCTCCACCGGCGCGGCCGGCACCTTCCCCGGGGCTATCCGGGGACGGGGACGGGGACGACACCGGTCATGGTGCGGCTCAGCTCCCACAGCCGCGCCGCGACGGCGGTGTCGGTGAGATGGGCCCATACCGGTTCCGGCCGGGGCCTGCCGCGCAGGCTGAAGACGCCCGGCCCCCACAACTGCCCGCCGCGCACGGCGGGATCGAGCACCGCCCGCACCGCGGACCACGCCCCGGCGTGCTTGCCCTGGAGGAGGACACCGGCGGGCGCCCCGCGCAACCGGGCGCCGAGGGTGGGCACATGGACGGGCGGCCGCGAGGGGGTGAGGGAGTCGAGGGCGCCGCCGGGGTGGACCACCACGCTCGCCACCGGGCTGCCGACGGCGCGCAGGCGCCGGTCGAGTTCGAGGCCGAAGTGCATCTGCGCCAGCTTGGACCGGCCGTAGGTGCGCTTGGGGCGGTAGTCCTGCCGGGACTGCGGGTCGTCCAGGTCGAGCCGTTCGGTCTTCGCCGCGAAGCTGCCCACCGTCACGACGCGGCCCGCCGGTGCGGCCGACAGCATCGGCATCAGCCACCCGGTGAGCGCGAAGTGCCCGAGATGGTTGGTGCCGAACATCAGCTCATGACCCTCCCCCGTCTCGCGGCGCGGCGGGTCGTCGAGGGCGACCCCGGCGTTGTGCACCACCGCGTCGAGGTGTGGCGACTCCAGGGCGTCCACGGCGGTTTCGAGCGAGGCGAGGTCGGCGAGGTCCAGCCGCAGGGCACGCACCCGCGCACCGGGGACCCGCTCCCGGATCGCGGCCATGGCGGCCTCGGCCTTCACCGGACTGCGGCTGCCCAGCACGACGGTGGCCCCGGTCGCGGACAGCTGCTCCGCGATGAAGTACCCGATGCCCGCGTTGCCGCCGGTGACCAGGACAACGCGCCCATCGGCGCGCGGCAGCCGGTGGACATCCCAGAGTGGGGTGGAGGACACGGACGGCATGGCGGCAAGCTCCCTTGCGGCAGAGGGCCCGCACGGCCCGGAGGCCGTGCGGGCGGGCGCTCGGGGTGAGCGCCCTGCCGTCGAAGATCCCAGCGGCCACCGACATATCGGCGACGGACCGGCGACGGATCGCCGACAGGCCGCTCAGTCGAGGACCGCGGTGGCTTCGATCTCGACGAGATGCTCGGGTACGTCGAGTGCCGCGACACCCAGCAGCGTGGCGGGCGGCACCGGGGTGACCCCCAGTTTCGCGGCCGCCCGGGAGATCCCCTCCAGGAGGGTGGGCATCTTGTCGGGGGTCCAGTCGACGACGTGGACGTTCAGCTTCGCCACGTCGTCGAAGGTGCCGCCGGCCCCGGCGAGGGCGGCGGCGACGTTGAGGTAGCACTGCTCGACCTGGGCTGCGAGGTCGCCCTCGCCGACCGTGGTCCCCTCGGCGTCCCAGGCGACCTGTCCGGCGATGAAGACCAGTTTCGACCCGGATGCGATCGACACCTGCCGGTAGACGTCGATGATGGGCAGCTCGGGGGGATTCACCAGGGTGACGGCCATGCTGTCAGCTCTCCTCGTCAGGGGGTTCCGCGGTCTCTTGTGGTTACCGGGGAACCGTAGGAGAGCGGCCGCTGACATGGAAGAACGCACTTTTCGGTGACTCAGGAACCTGATGGTGACCCAGCAGCTCAGGGGGGCGTCAGAAGTCCATCTCCACGTAGTCGATGTCGGTGAACTCCACCAGGAGACCGTCCGCGCGGCGGCCGCTGTCCTTGAAGTAGATCTCCTGGAATCCTTCCGCGGCGATGTCCCGGAGCTGCTGTTCGGTGGCGCCGGCGGACTGCGCTTCGAAGAGGCGGGCCGCGTAGGCCGGGGGCAGATGCTGGGTGATCAGGCGGACGCGGCCGTCGTCGGTGGAGCCGGGGGCGGCCGTGAAACCGAAGCGGGCCCGGGTCTCGATGACGATGCCGGTGGCGGTGGCGGCCTGCTGCCTGGCCCGGGCGCGTACCCGGGGCTGCCAGTCCTTGCGCACCTGGTCGGCGAGGCGGGCGGCGAGGTCCTTGCGGGGGTGCCTGAACTGGCCCGTGAGATACCGCTCGACGGTGCGCTGGGACACCCCGAGCCGCCGCGCGACCGCCTTGGTGGAGCCCTTCTCCCGCTTCACCAGGAAACGCATCTGCGCGGGGGCGGATTTCGGGATGGGGCGGGTGAAGGTGGCCTCCGTGGCCTTGTCGAGGCTGTCGCCCATGATGCCCATCGTGCTCGCCTACTCCCCGTCGATCGCGGCGTCGGTGCCCTTGATGTGGCGGGCGGGATTGTGGCCCTCGTCGAGGAGCTGGGCCGCCCACAGGAACTCCTGGGTGCCCTCGTGCTTGACCATGCCGGGTGAGACCCCGAGGCGGAATCCGCCGGGAAGGGGCTTGCCGTCGGGGGTGTGCGGCAGGAAGTCCAGCGGGCTCGGGCCGTCGGAGAGGTAGACGACGCAGTCCGAGAGGACGGCTACGGGGAAGAGCCCGGTGTCCGCGAGCTTGCGCATCTTGCGGTGCATGTTGACCCGGGCGGTGGAGATGACGGCGGCGCGGATGTCGGGGCGCCAGGTGGGGCGTTCCAGGGCGGGCCAGCGTTCGCCGGGGCGGTAGCGGGCGCCCTGGGGCCGTTCGCGGAGCTTGCCGATGCCGCCCTTGACGGTGGACTTGATGGCGGACAGGACGGCGGCCTGCCCGGGGTCGGCCTGCTTGTGCCGCTCCATGGCGGCGAGGAAGTCCGGCGGGCTCATGCCGGAGACCACGCCGAGCCGCTCCATGGTGGCCATGTAGGCGTCGCGCAGCCGGGTGTACCAGGCGTCCAGGTAGGGGCCGGTCTCGGGGCGGATCCACGCCTCGACGGGCCGGACCTCGTGGCCGAGTTCCACGGCGTACGCGACGGTCGGCGTGGCGTACCAGGCGGGTCCCTCGGGGCGGTTGCCGTGCGGGGTGAAGGGGTTCGGGAGGCGCGGGTCGAGGTCGATGTGGGACAGGTCGACCAGCCAGCTGCCGGGCAGCGCCTTGTCGAAGGCGGGCGCCGTGCGGTGTTCGGGCGCCCCGAGCCCGAGGTTGAGGCGGTTGGCGGCGGCGGCGAAGGCCATGTTGACGTCGATGCCCACGGCGTGGGAGTGCGCGCATTCGGCGTCGGTGAGCAGCTCGGGGTCACGGATCCAGTCGTACGCCTCCTCGTCCAGGATCTCGGCCGGGGTGCGCCGGTGGCCGCGCGGGTACAGCTGGGCGACGACGGGGTGCTCGTCCGGCGCCTCCGGTGGCGCCGGGTCGACCGGCTCGGTGAGCGAACCGGGCTGCGGGCCGGACGCCCAGGTGCCGGTGGCCTCGTCCTTCACGGCGCGGGTGGGCGGGCGCAGGGCGGTCATCAGCTCAAGACCGGTGACGGCGGTGGTGCCGCGCGGGGTGATGACGCGGGTGGCGTAGTCGCCGAGTACGCGCGCCAGTTCGGCCGGGGCGAACCGGTCGGCGCTCCCCCAGGCCCGGGAGTCCAGCGCGCCCCAGGGGAGGACCGCGAACTGGACGCAGTGGCGCCGACTGCCCTGCGCCGGGCGGTAGACCCAGGCCCAGGGGCCGAAGCCACGGCGGGTGAGCTGCCACTTGGCCCTGGTGATCTGCTTGACCACCTTGTGGTCCTCGGGCAGTCGCAGGTTCCGGCGGTCGGTCAGTTCGGCGGGCAGTCCGAGGCGTTCGGCGGCGGACGCGGTGAGGACGAGCAGGGGGTCGGCGTCCTTGCCGTTGCGGTGCAGCCGGGGGGCGCCCAACCGGGCCTCGGACAGGGCCCAGGTGACCAGGGCCGGGATGTCCTTCAGCGGGCAGTCCAGGATCAGGCCGCCGGTGCAGTACGCGGATCCGTCGCCGTCCACGACGGCCAGGGGGCCGTTGGCGAAGCGGGGTTCGGTGCCGGCCGGGGTGGTGGCGGGGGTCTTGTGCGGTGCGGGTCGCCCGGTGGTCTGCCGGGGTGCCCGGCGCGGGGCGGGGTGGCGGGGCGCCGCGGGTTCTCCGGCGGGCGGCCCGGTCTCCTCTGCGGGTGGCGGAACCGCCGGTGCCGCGGGGGGAGATACGGGGGCGGCCGGGGGCGCGGGAGGCGCGGGGCGCCGCGCATCGGGGGCGGGGGCCTGGGCCGGTGTCGGGGCGGGGGCCGGGTACAGCTTGGCCAGTTCGCTCAGGAAGTGGGCGTACGCCTCGCGCTGCGGCGGCCTGGGTTCGGTCTTTCCGCTCTCCCAGTTGACCACCGTCGCACGGCGCACCTTCAGCGCCTTGGCGACCTGCTCCTGGCTCAGGCCGTGTGCCGTGCGCAGCCGCTCCCGCTCGGCCGGTGGCGGCAGCGGGGACTGGCCCGCGATCAGTGCGTCGATCGCGTCGAACAACTCGGACATGGAACGCCTCCCGCCCCCGTTATACACAGGGGCGGACTTCCGGCGCACATATCGCCGACGGCCGCGCGCAGCGGCCGGCTATGTCGAGACGTCGTCCAGGTCGCCCCACTGGGCGAGCAGGTCCTCTTCGGTGGGCTCGGGACCGGGGGCGGCGGCGGTGAGGGGCTGCTCGGCCCAGATGATCTTGCCGGTGGGGGTGTACCGGGTGCCCCAGCGCTGGGCGAACTGGGCCACCAGGAACAGACCCCGGCCGCCCTCGTCGGTGGAGGCGGCACGGCGCAGGTGCGGGGAGGTGCTGCTGCCGTCGGAGACCTCGCAGATGAGGCTGCGGTCGCGGACGAGGCGCACGTTGATGGGGCCGGAGCCGTAGCGGATGGCGTTGGTGATCAGCTCGCTGAGGATGAGTTCGGTGGTGAAGCCGCTCTCCTCGAGCCCCCATCCGGCCAGTCGGCGGGCCGCCTCGGCGCGGACTCCGGCGACGGCGGCCGGGTCGGAGGGGACGTCCCACTCGGCGACGGAGTCCGGGTCCAGGAGGTGGGTGCGGGCGACGAGGAGGGCGACATCGTCCCTCGGCTGCGAGGACGTCATCGCCTTGAAGACGGCCCGGCAGATCTCCTCGGGGCCGCGCCCGGGATGGCCCTCCAGCGTGCTGCGCAGCAGGCGGAGACCGGAGTCCCGGTCGCGGTCGCGGTCCTCGACCAGCCCGTCGGTGTACAAGGCCAGCCGGCTTCCCTCGGGGAGCAGCATCTCGGTCGTCTCGATGGGCTCGCCGCCGAGGCCGAGCGGCGGGGCGAGGGGGACCTCGGGGAAGGTGACGGTGCCGTCGGGGTAGGTCAGGGCAGGGCCCGGGTGGCCTGCCCGGGCCATGGTGCAGCGGCCGGAGACCGGGTCGTAGATCGCGTACAGGCAGGTGGCGCCGCTGATCGGCGCGGCGTCGGTGTCCGCGGTGACCTGGTCCTGGTCGAAGCGGGTGACCAGCTCGTCGAGGTGGCTGAGGATTTCGTCCGGTGGCAGGTCCAGGGCGGAGAAGTTGTGCACGGCGGTACGCAGCCGCCCCATGGTGGCGGCGGCGTGCAGCCCGTGGCCGACGACGTCGCCGACGACCAGGGCGACCCGGGCGCCGGGCAGCGGGATGACGTCGAACCAGTCGCCGCCGACACCGGCCTGGGCGGGCAGGTAGCGGTGCGCCACCTCCAGGGCGTCCTGCTCGGGCAGGCCCTGCGGCAGCAGGCTGCGCTGGAGGGTGACGGCCATGGAGTGCTCGCGGGTGTAGCGGCGGGCGTTGTCGATGGCGACGGCGGCGCGGGCGACCAGCTCCTCGGTGAGTGCCACGTCCTCCTGGTCGAAGGGTTCGGACTTCTCGGAACGCCAGAAGGTGGCGATGCCCAGGGTGACGTCGCGGGCGCGCAGCGGAATGGTGATCATCGAGTGGATGCCGTATTCGACGATCCGGACGGCCTGTTCGGGGTCCTGCTCCTGCCATCCGGCGAAGTCCCGGATGTCGGCGTCGAGCACCGGCCGCCCGGCGCCGAAGCCGAGCGCCTGCGGTGCGCCGTGCACATAGGTCGTCCGCTTGCCGACCCGCCACAGCGGGTGGTCGTTGCGGATGCCGAAGGTGGCCGTACGGCACATGGTGTCGCCCACCGGCTCGTCGCCGCGCAGTACCGGGTCCACCAGGTCGACGGTGGCGAAGTCGGCGAACCACGGCACCGCGAACCGGGTCAGCTCCTCGGTGGTGCGGGCGACGTCGAGCGTGGTGCCGATCTTCGCGCCCGAGTCGTACAGCAGCCGCAGCCGCTTCTCCGCCACCTCGGCCTGGCCGGACAGCGCACGCAGTTCGGTGGTGTCGCGGAGGGTGGCGACGCTGCCGGGGAGGCCGCCGTTCCACTGGGTGGAGCGCTGGTTGACGGCCAGCAGCCGTTCCCCCGCGAGATGCACCTCGTCGGTGGCCACGCGGCCGGAGGACAGCAGCGCGGCGGTACGCGGTTCGAGCCCCAGGTCGCCGACGTGGCGGCCCTCGGCGTCCGGGGGCAGGTCGAGCAGCCGGCGCGCCTCGTCGTTGACGAGGACGAGGTGGCCGTGACCGTCGACGATGAGCACACCCTCGCGCACGGAGTGCAGCACCGCGTCGTGGTGCTCGTACATACGGGTCATCTGGGCCGGGCCCAGGCCGTGGGTCTGGCGCCGCAGCCGTCGGCCCACCAGGGCGGTACCGGCGGTGGCGAGGGCGAGCGCGCCTCCGGCCGCGCCGAGGACCAGCGGCATCTGGCGGGTGACGCGGCCGCTGACGTCGTGGGCGGTCATCCCGGCGCAGATCACGCCGACGACCGTGCCGTCGGCCTTTCGGATCGGGACCGTGGCCTGCACTTCCTTGCCGAGGGGGCCCTGCACGGTCTCCGTGACGACCTTGCCGCGGAGCGCGGGCTTGTAGTCGGCGACGAGCTGCTTGCCGATCTGCTGCGGCAGCGGATGGGTGTAGCGGACGCCCTTGGTGTTCGCCGCGACGACGAAGTCCAGGCCCGCCCGCTTACGGACCTGCTCGGTCCGGGGCTGGAGCACGGCGGTCGGGTTGCGGGCCGTCATGGCCTCCGCGGTGCCCGGAGAGCCGGCGAAGGCCTGGGCCACGGCGGTGGAGCGGTTGACGGCCTCCTGCTCGCTGTCGTTGCGCGCCTGCAGTACGAGGGCCAGCGTCGCCACGGCGATGAGCAGGACGACGACGACCGCCTGTACGGCAAACACCTGTCCGGCGATGCTGCGCACGCCGAGCAGGGAGCGCAAGCGTCCCCGCGGCCGGACCGCCGGGGAGGGCTTCGATCGACCGAAAAATCCGATCACCCCCTATTCCTAACACCTTACGGCGCCGGGACGTGAGCGGCTGGAGTGAGACAGTACCCCGGACCGGGCGGTTCATACGTTCCCGTCACGCGCCGGTGATCCTCGGTGGCTTTGCGTAGGGGTTCAGAAGGCGGGAGGGAGGGGAAGGACCCTGCCGCCGGGCCGTGACTCCCGTGGCCGTCCGGCACCCGCACCACTTGTTGTCCGATCATGGCCGCCGCCCGCGGGCAGCGGCCCGGTGAGCATGGAGGCGAGTGCCGTTGTCGACCCCTCATCACAGACGGACCCCTCATCACAGCCGGACGCGGCATCACAGCCGGACGCGGCCTCACGGACGCCGTATCCGGATGAGGGCCACGGTGGGGGCCGTCGTCCTGGCGGCGCTGGCCCTGCTGATACCGGCCGCGTTGTCCGGCCCGGCGACGGCCGCCGGGCGCGCCGCGGCCGTACCGGGGGTGATCCCGGCGCCGGTGCGGTGGACCGGGCAGGAGGGCACGCTGCGGCTGCCCGCCACGGCGGCGGTGGTCGCGCGGACGGCGGAGCTGCGCGGTGACGCCGCGACGTTCGCCGACGACGTGGCCGATGCGACGGGGCTACGGCTGTCCGTGGTGACCGGCGGGGACGGCGCGGCGGGCGATGTGGTGCTGGGTGTGGACGCGTCCCGTAAGGATCTGGGCGCCGAGGGGTACGAACTGGTCGTCGGCGACACCGTACGGATCACCGGGGGCACGGCCGCCGGGGCGTTCCTGGGGACCCGGACCGTGCTGCAGATGCTGGGCGGCGGGCGCGAGCTGCCGCACGGCAGGACGGTCGATGTGCCGCGCTACGCCGAGCGCGGGGTGGGGGTGTGCGCCTGCTACATCCACGTCTCCCTGGACTGGTTCGAGCGGCTGATGCGCGAGATGGCGTATCTGAAGCTGAACCAGCTGTGGATCGAGGCGAAGGTGGCCAGCGACGACTACCCGAAGACGAAGTTCTGGGGCTACTACACCAAGGACGAGGTGCGGCGGCTGTCGGCGATGGCCCGGAAGTACCACATCACGCTCGTACCGGAGATCAACTCCCCCGGGCACATCGACCCGTACCTGCAGAACCACCCCGAACTCCAGCTCACGGACACGAAGGGAACCCGGTCGCCGTCGCGGCTGGACATCACCCGGCCCGAGGCGTTCTCGTTCTACACCGGGCTGCTGGACGAGGCGCTGACCGTATGGGACACCCCGTACTGGCACATGGGCGCGGACGAATACATGCTGGGCTCCGACTACGCCGCCTACCCGCAGATCGCCGCGTACGCCAAGGCGAAGTACGGCGCCGGGGCCACTCCGCAGGACGCGTTCGTGGACTTCGTCAACCGCGTGGACGACCATGTGCGCGCCGGCGGGCGGACCCTGCGGATCTGGAACGACGGGCTGACGGGCGACAACACCGTCCCCGTGAACAAGGACATCCGGGTCGAGCACTGGACCGCCGAACCCGAGCAGCCGCCCTCCGCCCTGCTCGCCCAGGGCCATCAGGTGATGAACTCGGCCTACGCGCTCTATCTCATCCGCGGCGGCTCCCCCATGAAGACGCGGGAGCTGTACGAGAGCGACTGGACACCGCTGCGCTTCGAGGGCGAGACGCTGAGCGGTCCCCAGCCGGGCGTCAGCGGGGCGAAGATCACCATGTGGCCGGACTCGGCGGCGGCCCAGACCGAGAACGAGGTCGAGACGGAGGCGTTTATGCCGCTGCGCTTCCTCGCCCAGGCCACCTGGGGCAGCCCGAAACCGGCCGCCACGTACGACGGATTCGACGCGCTCGCCCGGGACATCGGCCACGCGCCCGGCTGGGAGAACACCGTACGGCTGCCGGTGAAGGACGGTGCGTACGCCCTCACGCTGCCCGGCTCCGCGACCCGGCTGACCACCACGGGCGGCGGCGAGGGCGCCACCGCGCGGTTCGGGGACGACGGCGGTGCGGCGTGGCGGCTGTCGGCCACCGCGGACGGCTACTACACGCTCCGCGCCGTGCGGGCGGGCACAACCACCGCCTACTGCCTGGATATGGTGATGGGAGCCCGTTACCTGGGCGCCCCGCTGGAGGCGGGCGCGACGGTGACCACGCAGACGTGTTCCGCCACGGCCCGCACCCAGCGGTGGCAGCTGATCGGCACCGGGACGGGGGTGCGGATGGTCAACGCCATCTCCCAACTGGGCCTCGCGCGGCGCGCCGCCGACGGGGTCGCGGTGCAGCAGCCGCCGGACCAGCAGGCGGCGGCCACGCTGCGCCCGGTGGCCGCCGCCCCGTCCCCTCGGGGCCGCGGCTGAGCCGAGCGGGGTGTTCCTCCAGCAGTGCTACGCGCTCACCGCGGCGGCCGGGGGCGGCTGTCCGCATGGTGTCGGACCCGTGGTGGTGGGCCCCGGATCGGCCTATCCTGCGCACGCGTTGATCGACTTCCTATGGAGGACGCATGACCGTCGGCAACACTCCCTCCCGGGCCGTGGTGGTGGGCACCGGATCCCGTGCGCAGATGTTCACCACGGCGCTGGCCCGCCGCCCCGGGCTGCGGGTCGCCGCGCTGTGTGACCCCAACCCGGTGCGCATCGCCCACCACCAGCGGCTGCTGAAGGAGGCCGGTGAGCCGGAGGCGGCGGCCTGGGGCCCGGAGGAGTTCGAGCGCCGGCTGCGTGCGGACGACATCCAGGAAGTGGTCGTGACCTGCGTGGACGCGCTGCACGACGCCTACATCGTGCCCGCGCTGCGGGCCGGTTGCCGGGTGGTCACCGAGAAGCCGATGACCACCGACGCCGCCAAGTGCCGCCGCATCCTCGAAACCGTCGAGGAGACCGGCAACCATCTGGCGGTGGCCTTCAACTACCGCTTCAACCCGGTGCACGAGGAAGTCCACCGTCAGCTGTCCGCGGGCGCCATCGGCGAGGTGCTGTCGGTGCACTTCGAATGGCTGCTGGACACCCGGCACGGCGCCGACTACTTCCGCCGCTGGCACCGCGAGAAACAGCACAGCGGCGGGCTGATGGTGCACAAGTCCAGCCACCACTTCGACCTGGTCAACTGGTGGCTGGGGGCCCGGCCGCAGGAAGTCTTCGGCTACGGCAGGCTCGGCTTCTACGGCCGCGAGGCGGGCGAGCGCAGCGGCTACCGCCGCGAGTACGAGCGGGCCCACGGCGCGGCCGCCGCCCAGGACGACCCGTTCGCGCTGGAGCTGGCCGACAACGACGCGCTGCGCTCGCTCTACCTCGACGCCGAGGGGGCGGACGGCTACCACCGGGACCGCAATGTGTTCGGTGACGACATCACCATCGAGGACGACATGTCGCTGCTGGTGCGCTACGACACCGGCGCCACCATGACGTACCACCTGACGGCCTACTCCCCGTGGGAGGGGTACCGGGTGATGTTCAACGGCACCCGCGGCCGGCTGGAGCTGGAGGTGGAGGAGAGCCGCTGGCAGCCGCCCGTGCTGGGCACCGCCTCCGGCCGGGGCACCATCCACGGCGACGAGGCGCTCGCCAACGCGGGCGGTCCCCGGGTGGTGCTGCGCCCGCTGTGGGAGCAGCCGCGGGAGGTGGAGCTGCCCGCGTTCGACCACGCGGGACACGGCGGCGGGGACGAGCGCATGCTGACGGCGCTGTACGGACCCCTGAACCCCCTGGACCCGGCGGCGGCCACCGGGACGTCCGCCACCACGGACGGCTCCGACGCGTCGAAGCAGCGGGCCACCGAGGCGGACGGGGCGCTGGCGCTGGTCACCGGCCTGGCCGCGAATGAATCGTTTGTCACCGGAAAGCCGGTGGCCACGGCGGAGGTGGTGCCGGTATGAGCATGGGCACACGGCTGGACGGGCGAGTGGCACTGGTGACCGGGTCGTCGCGGTCACCCAGACCGGCGTCTGGCTCGGCATGAACAGCTTCGTCACCGGCTCGGAGCTGTATGTGGACGGCGGCTGGACGGCTCGCTGACCTGCGCGACGCCTCGACCACGAACGGCCGCCCCGGCGCCTCGGAGCCCCCGAGGCGTCAGCGGCGGCCCGTCGCGTCCCAGGTGGCGAGCAGCGCGTCGGCCGCGGCGTGCAGATCGCGCGCGGGCACACCGTCGCGCACCTGGGTCGAGACACCGAGCAGAAAGCCGTGGATCATCGCCGTGGCGCCGTCCACGTCGGTGTCCTCGGCGAGGTGGCCCGCGCCGATGCCCCGTACGACGCACTCCCTGATGCGCGCCCGGTCCACCCCCCGCCGCGCCGCCACGGCCTTCCGCGCCGCCTCCCCCGCCTCCGGCGCGCCGAGCGTGCCGGAGAGGGCGATGAGACATCCGCGGGGGTGCGACGGATCGGTCTGCATGTCGATCGATCCGTGCAGGAGACGCGCGACGGCGTCCCGGGGGCTCAGCGCCTCGTCGGCGGCGACGTCGGTGATGCTGCCCGGCCCGGAGACGTAGTGCTCCACGGCGCGTTCGAACAGCCCGTCCTTCGAGCCGAAGGCGCCGTACAGGCTGGCGGAGGACAACCCGGTGGCCTCGCGCAGCTGCGCCAGTGACGTCGCTTCGTAGCCCTGCTCCCAGAACAGCAGCATCGCGGCGTCGAGAACGGCTTCGAGGTCGAAGACCCGGGGGCGGCCGACGGGTGACACGGCAGATCTCCTCCATTTACGGAACGACCGGTCCAGTTTGACGGATGACGTCACGCGTCGTCAATATCGGATCGATCAATCCATAATCAATGGAGGAGTCCTCCCCGATGACCATGACGTCCCCCACCCCGCCCGCCACCCGATCACACGAGGCGCTACCCGTTCCGGCGCTGACCGTGATGGCCTGCACCGGCTTCATCGTGATCATGACGGAGACGCTGCCCGCCGGGCTGCTCCCGCACCTCGCCGACGGACTCGGGGTTTCCGAGGGCGGGGCGGGCCAGTTGGTGAGCGCCTACGCGATCGGTACGGTCCTCGCGGCCATCCCCGCGATCCTGCTGACGCGCGGGGCCCGGCGAAAGCCGCTCCTCCTCGCCGGGCTGCTCGGCTTCCTGGTCGCGAACACCGTCACCGCCCTGTCCCCCTCGCTCCCCGTCGCGCTCGGCGCCCGGTTCGTCGCGGGAGCCTTCTCCGGGCTGCTGTGGGGCATGCTCGCCGGATACGCGCGGCGCATCGCCGCGCCGCAGCACGCGGGACGCGCCCTCGCCATCGCCATGACCGGGACACCGGTGGCGCTCTCCGTCGGGACGCCGCTGGGCGCGTGGCTCGGCTCCGCGCTCGGATGGCGATGGGCCTTCGTCGCGATGTCCCTGCTCACCGCCGCCGTCCTCGTCTTCGCCCGGCTCCTGGTGCCCGATGTCGCGGGACAGCGAGCGCAGACCCGGGCTCCGCTCATCCGGGTGCTGGGCATTCCGGGCGTGGCGACCATCCTCGTCACCGTCTTCGTCTGGATGCTGGCGCACAACCTCCTCTACACCTACATCGCTCCCTATCTGCGGCAGGCCCGTCTCGGGCTCCGGCCCGACCTCGCACTCGTCGTGTTCGGTGCGGCGGCCCTCGGCGGGATCTGGATCACCGGTGTGTTCATCGACCGTGCGCTCCGTCGGCTCACCCTGGTGAGCGTGGCCCTGTTCGCCGTCTCCGGCGTGGTCTTCCTCGGGGCGCGGGGGTCCACGGTGGCCGGGGTCCTCGCGATCGTGCTGTGGGGCATCGCCTTCGGCGGCGCGGCGACCCACCTGCAGACGGCCATGGGGGAAGCCGCGGGCGAGAACGGCGACGTGGCGAACGCGCTGCTCACCACGTCCTTCAATCTGGCGATCTTCGCGGGCGGCGCGCTCGGCGCCGTCATCGTGGACGGCGCCGGCGCATCGGTGCTCCCCGCTGTGATGATCGCTCTCGCGCTCATAGCCCTGGTCACGGTCGGCTGCGGCCGGCGCGCGGCCTTTCCCGCGGGGCGGTGACCGGCAGCGCGGGGTCCGCGACCGCTACGCGCTCAATCGTTCCTGCTGAGCGGTCAGTTCCAGGCCCATGTGCTGGGCGAGGCCGACGGCGAGGGCCGCCACGGTCGGGTGCTGCCAGACGAAGTTCCCGGCGAGCTTGATGTTCAGGCCGGTTTCCAGGCGTACCCGCAGCTCCATGGCGAGCAGCGAGTCGAACCCGAGGGACCGCAGCGGGGTCTGCGGGTCGAGGGTGGTGCTGCTCAGCCGCAGGACGACCCGGATGTGGTCGGTCAGATACGCCTCCAGGGCGGCGCGCCGGGCGAGTCCGGGCGGGACGGCGGTCAGCCGGGCCCGGATGTCGTCGGTGTTCTCCTGGGCGTCGGCGGGGTGTTCCTCGCCGGGAAGGAGCAGGCCGAACAGGGACGAGTGGCGCCCGGTGGCCGGGATCCAGCCGCTGGGCTCGCCGGGGATGACACCGGTGTGCACCCGCCCGTACGCCAGCAGGGTGCCGAGCGCGCGGAGCCCCTGGTCGGTGGGGATGGTCCGATAGCCGCGGTCGGCGAAGCCGGTGGCGACGCCGGTTTCGCCCCACGGGCCCCAGTTCACGGCCAGGGTGCGCAGGCCCTGGACGGATCGCCAGGCGGCGAAGCCGTCCAGCCAGGCGTTCGCGGCGGCGTAGGCGCCCTGCCCGGGGTTGCCGAGCAGCGAGGCCATGGAGGAGAACACCGCGAACCAGTCGAGCCGCATCCCGGCGGTGGCCCGGTGCAGCCGCCACGCCCCGGTGACCTTGGGTGTCCACACCCGCCGCAGCTGGTCCTCGCGGATGTTGGTGACCGCCGCGTCGTCGAGGACCATGGCGCAGTGGACCACGCCGTCGAGCCGTGCCCCGTCCGCGGTGGCGGCGGCCACCAGCCGGTCGGCGGTGCCGGGGCGGGCGATGTCGCCGAGGATGACGGTGACCCGGGTGCCGGTGGCCGACAGTTCACCGAGCGTCTGCGCGTCGGCGCCCGCGGGCGCGGTACGGCCGTTGAGCACGAGGTGGCCCGCGCCCTGGGCGGCCAGCCAGCGGGCGGTGGCCAGGCCCAGACCGCGCAGGCCCCCGGTGATCAGATAGGTGCCGCCCTCGCGCACCGGGGCCGGCCCGTCGGGCAGGACGGCGCTGATCTCCCCCCGCTGCGGGAGGGTCAGCACCAGTTTGCCGAGGTGGCGGGCGCCCGCCATCTGCCGGAACGCCTCGGTGACATCGGCCAGCGGATAGGTGGTGCACCGCAGGGGCTTGAGGCGCCCGGCGGCGAACTCGTCGAGCACCTCACGCAGCATGGCGGCGAACACCGCGGGGCGGGAGGTCTGGAGTTCCACGAGGTCGACCGTGCTGAAGGTGATGTTGTGGCGCAGGGGCGACAGTCCGAGCGGGGCGTCGGAGAGGATGTCCCGGACGCCGAGTTCGATGAAGCGGCCGAACGGGCGCAGCGACTCCAGCCCGGCCCGGATGGCCGCGCCGGACAGGGAGTTGAGGACGACGTCGACGCCCTCGCCACCGGTGGCCTCCCTGATCTCGTCGCGGAAGTCGAGCGAACGGGAGTCCATGACATGGGTGATGCCCATGGAGTGCAGATAGCGGCGCTTGTCCTCGCTGCCCGCGGTGGCCAGCACCTCGGCGCCGAGCAGCCGGGCGACGGCGATGGCGGCCAGTCCGGTGCCGCCGGTGGCGGAGTGGATCAGTACCCGCTCGCCCGCCGTGAGCCGGCCGATGTGGCGCAGCGCGTACCAGGCGGTGAGGAACGCCAGCGGCAGTCCGGCGGCGGTGGCCGGGTCGAGGCCGTCCGGGATGGGGCCGGTGCAGTCGGCGGGTACGACGGTGAAGGAGCCGAAGGCGCCGCCGCGCGCGTCGGCCGCGACGACCCGGTCGCCGACGCGGACGTGGTCGACGCCGGGGCCGACCGCGGTCACCTCACCGGCGCATTCGAAGCCGAGCCGGTAGCGGACGTCGCTGTCGCCGGGGAGCAGTCCCATGGCGGTGAGGACGTCGCGGAAGTTCATGCCCGCGGCCAGCACGCGCAGTTCGGCCTCGCCGGGGCCGGGCGGGCGCCGCCCGGCGGTGGCGAGTTCCAGGGTGCCGAGGTCGCCGAGGCGTCCGGCCCGCAGCCGGAAGCCGTCCGTGCCGCAGCGTACGGTGCGGGCGGCGGCCGTGGTGCGTTCGGTGTCGGTCAGCGGCGCGTAGGCGAGCCGGGCGGTGTGGCGTGTTCCGCCGCGGAGGGCGATCTCGTCCTCCGCGGCGTCGGCGAGGAGTTCGGGGACGAGCCCGAGCGGTGCGGCCGGGTCGGTGTCGACCAGGGTGGCGCGCAGTTCGGGGTGTTCGTAGGCGAGCACCCGCACCAGTCCGCGCAGGGCGCTCTGCGCCGGGTCGGGTACGTCCTCGGGTGCCACGGCCCGGGCGCCGCGGGTGACGGCGTACAGGCGCGGCGGGTCGGCCGGGCCACCGGAACCGGCGGGACCGGCGGCGAGGGCCTGCGCGGTGGCGAGCAGCCGCCGGGTGCGGCGCAGGGCGTCGTCGCAGGTGGCTTCCGTCGGTGCGTCCCCGGTGCCCGGCGAGGTGGCGCACAGGAGGACGACGCCTCGCGGCAGGGCGCCGGGACCGGTCAGCCGGGTGGTGAGGCCGTCGCGCAGGGCGTCGAGCGGTGTGTCGTCCAGGGGCGGGTCCCAGACCCGGGTGGTGGCTCCGGCGGCGCGCAGCGCCTCCGCGGTGGTGTGCGCGGTGCCGTCGCCCTCGCCGACGACGAGCCAGTGGCCGGGCGGCCGTCCGTCGTCCGGGGCGGGCAGCGCGGCGGGTTTCCAGCCGACCTCCAGGAACCACTGGTCGACCTCGGTGGTCTGCTGGGCGGCGCTGCGGACGATCCGCAGGCCGTCGATGGCGAGGACCGGGCGGCCTTCCCCGTCGAGCAGCCGGATGTGGCCGACGAGGGCCCCGGCGGTGCTCTCGGCCGTCAGGCGGGCGTGGCAGTAGACGGCGGTGGCGGGGTCGCCGAGGACGCGGGCGGTCTGGATCCCGACGGGCAGCACCAGCCCCTGGTCGGCGTCCTCGAGCAGCCCGGCGACCAGGAGCTGGGCGCACAGGTCGACCAGGACGGGGTGGATGCGCAAGGTGTGTCCGGGGGTGCGGGCGGCCTCGGGGATCCGTACCCGGGCCCAGAAGCTGTTGCCGTGGCGGGAGGTGTGCGCCTCGGTGATGCCGTTGAAGGCCGGGCCGTGTTCGATGCCCCGGGCCCGCAGGTCGGCGTACAGGGCGGCCGGTTCGACGGGGACGGGGTGGCGCAGGGCCAGGGTGCGTACGGAGGCGGGGCGGGGCCGCGGGGGCGCGGTGAGGCGGCGCAGTACGGCACCGGCCTGTCTGATCCAGGTGCCGTCGTCGTCGCGTCCGAAGATCTCGCAGGTGGCGCGGTCTGCGGCGGCCACGGTCACCGTGGTGCTGAGGTCGGTGTGGTCGGCGATGGTCAGCAGTTCGTGGAAGCGCAGATCGGTGACCTCGACCTCGGTGGGGGCGGCGTCGAAGACCTGGCAGGCGGTGGTGAGCGCGAGGGCGTAGTAGGCGGCGCCGGGCAGGACGGCGGTGCCGTGCACCCGGTGGTCGTCCAGCCAGGGCAGGGTGGCGGTGCCGGTGCTCGCGCGCCAGGAGTGGCGCAGCGGTTCGCCTGGCACTTCGGTGTGGCTGCCGGGCAGTTCGCCGGCGTGCCCGCCGGTGGTGTCCGCGGTGGGCGCGGGGAGGGCGGGGGTGGCCCAGTGAGGGGTGCGGTCGAAGGTGATGGCGGGGACGTCGGCGAGGTCGCCGTCCCCGTACAGCTGTGTCCAGTCGACGGGGACGCCCGCGCAGTGGAGGGCGGCGAGCTGGGTACGGAAGGTGGTGGACTCGTCCTCGCCGCGGCGCAGGGTGGGCAGCACGACCGGGTCCCGGCTCAGTCCGGCGAGGGTCCGGGCGACGGGGTGGGTGACCACGGGGTGCGGGGAGATCTCCGTGTACACCAGATGGCGGTCGGCCGCGGCGGCGGTGACGGCGGCGGCGAAGCGCACCGGGCGGCGCAGGTTGGCGCACCAGTAGTCGGCGTCGAAGGCGGGGAGGTCGTGCGGGTCGTCGAGGACGGTGGTGTAGAAGGGGATGTCCGGCCGCCGGGGGTTCAGATCGGCGAGGACGGTGCGCAGTGCGGGGAGCAGCGGGTCGACCTGCGGGGAGTGCGAGGCGACGTCGACGGCGACCAGGGCGGCGGGGACGCCGCGGGCCTCCCAGTCGGCGACGAGGCGTTCCACGCGTGCGGTGTCCCCGGCCACGACGGTGGAGCCGGGCGCGGCCATGACGGCGACGGTGACGGCGCCTGAGGCGGCGGCGCCGTCCAGTCGCCTCTGCACCTCGTCGGCGGGCAGGCCCACGGTGGCCATGGCGCCGTTTCCGGCGATGCGGGTGAGCAGCGCGGAGCGGCGGCAGATGACCTTGACGCCGTCGGCCAGGGAGAGCGCCCCGGCCACCACGGCGGCCGCGACCTCGCCCATGGAGTGGCCGATGACACCTGCCGGTTCGACGCCGTGGGCGCGCCAGGTGGCGGCGAGGGCGGTCTGGAGGGCGAACAGCACGGGCTGGACGCGGGCGCAGCCGGTCACCGGCTCGCTCGCGCGGATGATGTCGAGCACCGAGAACCCGGTCTCGGCGGCGATGAGTTCATCGGCCTCGGCGAGCGCGGCGGCGAAGGCGGGTTCGCGCTCCAGCAGTCCGCGTCCCATGCCGGGCCACTGCGAGCCCTGTCCGGAGAACACCCACACCGGCCGCCGGGACACCTCGGCGCCCACGGCGCCGGTCACCACCGCGGGGTGGGCCCGGCCGTCGGCGAACGCCCGGAAGGCTTCGCCGAGTTCGCCGTGGCTGGTGGCGGTGACGCCGAGCCGGCCGCGGCCCGCGGCCCGGCGCAGGGCCAGGGTGTGGGCGATGTCGCGCAGCGGTACGGCCGCGCCGTCGCCCTCCAGCCAGTCGGCCATGCGCCGCGCCGCGACCGGCAGCGCGGCGGGGGACCCGGCCGGGAGGAGGACGATGTGCGGGCCGTCGGCGGTGGTGGGGCGTGGCCGCCGCGCGCGGGGACGGGCGGGGGTGGCGGGCGGCTGTTCCAGCACCACGTGGGCGTTGGTCCCGGAGAACCCGAAGGAGGAGACGGCCGCGAGGCGGGGGCCGGTGCGCACGGGCCAGGGGGTGAGTTCCCGGGGGACGAAGAAGCGGGTGGCGTCGGCGTCGATGGCCGGGTTCCAGCGGGTGAAGTGCAGATTGGGCGGGATGAGGCCCTGGTTCAGGCAGAGGACGGCCTTGATGAGGCCGGTGACCCCGGCGGCGGGTTCGAGGTGGCCGAGGTTGGTTTTGACCGACGCCAGGGCGCAGCGGTCGCGGCCGGTGCCGTACACCTCGGCGAGGCTGGTGAATTCGACGGGGTCGCCGACCGGGGTGCCGGTGCCGTGGGTCTCGATCATGCCGACGTCGCGGGCGTCGATCCCGGCGCGGGCCAGCGCCTCCTCGTACAGGGCGCGCTGGGCGGTGGGCGAGGGCGCGGCGAGCCCGTCGGAGTGGCCGTCCTGGTTGACGGCGGAGCCGCGCAGGACGGCGAGGACGCGGTCCCGGTCGCGGATGGCGTCGGGGAGGCGTTTGAGGACGACGATGCCGCAGCCCTCGCCGCGTACGAACCCGTCGGCGGCGGCGTCGAAGGCGTGGCAGTGGCCGGTGTGGGAGAGCATGCCCATCCGGTCGAAGGAGCGGGTGACCCGGGGTTCGAACATCAGGGTGACGCCGCCCGCGAGGGCCAGATCGCATTCGCCCGCGCGCAGCGCCTGGGCCGCGAGGTGCACGGCGACCAGGGAGGACGAGCAGGCGGTGTCCAGGGCCAGGCAGGGTCCCTGGAGGCCGAGGAGGTAGGAGATCCGGCCGGCGGCGACGCAGTGCGCGTTGGACAGGGCCGAGCCCTGCTGTTCCTGGGTGTGCCGGTCGAGGCGGTCGGCGTAGTCGTTGTAGCTGAGGCCGGTGAAGACGCCGGTGGCGGTGCCGGTGAGCCGGTCCGGCGGTGTTCCGGCGTGCTCCAGGGCCTCCCAGGCCACTTCCAGCAGCAGCCGGTGCTGCGGGTCCAGGACGTCGGCCTCGCGGCCGGAGACGCCGAAGAAGTCGGCGTCGAAGCCGGACACTTCGCGCAGATAGCCGCCGACGGCGGGCAGGCCGGAGCCGTCCGCGGGGCCGGTGGAGGGCGGTGGCCCCCACAGGGCGGTGCGCTCGGCGGGGGGCGCGGCGACGGCGTCCCGTCCCTCGGCGAGCAGGTGCCACAGTGCGGCGGGCGAGTCGATGTCACCGGGGAGCCGGCAGCCCATGCCGACCACCGCTATGCGGGTGGGCGGGCGGCCGGAGGCAGGGGGGTTCTGACGCATCGAGGTCTCCGTGGGGGTGTTCGGCCTGTGGGGTGGAGGCCGGGGGCGCGTGCGATCGCGAGGCGGAGGGTCGTCCTCGCGGGGGGCACCTCCCAGCGGTGGCCGGGGGCGCGTGCCGGGCGTCGCGGGCCCGGCGGGGCTTTAGCGGACCCCCTACGTGGCGTCCGGGCCGCCCAGCAGCATCGCGTGCTTCACGCCACCGATCTGGTAGTTGAAGCTCAGGGCGTAGTCGAAGTCGAGGGGGCGGGTGCGGGTGCCGGGGACCGGGTCGAAGGGCAGGCCGTCGGCCGGCTCCTCGCAGTTGGCGGTGGGGCACACCTCGCCCTGTTCCATCATCATCAGGGTCAGGGCGGCGCCGACGCAGCCGATGGGCGATCCGTGGTGGCCGAAGCAGGCCTCCTGGGTGCTCATCAGCACGGGGCTGTCGGGGCCGTACAGCTCCCGGATGGTGTTGACCTCCAGGGCGGTGACGGCCGCGCCGCCGTCGCAGGCGCCGTTGACGTACGGGACCTGGTCGATCCGCCACCGGTCGCCGAGGCAGGCGCGGACGGCCCGGACGAGCTGGGCGCCGCCCGCGTCGG
This sequence comes from Streptomyces sp. NPDC007983, assembly GCF_042958345.1. Taxonomy (NCBI): domain Bacteria; kingdom Bacillati; phylum Actinomycetota; class Actinomycetes; order Kitasatosporales; family Streptomycetaceae; genus Streptomyces; species Streptomyces sp. NPDC007983. The sequence continues at coordinate 293,532 of NZ_JBIBJI010000004.1, forward strand.
TGGCGAGGGGGTTGTCGAGGCCGTCGCGGGTCATGGCGGTGGCGAGCACCTGGCCGTAGAGGTGTGCGCCGCGGCGCAGGGCGTGTTCCCGGCTCTCCAGGATCACGGTGGCGGATCCCTCGCCGTGGTTGATGCAGTCGGCGCGCCGGTCGTAGGGGCGCATGAGGGATTCGAAGGAGGCGAGAAGGTCGGGCATGGCGGCGGCGTCCATCGCCTCATGGGCGCGCTGCGCGCCCACTTGCAGCCGCTGGCCGTGCTGGATCAGGCCGATGTCGAACACGTCGACTCCGGTGACGGCGGCCATCTCGACCTCGCCGGTGGCGATCAGCCGGCGGGCGTTGCCGATCTGCACGGCGGCGGACGAGCAGCCGCAGGCCACCGTGTAGCAGGGGCCGGTGGAGCGGGCCACCGCGGCCTGGACGACCGCGACGTCGGAGGGGGTCGCGCCGAGTGCGGCGGCGACGAACATCTCCACGCCGTCGAGCGCGGTGGCCTCGTCGGACTGGGTGTTCAGCAGCGAGAGGTACACACCGACGTTGGTGTCCACTCCGCCGCGGCCGACGAGGAGGGCCGCCTCGCTCACGTCCCCGGCCTGGAGGTCGAGTTCGGCGTCGGCGCAGGCCTCGACCAGGGACACCAGGCCGAAGCGGTGGGCGTTGGTGTAGTGGCGGGAGAAGAACTCGGGGATTTCGGGGAGCCGTTCCGCGAAATGCTCTGGGGTGAGGTTCACCGCACCGTAGGCGATGTCCCGCTGTACGAGGACGGAGCGGCCGTGGGAGGCGATATCCCATACCTGTCCCGCGGTGAATACGGGCCCGGCGTCACCCGGCAGGCAGAAACCGACACCGGTGACCACCGCGTCCCGCGGTCTTTTCACCGCGCTCTCCTGAAGCTGATAATAGTTGTCATGACGGCCACCTGATCATCGTTCGGAAACGATTATGGAATAGAAGACGCTACGCCGCGGTAAGGACCGTCGGAAGGTTGTGCCGTATCAACAAGGTGGATACGGAAGGTACGGTGCCCGGATTCGTACGCCCGGCGCCCGGGGCACGCCACGGCTCCGCTATCGGGCCTCGTGTCCCCGCGCACGCCCCCCTCTTGCGGAAGCTTTCCGAAAACGGGGGAAAGCGGGGGGAAGCCGCGGAAAGCGCAGCGGTTCGCGGGCATCTCATCGGTACGTCATTTCGACTGTTCATCACCGGCCGCCGAAAGGACCCCTCATGGCGAACCAGTCCGCACCGTTCGACGACCTGGACCGCAAGATCGTCGCGGCCCTGGTGGCGAACGCCAGGGCGAGCTTCACGGAGATCGGCGCCACGGTCGGGCTGTCGGCGTCCGCGGTCAAGCGGCGGGTCGACCGGATGCGGGAGAACGACGTGATCACCGGCTTCACCACGACCGTGCGCCCCGCCGCCCTGGGCTGGCGGACCGAGGCGTACGTGGAGGTGTACTGCGACAGCGCGGCCCCGCCGCGGCGGCTGGCGGAAGTGGTGCGCAGCTACCCGGAGATCACCGCGGCCATGACGGTGACCGGGGGCGCCGACGCCCTGCTGCACGTGATGGCCACCGATGTGGAGCACTTCGAGGAGGTGCTGGAGCGCATCCGGACCGAGCCCTTCATCCGCAAGACCATCAGCTACATGGTGCTGTCGCATCTGATCGCGGGCAGCGCCGAAGCAGGCGCCAGCCCCGCCGCCGCACCGTCCGGCGTGCTGGACGCAATGAACGATCGCTGAACCGGTCCGAGACGCAACATCCCTGCACCATCGCGCAATTTTCCTTTCTTGTGTCCCCTCTCGTCCGCTTTCTACCGTTGAATCATTCCCCGGTCGCCCGCGGAAGCGAGAGGACTGCTCCGTGCCCCAGACCCGTGTGCCGCGCCCCCGGCGCTATCTGACCTGTCCCCCCAGATATTTCGACGTCCGGTACGCCATCAATCCCTGGATGCGCGAGGACACCGTGGTCGACACCGTGCTCGCCCGCACCCAGTGGGAGACGCTGATCCGCGTCTACCGCGACCATGGCCACCGGGTGGAGACCGCCGAGCCGGTGCCGGGCCTGCCGGACATGGTGTTCGCGGCGAACTCGGCCCTGGTGCTGGAGGGCCGGGTCTTCGGCTCCCGGTTCCACGCGCCCCAGCGCCGGCCCGAACAGCTCGCCTACACCTCCTGGTTCAAGGCGGCCGGATTCGAGGTGCACCCGCCGGAGGCGGTGTGCGAGGGCGAGGGCGACCTCGTGCCCGCCGGCCGGTTCGTCCTGGCCGGCACCGGATTCCGTACGACGCGCGCCGCCCACCAGGAGGTGCAGGAGTTCTTCGGGGTGCCGGTGATCAGCCTGCTGCTGGTGGACCCGTACTTCTACCACCTGGACACCGCCCTGTTCACGCTCGACGACGAGAACATCGCCTACTACCCGGGGGCGTTCTCCCCGGGCAGCCGTGAGGTCCTGGAGCGCCTTTTCCCGGAAGCGCTGATCGCCACCCGGGACGACGCCATGGCCTTCGGGCTCAACTCCGTCTCCGACGGCCGTCATGTGTTCGTCGCCCCGCGCGCGACCGGCCTCATCGGCCGGCTCACCGACCGCGGTTACGTCCCCGTCCCCGTCGACCTGTCGGAGCTGCACAAGGCCGGCGGGGGCATCAAGTGCTGCACTCAGGAGATCCGCTGATGACCGCACCCGCACGCACCGCCCCGCACGCCGACGCCCGTCCCGCGCGCTCCTCCGGTGAGCTGATCCGCGCCGAGGAGTCCTCGCTCGCCCACAACTACCATCCGCTGCCCGTGGTCGTGTCCCGCGCCGAGGGCGTCTGGGTGTGGGACGTCGAGGGCCGCCGCTACCTCGACATGCTGGCGGGCTACTCGGCCCTCAACTTCGGCCACCGCCACCCGGCGCTCGTCGAGGCCGCCCACCGCCAGCTCGACCGGCTCACCCTCACCTCACGCGCCTTCCACAACGACAAGCTCGCCGGATTCGCCGAGGGGCTCGCGCGGCTCACCGGCCTGGAGATGGTGCTGCCGATGAACACCGGCGCGGAGGCGGTGGAAAGCGGCATCAAGCTGGCCCGCAAATGGGCGTACGAGGTCAAGGGCGTCGCCCCGGACCAGGCGACGATCGTGGTGGCCGACGGCAACTTCCACGGCCGCACGACGACGATCGTGGGGTTCTCCGGCGACCCGGTGGCCCGCGAGGGGTTCGGCCCGTTCGCCCCGGGCTTCCGCGTCGTCCCGTACAACGATCTCGCCGCGCTGGAGGCGGCGGTCGACGAGACCACGGCCGCCGTGCTGATCGAGCCGATCCAGGGCGAGGCGGGCGTACTGATTCCGGACGACGGCTATCTGCTGGGGGTGCGTGAACTCACCCGGCGGGCCGGGGCGCTGTTCATCGCCGACGAGATCCAGTCCGGTCTGGGCCGCACCGGCACCACCCTCGCGGTCGACCACGAGGCGGTGCGGCCGGATGTGCTGCTCCTCGGCAAGGCGCTGGGCGGCGGCATCGTGCCGGTCTCCGCCGTGGTCGCCGACCGCGCGGTGATGGGCGTGCTGCGCCCCGGCGAGCACGGCTCCACCTTCGGCGGCAATCCGCTGGCCGCCGCCGTCGGCTCGGCCGTGGTCGAGCTGCTGAGCACCGGGGAGTTCCAGGACCGCGCCGCCCGGCTGGGGCGGGTGCTGGACGCCGGGCTGAGCGCGCTGCACGGCAAGGGCGTGACGGCGCACCGCTGCCGCGGTCTGTGGGCCGGGGTCGATGTGGACCCCGCGCTGGGCTCCGGGCGCGAGATCGGTGAACGGCTGCTGGGCGAGGGCGTTCTGGTCAAGGACACCCACGGTTCGACGATCCGGCTGGCACCCCCGCTGACCATCACGCGGGAGGAGCTGGAGGCGTCGCTGGCGTCACTGCAGAAGGTACTCGGCTGACGCGAGCCGAGGATTGAAGCGCCGGGCCGCATTACGTTCCATACGGCCCGGCGCTTCGTTGTGTTCAATCCGTCTCCGAGATTCTTTTTCGCACCCCGGCCGGAGCCTTCGAAGCGTAGATAACGCGCAGGTCACGGCCCTTTTATGTACGTTGTTGAGCATTCGACTGTTGCGGATCTCCCGATGTGGAACACTTCCTGTCAACTCGCCGGGAAGAGCTGGCGAAGAGCATGAAGTCCTTGCAGGTCAGCATGGGTTGAGAAGGCGAGCGTGCAGGGTGCGGGAAGGAGTTGCGGCTGGAGTGGACACGGAACCGGTCACGGTGACGGCCGCATACCGGGTGGACCCCGGCCGCGAAACCGAGTTCTATGGCTGGGCGATTGAGATGCTCAATGCCGCGGCACGTCTTCCGGGATACCTGGGGGGCGGCGTGATGGGCTCCGGCCAGCTGTCCTCGGAATGGCACGTCATCTACCGATTCGACAGGGAAGTATCCGCACAGGGATGGGAATCCTCGCTCGAGCGCGCCCGGTTGGCGACTCGGGCCGGACCCTTCGTACAAGAAAAGGGAACCCAGCGCACCTCGGGACTGCAGAACTGGTTGAAGGGTCCGGTGCGGCCACTGCCGCCGCCCCCCAAATGGAAACTCTGGCTGGTGAACCTGGGCGCGGTGTTCCCTCCGGTTCTCATGTTCAACGTGCTGGTGATCCCGTTCCTCGACGGCACCAATTTCCTGCTGCGGACCCTGGCTCTGTGTCTTGGCGTGACCGCGATGGTGACCTGGCTCGTCATGCCGCGCCTGCAGCGACTCCTCAAGAAGTGGCTCTACCCGCCGCTTCAGTCGATCCGAGGACGTCACAGGCGCATGGCGATGGACGGCCCGAAGCAAGGAGGCAAATCCGGATGGAATCGCTGAGGACGCTCCTCGTCGATAATTACGACTCGTACACGTACAACCTCTTCCATCTGCTCACCGAGGTCAACGGTGAGGAACCGGAGGTGCTTCTCAATGACGCGCCCGAATGCGCGGACATCGACCTCTCCGAGTTCGACAACATCGTGGTCTCCCCCGGCCCCGGACATCCGGCCGACGCCCGTGACTTCGCCGGCGCCGCCCGGCTGATCGAGCGGGCCACGATTCCGGTGCTGGGCGTGTGCCTGGGCCACCAGGGCATCGCGCTCGGCGCCCAGGCCCGGGTGGTGCCCGCCCCCGAGCCGCGGCACGGCCATCTCTCCCGGATCAAGCACGGCGGGCGTGGCATCTTCCGTGGCATTCCCCAGGACTTCACGGCCGTCCGCTACCACTCGCTGTGCGTGGCCGAACCGCTGCCGCTCGGCCTGCAGGGCATCGCCTGGTCCGAGGACGGCGTCCTGATGGGACTGCGGCACCGGGCCCGCCCGCTGTGGGGCGTGCAGTTCCACCCGGAGTCGGTGCTCACCGGATACGGCCACCGGATGTTCAGCAACTTCCGCGATCTGACGATCGAGCACGCCAACGGCGAGTCCGTGACGTCCACCGCCTCCCCCGACGAGCCCCGCAAGCCCCGCGCCCCGCGCCCGAAGAAGCCGGTGGCGGCGAGCGTCCCGGCCGCGGACGGCGCGCAGGCCCGCTCCTACCGGCTGCACGCCCGCTGGCTGGCCGACGCGACCGACACCGAGGCGGCCTTCACCCGGCTGTACGCGGACGCGCCGCGCGCGTTCTGGCTGGACAGCTCGCGGACCCAGTCCGGCGAGGCGCGCTTCTCCTTCCTCGGCGACGGACAGGGGCCGCTGGCCGAGTTCGTGCGTTACGACACCGCCACCCAGGTGTGCGAGATCGAGCGCCCCGGGCGGCCCGCCGCCACCTACGAGGGCAGCGTCTTCGACTATCTCGAGCGGGAGCTGGCCGCCCGCCGGGTCCACGCCCCCGACCTGCCCTTCGACTTCACCGGCGGCTATGTCGGCTACCTCGGCTACGAGATGAAGGCCGACTGCGGCGCCCCGGGCCGCCACGAGGCCGCCACCCCGGACGCCTGCTGGCTGTTCGCCGACCGCTTCGTCGCGGTCGACCACCAGGAGGGCGTCACCTACATCTGCTGCCTCAGCGAGGACACCGCCGACGGCCACCGCGAGGCCAAGGAGTGGCTGGACGCGACCGTGACCGTGCTCACCGGGGTCCCGGCGCGAACCGAGCCCCTGCCCGCGCCGCCGCCGCTCACCACCACGGCCGCCGTCGAACCCTGGCTGGTGCGGGACCGGGAGAAGTACCTGGCCTCGATCGAGGCGAGTCTGCGCGAGCTGCGGTCCGGGGTGAGCTACGAGGTCTGCCTCACCAACTCCGCGTGGCTGCCCGCCCCCAGCGACTCGTACACCTTCTACCGGACGCTGCGCCGCTGCAACCCGGCCCCGTACGCCGCCTATCTGCGGTTCGGCGACACGGACGTGGCGTGCGCCTCCCCCGAGCGCTTCCTGCGCGTCACCCCGGACGGCATCGCCGAGGCCAAGCCGATCAAGGGCACGGCGCCGCGTTCCGGGGACGCCGACAAGGACGCCCGGGCGCTGGCCGCCCTCGCCACCAGCGCCAAGCCCCGGGCCGAGAACCTGATGATCGTCGACCTGCTCCGCAACGACCTGGGGCGGGTGTGCAAGCCGGGCAGTGTCTACGTGCCGCGGCTGATGAACACCGAGTCGTACGCCACCGTGCACCAGCTGGTGTCCACCGTGCGCGGCCGGCTGCGCCAGGACACCAGCACCGTGGACTGCGTACGGGCCTGCTTCCCCGGCGGCTCGATGACCGGCGCCCCCAAGCTGCGCACCATGGAGATCATCGACGCGCTGGAGACCGAGGCCCGCGGCGTGTACTCGGGCGCCCTCGGCTTCCTCAGCTGCAACGGCGCGGCCGACCTCAGCATCGTGATCCGCACCGCGGTGTTCACCGGCGGCCGGATGCACATCGGGGCGGGCGGCGCCATCGTCCTCGACTCCGATCCGGCCGAGGAGTACGAGGAGATGCTGCTGAAGACCGCGGCGACGATGCGCGCGTACGACGACTCGGAACAGCGGCCCGCCGGTGAGCTGGACGACCTGCTGGTGGCGGCGGCCCCGTCGCTGCCGGACTCCCCCGCGAAGGAGCTGGAACGGTGACCACTCTCCCGGACTCCGCCCTCTCGGATCCCGCTCTCGCAGATCCCGCCCTCCTGGGCCCGGCGGGGCTTCCGCTGTCCGGCCCGTCGGTCTTCGTACCGTCGGTGTCCGCCAACGTGGCCGCGCATCTGGCGGCACTCGCCGACCGGTGCGGCTGGTCCGGCCGCCCCGCCTTCCTGGAGGCGCACCGGATCTGGACCCATGGCGAGGTCCACGACCGTGCCGCGCGCGCCGCCACCGTGCTGGCCGGGCGCGGGGTGGGGGCCGGGGACCGGGTGCTGATGGCGCTGCCCGACGGCATCATGTGGGTGGCCACGTTCCTGGCCGTCGCCCGGCTGGGCGCGACGGCGGTGCTGGTCAACCCGGGGCTCACCGCCGACGACCACCGCTTCATGGCCGAGGACTCGCGGGCCGCGCTGTGTGTCTCGGGGCCCGATCTCCAGGGCCACTTCGACACCGCCCGCTGGCTCGGCGCGGACCAGCTGTCGGCCTTGACGAACCCGGACGGCATCGACGCCGCGGCCGCGGCGCGGGAGGCCGAGCCGGTGACGGCCGACGCCCCGCTGTACGTCCAGTACACCTCGGGGACCACCGGCCGCCCGAAGGCGGTGACCCACACCCACGGCCATGTGGCTGCGTACTACGACCTGGTGGGGCGGGAGGTGGTGGACATCGGCCCGGACGACGTGACGTTCTCGGTGTCCAAGCTGTTCTACGCCTACGGGTTCGGGAACGCCTTCGTCTTCCCGCTGTTCTCGGGGTCGTCCGCGGTGCTGAGCGCGCAGCGCCCCGGCCCCGGCCTCACCGACGATCTGGTGGCCCGGCACCGGGTGACCCTGCTGTACTCGGTGCCGTCCGCGTACGCCGCCCTGGTGGACGAGCGCGGCACCGGCCACACGCCCTGCTTCGCCTCGGTGCGCGCGGCCGTCAGCGCGGGCGAGAGCCTGCCCCGCGGGCTGGGGGAACGGGTCGCCGAGATGCTGGGCGCCCCGGTTCTGGAGCAGATCGGCTCCACCGAGGCGGGCCACGCCTTCTGCGCGAACACCGTCTGGGACAACGCCCCCGGCACCCTGGGCCGCCCGGTGCCGCGCTTCGAACTGGAGCTGCGGGACAGCGGCGGCACGGTGGTGGAGGCCACCGCCGACGCGGCGGTCGAGGGCGAGTTGTGGGTGCGCGGGCCGACGGTGGCCTCCGTCCGGCCGGCGGACGACGGCTGGCTCGCCACCCGGGACCGGGCCCGGCGCAACCCGGACGGCACGTACCAGCACCTGGGCCGGGTCGACGACCTGGAGATGGTCGGCGGGATCACCGTGTCCCCGCTGGAGGTCGAGGAGGTGCTGCGGCGCCACCCGTCCGTACGGGAGGTGGCGGTGGCCGCCGTCCCCGACAGCCGCGGCGCGACCCGGCTGCACGCCTTCGTGGTGCCGGCCGCGCCCGTGGCCGGTGGCCGGGCGGTCGACGAACAGGCCCTGTCGGCCGATCTGATCGCGCTGGCCCGGAAGCGGCTCGCCGCGTTCAAGGCGCCGCGCACGGTGCGGGTGGTGGCGTCCCTGCCCCGGACGCAGACCGGCAAGCTGCGGCGCCATGTCGTACGGAGCGGTGCCTGGTGACCGGCCGCGGCCCCGCCGACCCTCACCTCGCCCCCGCGCGCACCCTCGTGAACGATTCCGAACGGTAGGTACTGCATATGTTGGAGCGGCTACTCCCCGAGCGCGGGTTCTACCTCGGGCTGATGTTCCAGGAGGCCGCGGCCCGCCACGGCAGGGTCCGGGTGACGCTCGACCGGCCGCTGGACGTCGCGCCGGAGGCCGGTACGGACCTCGGGTACACCGATCTGGCGGATCTGGTCGACGATCTGGCCGCCCGGCTGTGGTCGGCGGGGGTGCGGCCGAGCGAGCACGTGGCGATCCACAAGAGCGACAACGTCGACATCGTGCTGCTGGCCTGCGCCGCCTCCCGGATCGGCGCGGTGCCCGCGCTGCTGTCGCCCTCGCTGGACGGCGGCGTGGCCGCGGTGCTGCTCGACCGGCTGCACGCGCCCTGGCTGATCACCGACCGGGCCACGCTCGAATCCACCCTGAGCGGTCTGGACACCGGACTCGCCCGTGGCGTGCTCACCGTGGACGAGGCTCCCGGGAACGGGCACGCGGTCCCGCTCGCCAAGTACGCCGGGGTGCCGCGCCGCGCGCCCATCCGGCTCCACCCCCGCGAACCCTCGCTGATCACGCACAGCTCGGGCACCACCGGCATCCCCAAGCTGGCGGTGCACTGCGCGCACACCATGTGGAACCGGCTGGTACCGCAGCAGGCGCTGGGCCGGGCCACCCGCGGCGAGTCCGCCGCGCTGCACATGTCGTTCGTGCACTCCCGCTTCTACCATCTGCTGGGCGTGCTGCTGCACTTCGGCAGCCCGCTGCTGCTGCTCCTCGACCCCGACCCGGCCCATGCCGCTCCCCTGCTGGCGAAATACCGGCCCGGCATCGTGGAGACCCACCCCAACACCTTCGTGCTGTGGGAGGACCTGGCCGACGCGCCCGGACAGCCGCTGGCCAACGTACGGGCGTACGGCTCCACCTTCGACGCCATCCATCCGCGCACCGTGCAGCGGCTGCTCGGCGCGTCCCGCCGCCGCGACCCGCGGCTGGTGCAGCTGTACGGGCAGAGCGAGACGGGGCCGATCGCCTTCGGCTGGTACACCCGGCGCGGCGCGGACCGGGTGCAGGGGCGGCGGGTGGGCACCGGCATCCCCGGGTTCACCCGGATCCGGGTGGTGGACGAGCGGGGCCGGAAGTGTCCACCCGGCGCGCCGGGGGCCATCGAGGCCCGCACCCGCGGCCGGATCCTCACCTATCTCGGCGCCCCCGACCAGTACGCCCGCCAGGTGGACCGGGGCTGGTGGCGGATGGGCGACATGGGCTACCGCGACCGCTGGGGCGCACTGTACCTGCTGGACCGCGAGGTCGACCAGAACGCCGCGGTGGACTCCAATCTGGAGGTCGAGGACGAGCTGCTCTCCCGGGTCGCCGAACTCCGTGAGGTGATCATCGTGCACGGTCCCGACCTGGAGCCGGTGCCGGTGGTGTGCACCCGCGGGGACCAGCCGCTGGACACCGGCCGCTGGCGGCTGGCCACGTCCGACCTGCCGCCGCTGGCCGATCCGGTGCAGTGCCGCTTCGAGGACCTGCCCCGCACCGGCACCTGGAAGATCAAGCGGCTGGAGATCAGCCGGCTGCTGGCCGAGGGCGAACTGCCCACGCTGTCCACCGCCCGGGCCCATGGCTGACCCGGCGGCGATCGAACGGCCGGTCCTGGTGGTCGGCGCCGGGCCGGTCGGGATGACGGCGGCGCTCGCGCTGCGGGCCCGCGGACTGCCGGTCACCGTGCTGGAGTCGGGGGCGAAGGACCGGGTCCGGCCCGGGAGCCGGGCGCTGTTCGTGCACCGGCAGTCGCTGCGGCTGCTGGAGCGGGCCCGCCCCGGGCTCGGACAGCGTGTCGCGGCGTACGGCACGACCTGGCGGACCCGGCGCACCCTCTACCGCGGGCGCCAGGTGTTCTCACAGACCTATCCGGAGAACCCGGACGGCAGCGACGGTGAGGAGAAGCTGCCCGCCTTCGCGAGCCTGCGCCAGGTGGACACCGAGCGGTTCCTGTACGAGGCGTGCCTGGAGGCGGGCGTGGACTTCCGCTTCGACGCCGAGGTGACGGGGGTCGAGGCCACCGGCACCGGGGTGGAGGTGACCGCGGCGGACGGCGACGGCTGGACGGCCGGCCATGTGATCGCCGCCGACGGGGCCCGCTCCGGGGTGCGCAAGGCACTGGGCATCCCGCTGGAGGGCACCCGTTCCGAGGGCTATCACGTGGTGGTGGACGTGGCGGACCCGGCGGGCGCCGTGATGCCGGTCGAGCGGGTCTTCCACTACGAGCACCCCGGCACCGGCGGCCGCACCGTACTGCGGGTGCCGTTCACCGGCGGCTTCCAGATCGACCTGCAGTGCCGGGCGGACGACCCGCCGGGCATGTACGACACCGAGCGGGCGGTGCGCCGCTGGCTGCCCCGGCTGGTGGGCGAGGACTGCGCGCACCAGGTGCTGTGGGTGTCCCGCTACCACTTCCTGCGCAAGGTCGCCTCGGCGTTCACCGATCCGACCGGCCGGGTGCTGCTGGCGGGTGAGGCGGCCCATCTGTTCCCGCCCTTCGGGGCGCGCGGGATGAACAGCGGGATCGCGGACGCGGTCGCGGCGGCCGACGCCATATCGGTGGCATGCTCCGACCCGTCGCGGGCACCCGTGGCCATCGGCGAGTTCGCTTCCACCCGCCGTCGTGCCGCGCTGTTCAACAGCGTGGCAGCGGGGGCGGCCCTGGACCATATGCGGCCCCGCCGCTGGGGGCGGGTGACCCAGCGCGCGGCGGCCGCGCTGGCCCCGGTGGTCCCCCGGTGCGGTGCGTGGCTGGAGCATGCCCCGTACGGCCCCCGCACCGGCCCGATGGCCGACGCGGCGCGGAAGTACTGACGGTGGAGGGGAACGAAGGCGTGAACACGGACACGGACATGGTGACGGCGGCCCGGCATACCGGCACGGTCCGGGACACCGGCCATGGGCAGCGCCCGGAACAGCAGCAGTGGACGCTGATGTGGCGCGAGGACGGCGGGCTGATGCCCTCCCGCCCGGTGCCCGACAGCGCGCTGCTGGCCGCCGACTCCTGGCTGGTCGACGAGGGGCGGGCACGGGCGCTCGACCACCACCACCGGCGGTTCGCCGCCGCGTGCGCCGAGGCGACGGGCGACTCCCCGGCCCGGATCGAGAGTTTCTGGCGGGACGCGGTGGCGGCGCTGCCGCGCACCGGCCGCTGGTTCCCGCGGGTCGAGCTGGCCGGTCCGGAACCGGCCCGGCTCTGTCTGCGGATACGGCCCGCACCGCCCCGGACGGCCAATGTGGCCGTCTGCCTGACCGAGGAGTTCGACCCGCGCGTCCATCCGCGCCGCAAGGGACCGGATCTGTCCCTGCTGGCACATCTGCGCCACCGGGCCGCCCAGCGCGGCGCCCAGGAGCTGATGCTCACCACGCCCTCGGGGCTGGTGCTGGAGGGGACGACGGCGAACGTCCTGTGGTGGGAGGACGACGTGCTGTGCCTGCCACCGCCGGACCTGCCGCTGCTGGCGGGCGTCACCGCGACCCTGATCCAGGAGCGCGCGGCGGAGCTGGGAGTCCGTACCGAACACCGCCGGTGTCCCGTCCAGGAGCTGGACGGGCGCGAGGTGTGGCTGGTCAACGCGTTGCACGGGATCCGGCCCGTGACCGCGTGGCTCGGCCGTCCGCTGCGCGCGGGACCGGCCCTGCGCGCCGCTTCCTGGCAGAGCTGGCTCGACAGCTGTGCCGATGTCCTCATGCCGACGAACGGAGCTCACCGATGACCGCGACCGCACCCGGCCCCCAGGCCACCACCGCCCGGCTGGAGCTGAAGAAGCTGGCCCCGAAGGTGTCCGCCGCGATGGGCGCCCTGCACGCCGCGGCCGTCGAGGCGGCGGCGGAGGCGAAGGTCGAGCCCGAGCTGCTGGAACTGGTCAGAATCCGCGCCTCCCAGCTCAACGGGTGCGCGTTCTGCCTGGACATGCATACCAAGGACGCCCGGGCCCAGGGCGAGACCGAACAGCGCATCTACGCCCTGAGCGCCTGGCGGGAGACGCCGTTCTTCACCGAGCGCGAGCGGGCCGCGCTCGCCCTGACCGAGGCGGTGACCGACGTCAGCGACGGCCACGTCCCGGACGAGGTCCACCGGGCCGCGTGCGAGGTGTTCGACGAACCGCAGGTGGCGGCGTTGATCTGGGCCGCGGTCATCATCAACGCGTACAACCGCACAGCGATCAGCGCCCGGATGGTGCCCGGCGCCTATCAGCCCGCCCCTCGCACCTGACCCCCTGCCGCCGCGTGGCGCGCCATGGGGCACCCCGGCGCATGGCGCGCCGCGCGACGACGTCAGCACACGCTGGAGGCCTAAGACCCATGAACACCCACGGACCGCGGGGCACCTCCGGGCCCCATCCGCCCCTGCTGGGCCGTCCGGCCCGGGGGCGCAACCCGCTGCGCAGGCGGACGGACCGGGTCCAGTCCTGGTTCACCGTGCTCTTCCTGCTGGTCCTCGTGCTCGGCCTGCCGATGGCCGCGATCAGCGCGGGGAACGCCGCGTACGCGTCGCAGATGCGCGTCGTACACGACCAGGCCATGGCGCGGCACCAGATCACCGCGCGGCTCGCCGAGTCCCCTCCCGGCGGGCCGGGCCAGTCGGAGGCCACCGACCTGAGGATGGCGAAGGTCGACTGGACGGGCGACGACGGCGCCCGGCACACCGGGGTGGCCACGGTGCCCGGCGGTGCGGACGCGGGTACGGAGGTACGGGTGTGGGTGGGTCCGGACGGGGATCTCGCCCAGCCGCCCACCTCCCCCTCGACCGCGCGGACGATGGGCTGGTTCACCGGCATGCTGACCGCCGCGGCCGTGGCCGGCGCGGCGTTCGCGGGGCGGGCCCGGGTCCGGCAGGTGCTGGACCGCCGCCGGTACGCGCGATGGGATGCAGAGTGGAAAGTGGTGGAACCCGCGTGGTCCGGCAGGAACCGTCGCTGACCGCTCTTCGGTGGCTCCGGCCGCCTCGCCGCCCCACCGCGGGTCCGCACGCGAGGTGAGGAGCAGACGATGCCGCACACAGTGGAGTGGAAGGTCCACCTCTACGTCTTCGAGGACGACGAGGGCAGGACGAAGGCGCGCGTCGAGCTGGACACCGGCGCCGCGGCGCTCACCGGCCGGGGCACGGCGCGGTGCAACCCGGAGGACCGGGACATCCCGGTGATCGGCGACGAGCTGGCGGCGGGCCGGGCCCTCAGCGATCTCGGGCAGCAGCTGCTGCGGGCCGCCGAGCACGACATCGAGAGCGAGGAGCCACCGGCGCCGCGCAAGCCCCGGCCCGGATACGGCTGGGTGGTCTGACCCCCGGGGGCTTCCTGGGGAGTGTCTTGTCGCCGGAGCCCGGCATGATCGGCAAGACACCCCTAGTCGCCGGGTGGCAGGGACGCGGCCGCGCCGACGTCCTCGGCGGCCTTGGCGAGCAGATCGAGCATGGCCAGCTCCGCGCGCGGGGCGTCCCGGTCGCGCACCGCGTCCAGCACCCGGCGGTGGCTGGGCACCGGGTCGTCGGCGTCGCCGCGCGCGTGCACCAGCCGGTCGCGCTCGCGCAGCCCGGGCTCCAGGATCAGATCGAACCGGGCGAGGAGTTCGTTGCCGGTGGCGGCGAGCAGCGCCCGGTGGAAGGCGGCGTCGGCATCCGCCTCGGCAGGCAGGTCGCCCCGGGCGCGTTCCATCGCGGTCAGCGCCGCCTCCAGCGCGGTCAGGTCGGCGTCGCTGCGGCGCAGCGCGGCCCGATGGGCGGCGGCGGGCTCCACGACGGAGCGCACATCGGTGAGGTCGCGCATCAGCCGCTCGCCGTCGCCGCCCGCCATGCGCCAGCGGATCACATCGGCGTCCAGGAGGTTCCAGGCGGAGCGGGGGCGGACGTAGGTGCCGCGCTTCTGCCGGGCGTCGATGAGCCCCTTTCCGGCCAGCACCTTCAGGGATTCGCGCATCACGGTGAGGCTGACGTCCAGTTCGTCGCCGAGGGCCCGTACGTCCAGGACGTCGCCCTCGGCCCAGTGGCCGCCGACGATGCGGGCGCCCAGCCGCTGGACCACTTGGCCGTGCACACCGCGGCCGGAATAGGACGCCATGGGCTTCTCCTCGTCAACACTCGACCGCTGGGCATTATTTATGAATACATCTTGACACCCCCCAGGCCCGCCCGGACGATGAACCGACCTCACCGACGAGCACGCCGACCGCGGGGAGCCCCCTGTGACGCAGTCGCCGCACGCCCATCTCCCGGCCACGCTGACCATCTCGCTGTGGGACTTCAGCTGGTACACCCGTACCGGCCCGGGCGAGCCCTTCGCCGATCTGGACCGCGCCTTCGAGGACGCCGTCGCCCGCGGGTACAACACGGTACGCATCTGCGCGATGCCGTATCTGCTCTTCGGCTCGGGACTCGACACCAGCCGGCTGCGGCTGCGCCCGCTGGGCGGCGACTACGGGCAGCGGATGCGCTGGTACGACGTGGGCGCGGTCGCCGAGATCGACGGGCGCGCCCATCTGCGGGCGCTGTTCGAGGCGGCGCTCCGGCACGACTGCTACGTCATCCTCTCCAGCTGGGAGTACCAGCAGAGCCCGTCGTTCGCCGAGGACCGCGCCTGGTTCGACGCCCTGATGGCGGTCGATCCCGAGCGGCGCGCCGAGGCGCTCGCGGACGCGCTGGCCGATCTGATCGACTTCATCGTCCTGCACGGCCTGGAGGACCGGATCGCCTTCACCGAACTGCACAACGAGGTGCAGGGGACCCGGCTCACCGACGGGCTGCGGGGCGAGGACCGGGTCGTCGCGCTGCGCCCGCGCCTGGAGCGCGGTCTCGCCCGGTTCAGGGAGCGCCACCCGAACCGGCCGGTCACCGTCAACTACGCCATGGTGCCGGTGGGTTCGCTGCGCGGGGTGCCCCGGGACATCGACGTCGCCGTGTTCCATCCGTACGTCTACGGGGTGCTCGGCGAGCTGATCGACACCTTCGCGATCCGCGACCGCGCCCGGCCCTTCCCCCAGCCGCGGGCCCGCCGGGAGCTGCTGCGCCCCGGCGCGCCCGATCTGGCGGACTGGGTGCCGCCGGAGCGCGACCGGTGGCGGCTGGCGGCCACCACGGTCGGGCCGCGGGAGATCTACGTCCACGACTGGTGCGATCCGGTCAAGTGGGACGCCTGGCTGTACGAGCGCTACGCGACGCACCGGCTGGCGATGGAGCAGAAGCTGGTCACCTGGATCGAGGCGGCCGCGGACTGGGCGGCGGAGACGGGTGTGCCGCTGGTCTTCGGCGAGGGCTGGATCGGCTACACCCCGCTGCACGGCACGTTCGAGGAGGGCCCGGTGGGGGCCGGGTTCTGCCGCCGCGCCGTGGCCGAGGCGGCGCGGGTCGGGGCGTGGGGCGCGGTGGTGTGCTCCAACGCCGCGCCACAGCACCCGATGTGGCAGGACATCGCGCTGCAGCGGGAGTGCAACGCCATACTGCGCGGCTGAGCGCGTGCTCCTTCCCGGGCTCGCTCACCACTCGGCGAACGAGCCGTCCGGGTGGCGCCAGATCGGGCCGCGCCAGTCGGGGGTGGTTCCGTCGGCGGCGCGTACGGCCCGCTCGTCGACCTCGATGCCGAGGCCGGGGGCGGTCGGCCGGTTGATGTGGCCTTCGTGGAAGCGGAACACCTCGGGGTCGACCACGTAGTCGAGGACTTCGGCGCCGTCGTTGTAGTGGATGCCGATGCTCTGTTCCTGGATCAGGAAGTTGGGGGTCGCGAAGGCGATCTGGAGGCTCGCGGCGAGCGAGACCGGGCCCAGCGGGCAGTGCGGGGCGAGGGGGATGTCGAAGACCTCGGCGAGCGAGGCGATGCGCCGCACCTCGGAGATGCCCCCGGCGTGCGAGAGGTCGGGCTGCAGCACGGCCACCCCGGCCTGCAGCGCGGGCAGCGCGTCGGTGCGCGAGTAGAGCCGTTCCCCGGTGGCGATGGGAACGGGCGAGGAGGCGACGAGATCGCCGAGCAGATGGGTGTACTCGGGGAGGACCGGCTCCTCGGCGAACAGCGGGTCGTACGGGGCCAGATGGGGCAGCATTTTGCGGGCGCCCGCGGCGGTGAAGCGGCCGTGGAAGTCGACCGCGAAGTCCCGGTCCGGCCCCAGGGCCTCGCGCGCGGCGGCGGCGCGGGCCACGACGGCGTCGATGTCGGAGACGGTGGGCAGCCGGTTCATCCGCCCGGAGGCGTTCATCTTGACGGCGGTGAATCCCGCCTCGACCTGGGCGGCGACCGCCTCGCCGATCGCGGCGGGCTCGTCGCCGCCGACCCAGCTGTAGGCGCGGACCCGGTCCCGTACCGGGCCGCCGAGCAGGACGTGGACGGGCACGCCGAGGGTCTTGCCCGCGATGTCCCACAGCGCCTGGTCGAGCCCGGCGACGGCGCTGGAGAGCACCGGGCCGCCGCGGTAGAAGGAGCCCTTGGTCATCAGCTGCCAGTGGTCCTCGATCCGCGCGGGGTCCTTGCCGACGAGGAGTTCGGACAGCTCGTGGACGGCGGTGCGGACGGTGGCGGCGCGGCCCTCGACCACCGGCTCGCCCCAGCCGACGACGCCCTCGTCGGTCTCCACGCGGCACAGCAGCCAGCGCGGCGGGACGGCGAAGGTCTCCACACGGGTGATGATCACAAATCGCTCCTCAGGAACTGGTTTTCAGCACGCTCCACCCGCCGTCGACCACCAGCGAGGCGCCGGTGACGAACGAGGCGTCGCCGCCGAGCAGGAAGGCGATGGCCCCGGCCACCTCCTCCGGGCGTCCGAGGCGGCGGGCCGCGGTCTGCTCGGCGCTGTTGCGCCGGTCCTCCTCGCTGATCCCGGCCCAGGCGCGGGTGAGGACGGGGCCCGGCAGGACGGCGTTGACCCGCACCCCGGGGCCGTACTCGACCGCCAGCTGGCGGGTCAGCCCGGTGAGCCCGGCCTTGCCGGCCGCGTAGGCGGGGCGTCCGGGCAGCCCGACGAGGGCGTGCACGGACGACACCAGGACCGCGCTCCCCCGGGTGGCCCGCAGGCCGGGGAGGCAGGCGCGGAAGCCCAGGAAGGCGGCGGTGAGGCCGACCGACAGCTGCCGGTTCCACTCGTCGAGGCCGATCGCGTCGGCGGGCCCGATCCGTACCGTGGTGGCGTTGCTGACCAGCCCGGACACCGGTCCGTAACTCCCGGTCGCGGTGCGCACCGCCGCATCCCAGGAGGCCTCGTCGGCCACGTCGCAGTACTGGAAGACGGCCCGGCCGCCGTCGGCGCGGATGTCCCGGGCGACGCCCTCGCCCTCCTCGCGCAGCACATCGGCGATCACCACCCCGGCACCGTCCGCGGCCAGTCGGCGGGCGGTTGCCTCGCCGATGCCGCCGGCGGCGCCGGTGACGATCACGCACCCGGGTCCCTGAGCGGGGGAAGAAGAGCTCACGGCCGATATTAAATATGAATTAATGACTGCCGCCAAGGGGTCCCGCGAACCGGGCGGAGTAAAATTCGCTGCACGTGCCGGAACGAGGCGAGAGCGCATGCGATGGGCGACAGCACCTTCCGTGGATGGCCCCACCACCTCCCCGAGCTGATCGCGGAGGCCACCTGTGTGGTGGACGAGCGGGGCGTGCTGACCGGCTGGAGCCTCGGCGCGCGGAACCTCCTCGGATACCGGGCCGAGGACGTGGTGGGACGCCCGGTGGCCGAGCTGTTCGCCCCCGGCGGCCCGGGGCCGCCCCGCTTCGACGCGTACAGCGCCGCCGGGGGCGGGCCCGCGGTGCTGCGCCACCGCGACGGCCACCGGATTCCCACCGTCCTGTGGGCCCAGCCGTGGTCCCCGGGCGACGGGCACCCCCACTGGCTGCTGCAGGCCACCCGCGAGGAGTCGGTGCGGCGCCAGGACATCGGCCGCGCGCTCCTGGACGGCCTGGGCCTGGCGTCACCGGTCGCGATGAGCGTCTACGACACCGAGTGCCGCTGCCTGATGCAGAACGCCGCGCTGCGGCGGCTCAGCGGCGTCCAGGACGAGCAGCGCCTCGGGCGCACCCTCGGCGAGACCGTCTCGCAGGTGGACACCTCCGGAATCGAGGAGATGCAAGACCGGGTGCTCCGCCAGGGCGTCGCGGTCGCCGACGTCGAGGTGCGGGGCCGGGCGCCCTCCGACCCGGGCCGGGAGCGCGTCTGGTCCAATTCGGTCTTCCCGCTCAAGGACCGCTCCGGCGAGGTCTTCGCCGTCTGCCACGCGGTGCTCGACATCACCGAGCGGCACCGCGCCCGGGAGCGGCTCGCGGTGCTGAACGACGCCAGCGTCCGCATCGGCTCCACCCTGGACCTGCTGCAGACGGCCCAGGAGCTGGCGGACGTGGCGGTGCCCCGGCTCGCCGACTTCGCCTGCGTCGACCTGATCGACTCGGTCTTCGAGGGCGACGAGCCGCCCACCGGGGCGGTGGGCAGCGAGACGGTGTTCCGGCGCGCCGCGCACCAGTCCATCGTGCCCGGCATTCCGGAGGCGGTGGCGGACGTGGAGGACGTGGACGTCCACGCGTCCGCCCCGGACTCCCCCTTCGCCCGCGCCCTGGCCACCGGCACCTCCGTCCTGGAGACGGTGAACGGCCCGGGGCCGGACCCCGGCTGGCTCGACGGCGATCCCCTGCGGGCCGAGGGCATCCAGCGGTGGGGCATCCACTCCTGGATGGTGGTGCCGGTACGGGCGCGCGGCAGCACCCTCGGGGTGGCCGTCTTCCTGCGGCGGCAGCGCCCCGACCCCTTCGAACAGGACGATCTGCTGCTGGCCGACGAGATCGTGGCCCGCGCCGCGGTCTGCATCGACAACGCCCGCCGCTACACCCGCGAACGCGGCACCGCCCTCGCCCTCCAGCGCAGCCTGCTCCCCCAGCGGCTGCCCGACCAGGCGGCCGTGGAGGCCCGGTCGCGCTATCTGCCGGCCGGCAGCCGGCTGGGGGTGGGCGGCGACTGGTTCGATGTGATCCCGCTGTCCGGGGCCCGGGTGGCGCTCGTCGTGGGGGACGTGGTCGGCCACGGGATGAAGGCCGCCGTCACCATGGGGCGGCTGCGCACCGCCGTCCGCACCCTGGCCGATCTCGACCTTCCCCCCGGCGAACTGCTCGCCCACGTCGACGACCAGGTGCGGCGGCTGGTCGACGAACAGGCCGCCGAGGGCCAGGAGTCCGGCGACGCCACGGACCCCGCGGCCGGTTTCGCCTCCGAACCCGCCATCGACGCCTGGGCCTTCGGCGCCACCTGCGTGTACGCGGTCTACGACCCCATCACCCGGCGCCTCGCCTTCGCCCGGGCCGGCCATCCCCCGCCGGCCGTCATCACCCCCGGCGGGCGCGCCCGGTTCCTGGAGTCCGCGAACGGGCCGCCGCTGGGCGTGGGCGGGCTGCCGTTCGAGGCCACCGAGGCCGAACTGCCCGACCGCAGCCTGCTGGTGTTCTACACCGACGGCCTGGTGGAGTCGCGCGACCACGACATCGACGCCGGGCTCGACCGGCTGCGCCGCGCCCTGGACGACGGGTGCGGCGATCTGTCGCCGGACGCGGTGTGCGACACCGTCGTCTCCCGGCTGATCCCGGGGCACCCCGCCGACGACGTGGCGCTGCTGGTGGCCCGTACCCGGGCGCTGAGCGACGACCTCTGCGCCGCCTGGGACCTGCCCGCCGAGCCCGCCGTCGTCGCCCCGGCCCGGGCCCGGGTGGCGCACCAGCTGGCACGGTGGCGGCTGGACCATCTCGTGGCCACCACGCAGGTCGTGGTCACCGAGCTGCTCACCAACGCGATCGTGCACGCCCGCGGCCCGATCCAGCTGCGGCTGGTCAGAAACCAGTCGCTGATCTGCGAGGTCTCCGACAGCAGCGCGGCCGCCCCGCATCTGCGCCGGGCCGGGTGGAAGGACGAGGGCGGCCGCGGCCTGTTCCTCATCGCCCAGCTCAGCCAGCGCTGGGGGACCCGGTACTCGGCGGACCGCAAGACCATCTGGGCCGAGCAGCCGCTGACCGGCCCGCTCCGGTAGGGGATGTCTTCCGGTACGCACCCGCCCCCGGCGGGTACGTGATGCGGATGTGAGCGCTTCTCTCCCCGGTCCGGCCACGCGCCGCGCCCTCGTGGCGGGTTCGGTCGGCAACCTCATCGAGTGGTACGAGTTCGGTGTCTACGGCTTCTTCGCGACGGTCATCGCCGCGAACTTCTTCACCCCCGAGGGCGGCAGCGCCCTCGAGGGCCTGGTCAAGACCTACGCCTCGTTCGGGCTCGCGTTCTTCTTCCGGCCCATCGGCGCCGCCGTCTTCGGCCGCGCCGGCGACCGGATCGGGCGGCGCCCGACCCTGATCCTGGTGCTGCTGCTGATGACCGGCGCCACCACGCTCATCGGCCTGCTCCCCACGTACGACACGGTCGGCGCCGCCGCCCCGTGGCTGCTGACCCTGGTGCGGATCCTGCAAGGACTGTCCGCGGGCGGGGAGTTCGGCGGCGCGGTGTCGATCATGACGGAGTTCGCTCCGCCGGGGCGCCGCGGGCTGTACGGGGCGTGGCAGTCGTTCACCGTCGCGCTGGGGCTGCTCGCGGGTGCCGGGACGGCCGCCGTCCTGGCCACCGCGCTGAGCGAGGAGGCCCTGAACGACTGGGGCTGGCGGCTGCCGTTCCTGCTGGCCCTGCCGATCGGGCTGGCCGCGCTGTGGCTGCGGCTGCGGCTGGAGGAGACCCCGTCGTTCCGCGGGGCGAACGCGGCGAGCACGCCGGCCGGCCCGGTCGCCTCCCGCCATGAGGTGGCCCGGGCCGTCGTACTGGGTGCCGGGCGCATCATGGGCTGGGCCGCGGCCGGGTACACCTTCCTGGTCGTCATGCCCTCGTATCTGCAGGCCACCCTGGACGCCACGTTCCAGCAGGCGCTGATCGCCACCGTGGTGGCCAACGCCGGGTTCGCGGCCGCCATCCTCCCCGCGGGGCTGCTCAGCGACCGGATCGGGCGGCGCCCGGTCATGCTGACCGGTGCCGCCCTGGTCACCGTGCTCGCCTTCCCGCTGCTCAACCTCCTGCAGGACCCGGGCAGTCCGGCCCTCGTCCAGGGCGTGGCCGTCTTCGTGGCGGGCGCGGTGGTCGGGCTGCTGGCGGGCCCCGGCCCGGCGATGCTCGCCGAGATGTTCCCGACCCGGGTCCGGTACACGGGACTCGGGCTGGCGTACGCGCTGTCGAACGCCGTGTTCTCAGGGTGCGCCGGGCTGATCATCACCGAGGCGATCAAACGGACCGGCGAGGCGGACATCCCCGCCTACTACGTGGCCGCGACCGGCGCCCTCAGCCTGATCGCCCTGGCCACCCTGCGCGGCGACGCCCACCGGGGCACGCTGCGGGACGAGGAGCGGCCCACCCCCCGCGACGAGACCGAGGAGGAGACCCCGTGCGCGTGATCGGACTGATGTCGGGCACATCCCACGACGCGGTGGACGCGGCGGCCGCCGATCTGGCCCTCGACGGCGACACCCTGGTGCTCGCCCCGCTGGGCCTGCTCAGCGCCGCCTATCCGGACACGTTGCGCGCTGCGCTGGCCGCCGCGCTGCCACCGGCGGCGACCACCATGGCGGAGGTGTGCGCGCTGGACACCCGTATCGGCCAGGCCTTCGCCCGGCTCGCCGTCCGCGCCGACCGGGAGCTGTGCGACGGGCGGGCCGATCTGATCAGCTCGCACGGCCAGACCGTGTACCACTGGGCCGAGGACGGCCGGGTGCACGGCACGCTGCAGCTCGGGCAGCCCGCCTGGATCGCCGAGACCACCGGCGTCCCCGTCGTCTCCGATCTGCGCGGCCGGGACGTGGCCGCCGGCGGCCAGGGAGCCCCGCTGGTCAGCCTGGTCGACACGCTGTGGCTGCGCGGGCGGCCCGGGGTGTGCGCCGCCCTGAACCTGGGCGGGATCGCCAATCTCACCGTGGTCCCCCGGGCCGGTGAGCCGCTGGCCTTCGACACCGGCCCCGCGAACGCCCTGATCGACGCGGCGGTCCGGGATCTGACGGGCGGCCGGCTCGACCACGACGCGGACGGCGCCCTCGCGGCGCGCGGCACCGTGCACCCCGGGCTGCTGGAGCGGCTGCTGGCCGAGCCGTACTACGCGCTGCCGCCGCCCAAGACGACCGGCAAGGAACTGTTCCATCTCCCCTATCTGCGGGCCGCGCTGGCGGCCACCGGCCCCGTCGCGGACCACGATGTCGTCGCCACCGTCACCGAGCTGACCGCCCGCACCGTGGCCGACGCGGCGCGCTCCGTCCACGCCACCGAGGTGATCGCCTCCGGCGGCGGCATCCGCAACCCCGGCCTGATGGCCGCGCTCCGCCGCGACCTCGGCACCATCGCCCTGCGGGTCTCCGACGAGCTCGGGCTTCCGGCGGCGGCCAAGGAGGCGTACGCCTTCGCCGTCCTGGGCTTCCTGACCGCCCACGGCCTGGCGGGCACGGTACCGAGCTGCACCGGCGCCCGGCACCCGGCGGTCCTGGGCTCGATCACCCCGGGACGGCGGCCCCTCGTCCTGCCGCCGCCGGACCGTCCGGCGCCGTCCCGGCTGGAGATCTTCCGCCGGTGATGAGGAGCCTCAGTCCTCCGGGATCTCGATGCGGAGGTCCCGGGGCAGCCGCTGTTCGAACCACACCAGCTTGCCGGTGCTCAGCCGGGTCGCGCCCCGGCGCCCGGAGAGCTGGTTGACCAGGAACAGCCCGCGGCCGCCCTCGTCGCCCGGGCGGGCGCCCGGCCCGCGGTCTGCGGCTTGGGAGCCAGGAACCAGTAGGCGACGTTGTACGACGGGATGTCGTCGTCCCGGTCCCGGGGCCCTGCGCCGCCCACCGCCGCGTCGCACAACAGCTCCAGCGGCGGGGGGTCGAGCACCTGGGCGGTGGAGTGCAGCCGGTCGCGCAGCCGCTCGGCCCCGGTGGCCACATCGGTGTCGCGGGACTCCACGAGACCGTCGGTGTACAGCAGCAGGGTGGCCCCGGTGGGCGCGAAAACCTCCACCGTCTCCCGACGCCGCCGACGCCGACCGGCGGGCCGGGCGGGATCCGCAGCACCTGGCCACGGCCAGCGGGGCGATGATCAGCCGTCGGCCGGGAGGCACCGGGCCGGGACCGCCCACCGCGGGGCTCAGCAGCTCGGCGAGCGCGGCGGCGATTCCGGGGACGCCCCCGAACGCGGGACGCCCGGTGGCCAGCAGATCGGCGAGCCGGCCGGTGACGGTGAGGCCGGGCGAGCCCGGGCGGCGGCACGGTCGTCCGGGGCGCGCCGCCCGGCGTGGGGGCGCGGGGACCGCCCGGCCCGTCGGGGGCTCCGGGCCCGCCTTCCGGCGGGGCTTCCGGCGAGGCTTCCGGTCCGGCCGCGTGCGGGCGCAGTACGAGCGGGCCGGGCGGCTCCTCGTCCCCGGCGGGCAGCGGGTCACGCGGACGCACCACGGCCGCGTCGGTGAAGGCGGGCACGGCGGTCCGGCACAGCTCGTGCAGCGTCTCGTCCAGGTCCATGCCGCGGGCGATCCGCCGGGTGGCGGTGTCGAGGTAGCGCAGCCGGTCGGTCTGCGGCCCGGTGCCGTACGCCGCCTCCTCCTCCCGCAGATGCGCCACGCCCGGCGGGACCGGGCCGGACCGCGGCGGCGGGGACCGGCGGGACCATGCGGCGGGCCCCACGGCCCGGCCGCCGTCCGGTCCGGGCCTTCCTGGGGAGTGAGGTGCGCCATCAGCTGTGCGTTCGTCACGGACGCGGTCTCCTCAGCCGCCTCGTCGGCACCGGAGGAAGATCTGCTCCTCGGGCGGGACGTCCGAGGAGGCCGGTGCGTAGCTGTAGGACGACTCGCCGACGATCTCGAAGCGGGCCGCTTCGATGACCTCGCGCAGATCGTCCCGCAGATAGCCGGTGACCCGGATGGTGGAGCGGAGGAACGGGATCGAGAAGTCGTCCACATCTGCTTCCACCATCGACAGGGCGAACAGCCCGCCGGGGAGCAGCAGGCGGCGGATGGTGCCCAGCGCGAGCGGGATCTCGGCGCGGGGCAGCATCAGCAGCGAGAAGAACGCCGTGACCGCGTCGAACCGGCCGAGATCGACCGGGCCTCCGCGGCGCAGATCGGCGATGTCCGCCTGGTGGAAGTCGGCGCCGGGGACATAGGACGGGGCGAGCCGCACCATTCCGGCGGACAGGTCGACGCCGGTGACCCGGAGCCCCGCGCCGGTCAGCTGGCGCGCGGTGGGCAGCCCGGTGCCGCAGCCCAGATCGAGCACCCGGGATCCGCGCGGGAGCACGCCGATCAGCCACTCGCCCGCGGCGAGCTGGCCTTCCTTGTGCGGGAACGCCTCGTCGTAGCGGTCGCCGATGGCGTCGAACGCCTCGGCCTGACCGCTGCGGTCGAGCCGTATGTTCCCGTAGCCGGTGTCGCCGGTCCCGTTGCTCACGGACACATCCCCGGGGGTCTCGACGTCACCCGCCATTCTCCTCGCATTCCGGCCCCGCGCCATGGCCTGGGCACACCTTCCGGCGCGGTCAGCCGGTGCTGCCTTTGGGCTTCTCGTCGTCCACGATCTCCGCGTCCACGACCTCGTCGCCGTCCGCGTGCGACTGGTCCTGGCTCCCGTCGCCGCTTCCGCCGCCCGGGGTCCCGGACTGCTGCTGTGCCTGTGCGTAGAGGGCGGTGCCGATCTTCTGCCCGACGGTGGCGGCCTTGTCGGTGGCGTCCCGGATCGCGGCGGTGTCCTCGCCCTTCAGCGTCTCCTTCAGCTCAGCGACCGCCGTCTCGGCCTCCTCCCGCACGTCCTGCGGCACTTTCCCGGCCTGGTCGCGCAGCAGCTTCTCGGTCTGGTAGACGAGGGATTCGGCCTGGTTGCGGGTCTCGGCGGCCTCGCGGCGCTTGTGGTCCTCCTCCGCGTACTGCTCGGCCTCGCGCATCATGCGGTCGATGTCGTCCTTCGGCAGCGCCGAGCCGCCGGTGACCGTCATCCGCTGCTCCTTGCCGGTGCCCAGGTCCTTGGCGGAGACGTGCATGATGCCGTTCGCGTCGATGTCGAAGGCCACCTCGATCTGCGGCACCCCGCGCGGGGCCGGCGGCAGCCCGGTCAGCTCGAACATCCCGAGCTTCTTGTTGTACGCGGCGATCTCGCGCTCGCCCTGGAACACCTGGATCTGCACCGACGGCTGATTGTCCTCGGCCGTGGTGAAGACCTCCGAGCGCTTGGTGGGGATCGTCGTGTTGCGCTCGATCAGCTTGGTCATGATGCCGCCCTTGGTCTCGATGCCGAGGGACAGCGGGGTGACGTCCAGCAGCAGGACGTCCTTGACCTCACCCTTGAGGACACCGGCCTGGAGGGACGCGCCGATGGCCACGACCTCGTCCGGGTTGACGCCCTTGTGCGGGTCCTTGCCGGTCAGCTCCTTGACCAGGCCGGTCACCGCGGGCATCCGGGTCGAGCCGCCGACCATGATCACATGGTCGATGTCGGAGGTCTTGACCCCGGCGTCCTTGATCGCCTGGTGGAAGGGGGCCTTGCAGCGCTCCAGCAGGTCCTCGGTCAGCTGCTGGAACTGGGAGCGGGTGAGCTTCTCGTCCAGGTGCAGCGGGCCCTCGGCGGAGGCCGTGATGTAGGGCAGGTTGATCGCGGTCTCGGTCGCCGCGGACAGTTCGATCTTGGCCTTCTCGGCGGCCTCGCGCAGCCGCTGCACCGCCATCTTGTCCTTGGACAGATCGACCCCGTAGTGGTTCTTGAACCGCGTCACCAGGTGGTCGACGACGCGCTGGTCCCAGTCGTCGCCGCCCAGTTGGGTGTCCCCGTTGGTGGCCTTGACCTCCACGACCCCCTCGCCGATCTCCAGCAGCGAGACGTCGAAGGTGCCGCCGCCGAGGTCGAAGACCAGGATCCGCTGGTCGTTCTCCCGGTCCAGCCCGTACGCGAGGGCGGCCGCCGTGGGCTCGTTGATGATGCGCAGCACCTTCAGCCCGGCGATCTCGCCCGCCTCCTTGGTGGCGGTGCGCTGGCTGTCGTTGAAGTACGCGGGGACGGTGATGACGGCGTCCGTGACGTCCTCGCCGAGGTACCCCTCCGCGTCGCGCTTGAGCTTCTGCAGCACCCGCGCGGAGATCTCCTGGGCGGTGTAGCGCTTGCCGTCCACCTCGCCGGTGGCGGGGAAGCGCCAGCGGTCCTCCCCCATGTGGCGCTTGACCGACCGGGCGGTGCGGTCCACGTTGGTCACTGCCTGGCGCTTGGCGACCTCGCCGACCAGCACCTCGCCGTTCTTCGCGAAGGCGACCACCGACGGGGTGGTCCGGGCGCCTTCGGTGTTGGTGATGACGGTGGGCTCGCCGCCCTCGAGGACCGAGACCACGGAGTTCGTCGTCCCCAGGTCGATACCGACTGCGCGGGTCATCTCGAACCACCTCCCGATACGCCTCCCAGTATCCCAAATGCTGTTCACTGCCGGATATGTCCGCCGCGACCCCGGTGCGAGGTGAAGGACACCACCAGGACCAGCGCGACCAGCCCGGCCGGGAGGGCGGGCGCGGCCGGAGCGGCATGGGTGACCAGCAGGGCGCCGAGCGCCGCGCCCACGACGAGGGCGGCGAGCAGCGCCACGCTGATCCAGCGCACCCGGCCGTCGCGGGCCACGTCGACCAGCAGACCGGTCAGGGTGCCGGTGAGGTACGTGGTGGACATCCCGGGCGGCCCGATGGCGCGCACCAGACCGCTCTGGCCGCCCATGGCGAACGCCGCCACCGCGAGCAGCCCCAGCCGCACGCCCCCGCCCGGGTGGCCGCCCGCGGTGGCCCACCCCGCCCACAGCCCGCCGAGCGCGAGCACCTCCACGCCGAGGGCCCAGCGGGTGCGCCCGGCGGCCCGCTCGCCCCGGACGATACGGGCGCTGAGCAGGGCGCCCGCGATGAAACCGGTCACCGCGACGGCGGCGTCCCGGGCCCGGTCCGGGTCCTGGGCGCCCGCCGAGATGCCGAGGAGCGAGAGGTTGGCCGTCATGACGCTGGTGAAGACGCCGCCGAGGGCGAGGAAGCTGATCGCGTCCATCGCGCCGGTGGCCACGGTGAGCGCGACGGCGATCGCCGTCAGGCCGCCGTCGCCGGTGCCGCGCGCCCGTCCGCCCGGTGGCGGCGCGGCGCCGTTCCCGGGCCGGGCCGCGGTCTCGTCGCCGTCCGCCATCGGCCACCTCCGGCCTCCCCGGGTGCCCCGCCCGGGGCGCGGGAAACAGCGGTCCGGTACGCGCGGGGAACACTGGTCCCGGACGCAAAGGATCAGTGGTCCGGGATTCCGGCCGTATTCCGCTTCCCGTACCGCCACGGCATCGCTAGGTTCGGGGTGCCCCACCCCGTAACGCCCCCTGGAACATGGAGGAATGCCGCACGTGTCCCGCGAACTCCATCACCGCGCGGTCGTCGCCGACGCCCACAACGATCTGCTGATCGCCGTCGCCGCCCGCCCGCCGCGGCGCTGGGCGGCCTTCTTCCGGGAGCGGTGGCTGCCCCAGCTGCGCGACGGCGGCGTGGACCTCCAGGTGCTGCCGGTCTTCATCGATGACCAGTTCCGGCCCGAGGGCGCCCTGCGGGAGACCCTGCGCATGATCGAGTGCGCCCACACCCTGGCCGAGGGCAATCCGGACGAGGTCCGGCTGTGCCTGGACGGGTCCGACATCGACGCCGCGCTGGCGGAGGGCAGGATCGCGCTGGTGCTGGCGCTGGAGAGCGCCCCCGGCATCGACGCCGACGTGGAGCTGATCCCGACCGTCCACCGCCTGGGGGTGCGGGTCGCGTCCATCGCCCACTGGGGGCGCACCGCGCTGGCCGACGGCAGCGGCGAGGACGCCACCGGCAGCCGGCTGACGGCGGCCGGGGTCGAGGCGCTGCGGGAGATGGAGCGCCTGGGCATCCTCTTCGACGTCTCGCACCTCAGCGCCTCGGGCGTCGCCCATGTGCTGGAGCTGGCCACCCGCCCGGTGCTGGCCACCCATTCGTCGGCGCGTGCGCTGCTCGACCATCACCGCAATCTCACCGATGAGCAGATCCGCGGCATCGTGGCCACCGGTGGCATGGTGTGCGTGAACTTCCTCGGCGAGTTCCTGGCCACCGACCCGGCCGAGCGGACGGTGGACCGGCTGGCCGACCACATCGCCCATGTCGCGAAGGTCGCCGGGCCGGACCGGGTGGGTCTGGGGCCGGACTTCATCAAGGAGGTCAGCGCCGATGTCAGCCCGCCGTGCTGCGAGGACCTGGAGTACGCCGAGCTGGTCGTCCCCGGGCTGGAAGGGCCCCGCGGCCTCCCTCTGGTAACCGAGGCACTGATGGGCAGGGGCTTCTCCGAGGCCGCGGTCCACCAGATCCTCGGCGGCAATGTGCTGGACCTGTTCCGCAAGGAGCTGGGCCGCCCCGCGTGAGCCGACGGGCCACGCTCACCCGCCGGCTCGCCCGCCCCAGGAGGAGGGGAACCGCCAGGTGGTGGACCGGTGCGGCCACGGCCCACACCGCGCGGCCGACGTGCCCGTGGAAGCGCACGGAGGTGCCCCACACGACCCTCGCGTCGTCCACGACCACGACGTCGCGCGCGGCGACCAGCCGGGAGCGCGCCTCCAGGGTGACCGAGTCGGCCCCGGATTCCGGGACGGACCAGCCCAGGACGTGGGCCGACGATGTCCTCGGACCCAGGCGGAGTCCCGGGGCGAGGGGCCGTCCGCGCACCAGGAGCCACCCCACAAGCGCCGGGGCGCCCTCGAATGTGGCCCGCGCCCACTGCTCGGGGGTCCGGGTCCGGGCCCGGGGTGCCGTCAGCTCGAACGCCGAGGCGTAGTCGCACTTCCCGAAGTCCCCGCCGGCCGGCAGCACCTGTGGCACGTCGACCCGGCGTACTCGCGCGGTGGTCATGGGCGGTGCGCCTTCCGCGGCGGCTGACGGCGGTCCCCGTCGCCCGGACGCCTGACGGCCTCGGGGGCTATGCGACGGGCTCGCACGGCGCGCACGCGACGCCGCGCCGGGGTGCGGCCGCGCGGGCGGTGAGTTCGGGTACGACCGTGAAGATACCGATCGCCGCCAGCGCGGCGCCGAACCAGACCGGGGCCCGCAGCCCGAAGGCGTCGATGGCCAGCCCGCCGGCCGAGGAGCCGATGATGATGCCGAGGGTGATGAAGGA
This sequence comes from Streptomyces sp. NPDC007983, assembly GCF_042958345.1. Lineage (NCBI taxonomy): Bacteria > Bacillati > Actinomycetota > Actinomycetes > Kitasatosporales > Streptomycetaceae > Streptomyces > Streptomyces sp. NPDC007983. The sequence continues at coordinate 323,370 of NZ_JBIBJI010000004.1, forward strand.
CGTGTGGACGGTGTTCACCAGCGGCCCGGCGTTGCCGGTGCGCTGCACCCGGGTGACCATCGCGGGGTTCATGGTGACGCCGACCAGGCCGATGCCCATCATGAACACCACGGCGGGAACGCTGAGATGGGCCAGCAGGGCGAAGCCGAGGAGGAAGCACGCGTTGAGGATCAGCCCGCCCAGCAGGACGTGCGGGGTGTGCCGGTCGGCGAGGCGTCCGACGATGCTGTTGCCCACCACGGTGGCGGCCCCGTAGGCGATGAGCAGCAGCGGGACGGTTCCGGCACCGAATCCGGTGACCTTGGTGAGGATCGGGTTGAAGTAGCTGAACGCGGAGAACGTGGCGCCGATGATGAGGGTGCTGGTGGAGAGCGCGAGCCACAGCCGGCGGTTGCGGAATACGGCCAGCTCCTGCCGGAAGGTCCCGCCGCCCTCGGCGCGTTCCACTCGGGGCACCCCGGCGAGCGTGCACAGCGCCGCGGCGACGGCCAGGACCGAGATGGCCCAGAAGGCGGCGCGCCAGCCGAGGTGTTCACCGATCAGGGTGGACACCGGCAGCCCCAGCAGAGTGCCGAGCATCAGTCCGTTCATGGCCACGCCGATGGCTCGGCCACGTTTCTCGGGGCGGGTGAGTTGCGCGCACATCGAGATGGCCACTCCGAAGAACGCCTGGGAGGCGGTGCCGGTGATGACGCGCGCGAGCATCATGACCCCGTATCCGGGTGCGGTGGCGGCCAGCACGTTGCCCACCAGGAAGACGGCGAACACCACCATCAGCGCGGTCTTCTGAGGTGTCCTCAGCAGCGCGACGGTCAGCAGTGGCCCTCCGACGGCCATGGCGACCGCGAAAGCCGTGATGAGATAGCCGACCTGCGGGATGGTGACGTCCAGCCCTCGGGCCATCTGCGGCATCAGGCCGGCTACGGCGAACTCACTGGTGACCATGGCGAAGATGCCGAGGGCCAGCACATAGATGGCACGGGGCATGGTGCTCCTCACAGGTTTTGGATCGCTCATTGCAAAACTTGGGCATGAAAAAGGCCCTTCTGGGCCGGGCAGGGCTCAGCGGGTCAGCACGTCACGGCATCAAGGCGTCCATGGCCGTCGAGGCGATGGACTCCAACTGGGCACGGTCGGCGCCACCCCGGGCCGCGACCCGCATGCCACCGGTCACCGCGTTGACGAAGCGGGCCAGCGACTCCGCGTCACGGGCGGATGTGATGTCACCGTCGCGCTGACCGCCACGCAGGGCGACACCGAGAGCGGCCAGCCGGCGCTCCAGGTCCCGCTCCAGCATCGCGGCGGTCTCCGGATCGCGCCCGGCGAGCTCCACCGTGGTGTTGACGGTCAGGCACCCGAGGCTGTGACCGTGCAGCCGCTCCTCGAATTCGCTGTCGATGATGGTGGCGAGGAAAGCACGGATCCGCTCCACGACCGGCCGCCCCTCGTTCTCCAACAACTCGATCTGGGCAGTGGTCTTGATGTCGATGTAACGGGCCAGCGCCCGCTGGAACAGGTCGTGTTTGCTGTGGAAGGTGTTGTAGATACTGCTGCGGCCCAGTCCGGTGGCCGCGCACAGATCCTGGGTCGAGGTGGCCTCGTAGCCGTTCGCCCAGAAGGCGCGCATCGCCGCGTCCAGGGCCCGCTCCTCGTCGAACATCCTCGGCCGGGCCATGCGAGGACCGTAACACGTTTTGGAACGACCAGTGCAATAGAGCGGGCGGCACCGCCGTCGCGATGCCGCCCGCCGCCGAAGGGGCCCGGTCAGTGCCTGGCCGCCGCCGCGGGTTCCGCGGGCGGCCCGGCCGGGGTGTCCGCAGCGGCGCGCACCCACAGCGGCTTCAGCCGGTACGTCAGCAGGTACAGCACCAGGGATGCGCCGGCGGCGACGTACATGCTCAGGTCACCGGCGCCCGGGTACGCCGAGGCGAACGCCCCCGTGTACAGCTTGGACTCCCAGAAGGGGACGGACGCCACCACGCCGCCCGCCCAGGCGACGAAGCCCCAGGAGAGCACCCGTCCGCGGTCGTACAGTTCGGCGATCCGCGCCGGGTCGGAGCGGCCGCCCAGCCGGTAGTCCAGGAGCAGCACGGTGGCGAAGGGGGCGATGAAGTACGCGGTGAGGTTGAGGAACACCGAGAACTTCTGCTCGATCCCCGACTCGCCCCACAGGCTGATGACATATGCCAGCAGACAGATGACGGTGACCGCCTGGGTCCGGGTGACCGGCACCTTCAGGGTCTGGACGGAGATCGCGCCGCCGTAGACGTTGAGGAAGTTCTGGGCGAGCGCCGAGAGGCCGACCGCGATGAGCGCGGGTATGGCGAACGGCCCGGCCAGTTCGTGGAGGGCGGTGATGGAGTCGCTGCTGTTGGCGTTCGAGCCGACCAGGACGCCCAGGATGCCGAGCCAGCAGATGGTGACGAAGTTGCCGAACCCGGTGTACCAGGCGGTGCGGTTCACCATCTTCGGGGTGTCCGGCAGATAGCGCGAGTAGTCGGACGCGAACGGCGCCCAGGCGACCAGGAAGGAGAGGAACCAGCCGCAGAAGGTGATCCAGCCGCCGGTGTCGCCGATGTAGCCGGACGCCTTCGGGTTGGCCTCGAAGGTGCCCGCGCCGCGTACCAGGGCCACGATCGTGATCATCGCGAACAGCGGGGTGAGCACATACGTGAGCACACGCTGAAGGAAATTGATCATGTTGTAGCCGTAGATGGACACCACCAGCTCGATCGCGGTGAGCAGCAACCCGCAGAGCCAGTACGGCAGATGGGTCAGCTCCGCGATCGCCTTGCCACCGAGGATCACGGTGACCGAGGCCCAGCCGACCCCGGCGAACACATTGATGTACGCCACCGGCAGGAAGTTGCCGAAGAAGCCCAGCGGCCCGCGCGCCTGGATCTGCTGCGGCACCCCGAGCCGTACGCCCATCTTGGACATCACGGCCATCAGCACCGAGCCGACCCCGGCCCCGACGACGATCGCGGCGACCGCTCCGGTGAAGCTGAGGCCCAGGCTGATCGCGCTGAATCCGAGCAGGATGATGGGGAAGTTGAGACCGGCGGCGAACCAGACGAAGAACTGTGAGCTGGGCTTGCCGTGCCGCTCGTTGTCGGGGATGTGATCCACCCCGAAGGGTTCGACTTTGGTGACCGCGCTGCCGTAGACCGGCGCCACATCGTTGTGGGTCATGGGCGTGCTCCTGGGGACAGGGAGGAGATCTGGGCGTCAGGGGGCATCAGGGCGTGAGGGGGTGGCGGTGTGCGGAGGGAAGGGTGGGTCCAGGCGCGGCCGCAGGCGTCTCACCACGGCAAAGGCGCTGTGTTCGAGATATCGAAAAACCCGCCACCACTGTAGACCAGAGGTGCCAGGTCCTCGTGACGGGCCGCGACGACCCGGCCGGTGAAGACGGTGTGGCTGCCCGCTTCCAGCCGCTCGCCGATCTCCACCTCCAGCTGGGCGCAGGATCCGTCGATCAGGGGGACGCCGGAGTCGCCCGGGGTCCAGGACAGTCCGGCGAACTTGTCGTCGGACTTGGACGCGAAGACCTTGGCGACGTCCAGCTGACCGGCGGCGAGGATGTTGATGCCCAGATGAGTGGACCGGTGCAGCGCGGGGTGGGTGGTGGAGCTGCGCTGCACGCAGACCAGCACCATGGGCGGGTCCAGTGAGATGCTGGAGAACGCGTTGACGGCCAGGCCCCTGGGCGTACCGGCGTCGTCGGTGGTCACCACGGTCACGCCGGTGATGAACTTGCGGTGCACCCCGCGCACCAGGTCGGCGTCGACGGCGGCCTCCTGGGTGGTGGTGATGATACCCAGCGCCTCCAGCAGCTGACGGGGGTCCCAGGTCACCCATTCCTCGGCGATCACACCGTTGTCGAAGTGGGTGAAGGTGGCGCCGGAGACCTCGACCGGGCGGCCGGTGGGCGGCACGCCGAGGAAGTCGCCGGTGTGGCTGCCGGTGCTGCGCCAGCGGATCGCCAGCTCCTCGCCGTCCTCGACGATCTCCTCGATCTCGGTGTGCAGATCGGGGAACGCCTCGCGGATGGCGCGTACGGAGTTCTTGAACTGCTCGCGGTCCTGGGGCGCCGCGGCCGGGCCGCGCCGCCGGACGTAGCCGGGACTCAGCAGCTCGTCGAACGCCTCCATCCGGCCCTGATCCCAGGCGGCCTGCCAGGCGGAGCGGATGCGGGCGGTGCGGTCAAGAGTGTGCGTCATGACAGATCCCTCATTCGGCTCTTGTATGGCAGAGGACGCTAAGAACGGCGCCAGCCGCTGTCAACACCTTGGGACAAATGAGCCGGGAAAGAACCGCTCTCGCACCAAATACACAGGTCAAAGTTGTTGCCTGGGCGTTAACCCTTGACGGGCCTCAACCGGACTCCTAGCCTCCCTGCCATGGCACAGCGCGACCCGGAAGAACAGGACGGACGCTGCATGCGATTCTCGATATTCCACAACCTCGGAGCACCGGGCCGGCTCGGCTCCTACGCCGAAGTCATGGACGAGGCACGGGAGTTCGCGGTCGCCGCGGACCGCGCGGGCTTCTGGTCCACCTGGTACACCGAGCACCACTTCGGCCACGAGGCCATCGAGATCACCCCGAACCCGGTCCTGATGGGCGCCGACATCGCCGCCCGTACCGAGAACATCAGGATCGGCCAGGCGGCGAACATCGCCACCTTCTGGCATCCGCTGCGGCTCGCCGAGGACATCGCGATGCTCGACCAGCTCTCCGGCGGCCGGGTCGAGGTGGGCCTCGGCCGCGGGCTGTACGGGCGCGAGGCGCTCAACCTGAACGCACTCGCCGATCCGCGCGACCAGGAGCAGAACCGCGCGCTGTACGACGAGACCGTGGAAATCCTGCGCAAGGCCTGGAGCGGCGAGTTCTTCTCGCACCAGGGCCGCTTCTACGAGTTCCCCGCCCCCGGGGTGAAGTGGAACCATCCGCTCTCCCCCGCCACCCCGGACTACATGGAGGACGGGGTCATCACCAAGATGCAGGTGACGCCGTTCCCGCTGCAGCGCCCCCATCCGCCGCTGTGGCAGGTCATCGACAGCCCGCGGTCGATCAAGGCGGCCGCGGCCGACGGGGTCCAGGGGATGTTCTGGCTGCCGCCGGTCTCGGCACTCAAGGAGCGCTTCGAGCTGTACCGCTCCACCGCGAGCCAGGCGTCGGGCCGTGAGTACGCGCTCGGCGAGGGCATCGGCCTGGTACGGGACGTGTACGTGGCCGACACCATGGAGCAGGCGCGCGCCGACTTCGAGGAAGCACTGATGACCACCTACCGGTGGATCATGCACTTCCGGGGGCTGGGCAACCTGATGGAGGCGGGCGAGGAACTGACCGACGCCCACGAGCTGTCCTTCGACTTCCTGGCCGAGCGCAATCTCCTGGTCGGCACCCCCGAGTACGTCTCCGAGAAGATCTCCGAGCTGCGGGAGGAGGTGGGCCTGGAGCATCTGCTGCTGTGGACCACCCACCCCGGCCTGGAGCACCGCAAGGCGATGCGCAGCCTGGAGCTGTTCGCGGAGAAGGTCATGCCGCGGTTCACCGATGGCGGCAACCATGGCTGACCTGGGCCTGCGCAAGGTCGTCAGCGTCACCGACGAGGTGCTGCTGGAGCTGGGGCGGCCGGTGGCCGTCTCCGTGCGCCGGGTGGCGGCCGCGGCGGTGATCCGTAACCCATGGGCGGGCCTGGGCCTGGTCGCCGATCTGCAGCCCGAGGTCGAGCGGATCGCCCCGGGGCTCGCGCGGATGCTCACCGACCGGGTGAGCGAGGCGCTGGGCGGCGTGGAGCGCGTCGAGGCGTTCGGCAAGGCCGCGATCGTCGGACTGAACGGGGAGATCGAACACGGCGGGGCGCTGATCCACACCCCGTTCTTCGGCAATGTCCTGCGGGAGCTGACCGAGGGCACCTCGATCATCGTGTTCAGCGACGACCGGCTTCCGGCGGGTGAGCCGCTGACCGTGCCGCTGTGGCACAAGACGGCGGCCGCGACCCGCTCGCACTACCAGACGTGCCAGATCCGCATCCCCGACGCGCCCCGGCCCGACGAGATCGTCGTCATCGCGGCCGGCGCGTCCGGCCCCCGCCCCAACGCGCGGATCGGGGACCGGGCCACCGATCCCGTCATCCGCCTCGCCGACCTGGAAGACCCGGCAGACCCGGCAGCCCCGAAAAACATGGAGACCGTGCAGTGAACGTCCGCAAGATCATCACCTTCACCGAGGACATCCACAGCGAGGGCGGCCGTCCGGTGGATCCGCCGGCCCGTACCGCGGTGGTGCTCGCCATCATCGAGAACCCCTGGGCCGGGCAGGGCTATGTGACGGATCTGCTGCCGGGCATCGACGAGGTGGCGCCGAAGCTCGGCGAGCTGCTGGCGCCGCGGGTGGTCGAGGCGCTGGGCGCGCCGGTCGAGGCGTACGGAAAGGCCGCCATCGTGGGCCTGGACGGGGAGATCGAGCACGGCTCCGGGCTGATCCACACGCTCAAGTTCGGCGACCACTTCCGCAAGGCGGCGAAGGCGACCACCCTGCTGCCGGCCGTGGAGAAGCGCGCGGCCGCGGGCACGGTCTTCGACATCCCGCTCAAGCACATCACCGACGCCACGATCCGCTCGCACCACCAGAGCATCGAGGTGCGGGTGGCGGACGGACCGCGCGCCGACGAGATCGTCATCGGGCTCGCGGCCGCCGCCCAGGGCCGCCCCCAGGCCCGGCTGGCCCCGCTCACCACGGAGCAGTGAGCGCCATGGGCACGGGCAGCGGTATGCACGCGCCCCGGACGGGCGGCCCCGCCCGTCCGTCCGGGACGCGCTCCACCACACCGGTCGCGCTGGCGCACGAGACGCACGGCGCCGGGCCCGGCCTCGTCCTGCTGCACGGCGTCGGGCTCGACCGGAGCATGTGGGAGCGGTGTCTGCCCGCGCTCACGGCCCGGCACCGGGTGACGCTGGTCGATCTGCGCGGCCACGGCGCCTCCCCGGCCGCGGCCCCCGGGCTGTCGGTCGCCGAGCTGGCCGCGGACGTGGCGGCCCTGCTGAGCGGGCCGGCCCATGTCGTCGGCTTCTCGCTCGGCGCCCTGGTCGCCCAGCAGCTCGGCCTGGACCGGCCGGACCTCACCGCCTCGCTGACGCTCGTCAGCTCGGTGGCGGGGCGGTCGGAGGACGAGCGCGCGGCGGTGGCTCGGCGGCGGGAGGCGGCGGCCCGGGACTTCGGGGCGTCCGCGTGGGCGGCGGTCGACCGCTGGTTCTCGCCCGGCTGGCGGGCCCAGGAGCCCCTCCTGGCGCAGCGGGTGCTGGACACGCTGCTGGCCAACGACCCCGTCTCCTACCTCGCCTGTTACGACGTCTTCGCGACCGCCGACGCCGGGCTGTGGCCGCGGCTGCCCCGGATCACCGCCCCCACCCTCGCGGTGACCGGGCAGGACGACCCCGGCTCCACCCCGGCCATGTCGCACCGGCTCGCGCGGCGGATCCCCGGCGGCCGGGCGGTGATCGTGCCCCGGGCCCGCCATCTGCTGCCGCTGGAGTGCCCGGAGCAACTGGCCGACGCGATCCTCACCCACACCGGACATCAGGAGTGCCACAGCTCATGAACCGCCTGCCGCGCCACGACCACTACATCGCGGGCGAGTGGACCGCCCCCGCCGACGGCGGCTACTTCGCCAGCGTCAACCCGGCCACCGCCGAGCCCTGGTACGAGGCGGCGAACGGCACCGCCCCCGATGTGGAGCGCGCGGTGGGCGCCGCCCGGGCCGCCTTCGAGGATCCGCGCTGGCGGGATCTGAGCCAGACCCGGCGCGGCCGGCTGCTGCGCGACCTCGGCGATCTGATCGGCGAACACGCCGAGGAGCTGGCCCGCACCGAATCCCTGGACAACGGGAAGCTGCTGCGCGAGATGCGGGCCCAACTCGCGGGCCTGCCCGAGTACTTCTATTACTACGCGGGGCTCGCCGACAAGATCCAGGGCGATGTCATCCCGGGCGCGAGCCGCGAACTGCTCAACTACACGTTGCGCGAACCGGTGGGCGTGGTCGGTGCCATCACCCCCTGGAACTCCCCGCTGCTGCTCACCGCCACCAAGCTCGCCCCGGCGCTGGCCGCCGGCAACACGATGGTCATCAAGCCGTCGGAGCACACCTCGGCCTCGCTGCTGGCGCTCGCCCCGCTCTTCGCGGAGGCGGGCTTCCCGCCGGGCGTGGTCAACGTGGTCACCGGCTTCGGCGCCACCGCGGGCGGCCCGCTCACCGAGCACCGGGACGTGGCCAAGGTGAGCTTCACCGGCTCCACCGAAACCGGCCGCCGGATCGCCCGTACCTGCGCCGACCGGCTGATCCGCTGCACCCTGGAGCTGGGCGGCAAATCCCCCAACATCATCTTTCCGGACGCCGACCTCGGCTCGGCCGCCATGGGCGTGATCGCCGGGGTGTTCGCCGCCGCGGGCCAGACCTGTGTGGCGGGCAGCCGGGTGCTGGTGCACCGCGAGGTGTACGACGAGATCCTGGAGCAGGTGGCGGCCCGGGCCGCGACCATCGCGATCGGCGACCCGCTCGACGACGCCACCGAGCTGGGCCCGCTGGCCATCGCCGAGCAGCTGGAGAAGGTCGAGGGTTACGTCGAGCTGGGCCGCTCCGAGGGCGGAAAGGTGGTGTGCGGCGGGGCCCGGCCGGACACCGGGCTGAACGGCTACTTCTACTCCCCCACCGTGTTCACCGGCGTCGACAACACACTGCGGATCTGCCAGGAGGAGATCTTCGGGCCGGTGGCCACCGTCCTGCCCTTCGAGTCCGAGGACGAGGCCCTTTCGATCGCCAACAACTCGGCCTACGGCCTCGCGGCGGGGGTGTGGACCCGGGATGTGAACCGGGTGCACCGGATGGCGTCCCGGCTGGAGGCGGGCACGGTGTGGGCCAACACCTACCGCTCGATGTCGCCGATGTCGCCCCGGGCGGGCTTCAAGAGCAGCGGCATGGGTACCGAGCACGGCACGGAGGTCATCCGGGAGTACACCCGGCTGAAGAGCGTGTGGATCAACACCAGCGAGGAACCGGCCGGGGATCCGTTCATCCTCAGGTCATGACGGCATGGGGCCGTGACGACACGTCCAGGCGGGAGCGCTCTTGTATGGCAGACCACACGAGCCTGTCCTCGGTTGACGGGGAGAGAGCGCCCCGCCTACTGTCACGTGCCATGCAACGACCCACAGGCAAGCGGCTTCAGCAGACCAGCATGCAGGCGAGGGTTGCCGAAGAGCTGCGGCAGATGATCATCAGTGGCGAACTGCCGCCCCGCTCCAGCCTGTCCGAGATGGCGCTGTCCGAGACCTTCGGGGTCAGCCGGACGCCCATCCGCGAGGCCCTCAAACAGCTCCAGATAGAGGGTCTGGTGGAAGTCCGGCCGCGGGTCGGCACGTTCGTCGCCGTACCGTCGCGCCGTGAGCTGACCGAGCTGTTCCAGATGAAGGAGCTGTTCGAGGGCGCCGCCGCCCGGCTGCTCGCCTTCCGCGGGAACGTGCCGGAGGTGGAGCAGTTGGAGGCCAGCATGCGGGCGGCCGACCAGGCCGTTCAGGACGGCGACGCGGAGCGGTACGCGGCGCTGGTCCACGAGTTCCACGATCTGATCGTCAGGGGCGCGGACAACAGCAAGCTGGAGGGGCACTACCGCACCCTGATGAACCAGCTCGCCTACGCCCGGCTGGTGCGCACCTCGCTGTCCCGCCCCGGGCGGCTCATCGAGTCGGACTCCGAGCATCACCGCGTCCTCAGCCTGATCCAGGCCAAGGACGGCGACGGTGCCGAGCGGGTGATGCGCGAGCATGTGCGCGCCAGCCACCAGGCCCTGATGACGGGCATGGACGAGCGCGGGCACTGAAGGTCCCGGCGCCGCCGACCGCCGGTCAGCCGTCGTTGGCCCGCCGGTCAGCCGTCGTTGGCGGCCCGGGCGGCGCGCAGCGCCGAGCGGAGCCGGTTCTTGGCGCCGAGGAGATGTTCCCGCAGGGTGGTGACGGCGGTCCCGGTATCGCCACCGCGCACGGTCTCCAGCAGGTCGACATGGGCCTCGGCGGAGGGGTGCAGATCGACGTCCTGGGCGTTGGTGACGTCGAGGACGACGCCGAAGGTGGGGCGGTACTGCTCCCAGACGGCGACCAGCCGGCGGTGCCCGGACAGCAGGTAGAACTGGGAGTGGAACTCCAGGTCGGCGAGGGCGAAGTCGCTGGGCGCGGAGCGGTCGGCGGCGTCCCGCATCCGGTCGACGAAGCCCTGGGCGCGGTCCCAGTCGCCGGGTTCGGCCCGGCCGATGGCGAGGGTGAGGGCCAGGGTCTCCAGGGATTCCCGCAGCGTGTACAGCTCGTCGACGTCGTCCTCGGTGAGCCCGGTGACGAAGACCCCGCGGCGCCGGGATTCGACCAGCCCCTCGGCCTCCAGCTGCCGCAGCGCGTCGCGGACCGGGCCGCGGCTGACGTCGTACTGCTCGGCGAGGGCGCCCTCGACAAGATGGGTGCCGGGGCGCTGCCGCCCTGAGATGATGAGGACGCGCAGCTCGTGGGCGACCAGATCGCCGAGGGACTGCTGCTGTAGCGAGGTGATGGGCACCGACGGGCTCCTTCTGGGGGCGGAACGTCTTCAGTCAACCGTTAACCGTTGACTCATTATTCCTCCCCAAGGGCCGCTCCGGAAACGGTGGCGAAGGCGATGCCGTGCCGCTGCCAGGTGTGGTCACGCGACCGCACCGGTCTCCGGTGCCTCGGCGGGCGTGGTGTCCGGCGCGGGCGCGGGTTCGGATCCGGCCGCCATCGCGGAGCTGGTGTCGACCAGGTCGCGGCGGGAGGTCTCGGGGGTGAAGAAGTACGCGGCGGCCGCCGAGATCAGGGCGACGGCGCTCGCGTAGGCGGCCACCGGGACCCAGTTGTCGCCGCCGCCGGTGAGCGCGGTGGCGATGAACGGGGTGAGGCCACCGGCCACGATCGCGCCGAGCTGGGCGCCGACCGAGGCGCCGCTGTAGCGGACCTTGGAGCCGAACAGCTCGGTGAACAGAGCGGGTTGGACGGCGTTGCAGGCGTTGTGGGCGAGGTTGATGACCAGGCAGTACGCCAGCACGATCAGCACCGCTGAGCCGGACTTCAGCAGCCAGAACGCCGGGAAGGCCAGCGCCGCGGCGGCCAGGCCGCCGTAGACGTAGACCGGGCGGCGGCCCACCTTGTCGGACAGCGCGCCGAAGAAGCCGTGGGCGGGGAAGGCGAGCACCGAGGCGATCATGATGGCGGTGGTCAGGGTGGCCTTCGGGATGCCGAGGTGTTCCGGTCCGTAGGACACCGCGAACACGGTCAGCAGGAAGAACGGCACGCTTTCGCTGAACCGCAGCGACATGATCAGCAGCACGCTCCGCCAGTCATGGCGCAGCACGTCCAGCAGTGGCGCCTTGGCCTTGCCCTCCTCGTGCTTGACCTGCTCGAACACCTCGGACTCGCCGAGCCGCCCGCGCATCCAAAGCCCTACGCCCACCAGCACCGCGCTACACAGGAACGGCACGCGCCAGCCCCAGGACTGGAATTGCCCGTCGGGCAGGAGGCCCATCAGCGCGAACATTCCGGTGGCCAGCAGCTGTCCGGAGAAGCCGCCGGTGTTGGGCCAGGCGCTGAAGAAGCCGCGGCGGTGTGCCGGGGCGTTCTCGACGACCATCAGCATGGCGCCGCCCCATTCGCCGCCGACCATGAAGCCCTGGATGAAGCGCAGCGCCACGAGCAGCACCGGTGCCCAGATCCCGATGGTGTCGTACGTTGGCAGAAGACCGACGGCGAAGGTGGCGGCGCCCATCCCGCACAACGTTGTGACCAGCGTGGTCTTCCGGCCGATGGTGTCGCCGAGGTGGCCGAAGACGAAGCCGCCGAGCGGGCGGGCGATGAAGCCGATGCCGAAGGTGGCGAACGAGGCGAGGGTGCCCGCGAACGGGCTCAGACTCGGGAAGAAGAGATCGCCGAACACCAGCGCGCTGGCGAGGCCGTAGAGCAGGAAGTCATAGAACTCGATGGTGTTGCCGATGAAGCTCGACAGCACGGTGCGGCGGAGTTGGACGGACGCGTGGCGTGAGGTCATGTGGTTCTCCTGCTCGGGGCCTCGTTGCCCAGGACACTGGTTAACCGTTCACGGTTAACCGTGGCGGTGAGTATGGGAGCCCGCACCACGCCTGTCAATGGGCGCACCCTTGACGCCCTCGGGGCGACTCCGTAGCTTCGGTTCAACTTTTTAAAGATCAAACCCGTCGGACACCCGGAACACCCTCAGAACTCTTCAAGACTCTTCAAGGAGCGAAGAACATGAATGGTGTGCGCAGACGAACGGTGCTCGCCGCGGCCGGTGGTACGGCCATCGCGGGCAAGGCCGCCACCGGCACCGCCCACGCCCGCGAGCGGCCGGGCCCGGGCGAGCGGCCGGCGGCGGAGCCCGCCCCGTACGAGGCCGAGGTCCAGGCCCTGTTGGGGCGGATGACGGTCGAGGAGAAGCTGGGCCAGCTCCAGCAGCTCGCCTGGACCGGCGACACCGGACCCGGCGGCGGACAGACCGCCGAGGCGGAGAAGGCGGCCCGCCAGGGACGGCTCGGCTCCGTCCTCAACATCTACGGCGCGAAGACCACCAACGCGCTCCAGCGGATGGCCGTCGAGGAGTCACGCCTGGGCATCCCGCTGGTGTTCGGGCTCGATGTCATCCATGGCATGTGGACCACCTTCCCCATCCCGCTGGCCCAGGCCGCGAGCTTCGACCCGGCGGTGGCCGAACGGGACGCCGAGGTGTCGGCGAAGGAGGCCCGCTCCAACGGGGTGCACTGGGCCTTCTCCCCCATGATGGACGTCACCCACGAACCGCGCTGGGGGCGGATCTCCGAGGGCAGCGGCGAGGACCCGCATCTGACGGCCGCGTTCGCCGCCGCCAAGACCCGCGGCTACCAGGGCGAGGACCTGAGCGCGAAGGACCGGCTCGCGGCGTGCGCCAAGCACTTCGTGGCGTACGGCGGCGCCGAGGGCGGGCGCGACTACAACACGGTGGACGTCTCCGAGGCCCGGCTGCGCAACCTCTACCTCGGGCCCTTCCTCGCGGCCGTGGACGCCGGGCTGGCCACCGTCATGGCGAGCTTCAACACCATCAGCGGCGTCCCCGCCCACGGCAACCGGCACACCCTCACCGACATCCTCAAGGAGGAGTGGGAGTTCGGCGGCGTCGTCGTCAGCGACTACAACGGCGTTCAGGAAATGACGGTCCACGGCTTCGCCGCCGACCACGCCGACGCCGGACGGCTGGCGCTGAACGCCGGGGTCGACATGGAGATGGTCAGCACCACCCTCGCCGACCACGGCAAGCGGCTGCTGCGCAGCGGCGCGATCACCGCCGCCCGGCTGGACGACGCGGTGGCCCGCGTGCTGCGGCTCAAGTTCCGGCTCGGGCTCTTCGAACACCCCTACGCGGACGAGGACGCGGCGATCGAGGAGCCCACGAAGGCGTCCCGGGCGGCGGCCCGCGAGACGGCCGCGCGCACCATGGTGCTGCTCAAGAACACCCCGGCCGGGAAGGAGAAGACGGCGCTGCTCCCGCTCAGCCCGTCGGTCTCCTCCATCGCCGTCGTCGGGCCGTTCGCCGACTCCACCGACCTGCGCGGCTCCTGGGCCGGGCCCTGGGCGGACGCGTTCCCCCCGGTCACCGTCCTGGACGCGGTCAAGGACGCCGCGCCGAAGGCCCGGGTCGGCCACGCCCGCGGCGTGGACCCGGCGGGTGAGGACACCGGTGGCATCGCCAAGGCCGCCGCGGTCGCCAGGGCGGCCGAGGTGGCGATCGTCGTGGTCGGGGAGGCCTCGGCGCTCAGCGGGGAAGCGGCCGTGCGCAGCGACATCAGCCTGCCCGGACAGCAGGAGAAGCTGATCGCGGCGATCGCGGACACCGGCACACCCTTCGTCGTGGTCCAGGTCAGCGGCCGCCCGCTGACGATGGGCGGCTGGCTGGACTCGGCGCCCGCCGTGCTCCAGGCGTGGCATCCGGGCATCGAGGGCGGAAACGCCATCGCGGACGTCCTGTTCGGCACCGTGAACCCCGGCGGCAAGCTGCCCGTGTCCTTCCCGCGCTCGGTTGGGCAGATTCCCCTCTACTACAACCACGAGAACACCGGGCGCCCCTACGACCCGGACAACAAGTACACCTCCAAGTACCTCGACCTCGCCGACGGCCCGCAGTTCGCCTTCGGCCACGGCCTCGGCTACACCACCTTCGACATCGGCGAGCCGAAGCTGTCCGTCAGCCGCATCACGGCCGACGCGCTGCGCAAGGGCGACACCGTGGAGGTGGCGGTCGCGGTGCGCAACACCGGGGAGCGCGAGGGGGACGAGGTGGTGCAGGTGTATCTGCGCGACCCGGTGGCCAGTCTCGTACAACCGGTGCGACGGCTGTGCGGCTTCCGCCGGATCACCCTCGGCGCCGGCAAGTCCACCACCGTCCGCTTCCGGCTGGGCGCCGAGGATCTGGGCTTCTGGACCCATGACCGGGACGGCACGTTCACGGTGGAGAAGGGAGAGATCCAGATCTTCGCGGGCAACAGCTCACTGGCGAAGGGTGAACGCATCCTGACGATCACATAGTGGGACAGCGTCCGGTCTTCTGCACAGCGCGCCCCGGGTTACTTGTAGGGTGCATGCTGACAACTCCAGCCCGGGAAGACACCGCTCATGACCGCCGCGCCCCGTCCCTCGCCCCGCGTCCCGAGACCCCGCCCCGCCCCGCGGCACCTCGCGTCCCACCGGAAACCCGGCCGGGCGGAGGTCCCGTGGGCGGTGTGATCACCGGCTTCGGCGTCATCGCGAGCATCATCGTCACCGGCTATGTGCTCGGCCGCCGAGGAGCGCTGGGCGGGTCGGGGCGCGAGGTCCTGACCAGGCTCTCCTTCAACGTCGCCTCCCCCGCGTTGCTGTTCTCCACGCTCGCCCGCGCCGACCTGTCCGTCGTCGTCTCGACCCCGCTGCTCGTCACGGCCCTGAGCACCTTCGTGGTGGCGGGCGCGTTCGTCGCGGTCGGCGCGGTACGCAAGTGGAGCGTGGGCCGCACCACGATCGGCGCCCTGTGCGCGAGTTATGTGAACGCGGGCAACCTCGGCATCCCGATCGCCGTGTACGTCCTCGGCGACGCGTCCCTCGTCGCCCCGGTGCTGCTGTTCCAGCAGCTGGTGATGACCCCGATCGCGCTCACCGTCATCGACCTCAGCCGCCCCGGGGAACACCCGCCCTCGATGCTGCGCCGGCTGACCACCCCCTTCCGCAACCCCATCGTCATCGGCTCGCTGTCCGGGGTCGCGGTGGCCGCCTCGGGGTGGCGGGTGCCCGGGCCCGTCATGGAACCGTTCTCGCTGATGGGCGGCATGGCCGTACCCGCCGTGCTGCTCGCCTTCGGGATCTCGCTGCCGGGCAGTGAGCTGCCCGGGCGCGGCGAGGAGCGCGGCCCGGTGCTGCTGTCGGTGGCGCTGAAGTCCTTCGGCCAGCCGGTGGTGGCATGGGCCATCGCGGCCGGTGTCTTCCGGCTCGGCGGCCCCGCCCTCTTCGCGGCCGTCGTCACCTCCGCGCTCCCCTCGGCGCAGAACCTCTTCACCTACGCCGTGCGCTACGACACGAGCACCATCCTGGCCCGCGAATCCATCCTGCTGTCCACGGTGCTGGCCGCGCCGGTACTCATCACGGTGGCGGCGCTGCTGGGCTGAGCCCGGGACCCGTGGGGTTTACCCCTGGAGGCCCAGGGCAGGCGATTGAACGTGCTTCGGACCGGAGGCACGCACCGCGGGAGCGCTCTGACCGCTCCAGGACGCGGCCCTCCGGCCCGTCTCCTGCGCGCTCCCGCATGGCAGCGACCACGGTCCCAGGCGACCCGTCATCCCACTGCAGGAGGTGTGTGACATGACGACCGCAGCGCAGCACAGGACACGTCCCCAATCCGGCTCCTCGAAGCACCCGCACGACGACGCCCCCGACACCAGCGCCGAGTTCCACGAGATGGCCCGCCTCCCCGACGGCCCCGAAAAGGAAGCGCTGCGGCAGCGGGTGGCGGAGGCGTGGATGCCGATGGCCCGGCGACTGGCCCGCCAGTACCGCAACCGGGGCGAGTCCTTGGAGGACCTGGAGCAGGTGGCCGCGCTCGGCCTGGTGAAGGCCGTCAAGCGGTACGACCCCGAACACGGCACGGCGTTCGCGGGTTTCGCGGTGCCCACCATCGTCGGCGAGATCAAGCGCCACTTCCGGGACCACCTGTGGGTGCTGCACGTCCCGCGCCGGGTCCAGGAACTGCGCAACCGGGTGCGGGTCGCGCACCGGGAGCTGTCGCACTCCCTCGACGACGCCACGGTGCCCACCGAGGCCATCGCCGAGCGCACCGGCCTCGGCGAGAAGGAGGTGCGCGTCGGCATGGAGGCCATGGGCAGCTTCACCCCGCTGTCCCTCGACGCCCAGCTGACCGGCGCGGACGACGGCTACTCACTGGCGGACACGCTCGGCGGCCAGGAGCCCGCGTACGACCGGGTGGTGGAACGCGAGGCGGTGCGCCCCGGGCTCCGGCGGCTGCCCGACCGGGAGCGCCAGATCCTCTACATGCGGTTCTTCTGCGACATGACCCAGAGCCGGATCGCCGAGCAGCTGGGCATCTCCCAGATGCATGTCTCCCGGCTCATCAACCGCACCTGCTCGACGCTGCGCGCCCAGGCCATGGCCGAGCCGGTCGCAAGCTGAACGAACGTACCTCCCGCCGCTCCCCGCGTTGCGCCGCTGGAACGATGTGCATCGCCTCAGCGGGTGACCGTGGCGCCGTGGAGAGCGCCGGGATCCGCCCCGGGCTGGCAGGGTCGGGGCGCGCGACCTGCGGACCCAGCGAAGGAGAACACCCATGACCACCCCCCAAGGCCCGCCCTCGGTGTCCGACCTCAAGCTTCTTACGGGCCAGAAGGCGCTGGTGACGGGGGCCAGCTCGGGCATCGGCAAGGCGACCGCCATCGCCCTGGGGCGCGCCGGCGCCGATGTCGTCGTCAACTACGTCTCCGACCGCCCTGCCGCCGAGGCCGTCGTGAAGGAGATCGAGGGCCACGGAGTGCGCGCCTACGCCCACCAGGCGGATGTGTCGCGGGAGGACCAGGTGGTCGAGATGGTGTCCACCATGGTCGACCGGCTCGGCACGATCGACATCCTGGTCGCCAACGCGGGCCTCCAGCGTGACGCCCCGACGGTGGAGATGACCCTGTCGGACTGGGAGAAGGTGCTCTCCGTCAACCTCACCGGTCAGTTCCTGTGCGCCAGGGAGGCGGTCAGGGAATTCCAGCGGCGCGGTGTCGTTCCCGAGGTGTCGCGGGCGGCCGGGAAGATCATCTGCATGAGCTCGGTCCACCAGATCATCCCCTGGGCCGGTCATGTGAACTACGCGTCGTCCAAGGGCGGCGTGTCGATGATGATGCAGACCATGGCCCAGGAACTGGCGCCGCAGAAGATCAGGGTGAACGCGGTCGCGCCGGGGGCCATCAAGACCCCGATCAACCGCGATGCCTGGGACACCGAGGACGCCCGGAACGCGCTGCTGGAGCTGATCCCCTACGGCAGGATCGGCGAGCCGCGGGACATCGCGAGCGCTGCGGTCGTCCTCGCCTCCGACCTGTGCGACTACGTCGTGGGCACCACGCTGTACGTGGACGGCGGAATGACCCTCTTCCCCGGCTTCGCGACGGGCGGCTGACCGCACCACGATGGCACTGCCGCAGGCGCCACGATGATGTGTGAAGGGCACATCGGCCGGGTCCACGCGCCACCATCAGGCGATAAGGCGCGGGTGGAGCGACGATGGTGGTGTCACTGTTCCCTCAAGGAGGTGGACGACGATGACGTTCCCCTCGGACAACTCGCGCGACGCCGACCGGCGCGATGAGCGCGCCGCCGGTCCTGACCGCCCCTTCGCCGGCCTGCTGGGCACCCTGTCGGATGCCGCGTGGCAGATGCTGCTGACCGCGGGTCTGGTCGCGATCGTGCTGGGGCTGCTGGTGCTGGTGTGGCCCGCGGCCACCCTGGCGGTGGTCGGCGCCCTGTTCGGTGTCTATCTGCTGATCAGCGGCATCTTTCAGCTGGTCGCGGCCTTCGGGGCGCACATCCCGGGGTCGATGCGCGTCCTCAGCTTCGTCAGCGGCGCGGTGAGCGTGTTCCTCGGCCTGATCTGCTTCCGGGGTCCGGCCCAGTCGATCCTGCTGCTCGCGCTGTGGATCGGATTCGCCTGGCTGCTGCGGGGTGTCATGCACACCGTCATGGCCGTCCAGGACGCGGGAATCCCCGCCCGCGGCTGGCAGATCTTCCTCGGTGTCATCATGGCCCTGGCCGGAATCGTGCTGATCGTGTCGCCCTTCGGCTCCATCGCCGCGCTCACCCTGGTGACCGGCGTCTGGCTGCTCGTTCTGGGCATCATCGAGGTCATTCACGGGATCCAGCTGCGGGCCCGGCTCGGAGGCCACGCCCCCCGCAAGGCACATCACGGCTTCCGCTTCCGTCATCAGCCCCATCCGCAGCCGTGAACCGCCGCGACAGCCGCCCCGAGCGGCTGTCGCGACAACCAACCTGGGGGCTAGTGGGTCTGCACCCACCACGCCATCAGACCGATGGCCGCGGTGCCGGATGCGTACGACGCGCCGCGCACGAAATTCGCGGCGGCGAGCCGACCGTATCGACGCCATCTACTACGGGAACGGCTGGGTACCGGTGGGCGAACCTCCATCGTCTGCATATGGAGCCCCTTTCGTGACCGTACGGACAGTGACTGTCCGACAGGGGGGAACGACGCGCTGGAGAAAGCATACAAAAGCGTGAACTTACCCCATGTGTCTGACTCGCCGAGAAAGCAACTTTCGACACGATGAGCTTTCGACGCGATGAGCTTTCGACACGCTGTCAGATGCGGTAAGGGGCTCCTGCCGGCGCTCAGCCCTGTCCGTGCCAGCGCAGCACCGCGCCCAGTCCCCCGGCCGGTCCTGCCACGCCCTCGGGCACCAGCAGCACCTCGGTGTCGGCCACCGCCGCGGACCGCATCAGCGCGTCGTCCGCGCGCGCCGGCTCGGGCGTGCTCACACCCAGCGCCCGCACCTGGGCCCGCTGCACCGCCACCTGATCGGCGCCGGGGCCGACCCACACCTCATGGCGCATGTCGCCGCCCGCCTGCCCCAGCAGCAGGGTGGCCGCCTGATGGCTGCGCAACGCCTCCACCACCGCGGGCACCCCCTCCGCCGCCCCGCTCGGCGCGGAGCCGTCGTGGCCGCTCGCGATGTGCCCGCCGGGGCGGCCGCGCCCGGCGCGGAAGAGATCCAGTACGGCTTCCAGATGGGCGCGGGCGTGGTCCGCGCGGGCGTGGTCGATCTCCGCCTCCAAGAGCTCCCGGGCGGATCCGGGCGCCCGGCTGCCGTGCCGCGCCACCACCGCCCGGTCCCGCAGCGGCTCGGGCAGCCGGTCGCGCACCGCCCTGCGCTCGCGCGGATCGCCCGCCAGGACCAGCAGCGGCGCCCCGCTGTCCGGCCACTGCCGTACCAGCTCCTCGGCGACGAGGTCCGCGGTGTGCTCCCAGTCGTTCTCGACCCGGTTGCGGTAGTGCCACTCGTACCGGTCGGCGGGCACCGAGCGGTGGCCGCGGCCCCGTGGCGCCCCGCCCGTGGCGCGGCACACCGGGCGGGCCCCGCCCTCGTCGCGCAGCTCCAGATCGGCGCCCGTCCGGTCGACGTATGCCACCAGGCACGACGGCCACTCGCCGCGCAGCGACGCCAGCGGCGCCACCCGGGGCAGTGGCGACCAGGACGTCACGACATCGCCCGGGGACGCGGCCAGCGGCACGTCGAGCACCACCTCGCCGTCCGCCGCGAACAGCGCCCGCCCGGCGGACGCGGTGGCCGCCCGCTGACCGGCCAGTCTGCTCACCAGCGCCTCACGGGTGCGGGGGTCGGCGCCCTGGGTGGTCAGCTGACCGGCCACGAACCGCTCCCGCAGCCGGCGCCGGGTGGGGGCGTCCTCCGTCGCACGCGAGGTATCGAGGTAGACGCACGCCCACGGGCCGGGGCGATCGAACAACGGCTTCAGGAATCCAACGTCCATGACCTCCCCCAAACCGGGGAAACACACGACCCGGACGGGCGTCCGGATCGCCGCGCCTCATCGGCCGCGTGGGGCGCTTCACGAACCAAGGATCCCTCCAGGTCCACGGGATCGCCAGCGCCGTCCGGCCGTACGGCGACTAGAATCTGTTCCATGGCTCGCTCCAACGAGGAGGTCGAAGCCCTCCTGCGTGAGTACGCCGATCTCCTCCTGATCACGGGCGGGGACGCGTTCAAGGCACGCGCCTACGAGAAGGCCGCACGGTCGATCGGCGGCCATCCCGCCGATGTGGCGGGGCTCGATGTGAAGGGACTGCGGGAGATCCCCAACGTCGGCAAGTCGATCGCCGACAAGGTCGTCGAGTATCTGCGCACCGGACATGTGCCCGCCGTCGAGCAGGCGCGCGCCGCGATCCCGGCCGGGGTGCGGGAGCTGACCGCGATCCCGGCGCTCGGGCCGAAGAAGGCCATGGTGCTGTACGAGGAGCTGGACATCGCCTCGGTCGAGCAGCTGGCCACCGCGATCGAGGAACACCGGCTGCGCGACCTCAAGGGCTTCGGCCCGAAGTCCGAGGAGAACATCCTGCACGGCATCGGGCTGCTGCGGGCCGCGGGCGGCCGGGTCCCGCTCGACGACGCCATGGACCTCGCCGACGACATCGTGGCCGCGCTGGCCCGGGTGCGCGGCTGCGAGCGGGTGGCGTACGCCGGGTCGCTGCGCCGGATGCGGGAGACCGTGGGCGATGTGGACATCCTGGTGGCGGCGGCCGAATCGGCCCCGTTCATGGACGCGTTCACCGCGCTCCCGTACACCACCGAGGTCATCGCGCACGGCGAGAAGAAGACGTCCATCCGCACCACCAAGGGGCTCCAGGTGGACCTGCGGGTGCTGCCGCTCGACTCCTGGGGCGCTGGGCTGCTGTACTTCACCGGCTCCAAGGCCCACAACATCCGCGTCCGCGCGATCGCGGTGCGCCACGGCCTCAAGCTCTCCGAGTACGGCCTCTTCGAGACCAAGAGCGGAAAGAAGATCGCCTCCCGCAGCGAGGAGGACGTGTACGCGCGGCTCGGCATGGACTGGATCCCGCCGACCCTGCGCGAGGACCGCGGCGAGGTGAAGGCCGCGCTGGAGGGCCAACTGCCCCTGCTCATCGCCGAATCCGATCTGCGCGGCGATCTGCATACCCACACCGATCTCACCGATGGCCTCGAACCGCTGGAGAACATGATCGCCACGGCGGAGCGGCGCGGCTACGCGTACTACGCCGTCACCGACCACGCGCCGAAGCTGTACATGCAGCAGATGACGAAGGAGAAGATCCTCGCCCAGCGGGAGCGGCTGCGCGCCATGGACCGTGGGCGCGGCCGCCGGGACATGCGGCTGCTGCACGGTGTGGAGCTGAACATCGACGCCGAGGGAGAGGTCGACTGGCCCGACGACTTCCTCGAGGGCTTCGATCTGTGCGTGGCGTCGGTGCACACGCAGTTCGGCCAGGACCGGGACACCATGACCCGGCGGTTCCTGCGGGCCTGCGAGAACCCGCACGTCAACATCATCGGCCATCCGACGACCCGGATCCTCGGCAAACGGCCCGGCGTCGACGCCGACCTGGACGCGGTGTTCGCCGCGTGTGCCCGTACCGGCACCGCGCTGGAGATCAACGCGCATCCGAACCGGCTGGACCTGTCGGACGAGAACATCCTGCGGGCGAAGGAGCACGGCGTGGTGTTCGCCATCGACAGCGACGCGCACTCGACGCTGGACCTCGCCAATCCGCGGTACGGGGTGGGCATGGCCCAGCGCGGCTGGCTGACCACCGACGATGTCATCAACGCCTGGCCGCTGACCCGGCTGCGGCGTTTCCTGCGCAAGGGCGCGGGGCACCCGCGCGACGTATGACGCCACGCGATTGTCCTGCCGAACCGGCCCGCGCCGAGCCCGCCCGCCGGGCGCCCGGCGCCCGTACCCTCGACGAGCTGGACGAGCGGGTGAGCCGGTGCCGCGCCTGCCCGCGGCTGGTCGCGTGGCGGGAGGAGGTGGGCCGTACCAAACAGGCCGCCTTCGCCGACTGGGACTACTGGGCCCGGCCGGTGCCCGGATTCGGCCCGCCGGACGCGGCGCTCGCCGTCGTGGGTCTCGCCCCGGCGGCGCACGGCGGCAACCGCACCGGCCGGATGTTCACCGGCGACCGCTCCGGCGACTTCCTGTACGCGGCCCTGCACACGATCGGCCTGGCCAACCAGCCCACCGCCACCCACCGCGGCGACGGCCTCGCGCTGCGCGGGGTCCGGGTCACCTCGCCGGTGCACTGCGCCCCGCCCGCCAACCGCCCCACCCCCGGGGAGCGGGACACCTGCCGCCCGTGGCTGGAGCGGGAACTGCGTCTGCTGCGGCCGACCCTGCGCTCGGTGGTGGTGCTCGGGGCCTTCGGCTGGCAGGCCGCCCTGCCCGTGCTGGCCACCGCCGGATGGACCGTGCCCCGGCCGCGGCCCGCCTTCGGGCACGGCGCGCGGATCGCATTGGAGGCCGCCGACGGGGGCGCTCCGCTACGGGTGTTCGGCTGTTATCACGTGAGCCAGCGGAACACCTTCACCGGCCGCCTCACCCCGGCCATGCTGCACGATGTGCTCGGCGCGGCGGCGGAGGCGGCCGGGTTGCTGCCGCCGCCCGCCACTCCGCTGGACCCCGCTCCGGAGGGCGGCTGATCAGGGCGTGCGGTGAGGAGGTGAGACCCCGGGCACTGGGGCAGGAGGGCGCCCGGGGCCTCGTTCATGGAGTGGACCGGGTCAGTTGACCCCGGCCCCACTGGCGGCGTCACCGGCTCCGGCGCCGCTCTGGTCGCCCGTACCGGCGCCCGCGCCCGCGTTGGCCGCACCGGCGTCAGCGGCACCCTCGGCACCCGCACCGGCGTTAGCGGCGGCGTCACCCCCCGCACCCGCGTTCGCGGCACCCTCGGCGCCCGCACCGGCATTGGCAGCACCCTCGGCGCCCGCACCGGCGTTCGCGGCACCTGCGCCACCGGCGTCGCCCGCGCCGCCGTCACCGGCGCCGATCACGGCGCCCGTGGCCTCCAGAGCACCGGTCACCGGCTGGAAGAAGGTCTCGCCGCCCTGGGTGCAGTCGCCGCTGCCGCCGGACGTGAGGCCGACCGCCGCGTCCCCGGCGAACATCGCGCCGCCGCTGTCGCCCGGCTCCGCGCACACGTTCGTCTGGATGAGGCCGTTGACGATGTCGCCACCGCCGTAGTTCACCGTGGCGTTGAGGCCCGTGACCTCGCCGTCGCTGACACCCGTCGTGCTGCCGGAGCGCTGCACCTTGAGGCCCACGCTGGCCTCGACGGCCCGGCCGATCGCCTGGTTGGTGCCGTCGGCGAGCTTGACCGCGCTCTCCGGCTGGGTAGTCGCGTCGTCGTACATCACCAGCGCGAAGTCGGTCTCGGGGAACTTGGTGTCCTGGACCGTGCCCAGCGCCTGCGCACCCGCCTGGTCCGCGGTCCAGGTCTCGGACTCATTGCCGCAGTGGCCCGCGGTCAGGAAGCCGGGTGCTCCGTCGACGGAGACGTTGAAGCCGAGGGAGCAGCGGGCGCCACCGCCGAAGATGGCATCGCCGCCGACGACACCACCGGCCGCTGCGCCACCGCCCGCGCCACCGGCACCAGCGTCCCCGGCACCGCCCGCGGCGTCCCCGGCCCCACCGGCACCCGCGTCTCCGGCACCACCGGCCCCGGCGCCACCGGCACCGGCGTCTCCAGCACCACCGGCCCCGGCGTCCCCGGCGGCGTCGCCCGCCGCGTCACCGGCGCCCGCGGCGCCGCCGTTGGCGCCCGGCTGGGCCTCGTCACCGCCGTCGAACCTCTTGAACTCGCCCTTCGTCCGCTGGACGGTCACCATGCCGTCCATCGCGTCCGTGGCCTTGGTCAGCGTGTCCCACTTGGCGCCGGTCACGGTCTTGTCCGCGGTCACCCGGACCTTGTTCGTCACCGGGTCGATGGACCAGGCGGTACCGGCCACCGAGGCGTCGGTGCTCAGCGTCTTGGTGGCGGCCTTCAGCTCGGACATGCTGTTCTGCACGATCTTGGCGACGGCGCCCTGGGCTTCCACGGTCTTCGCCGCGTCCTCGGTCATGACGTTCATGACCAGTTGGCTCGTGTCGTTGTTGAAGTACCAGCCAGCGCCGTTGTCACCGAGGTCAGAGGCGAGGCTCCTCGCGAGTTTCACTGCCGACGGGGACGAGAAGGTCTTCACGTCCGTCGTCTTGTCCTGGCTCGCATTGGCATTGGGCAGCAGAAGGGCGGCTGCTCCGAGCGCGACGACAGCAGCTCCGGAAACGGCGAGGGTCCGCTTGTTCACACGTCGGTGGTGGCTCAACACTGACCTCCAGTAGGGGGGCGCGGGGCGTGTGCGGAGCGCCTGTTGCATTTCCGCCACGCCCCCGCGCAGGGCCACCAAGCAGTACGGGAGGCGTTTACTCCGTTCTCACCATGACTCACAGTGTGATGAATGGCTGCGCCGATCGATCCGGAGCGGTAGGGTCCGCCGGTTCCGCGCCCTCAGTCCGCGTCGCCACCCGCACCGGCGCCACCGGCGGCCCCGGCCGCCTGGACGCGCAGTTGCCACACCTCCCCCAGGGCCATCTGCGCCGATCCCCCGACCGGGGAACCCTCCGTGGTCTCGAAGTGATCGACGTAGGCGCCGATGAACTCCTGCCAGCGGTGGTTGACCGGGTCCTCGTCCAGCGCCGCCATCGCCGCGGCGAAGTCCTCGCAGTCCACGAGGTGGAAGAGATGGCGTCCGCTGCGCCAGATCCGCCAGTCGGTGATCCCGGCCCGGCCCAGCGACTCCAGCAGATCCGCCGGAACCGTGGCGTGCTCCCGTTCGTAGCCCGATTCCTGGCCCTCCTTGAGGACCGAGTGCAGCGCCACGCGCATCGGCGATCTCCCTTCATCCACCGTCGTGGTCGGTCATGGTCCATGGGCACATGCCCGAAGCCACTCTGCCCCCTCCGGCCCCGGCCGCCAACGGTCTCCGGGCAGGCGATCTACGATGCTCCGCGGAGCGGCGCGACCGCCGGACGCCCCGCACCCGCCGATGACGACCACGGAAGGACCCCAACGCCATGGCCAACACCCCCGTGCGCGACCGTTCCACGATCTTGGTTCTCAACGGGCCGAACCTGAACCTCCTCGGCCGTCGCCAGCCGGAGATCTACGGCACCGACAGCCTGGCCGACATCGAGAAGCTGGTCGCCGAGACGGCCGCCCCGCACGGGCTCACCACCGACTGCCGGCAGAGCAACCACGAGGGGCAGCTGATCGACTGGATCCAGGAGGCCCGGGAGCGGCACGCGGCCGTCATCATCAACCCGGCCGGTTACTCCCACACCTCGGTGGCCCTGCGTGACGCGCTGGCGATCTGCGACGACATGCCGATCCTGGAGGTGCACATCTCCAACATCCACCAGCGTGAGCCGTTCCGGCAGCACTCCTATGTCTCCGCGCTCGCCAGTGGCGTGATCGCCGGATGTGGCATCCAGGGCTACGCCTTCGCGGTGGAGCGGGTGGCCGCGCTGCTCGCGGCCATGAAGAAGTGAGACGTGAGGACCTGAAGACATGAGGCCCGGGTCCGCCAGACCCGGCTTCGGGCCCGGCTCCAGGCCCGGCTTCAGGCCCGGCTTCAGGCCCGGATGACGCGGACACCGGCCTCGGTGTACGGGGCGATCGCCTCCTCGGTGGCGCCGGTGTCCGTGACCAGCACCTCGATCTCGTCCAGCGTGCAGATCCGGGCGAACGCCCGCCGGCCCAGCTTGGAACTGTCGGCCGCGACGACCACCCGGGCCGCGCGCCGGGCCATGAGGTGGTTGATGCTGGCCTCGCCCTCGTGGTGGGCGGCCGCGCCCCGCTCGGGGTCCAGCGCGTCCACGCCGAGGATGGCCAGATCGAGGGAGACCTCGCCCAGCACCCCGGTGGCCAGCGGCCCCATCAGCTCGAACGACTGCGGACGGGCCACCCCGCCGGTGAGCACGATCTTGATGTGCGGGCGCACCGCCAGCTCATGGGCGATGTTCAGGGCGTTCGTCACGACGGTGACGGCCGGGCCGCCGCCCTCGGAGCCGGACAGTTCGCCGCGGGTGGCGATGGCGCGGGCTATTTCGGTGGTGGTGGTCCCGCCGTTGAGGCCGACGACCGCCCCGGGCTCGACCATGCGGGCGACGGCGGCGCCGATCCGCTGCTTCTCCGAGGCGCGCCGGGCGGTCTTGTAGCGCAGCGGAAGGTCGTACGACAGGTTGTGCGCGACCGCACCGCCGCGGGTGCGGTTGAGCATCTGCTGCTGAGCGAGTTCGTCCAGGTCCCGCCGGATGGTGGCGGCGGACACCGCCAGCTCGGCGGCGGCCTCCTCGACCTCGATCCTGCCGTCCCTGGCCAGCAGTTCCAGCAGGGCGTTCCAGCGCTCGGGCCGTTTCACGCCGTCTCCTCGACCCCCGTCGTACCGTCGCGGTTCACCCTACCCCGGTTGTGCGCGCCCTGGACTTATCTGCAAGATCATGCGCATTATCAGGCTGTACGAAGCACCTTCGAGCATTCGCACCCATCGGACCGGGGAGCCATATGAGCCACACCGAGACCGAGATCGCGAGCCAGCCCGGCTGCTGGGCCCGCGCCATCGAACTGGCCCGGGATCCGGACGGGCCGGTGCGCGAGGCGCTGCCCCGGGCCGGTGAGCGGGTCGCCGTCGTCGGCTGCGGCACCTCGTGGTTCATCGCCCAGGCGTACGCGGCGCTGCGGGAGGCCGGGGGCCAGGGCGAGACGGACGCGTTCCCGGCGTCGGAGATGCCGACCGGGCGCGCCTACGACCGGGTGCTCGCGCTGTCGCGATCGGGCACCACGACCGAGGTACTGGATCTGCTCGGCCGGCTCCGGGGCGGGGTGCCGACCTCCGTCATCACCGCGGTCCCCGGCTCCCCGGTCACCGGCCTGGCGGACGCGGCGGTCGTGCTCGACTTCGCGGATGAGCGGTCGGTGGTGCAGACGCGCTGGGCGACCAGTGAACTGGCGCTGCTGCGCGCTCATTTGGGGCATGGTCTGGAGGGTCTCGTCGAGGACGGCGGGGCGGCGCTCGCCGCGCCGCTGCCCGACGGGCTCGCGGAGGCGGGCCAGTTCACCTTCCTCGGGCGCGGCTGGACGTACGGCGTCGCGCAGGAGGCCGCGCTCAAGATGCGCGAGGCGGCGGGCGCGTGGACCGAGGCGTATCCGGTGATGGAGTACCGGCACGGGCCGATCAGCGTCACCGGCCCGCGCAGTGTGGTGTGGTGGCTCGGCGAAGGGCCGTCCGGGCTGGCGGAGGAGGAGGTCACCGGGCCCGGTGGCCGGCTCGTCGGATACGGCCGGGATCCGCTGGCCGAACTGGTGCTGGTGCAGCGGCTCGCGGTGGCGATCGCGGCGGCGCGCGGCCTCGACCCCGACCAGCCCCGCAACCTCACCCGCTCGGTGATCCTCGGTTGAGCGGGCGGAGCGAGCGAAGGGAGGGGACGGGCCATGCCGCTGGTGACCACCGCTGAGATCGTCGGACCGGCCGTGCGGGGCGGGCTCGGCGCGGGGGCGTTCAATGTGATCCAGATCGAGCACGCCCAGGCGATCGTGGCCGGGGCGGAGGCGGCCGGGGCACCGGTCATCCTGCAGATCAGCGAGAACGCGGTGCGGTATCACGGCGCACTGGCCGCGATCGGCCGGGCGACCGTCGAGGTGGCCCACGCTGCGCGGGTCCCGGTCGCGGTGCATCTGGACCATGCCACCGAGCCCGGGCTGGTGCGGGAAGCGCTCGGGCTCGGCTTCGGGTCCGTGATGTTCGATGCCTCGGCACGCGATTACGACGCCAATGTGGCCGCCACCGCGGCGGTGGCCACCGACTGCCACGCCGCCGGGGTGTGGGTCGAGGCGGAGCTGGGCGAGGTGGGCGGCAAGGACGGGGTGCACTCCCCCGGCGCCCGGACCGATCCGGCCGAGGCCGCCGCCTATGTCGCGGCGACGGGCGTGGACGCCCTCGCGGTCGCGGTGGGCACCTCGCACGCCATGGTGGTCAAGGAGGCGGTGGTGGACCTGGAGCTGGTCGCGGCGCTGCGCGCGGCCGTGCCCGTGCCGCTGGTGCTGCACGGCTCCTCCGGGGTGCCCGAGGCCGATCTGACCCGCGCGGTCGCGGCGGGTCTGACGAAGGTCAACATCGCCACCCACCTCAACGTGGCCTACACCCGGGCGATCCGCGACCATCTCGCCGACCACCCGGAGGTGATCGACCCGCGCCGCTATGTCACGGCGGGGCGCGAGGCGGTGGCCCGCGAGGTGACCCGTCTGCTGGCCCTGGTGCGCGCCGTACCGCGCTGAGGCCGCGCGCTCGCGCTGTTGAGGTGACCGCAGCGTTGACATGACCGCGGTGTTGACATGACCGAATCAACTCGCAACGATGCGGAGGAGGTTAGGAAAGGTTCCTAACAGAGGGGTGTCCCATGCGCACACGACTCGCGTTCGTACTGGCCGGCGCCGGGCTGCTGGCCGGCTCCCTCACGGCAGGCGCCCAGGCCACCACCCGGGGCCCCGCGGCTGCCCCCGCCCCCGGCTCCGCCTCGGTCAAAGAAGGCTCCGTCACGGCCGCGCAGTTACTCGCCAAGGTCAAGAACTGTTCGCAGATATCCAGCGGCAAGTACCGCACCGACGACGAGACATCGGCGACCGTGCCGGTCTGCGACGCCAGTGGCGCGGTCTTCTGGAAGGCGGACATGGACGTCGACTGCGACGGCCAGGTGACCTCCAAGTGCAACGAGGACACCGACCCGTGGTTCCAGGACGACACGGCCTTCCACCAGTCGAACGGAAAGCCCCTGATCGCCGACAAGCTGCCCTATGTGGTGGTGCCCAGCAAGAGTTCCACGTGGGACTACTCCAAGTCCGGCATCAAGGGCGGCGGTGTGGTCGCCGTGATCTACAACAACAAGGTCGAGTACGCGGTGGTCGGCGACACCGGCCCGACCAAGATCATCGGCGAGGCGTCCTACGCCACGGCCAACGCGCTCGGCATCGACCCCGACCCGGAGACGGGCGGCGCCGAGTCGGGCGTGACCTACATCCTCTTCAAGAACTCCTCGGTGTCCCCCATCGAGAACCACGACAAGGCGGTCTCGGTCGGCGACGGCCTGGCCAAGCAGTTCGTCCAGAACAACTGACCGCCCGCCCCATTCCGCCGCGCACCGGCCGCCGGACCCCTGGGTCCGGCGGCCGCAGGCACCCGCTCCCCCGCGCGGCCGGCGCCGACGGCGCGATGACTTTTCCTGGTCCCGAGGGTCCCTTCTGATGAGCGCGCGAGCTATCGCGCGCCCCCACAACAGGAGGTGGACGTTGGCCGGTCCCGAGCCCGAGAGCCCGCCCGCGCTTCCCCCGGCCGTTCTGGTCCTCGACCGGCCGCCGGAGACCCGCGCCGAGGTGGAGCGGCTGTGTGAACGGCTGCGCGAACTGGTGCGGCGCAGCGCGCCCGGTCCCGTCACCGTGGACGTGGTCGCGGCGCACCGGCCGGGGCTTGCCATGGTCGAGACCCTGGCCAGGCTGCGGCTGACCGCCCGCCGCCTGGGGCGGGAGATGCGGCTGCGGAACACCGGCGGCGAGCTGGCCGAGGTGCTCACCCGGGCAGGGCTGGGCGCCGCGTTACGGATCGAGCCGGGGAGGGAGGCCGAACAGGGGGAACAGCCGCTCGGTGTCCAGGAAGGAGTTGAGCCCGGTGATCCGCCCGGCTGATATCTCCAGGACCTGGAGCGCCCAGGGCTCATGGGAGCCGCCCGGTCCGCCCGGCCGGTACTGGCCGAAGGCGGGCGCCCCGTTCGCCACGGTAGGGACCAGCCGGGAGCCCCGGCAGCCGATGCCGTGCCCCAGCAGCCAGGTGCGGATGTCGTCGTGGCCGCGCAGCCACAGTTCGTAGGGCGGCATGGACAGCGTGGCGTCCTCGTGCAGGAGCGAGGTGAGGGAGTCCAGGTCGTAGCGCTCGAAGGCGTCCACGTAGCGGGCGAGGAGGGCGCGCTGCTCCTCGTCCAGCGGCTTGACCGGATCGGTGTCGCTGATCTCGCTCGCGGCGAGCGTGGCCCGGGCGCGCTGCAGCGCGCTGTTGACCGAGGCGACCGTGGTGTCCAGCAGCTCGGCGACCTCGGACGCCTTCCAGGCCAGCACCTCCCGCAGGATGAGCACCGCGCGCTGGCGCGGCGCCAGGTGCTGGAGCGCGGCCACGAACGCCAGCCGCACCGCGTCCCGCTGGGCGGCGACCTCGGCGGGATCCCCACCGTCGGCCAGCACCTGCCCGTCGGGCACCGGCCCGACCCAGGTGGCCTCCGGCTGCGCGGTGAGCGTGGCAGGGGTCGCCGAGGAGACGGCGGTGAGGTCCATCGGGCGGGCCCGGCGCTTGCTCCCGTTCAGCATGTCCAGACAGACGTTGGTGGCGATGCGGTACAGCCACGAGCGCAGCGCCGACCGGCCCTCGAAGCGGTCCAGGCCCTTCCAGGCGCGGACCATCGTCTCCTGGACCGCGTCCTCCGCCTCGAACGCCGAGCCCAGCATCCGGTAGCAGTAACCGGTCAGCTGCACCCGGTACGGCTCCAGCCGGAGTTCGGCACCGGCCGTGCCGTCCACTGCCGCGACATCACTCATCGACACACCTCGACGTTTCTGCTTCTGCGGACTCCCATGGGAGGAAAGTTAGCGTGCCGCACCGACAAAGCCCCTGATCTGCGAAGATCTCACGGAATCCGGTCAGGCCACCGGCCGGGCGCGGACCATCGAGGCGTGCACCTGGTGCCCACCGCTGGCGATCATCCGCACCTCTTCGCGATCGCTGATCTCGGCCCGCACGATGCCGGTGTCGTCCGCGTAGACCGGGTGTCCCCCCGGCCCGCTGGAGTCCGTACGGTGCACCATCACGATGTCCTCGGCCTCCGGCTCCAGGGCGACCGGATCGGCGAAAATCAGCTCATATCTCTCGCGTCTCGGCATCAGGCACTCCTCCCACACGGACCCGCCCCCTCGCCCCAAACCGGGACAATCAACACTATCGAACAGACGCGTCACCGCAAGAGGGTCGCGGAATCCTGGGCAGCAGCAGGGCGGGCAGGAACGCCAGCGCGGCGAAGGCCGCGACCCACCAGAAGGTGTCGCCGAATGCCGCGGCCGGGGCGGCAGGACGGCTGTCGAGCCGGTGCTGGAGGATCACGGCCAGCACCGCGGCGCCCACCGAGGCGCCGACGGTCTGGACGGCGGTGAGGGCGCTCGTCGCCCGCGGAATGGCCGTCGGCTCCATCCCGTGGTACGCGGCGGCCATCACCGGCACCGAGGCGGCGGCCATGCCGACGCCCCACAGCAGCAGGGCGGCGGACAGCAGGACCTCACTGGTCCGCGGACCCACCTGGGCGCACAGGAGGGCGGCGGGGACGGTGACGGCGACCCCGGCGAGGACGACCGGTCGGGCGCCCGCCCGGTCGGTCGCCTTGCCCACCAGGGGCAGCGCGAGCAGGGTGCCGAGGCTTTGCGGCACCAGCAGCAGCCCGGCGGCGAGCGCGCCGTGGCCCCGCACTTGCTGGTAGTAGAGCGGCATCAGGAGCATGGCGCCGAACACCGACATCCGGGAGAGGAAGCCGAGCGCCGCGGCCGCGGCGAAGGACCGCCCCCTGAACAGCCGCGGGTCCAGGACCGGGGTGACGCGGGTGCGCAGCGCGTGTGCGACGAAGGCGGCGAGCAGCACCGCCCCCGCGCCGAGGAACCAGCCGCTGGTGCGGTAGAGCCCGTAGGTGAGCACGGCGAGCGCGGGTGACAGCAGGGCGACACCGGCCACGTCCAGCGGGCGCGCGGCGGCGGAGCGCGCGGCGCGGGGGATGCCGCGCCAGGCCAGCAGCAGCGCGAGCGCGCAGACCGGCACATTGGCAAGGAAGATCCACCGCCAGCCGGGGCCCTCGACCAGGATCCCGCCGAGCGGCGGACCGGCGATCGGGGCGAGTTGCGCGGGCACGGCCGCGATGCTCATCACGCGTCCACGCCGCCCGTCCCCGGCGGCCTGGGCCAGGATCGTCATGCTCAGCGGCACGATCATGCCGCCGCCGAGGCCCTGGAGCACCCGGAAGGCGATCAGGCTGCCCGCGGACCAGGCGGCGCCGCACAGCGCGGATCCGGCACCGAAGACGATCAGCGCGAACAGCCACATGGCCTTGGCGCCGAAGCGCTCGACGGCCCATCCGGTGACGGGCACGGTCACGGCGATGGCCAGCAGATACGCCGTACTGACCCACTGGATGAGGGCCACCGGGGCGTCGAAGTCACGGGCCAGCCCGGCAAGCGCGACGGTGACCATGGTCATGTCGAGCATCGAGGTCAGGGCGCCGACGACCACGATCGCGGCGAGTTTGAGCAGCGCGGGATCGAGCCGGTCGGGCGGAGGGGCGGTGTGGGGTGCGGTGTCGGTCATGGAGGGTTCGTCGGCCATGACGAGGAAACTACACCGTGCAGTGTAGATCTGTACACTGCACGGTGTAGTACCCCATTCGATTCGGCCATTCGCCTTGAAGGAGCACCCATGCCGCCTTCCGCACCCCTCCGCCCCGGCCTGCGCCAGGGCTCCCCCGACAAGCGCGCCGCGATCGTGCGGGCCGCCCTCGGGGTTTTCGTCCGCGAGGGGTACGCACGCGCGGGCATGGACGCGATCGCTGCCGAGGCGCGGGTGTCCAAGCGCACCGTCTACGACTACTTCGGGGACAAGGAGCGGCTGTTCCTGTCCGCCATCGAGGAGACCGAGGCGGCCCAGGAGGGCGAGTTCTCCGCGCTGGTCGGCCGGACCCTGGACCGGCCCGGCGCGGCGGAGGGGGCCGACGCCATGGAGGCGGCCCTGATCGCGTTCGGCACCGAGTTCGCGACCTCGGTGCTGCGCTCCCCGGTGCGCGCGGCACTGGTCCGGCTGATCACCGCAGAGGCCGGGCACTTCCCCGAACTGCGGCGCCGGGCGGGATCGGTCGGCTTGGTGCAGCAGGTCATCGCGGACCGCCTGGCGCGGTATGCCGACGCCGGGCTGCTGGAGATCACGGATCCGGCCGAGGCCGCGGAGTACTTCGGCCTCCTGGTGACCGGCCGGGTGAACAACCGCTCGCTGTTCGGCACGGTCGAGGTCGCCGACGAGGAGATCGGCGCACTGGTCTCCGGCAGTGTGCGCTTCTTCCTGCGCGCCTATCGCCCCTCATAGCCACTGGGACGCCCGCTCAGGACTCCTGGGCCACCGCGCCGCGGGCCAGCGGGGTCATGACCGAGCCGATGACGGTGGCCGCGGCGATGGAGCCGAGGGTGATCCCCCAGGCGAGCGGGCCGAGCGGGGTGCAGTCGAAGAACTGGCTCACGCCCGGCGTCTGGATGATCCCGGCGAGGACGGCGGCCGAGCCGAGCCCGGCGATCAGCACATGCCGGTCCAGGCCCCCGGTGGCCAGGGTCTGCGCCAGCTGCGTACCGACCAGGGCGACGAGCGCCACCGTACTGGCCCGGCGCTTGCGGCCGGTGAGCAGCGCGCCCGTCCACGCCACGCCCGCACCGGCGGCCGTGATGATGCCGCGCAGCATCATCTCCCGGTTCAGCGCGGTGCCCAGGGAACGGCTGGGGCCCTCCTTGAGCAGCCGCTCGCCGGTGTGGCCGGTGGGTTCGCGCACCGCGATGGCCAGCGCGGGCGCGAGGTCGGTCAGCAGGTTGACGAGCATGATCTGCCGGGCGGTCAGCGGGGTGCTGCCCACGATGGCGGAGGCGAGCACGCTGAAGGTGACCTCGCCGAGGTTGCCGCCGATGAGGATGGCGAGCGCGGCCCGGACCGAGGCCCACATCGCCCGCCCCTCCATGAGGGCCGACACGATCGTCTCCAGGCGGTCGTCGCTGACGACGAGGTCCGCGGCGGCGGTCGCGGCCGGGGTGCCGCGCCGTCCCAGGGCGATCCCGATGTCCGCGAGCCGGATCGCGGGGGCGTCGTTCGCGCCGTCGCCGGTCATCGCCACGACCCGGCCGAGGCGCTGGTACGCCTGCACGATGCGGACCTTGTGGTGGGGGCTGCAGCGGGCGATGACGTCCACGGTGGGGAGCAGTTCGTCCAGCTCGGCGTCGGCCATCTCGTCCAGGTCGGGCCCGGTGCACACCTTCAGCTCGGTGGCCTCGATGACGGTGGACGCGATGGACTCGGCGGTGGCCGGGTGGTCGCCGGTGAGCATCACGGTGTGCACGCCCGCCTCGCGCAGCCGCGCGGTCGCGGGGGCCGCGCTGGTACGCACCGGGTCGGCCAGTGCGATGAACCCGCGGAAGACCAGGTCCCGCACCGACTCGTCGGTGAGCTGTTCCCCGGCCCGCATGGGGCGTTCGGCCACGGCGAGGACCCGGCGCCCGGCGCCGGCCAGTTCCTCGGCGGCCGCGGTCAGTTCGGCGATGCCCCCGTCGTCCAGGGCGGTGGTCGCCGCCCCGTCGGGCGCCTGCCTGCGGACGCAGCGCTCCAGCACGCTCTCCGGGGCTCCCTTGACGCTCAGCAGGGTGCCGCGCACGGTGGCTCCGGCGGTGGCGTGATAGGCGCGGGAGGGCTCGAAGGGCAGCGCGTCGGTGCGCCGCCAGCGCGGTGCGCCCCGGCGTACCGCGACCCCGGCGCGGCGCGCGCCCGCCATGACCGCGCGGTCGGTCTGGTGGGCCATGGGCTCGGCCTGGCGGGCGGGCGGGGTGGCCCGCAGGGCGGCCGCGAGCACGTCCTTGCGCGGGGAGTCGAGCCGGCCGGCGGGCTGCGGGCCGCCGCCGTCGCTGACCGCCGCGAGCTGGAGGGTGCCCTCGGTGAGGGTGCCGGTCTTGTCGAAGCACAGCACGTCGGCGCGGCCGAGCGCTTCGATGGTGCGCGGGTTGCGGACCAGGGCGCCGAGGTCGGCCAGCCGCCGGGCGGCGGCCAGCTGGGCCGCGTTGACGAGGAACGGCAGGCCCTCGGGTACGGAGGCGACGGCGAGGTTGACCGCCGAGGCCAGGTTCTCGGTCAGCGGGAGGCCGTGCAGCAGCCCGGCCCCGGACACGGCGGCGGCGGAGCCGAGCGCGATGGGGACGCTGGAGCGGGTGAGCGTGCTGAGCCGCGCCTCGACGCCGGTGACGGGCGCGGCGCGGCGGGCGGTGGCCAGGCTGCGGCCGACCTCGGTGGACGGGCCGGTGGCCACGACGATGGCCTGCGCCCGTCCGGCGGAGACGGTGGTGCCCTCGTAGAGCATCGAGCTGCGCTGGGTGATCTGCGCGGCGACCACCGGCGCCGGGTTCTTGGGCACCGGCAGGGATTCGCCGGTCAGCGAGGACTCGTCGACCTCCAGGCCGTCCGCCTCCAGTACCCGGCAGTCGGCCGGTACGACGTCCTCCGGGCCCAGCGCGATGATGTCCCCGAGGACCAGGTCCCCGGCGGTGACCAGGCGTTCGGTGCCGCCGCGGCGCACCCGGGCGCCGACCGCGGACTTGGCGAACAGCTCCGCGAGCGCCCGTTCGGTCCTGACCCGCTGGAAGCCGCCGACGAGCGCCGAGGTGGCGGTGATGGCCGCGACGAGCGCGGCGTCGGTGCGCGACCCGACGGCGGCGGCGAGCGCGGCCCCGGCGGCCAGGACCGGGGTGAGCGGGTTGGCCAGCTCCTCGATGAACGCCGCCGGGAGGCTGGTTCCGGTCGGTTCTCCGGTGCGGGTGGGCGCCTTGCCCGCCCGGGTGGCGGCCTGCTCCGGGGTCAGCCCCTGGCCGGGGTCGGAGGACAGGCGCTCCAGCACTCGGGGTACGGGCATCAGATGCCAGGGGGTGGTGGTCACCGGGGGCACCAGCGGGCGGGAGAGCAGCTGCCGGGCGCGCCAGTTGCCGAGCCCGAACGCGATGGCCCCGGCGGTGGTGCCGGCCGCCGCGCCGCGCGCGGTGGCCTGGTCCCGGGGGGCCTTGAGGGCGGCGACCGCGCCGATGCCGCTGCCGCCGGCCGACAGCAGGGCGCTCTCGCGGTCCACCTGGGCGGCCACGCCGACCGCGTCCACGATGATTCCGGCGGAGTCCAGGTCGGCGCCGACGAGCAGATGGGCGCCCCAGGCGGGGGGCTCGCCCTCGTGGTGGATCCCGACGCCGCAGTCGGACGCGCCCAGGGCCCGGCGGTTCCCGGACAGCAGCATCACAACCGCGCCGTCGGCCTGGAGAGCGCGTACGGAGGCCACCAGGCGGCGGCCCGCCGGTGCCACCGCGTCGGCGAAGGTGAAGGCCGTCGGGAGCGGCCGGTCGGTGGCCAGGACGATGCGCGCGCCCGCCCGGCGGGCGGCCGCGGCCACCGCCTCGGCGCCCGGGACCGCCTGGGCGGCGAGCCCGGCGACCGCCTGGAGCCGCTGTCCCCGGGCCAGGCCGAGGGTCCGCTCGCTGCCCTTGCGGCGCAGCCTGGCCGCGGTCTGCCGGCCGGTGCGGCCGGTCAGCTCGAGCCGGTCCAGCGGCCCCAGCACCCATCCGTTGTCGCGCCGGACCTCCAGGGGCGCGTCCGGGTCGAAGAGGTCGAAGAGCCGCATCGCGACCTGCTCGGGATCGGCGCCGCCGAGGAGTTCCAGGTCGATGGGTTCGTATCGGTCGCCGCGCAGCGCCGCCTCGTCGAGCACCACGGTGTCGACCTGGCCGAGCCGCCGCAGGGCGCTGCGGTCCATGGCCAGGACGCCGCGCAGGGCCAGGAACCGGCCGAGGCTGGTGGCGAACCCCTCGCGCCCGGCGCCGGGCGCCTTCGGTATGGACGAGAACGCGACGGCCAGCCCGCGGCGCGGTCCGGCGAACGGGGCGGTCAGCGCGCCGACCGCCGCCCCGGTGGCCATGGAGCGCTCCGCGAACCGCTCCATGCTGTCCCTGGGGGTGGGGCCGGGCCGCTCC
Source organism: Streptomyces sp. NPDC007983 (assembly GCF_042958345.1). Classification (NCBI taxonomy): domain Bacteria; kingdom Bacillati; phylum Actinomycetota; class Actinomycetes; order Kitasatosporales; family Streptomycetaceae; genus Streptomyces; species Streptomyces sp. NPDC007983. The sequence goes on from NZ_JBIBJI010000004.1 coordinate 360,415, forward strand.
ACCACGATGGGCTCGGCGGCCACGTCCTGGGGCCCGTGCACCAGATGCGGCTCCATCGCCGCCCATGCCTCGCCCTCGGCCCTGGCCTCCCGCCACAGGCCCAGGCGCTGGGCGAGGTCGAGTGCGAGCCCGCCGCCGCTGGTGGCCACGCCCTGGGTCAGCGCGCTCAGGACGGGCAGGGCCGCCTCGGTGGGCTCGCCGCGGGTGATGGCCAGGGCCAGCCGGCGCAGCCGGGGGTGGTTCTGGATGGCGGATACGGACGCGCTCACCTCGGCCGGGAGCCGCAGCCAGGGGACCAGCCGCAGGGCGGTGGCGACGCTCAGGCCGAGGACGTCCGCGGCGACCACGGTGAGCGACTGGGCCTCCCGGGGCCCGCCCGAGGGGTGGCGAGGTTCGGGGGCCCATGCGTCGAACTCCTCGGCGGGGGCGGCGGGACCGTGGGTCTCCGCGCGCTCGATCAGGGCGACGAGTTCCAGTTCGCGCGGGGGCGGTTTCGTGACGGCGACGACGACCCGCTCGGAGGGCGCGTTCACCCGCGCCCACAGCACGCCCGGATGCTTTTCGAGGGCCTGTTCCACCCGGTTCGCCACCTGCTCCCCGCCGATCCCGTGCACACCGTGCACTTCGATGTAGTAGCGGCCCGGGTACGACCACACCCCGCGGCTGGGCGGGTGGACCAGCCGCCCGACCGCGCCGGCGGCGTCGCGTACCCGTGCGGCCACTCCGTGGGTGAGGGGCTCCAGCATCGGGGGTTTCGTCAAGTGCAGCTCAGGCAGCGTCGTCATCGGTGAGACCTCCGGTGTGTCGGCGTCCGCGGCGCGGTTTCCGTGTGGAGCGGCCTGTCCGGTTGATTCCGATTACCCTGAAATAGGAAGAAGATTCCGAATGTCAATCATGTGTGGACGTGAGACCAGTGACCACTCCCACCAGCCCCCGCAAGCGCAGCACTTCCGCGACGGCACGGTCGTCGGCGCGCAGCGCCGGCAAGTCGGCCCGGAGCCAGGCCACATCGAAGGGCCGGGCCCCGTCGAAGACCGCGGCCGCCTCCAAGTCCGCGCAGTCGGGGAAGACGAAGGCAGCGCAGAGCACACAGAGGTCGAAGACGGCGAAGGCGGCGAAGTCCGCGAAGCCCACCCCCCAGAAGGGTGACCACCGGTTCACGGTGACGGTCCCCAGCCTCGGACACGTGGCGCAGGCGACGCGGCTCGACCGCGCCGCGAGCGCGGCCCATCTCGACCGCGTCGACGGTGAACGCGTCGGCCGCGCGGCGAAGAGCGCCGCGAACGTGGCGCTGATGCCGATCGCGGCGGCCCGCCGGGTGCTGCCCGCCAAGGGCGGCCTCCCGCTGTACGCGGGGCTCGGGGTGCTGGGCGTCGCCGAGGTGATCGAATGGCCGGTGGCCGTGGGCGTCGGGGTCGGCTACGCGGTGCTGCGGCGCGGCGGGGTCATGGCGCCACCGTCCGAGACCCGCAAGGCCTGACCACGGCGGACCCGCCCCGAACTCCCCCCAACACCGACAGCGACCCCTGGCCGCCCGGGGGCCCGTCCGGCGCGGCGCGCCGAGGACGAGCCGCCCCCGGGCGGCGCCAGCGTGCCCACGTACCGGGGGCGACCCCGGCCCGCCGGGTGATCCGGGCCGGAATCGCCGGTGTCCGCGACAAGGTGATGTGGGACAGACTAGGGAATCACCGAGACTTCACGATGCGCGAGCGATGCCCGCTTTCCCCATTCAGTGGCGCCTTTGACCATTCCACCAGGGCACACGGGCAAGAAACGGGCAGAAGTTGACCACAAACGGGCAGCGGCAAGCAGCCGAAACGTTGGTATATACCATGAAGCGCATCTAACACCCGTCACTGGAACCGTCGCACGGTCCGCTTCCAGCGCCGGTCCGGAGGCTGGTGGCAGGGCCGTGACCTCAGCTTTTTCCGGTTTGCGCACGACCATGCCGTTGTTGAGACAACAGAAAGCGGTACTCTCCATGGCTCACCCCCACACCACTCAGGGCGCCCGCCGCCTGCCCAGGCAGGCATCATCGGACTTAACCCATGACCGGAACCGGGCCCGCGCCGTGACCGGACGCCACGCCGCCGGTATGGCCACCCTGGCCCTCGACCTCCAAGTTCTCGCCGGAGACGAGGACTTCTTCCGGCACTTCGGCGGAACGTCGGCGGAGCTGTGCGGGCGCAACCTGTTCGACCTGCTCGACCCCAGCGCACCCGCCGTCCTGCGGGAGCACTTCCTGCGGCTGCACGACGGGCGGCGCACCCGCTTCACGGAGCGCGTGGTCGGCTACCGCTCGGGAGGGCGGGTGTTCTCGGGCGAGCTGACCGGCACGGCCATCCAGGGCCCGTCCGACACGCTGTCGGCGATCGTCGTCCTGGTCAAGCCGGATGACGAGAAGGCCGAGGAGGACACCGCGGCCCAGAGCCGCAATCTGCTGTCGCCACTGGAGGCGCAGATACTGGAGGGCGTGGCCACCGGTGCCTCGACCGTGCAGATGGCCGCCAAGCTCTACCTCAGCCGGCAGGGCGTCGAGTACCACGTGGGATCGATGCTGCGGAAGATGAAGGCGCCCAACCGGGCGGCCCTGGTCTCCCGCGCGTACGCGGCGGGCATGCTGACCGTTGGCACCTGGCCGGCCCGGGTCCGCCCGGACTTCGTCAAGTGACCCGGCCATGAAGTGATATCGCGTCGGATGACGTTTCCGGTGGCCGGCGAGATCGGGGGTTCCGTCGGCCACCCCCTCGGCCGCCCTGAGCGGCGGCCCGGTCAGGAGCGTTCCGGCTGACACCGCGGGCACCAGGTACTGGTCCGCCCGGCGATCTTTCCGCGGCGCAGCGGGCGGCCGCAGCGCGGGCAGTGCGGATCCGGGTCGTCACGGTGACCGGTGAGCCAGGACGGCCGGGGCGGCACCTGCCCCGCCCGCACCGAGGTGCGCAGCACCCCGCGCAGCGCCGTGTGCAGCCGCCGCCGCTCGTCCGGGCCCAGATCGCCCGTCCGGCTCTTCGGATGGACCCGCGCCCGCCACAGGATCTCGTCGCCCAGCAGATTGCCGAGCCCGGCGACGACGGACTGGTCGGTCAGCGTGGCCTTGACCCGTCCGCGCCGCCCTTCCAGCAGCGTGTCCAGCTCGCCCCGGCCCAGCGAGAGCGCGTCCGGGCCCTGCTCGCCGAGGATCCGGTCCACGTCGGCGTCGGTGGCGGCGAGCCACAGGCCCCGCAGCTTGCGCTGATCGTGGTAGCGAAGCTGATGGCCGTCGTCGAGCGTGAAGACGACCCGGCCGAACCGCTCGGGCGGATCGTCCTCGGAACGGCACACCAGCCCCCCGGTCATCCCGAAGTGCAGGATGAGGGCGGGACCCCCGACCGGGGCGATCAGCCATTTGCCGTGACGCCGCGGGGCGGCGAACCGGCGGCCCTCCAGCTCGCGCTTCAGCCGCTCTGCGGTGACCCCGCGCAGCACCCCGGGATCGAACACCTCGACACGCTCGATCCGGTGTCCCTGCGCGCAGGAGACCAGGGTGCGGCGGAAGCCCTCGACGTCCGGCAGCTCGGGCATATCGCCAGATTACGCCGGACTCCGGAGGACGGCTCGGAGGGGAGGAAAGGTGCGGATATCCACATCTTTACCCTGGTCGGATAAAGTACCTGGTTATGCGATTCATCCGCTCCGAGTCGAGGGCGAGCGATCGCAATCAGACGCTTTTCGCGATCGCGCGGTGCCTGCCGTTCGTGGTCATGGCGACGGTCGTCACCATCGAGCTGACCCCCGCGCATGTGATCTACACCGGCCCCCTGCTCACCCCTGCCCCGGCGCTGGCCGCGGTGACCATGGGCCCGGCCGGCACCGGGGGCGTGGTGCTGCTGGCCGCGGGGATCAGCGCCCTCACCGCCACCCACAACCACGCCTGGGGCACCCAGCAGGTGTACGCGAATCTGCTGGCGCTGCTCGTGGTGTCCGTGGCGAGCGTGGCGAGCAGCGCCATCCGGGAGCGCAGGGACCGGGAGCTGAGCCAGGTCCGCCGGATCGCCGAGGTGTCCCAGAACGTGGTGCTGCGGCCGCTGCCCGCCCGGATGGGCGGGGTGCGCACCGCCAGCGTGTACATGGCCGCCGAGCACGGGGCGCAGATCGGCGGCGATCTGTACGAGGCGGTGGGCACCCGCTACGGAGTGCGGCTGATCGTCGGCGACGTACGCGGCAAGGGGCTGGCCGCGGTGCGGTCCGCCGCGGCGGTCCTGGGCGCCTTCCGGGAGGCCGTGCACTACGAACACGATCTGATCGAGGTGATGCGGCGGTGCGCGGCGGCACTGGGCCGCGAATACGACCTGCTGGACCGGTCCCGGCTCCAGGACTGGGACGAGCGGGCCGAGCAGTTCGTCACCGTGGTGCTCGCCCAGGTGGTGCCCGACACGGCCATGGTCCAGCTGATCAACCGGGGCCATCCCCCGCCGCTGGTGCTGCACGACCGCAAGGTGCGGACGCTGGGCCCGGTGCGCCCGCTGCCGCCGCTCGGCCTGGACGAGTTCCTGACCCCGCCCCCGATCGGCCTCGAGACCTTCCCGTTCGCCGTCGGCGACCGGCTGCTGCTGCACACCGACGGGGTGCTGGAGGCGCGTAACCACTGCAACGAGTTCTTCCCGCTGCCGCAGGTCATGGAGACCGTGGAGGGCGCCACCCCGACCGAATACCTGGATGGGCTGCGCCACGCGCTGGTCCACCACGCCGAGGGGCGGCTGGCCGATGACGCGGCGATGATCCTCGTCGAGCGGGCGACGGGCGCCGAGCCGGGGTGGCGCTCGGAGTCCTAGCTCCGGCTCCTGGCTCCGGCTCCTGGGGTGGCGCTCCGTCTCCTCCAGCGGCGCCGCCCGGGCTCAGGGAGCCGGGGCGCCGAACTCCTCCACCGCGGCCGCCACGATCGCCTCCAGCCGGGAGTGGTGGGCGCCGCGCCAGTAGACGCGCTCGCAGGCGGCGCAGCGGGCGAACACCTCGTACGTGCTCCGCGTGCCGTGCTCCAGCCGCTCGCGGACCGTGTCCTTGTGGGCGTCCTCCAGGGCGCCGTTGCACGCCGTGCAGCGGGTCCACGGGGCGAGGGAGGGGGCGAAGCGGCCCAGGACGTCGCGCAGTTGTTCATCGGGCCGGTCGCTGTAGACATACGCCCCGGCCCACAGCTCGCGCCGCCGCAGCAGCCCCCGGTCGCGCGAGAGCAGCACCCGGCGCTGGGCCGCGGAGCGGGCGGCGAGCGCGGGGTCGCCGATGTCCTCGCTCTCGTACGCCGCGTCCACGCCCAGCAGCCGCAGGCGGCGCGCGAGGGTGCCCAGATGGACGTCGAGCAGGAAGCGCAGCGGGGCGCCCGGGACCCGCTGCGGCCGGACGACCGGGTGCACCTCCACGGACTCCCCCGCCCCCGGCACATGCGAGACCGCGGTCTCCCGGCCGTCGACGAGCAGCCGGCCGACCTCGGTGAGCGGGACCCCGAACGACTCGACGACATGGCCGAGGGTGGAGGCGCCGTCGGTGGTGACGGCCGTGCGGTCCCGGCGCCGTTCGGGGGCGGCGAAAAGCCACAGTTCAGGGGCGAGGCTGAGCTGGATCTCCGGTCCGTTCACACCGCCAGCATGCCAGGCGTGACCATTCGCGGGCGACGCGTTTTCGCCCCCGTGTCGCCGCCTCCGGCGAGGTCAGGCACCGCCGGAGCGCTCCAGGCGCCGTCGTGTGCGGCGCCAGGTCACCAGCCGCAGATACTCCTCGTGCAGCAACCGGCCGACGAGCGCCCCGCCGAAGACCACGAAGCCGACGCCGACCAGCCAGGACTGCACGACCAGCACGGTGCCCACCGGGCCGTAGGACACCGCGCTGGAGGCGATCAGCGGCGAGAACACCAGCCGGGAGAAGACCCGCAGCCCCCACAGCCCGACGCCGGTGGCGAGGGCGCCCGGCAGCAGGGCGCCCCAGCTGATCCGCCCGCCGAGCAGCAGCCGCTGCGACCACCAGAAGAAGAGCACCGTGCCGACGACGGCGACCGCCAGCCGGACGGGTCCGGCGCCGAGGTGGGACGACAGCAGGAGGTAGCCGATGAGCACGATGAGCCAGACCAGATGGCGCCACACGGTGTGCCAGCGGCCCGGGGGCAGCTCCCACACCTTCTCGTAGCCGGTCTGCACCGCCCCGCAGAAGGTCAGCCCGAAGAGGGCCAGCGTGGCCAGACCGAACGCGGTGGTGGTCTCCAGCGACCGCCTCGGCGGGGCGAACAGGTCCAGGACCTCGTCCCGTGAGGTGGCGGACACCCCGAGCCCTTCGGCCAGCCACTGGGCGAAGCCGTGCCGGTTCACCGGATCGGCCGCGGCGACCACGATCAGCAGCGGCACCAGCGTGAGGAAGCCGAGCGCGGCGAACCCCAACGCCCGGTGCATCAGCTCGAATTCGCTCCCCCTGCGCCACCCCCGTCCGGCCGGGGACCGGTGGAACGTGCGGTGCAGCCGCCGGAACCGCGAGCGGCGGTGGGAGGAGTCGGGCAACTGCTCGGACATACCACTCCCACTCCCCCGCCACCGAATCATGCGATATGCCCCAGTACGTAGCGCATCGTCCAGCGTACTCAGTGCGGATGCCCGTGCAACCCACGGTGTCGGCGGCCCACTGGCCCGGCGGCGGTCCTGTGCCAGAATGTGAGAGGGAAGCTGCCGCGATGAACGGGCCCGGGAACCAGCAGACGCCTGCCGGAGAGCTGTTCGCCGAGGGCGGTGCGCTCGGCAGGATGATGAGCGCGATCGACTGGTCGGCGACACCCCTCGGCGCCACTGACGCCTGGCCTCCGCGGCTGGTCGAGGCGTTGCGCATCGTGTTGTTCAGCGAGCAGCCGATGGCCCTCTTCTGGGGCCCCGACTACACGATGCTGTACAACGAGGGCTACATGGCCATCATCGGCTCCAAGCATCCGGGGGCGCTGGGCCGGTTCGGCCGGGACGTCTTCCCCGAGAACTGGGAGCTGTCCGCCGCTCCGCTCTTCGAGAGCGTGTGGGAGAGCCGCAAGCCCTCTTTGGTGACCGACCGGCCCTTCGTCATCCAGCGCCGGGGTTTCCTGGAGCAGTCCTACTTCGACATCTCCTTCCAGCCGCTGCTGCTGGAGGACGGCACGGTGGGCGGGGTGCTGTGCGTCGTCACCGAGACCACGGCGCGGGTGCTCAGCGAGCGGCGGCTGCGGCTGCTGGCGGGGCTCGGCGCGCGGGCCGCCGGGCTGCGCACCCCGCAGAGCGTCGCCCGGACCGTCGCGGAGATGCTGGACATCCACCGGGACGACGTCCCGTTCACCGCCTTCTACCTCGTGACCGCCCCCGCCGGGCTCCGGCTCGCCGCGTCCGCCGCCGTCCCGGAGCGGGCCGTCGAGGCGATCCGGGAGCTGTCGCCGGACCGGAGCGGGGAGGCGACGGGCCTGGCGGCGCGGCTGGCGGCCGTCGTGGGCGACGCGGCACCGGCCCGGCTGCCGGGCGCGCTGTTCTCGATGCCCGGGCAGGAGGCGCTGGCCCATCCGCTGGTCCGCTCGGGCGCGGTGGAGGGCGTGCTGGTGATGGGCGTCAATCCGCAGCTGCCCGCCACCGCTCCCTACCAGGACTTCTTCGAGGTGCTGGCGGCCACCGTCGGGGCGGCCCTGTCGGCGGCCCTCACCCAGCAGGAGCAGCGGCGGCGCGCGGAGACGCTGGCCGAGCTGGACCAGGCCAAGACGGTGTTCTTCTCCAACATCAGCCATGAGTTCCGTACGCCGCTCACCCTGATCCTCGGCCCGGTCCAGCAGGCGCTGGCCGACGAGGACCGCCCCGCGCGGCGGTCCCAGCTGGAGCTGGCCGAGCGCAGCGCGCTGCGGCTGCTGAAGCTGGTCAACACCCTGCTGGATGTCTCCCGGGTGGAGGCCGGAGGGCTCAAGGGCGCCTTCGAACCGGTGGATCTGTCCCGGGCCACCGCCGAACTGGCGGCCATCTTCCGCACCTCCTTCGACCTGGCCGGGCTGACCCTGGAGGTGGACTGCCCGCCGCTGCCCGAGCCGGTGCACATCGACCGGGAGATGTGGGAGAAGATCGTCCTCAATCTGATCAGCAACGCGCTGAAGTTCACCTTCACCGGCGGGGTCACGGTCCGGACGGCCGCCGCCGGCCGCCACGCCCGGCTCACCGTGAGCGACACCGGCACCGGTATCACACGGGAGGAGCTGCCCCACCTCTTCGAGCGCTTCCACCGGGTGCGCGGGGCACGCTCCCGGTCGTACGAGGGCAGCGGCATCGGGCTGGCGCTGGTGAAGGACCTGGTCGAGCTGCACTCGGGCACCATCTCGGTGGCCAGCGTCCCGGACCGGGGCACCGAGTTCACGGTGGAGGTTCCGTTCGGCACCGCGCATCTGGAGGACATCACGCGCGAGGCGCCGTCCGTACGGAGCGCCACGGACGAGGCCGAGCGCGCCGCCCCCTACGCCCAGGAGGCGCGCAACTGGCTCGACACCGCCCCGCCCGAGCCCCTGGAAGCGCAGACCCTGGAAGCGGAACCGGAGCCCGCCCCGGCCCGGCGGTCCCGGCTGCTGGTCGCCGACGACAACGCCGACGTACGGTCCTATCTCGGCGATCTCCTCGGCCGCGACCACGACGTCCTCCTCGCGGCCGACGGGCGCGCCGCGCTGGACACCGCCCTGGAGCACTCCGTCGATCTGGTGCTGACCGATGTGATGATGCCGCGCCTGGACGGCTTCGGGCTGGTGCGGGCGCTGCGCGCCGACCCCCGGACCACCCGGCTGCCGATCATCATGCTGACGGCACGGGCCGGGGAGGAGTCCACGGTGCGGGGGCTGGGCGCGGGCGCCGACGACTACCTCGCCAAGCCCTTCTCGGCACGTCAGCTCCTCGCCCGGGTCGGCGCCAACCTGGAGCTGTCCCGGCTGCGCGAGCGGGTGCTCAGCGACAGCCGGCGGCAGGCGGACATGCTCACCTCGCTCTCCCGGGCGAGCCTGCTGCTGTCCGACACCCTCGATCCGCCGCAGGTCCTGGACACCGCCCGGCGGCTGCTCATCCCGGCCCTGGCCGACGAGATACGCGTCCGCCTCGCCGACCCCCGCGCCGAGCGGCCCGTGTACGCCGCCGGGGAGCCCGTGGCGCCGGACGACCGCCTGGACCGGGCCCTCGCCGACACCCTGCTCGCGGGCGCCGCCCCCGAGGCGCCCGCCACCGGCGGCACCCTGCTCGCCGTACCCCTGCTCGCGCACGGCCGGATGCTGGGCGCCCTGGCCATCGCCCGGCGCGAGGGCGCGTACACCATGGCCGACCGGCAGTATCTGCAGGGCGTGGCGGGCCGTCTGGCCCTCGCCTACGACAACGCGGCCCGCTTCCGCAACGAGCGCCATCTCGCGATGACCCTCCAGCGCGCCCTGCTGCCGCAGGCCCTCCCGCAGGTGCCGGGGCTGCGCACCGCCTCCTACTACGAGGCGAGCGCCAGCGGCGCCGAGATCGGCGGCGACTGGTACGACGTCATCGCGCTGCCCGACGGCGAGATGGGGCTGACGATCGGCGATGTGATGGGACATGACGTGGACGCCGCCACCGTGATGGGCCGGTTGCGCTCCACCCTTCGCGGCTTCGCCCTGGACCGCGCCTCCCCCGGTGTGCTGCTGGGGAAGCTGGACGCCTATCTGCGCTCCCTGGAGGTCGACCACTTCGCGACGTGCCTGTACGCGGTGTACGAGCCGCGCACCCGGCGGCTGCGGTACGCGGCCAGTGGCCATCTGCCGCCGCTGCTGGTGGCGGACGGGACGACGAGCTTCCTCGACGTCTGTCCCAACGCCCCGCTGGGCCTGGCGCACGAGCCCTTGGTCGGCCACGAGACACGGCTGCCGCGCGGCGCGGGGCTGCTGCTGTTCACCGACGGGCTGGTGGAGAACAACCGGCTACCCCTCGACGACGGCCTGGCGGCGCTGCGGCGCGCCTGCGACGGGCTCGCCCCGCCCGTCCTCGCCGACCCGCAGGCGATCATCGACCGGGCGCTGGGGCTGCTGGACATACCGGGCCGGGTGGACGACGACACGGCGCTGCTGGCCGCGTCAACGCCGTAGGGGGTGTCCTGCCCGGTCGCCCGCCGCCACCGGTTCGCCGGTGTCGGCGTCGAGGACGCTCACCCGCACCGCGGGCTCCCGTACCGCGTCCCGGCTCGCCCCCGCGTCCAGCGCGAAGAGCACCACCAGCGGTCGCGCCGTGCCGCCGGGCGCGTGGAGCCCGGCGTACTGGAGGATGCGCCAGCCGCCCTCGTCCCAGTGGTCCAGCAGCGCCGACCGCACCAGGGGCGCGGTGCTCTGCCAGGCCAGCGAGCGTTCCAGCAGCTCGACCGTCGCGGCCACCGGCACCCGCGGCCCGTTCGGGATTCCGGCCAGCGGGTGTCCGGTGAGGCGCAGGCGCAGCCTGCGCCACGGCATCCGCCACCGGCGGTCGGCGCGGAGAGCCAGCAGCCCGGCCGCCGCCGCGAGGGCGCAGCACCCGGTGGCGGCCGGGTGCCGCGGGGCCGTGACCCACCAGGGGTGCCGGGCCAGCGCCACGGCGACACCGCCCGCCGCCACCACGGCGGCCCGGGCGAAGGCCCTGGCCCCCACCGGCCCGTCGTCCCGCGCCGTACAGCCGCACGAGGCCCCGGGCGCGGCCGCCCGCGCGTACCCGAGGTAGCCGAGGAAACCGGCGCCGAGCGCGGCGGCCGTCCCGCCCGCGGCCACCGACGGTGACAGCACCAGCAGCGCGGCGGACAGCAGGAGTTCGAGGGCGCCGAGGGCGCGCAGCGCGAGCGCCGCGCGGCGGCCGCCGCGCAGCAGCCGGGCCAGCGCGGTCCGGTGCGCCGGCCGGGCCGTGCCGTGGCCGACGAGCTTGCCCGCCCCGGCCGTCCCCAGCACCCCGGCGAGCAGCGGCGCGGCGAGATCGAGGGCGGCGGCGCTCACCGGCGGCGCCCCGCGCCCGGCCCGACCGCCACCCGCACGATGTCCACGGAGTCGTCGGACGGCCGCCAGGCGCCCAGCACCTGGGCGCCCTGCCCGATCCGCAGCCCGGAGAGGTCGGCGGTGGGGGCGGCGCCGGAGTACGAGGCGCTGGAGGTGTCCGGGAGGAGGTTGCCGACGATCTCGTGCGATCCGTGCGCGAGGTGCAGCCGGGTCTTCTCGATGCCGCGGATGGTGGTGTGGAGGTTCACGATGTTCACCCACACCGCGTCGGCGGCGACCGTGCCGTCGGGCATCGGGACGCCGCGTGCGTAGAGCCCGTCGCCGGTCTCGATCGACGCGGCGGTGGTGGGACGTACCTTCCAGACGCTGGTGGCGCCTGTGAGCCGGACCCGGGCGTGGTCGCCGTAGGAACCCGCCACCTCCAGCACACCGCCGTCGACGGAGGTGATCCGCCCCTCCACGAAGGCGCTGGTGGGGACCGCAGGGTCCAGGGGCTCGCGCAGGGGCGCGGCGAAGACGGCGTCGGCGTCCACGGCGCCCAGCGCGGTCGCCCCGATGACGCCCGTCCCGACGACGGTCACGCCGCGCAGTGCGGCGGCGGTGAGGAAGCGGCGGCGGTCGAGGGGGTCGGAGATCCGGTGCGCGCTCATGGCCCCGCTCACTCGTAGAGGGAGACCGGCAGGGTGCCGGAGCTGAGGCTGCCGATGGCGGAGAAGGCGGCGGGGGTCAGGTCGATGACGCGGTTGCTGCGGCAGACGCCGTCGCAGCAGCTGGACTCGCCGCAGAAGCTCCGGGTGCGCGGACCGCAGTCGCTGACGGTGACGCAGACGGACGCCCCGGAGCACAGGTGGCGCACCTTGATGGCCGAGCCGCAGCCGCGCCGCGGCAGGTCCTCGCCGCACAGATCCGGCCGGGTGATGTCCCAGCACGCCTTCGACGCGTTGGGCCAGGCGGCCTGCAGGGAACTGGACTTGCACGTGCCGCAGGCGCCGCCGCCCGCGGCGGCACACGGGCCCCAGGCGTTGCCACAGCAGAACCAGGTGGCCTCGCCGTTCCCGAGACTGGTCGATCCGCACGCCATGCGGCCATCATGCGCGGGGCCGCAGGGGGCCGCCAGGCGGAAGCGTCCGATCGCCGCACCCCACGGCGCCCTCACAGCCTCTCGACGATGGTCACGTTGGCCTGGCCGCCCCCTTCGCACATGGTCTGAAGCCCGTAACGCCCGCCCGTGCGCTCCAGTTCGTGCAGCAGGGTCGTCATCAGCTTGGCGCCCGTCGCGCCCAGCGGGTGGCCCAGCGCGATCGCGCCGCCGTTGACGTTGACCCGTTCCGGGTCGGCGCCGCTCTCCCGCAGCCAGGCCAGCACGACCGGTGCGAACGCCTCGTTGATCTCCACCAGGTCGATGTCGGCGATGGTCATGCCGGTCTTCTTCAGCGCGTACGCGGTGGCCGGGATGGGCGCGGACAGCATGCGGATCGGGTCCTCACCGCGCACCGACAGATGGTGGATCCGGGCGCGCGGGGTCAAGCCGTGTTCGCGTACGGCCCGTTCGGAGGCGACCAGCAGCGCGGCGGCGCCGTCGGAGACCTGGGAGGAGAGCGCGGCGGTGAGCCGGCCGCCCTCCATGAGCGGGGCGAGCGCGGCCATCTTCTCCAGGCTGGTGTCCCGGCGCGGCCCCTCGTCCGCGCGGACATCCCCGTACGGGACGACTTCACGGTCGAAGCGGCCCTCGTCGATGGCGCGGATCGCGCGCCGGTGGGAACGGAGCGCGAACTCCTCCATCTCCGGGCGGCCGATCCCCCACTTCTCGGCGATCATCTCGGCCCCGTGGAACTGGCTGACCGGCCGGTCGCCGTACCGCGCCCGCCAGCCCTCCGAGCCCGCGAACGGCCCCTCGGTCAGCCCCAGCGGCTCGGCCGCCTGGCGGCTGGCGAAGGCGATCGGCACCTGCGACATGTTCTGCACGCCGCCCGCGACCACCAGGTCCTGGGTGCCGGAGAGCACTGCCTGCGCCGCGAAGTGCAGGGCCTGCTGGGAGGAGCCGCACTGCCGGTCGACGGTCACGCCCGGCACCTCCTCGGGCAGCCCGGCGGCCAGCCAGCAGGTGCGGGCGATGTCCCCGGACTGCGGGCCGACGGTGTCCAGGCAGCCGAAGACCACGTCCTCGACGGCGGCCGGGTCGGCGCCCGAGCGCTCCATCAGCGCGCGCAGGACGTGCGCGCCGAGGTCGGCCGGGTGGACGGACGCCAGCCCGCCCTTGCGGCGGCCGACGGGGGTCCGTACCGCTTCGACGATGAATGCCTCGGCCATGGCTGCTGCTCCTTCAGTCTCGTGGGGTGATGCCGTCCAGGACCATCGACACGTACTGGCGGGCGATCTCCTCGGGGCTGTGCTGTCCGCCGGGCCGGTACCAGGACGCGGCGACCCAGACGGTGTCGCGCAGGAAGCGGTAGGCCAGCCGGATGTCGAGGTCGGTGCGGAACGCCCCGTCGGCCACGCCGCGCTCCAGCGTGCCCAGCCAGGCCTGTTCGAACCTGCGCTGCGAGTCGGTGAGATAGCCGAAGCGGGGCAGGGCGGCGAGCTGCCGGGACTCCTTCTGGTAGATCGCGACGGCGGCCCGGTGCCGGTCGATCTCCTGGAAGGACTCGGTGACCAGCGCCTCGATGGTCTCCCTGGGGCCGAGCCCGGCCCGCAGCACGTCCTCGTACCCCGCCCACAGCTCGTCGAGGAAGGTGGAGAGGATCTCGTCGACCATCGACTCCTTGGAGTCGAAGTGGTAGTACAGGCTGCCCGCGAGCATCCCCGCCTCGTCCGCGATCCGGCGGACGGTGGTCGCGTTGTAGCCCTGGGCGGCGAACACCTCGGCCGCCGTCGAGAGCAGTTCGCGGCGCCGCTCGGGGGACGGGCTCACGGTGGTCTTCTTGCTGTTCCCGCTGATTTTCGGCACGTTCCCATTCTCGCCTCACCGCTGCCGGGCTCACGGGTTCCGGGCTCATGGGTGCCGACTGCTGACGGACACCGTCTCGCCGGTCATGTACGACGCATAGCCGCTGGCCAGGAAGACGATCACGTTGGCGACCTCCCAGGGCTCGGCGTAGCGGCCGAACGCCTCGCGCTCGGTCAGCTCGGCCAGCAGCTCGGGCGTGGTGACCTTCACCAGGTGCGGATGCATGGCCAGGCTCGGCGCCACGGCGTTGACCCGCACCCCGTACGCGGCGGCCTCGACGGCGGCGCAGCGGGTGAGCGCCATGACCCCGGCCTTGGCGGCGGCGTAGTGGGCCTGTCCGGCCTGGGCGCGCCAGCCGACGACCGACGCGTTGTTGACGACGGTCCCGGATCCGCCTGCCGGACGGGCCTTCATGCGGCGGAGGGCGGCGCGGGTGCAGCGGAAGGTGCCGCCCAGGGTGACGTCGATGACCCTGTGCCACTGCTCGTCGGTCATCTCGGTGAGTTCGGCGGTGCCGCCGAGACCGGCGTTGTTGACCACGACATCCAGCCGTCCGTGCCGCTCCTCGGCGAGGTCGAACAGCGCCGCCACCTCGTCCTCCTCGGTGACATCGCAGGTCAGCCCGGCGACACGATCCGCTCCGAACTCCTCGGCGAGGGCGGCGACCGTCTCCTCGAGGCGGCGTGCGTGGACGTCGCCGATGACGATCCGGGCGCCCTCCTCCAGGAACCGGCGGGCCGTGGCGCCGCCGATCCCGGCGCCCGCCGCGGCCGTGATGACGGCCGTGCGGCCGGTGAGCAGGCCGTGGCCGGGGACGTACGACGGCTTGTTGTCCATCACGGCGCCACGGTAACCTACCAAACACTTGTTAGGGAAGGAGCCGGGGGCCCGATGGATCTCGACCTGACCGAGCGGCAGGAGGCGTTCCGGGCCGAGGCCCGGCGGTGGCTCGCGGCCCATGTGCCCGCCGCTCCGCTGCCGTCCCTGGAGACCGCCGAGGGGTTCGCCGCCCATCGCGCCTGGGAGCGGACCCTGGCATCCGGCCGCTGGTCGGCGGTGACCTGGCCCGAGGAGTACGGCGGGCGCGGCGCGTCGGTGCTGGAGTGGCTGCTGTTCGAGGAGGAGTACTACGCGGCGGGCGCGCCCGGCCGGGTGAGCCAGAACGGCATCAGCCTGCTGGCCCCCACTCTCTTCGACCACGGAACCGCCGGGCAGCGCGCCCGGATCCTGCCGCCGATGGCGCGCGGCGAGGTGATCTGGGCGCAGGCGTGGTCCGAGCCGGAGGCGGGCTCCGACCTCGCCTCGCTGCGCTCCACCGCCCGGCGCGCGGACGGCGGCTGGCTGCTGACCGGCCAGAAGACCTGGTCCTCCCGGGCGGCCTTCGCCGACCGGGCCTTCGGGCTGTTCCGCAGCCACCGCGAGCCCGGGGCCCCGCCCCACCGCGGGCTGACGTATCTGATGTTCCCGCTGGACGCGCCGGGCGTGACCGTACGCCCCATCGGCCGCCTCGACGGCAAGCCCGCCTTCGCCGAACTCTTCCTGGACGAGGTGTTCGTGCCCGACGAGGACGTCATCGGCGAACCGGGGCAGGGCTGGCGGGTCGCGATGAGCACCGCGGGCAACGAGCGCGGGCTGACCCTCCGCAGCCCCGGCCGTTTCACCGCCGCCGCCCGCCGTCTGGCCGCCCTGTGGCGGACACGTGTCGCCGCCGGGGAGGAGACGGGCGAGGCCGCCGCGGCCCTGCGGGACCGGGTGGCCGACGCGGTGATCCGCGCCCGCGCGTATGAACTCTTCGCCTACGCGGGCGCCTCGCGCCTGGCCGCCGGGGAAGCGCTCGGGGCCGAGTCGAGCCTCAACAAGGTGTTCTGGTCGGAGCTGGACATCAGCCTCCACGAAACGGCCCTGGATCTGCTGGGGCCGTGCGGTGAGCTGGCGGAGGACGGCTGGGCGGAGGGCTATGTCTTCGCGCTGGCGGGGCCGATCTACGCCGGGACGAACGAGATCCAGCGGGACATCGTGGCGGAGCGGCTGCTCGGCCTGCCGAAGGGCAGGCGGTGAGCGGTCCCCCTCACGGACCCCGCGTACGGCCAGAACACGACTCCCGGCGACACCGCGACGGAAGACGAAGGGCGACCGCGCATGAGATTCCTGCTGGACCAGGCGCAGAGCGAGTTCGGCCGAACCCTCGACCGGATGCTCGGCGCCGCGGACACCCCCGGCGCGGTGCGGGCGTGGGCGCGCGGGGAGCACGCGCCCGGGCGGGCGCTGTGGGGGCGGCTCGCCGAGGCCGGGGTGACCGCGCTCGCCGTGCCGGAGGCGTACGAGGGGGTGGGGCCGCTGCCGGTGGAGCTGGCCGTGGCCTGCGTCGAGCTGGGGCGGCACGCCGTGCCGGGGCCGTGGGCCGAGACGGCCGCGGCGGCGGTGCTGCTGACGGCGTCCCCCGCGGCCGGGGACTGGCTGCCCCGTATCGCCTCCGGACAGGCCATGGTCACCGTGGCGATGGCCGACGGCGGTCCGTACGCCCTGGACGCGGACGCCGCCGACGCCGTCCTGGCCGTGCGCGGCGAGGAGTTGTGGCTGGCCCCGGGGCACGGCCCGGTGCGGACCTCACTCGACCCCGCCCGGCGCCTCGCCCCGCCGCTGCCCGGGGGCGAGCCGCTGGCGCGGGGCGCGGCCGTCGCCGCGGCCGCCGCGCGCGCCGCGGACTGGGCCGCCTTCGCCACGGCCGCGCAGTCACTCGGCGCCGGGCTGGCGCTGCTGGACCGGACCGTGGCGTACGTCAAGCAGCGCACCCAGTTCGGCCGCGCGATCGGCTCGTTCCAGGCGGTGCAGCACCAGTTGGCGGATGTGCTCATCGGGCTGGAGTTCGCCCGCCCGCTGCTCCACGGGGCCGCCGTCGCCCTCGCGGCGGGCGGCCCGGGGGCCGGGGCCGAGGTCGCCGCCGCCAAGGTGGCGGCGGGCGACGCGGCGTACGCGGCGGCGCGCACCGCCCTCCAGCTGCACGGCGCGATCGGCTACACGGACGAGTACGACCTGTCGCTGTGGATCCGCAAGGCCCGCGCCCTGCGGGGCGCCTGGGGCTCGCCCTCGGTCTGCCGCGCCCGGGTGCTCGCGTCCTGAGGCCGCTCGCCTCCTGCCGCCGGAGGAGTGTCATCCGGTCCGCGTCCTGATCCATGCTGTACCGACGAACAGAAGGCGGCGAAGCGAACAGCGAGGTAGCCCGGATGCACCGGCCCCGGCCCACCCTGGAGAGCGTGGCCCGGCACGCGGGTGTCTCGCGCGCCACGGTCTCCCGCGTCGTCAACGGCTCGACCAGGGTCGCCGAGGACAGCCGGGCGGCGGTGCTGCGGGCCGTCGAGGAGCTGGGGTACGTCCCCAACCAGGCGGCCCGCAGCCTGGTCACCCAGCGCACCGACTCGTTCGCGCTCGTCCTGCCCGAGGAGCCGGGCCGGGTCTTCTCGGACGACCAGTTCTTCCCCGGCGTGGTGCGCGGTGTCGGCCAGGAGCTGGAGGACGCGGACAAGCAACTGGTGCTGATGATGGCCCGCTCCCCCGCCAGCCGGAACCGCATCGAGCGCTTCGCCCTGGCGCGCCACGTCGACGGCGTCATGGTCGCCTCCGTGCACGGCGCCGATCCGCTGCCCGCCGCGCTGGCCCGCATGGGCATTCCGGTGGTCTGCAACGAACGGCTGCTGGGCCCGGCGGCGCTGCCGTACGTGGGCGTCGACAACGCCGGGGGCGCGGCCCTGGCCGTGACGCATCTGCTCCGCTCCGGCCGCGCCCGCGTCGCCACGGTCGCGGGCCCGCAGGACATGGTGGCCGGTATCGACCGGCTGACCGGCTACCGGACGGCGCTGGGCGAGGCGGGGCGGGAACCGCTGGTGGCGGCCGGGGACTTCACGCAGGAGTCGGGCGCGGTCGCGATGCGGGAGCTGCTGGGGCGGCAGCCGGAACTGGACGCCGTCTTCGTGGCCTCCGACCTCATGGGCCTCGGGGTGCTGCGGGCCCTGCGGCAGGCCGGGCGGCGGGTGCCGGAGGACGTGGCGGTGGTGGGCTTCGACGATGTGCAGGCGGCGCGGTACGCGGACCCGCCGCTGACGACGGTGCGGCAGCCGATCGCGGAGATCGGGCGGCGGCTGGCGCGTCAGCTGCTGCGGCTGGCGGGCGGGGAGGCGATCGAACCGGCGGTGGTGCTGGACGTGGAGCTGGTGCTGCGCGGTTCGGCGTAGCCACCATCGTCAAGGGGTGGTGTACTGGCGCAGCTCCCCGCGGAAGTCCCGCTCGAACGCGTCGTACCTGCCCCGCAGGCCGGCGCCCGGCCACCCCCGCGGCAGCAGCTCGTCCGGCAGCACCGGGTCCGTCAGCAGATGCCGCAGCACCGCCGCCGCCACCGTGAAGCGGCCGGCCGGGCTCCGCGCCGCGTCCAGGGCGTCGGCGAGGCGGCGGGCGCGGCCGGCCCAGTCCGGCAGGTCCCAGAGCCGGGCCGCGAGGGCGGCCGGGTCGTCCTCCGGGGTGGCGGTGAAGCAGCCGCACTGCTCGGCGACCACGGGCGGGCGGGGGCGTACGAGGTTGGCGGGGCGCAGCCAGGTGCCCTCGCGGAGTTCGGCGAGCCGCAGCGCGGCCATCGCCTGGCGGAGCGCGGCGCGCTCGGGGGCGGGGCGCCGGTCGGGGGTGACGACGGCGATCTCCCAGGTGCCGTCCCAGCGCCGGGTGCGGGGCGCGCGGCTTTCGTCCTGGCGGGCCTGGCGGGCGAGCAGCCGATCGGTGAGCCGGTAGGCGCCGCCGTGCTGTTCGAGGTCACCGGCGGCCACCATCCGGGTGAGCGCGACCCGTACCGTCCCCTCGGCCGTACCGAACAGCGCGCCGACGCGGACGAGCGCGCGGGCGGGCAGCTCCGGCGGATGGTGGCCCAGCAGGGTGCTGAGCACGATCGAGCGCGCCGTCAGGGGGCGCAGCGTGAGCGTTCCGGTGTCGTCCATAACTGTGCGGAACCCTATCCATCACCGCCTTCCACCTACCATTACAGATTTACATCACGCATACTGGAAGTGTAAGAGACCCTACGTCCGCAAGGCCCGGCATCCGCGGCGACCCCAGGAGACCTTTTCCATGAGCGCGACGCACGAAGTCCTCAACCAGGCTCCGCCCCTCGCCGGTTTCAGCACGGCCGACGACCCCGCCCTGCTGGAGGCCCTGCGCCGGGACGGCGCCGAATGGGCCGAGCCGCGGGTGCGGGAGGTGGGCGCCCGGGCCGGTTCCGCCGAGGTGCAGGACTGGGCCCGGATGGCGGAGGAGCACCCGCCGGTGCTGCACACCCACGACCGCTACGGGCACCGGATCGACGAGGTCGAATACCACCCCGCCTACCACCAGCTGATGACCGCGGCCGTGGAGAGCGGCCAGCACGCGGCGGCCTGGGCCGAGACCCGCCCCGGGCGGCACCTGGCGCGCGCGGCCACGTTCTACGCCTTCGCCCAGGCCGAGCCCGGCCACGGCTGCCCGATCTCCATGACGTACGCCGCGGTCCCGGCGCTGCGCGCCGAACCGGAGCTGGCCGCCGCGTACGAGCCGCTGCTGACCGCCCGCACCTACGACTTCGGCCTGCGCGCGCCGCTCACCAAGCGCGGGCTGATCGCGGGCATGTCGATGACGGAGAAGCAGGGCGGCTCGGACGTACGCGCCAACACCACCGAGGCCACCCCCGCGGCCGCGGACGACGGCACGTACCTGCTCACCGGCCACAAGTGGTTCACGTCCGCGCCGATGAGCGATGTGTTCCTGACGCTGGCGCAGGCCCCCGAGGGACTGACCTGCTTCCTGGTGCCGCGCGTCCTGCCGGACGGCACCCGCAACGCCCTGTACCTCCAGCGGCTCAAGAACAAGCTGGGCAACCGCTCCAACGCCTCCTCCGAGATCGAGTACGACCGCGCCGTGGCCTGGCGGATCGGCGAACCGGGGCGCGGGGTGCGGACCATCGTCGAGATGGTCAACGTGACCCGGCTGGACTGCGTGATCGGCTCGGCGGCGGGCATGCGCGCCGGTCTGCGGCAGGCGCTGCACCACTGCGAGCACCGCCGGGCCTTCGGCGCCGAGCTGATCGACCAGCCCCTGATGCGCAACGTCCTGGCCGATCTGGCGGTCGAGTCGGAGGCGGCGACCACGCTCGCGATGCGGCTGGCGGCGGCCCTGGACCGCGCCGAGGCCGGGGACGGCGGCGAGGCGGCGCTGCGCCGGCTGGGACTCGCGGTCAGCAAGTACTGGGTGTGCAAGCGCGGCGCCACCCACGCCGCCGAGGCCCTGGAGTGCCTGGGCGGCAACGGCTATGTGGAGGACTCCGGCATGCCGCGGCTGTACCGGGAGGCGCCGCTGCAGTCGATCTGGGAGGGCTCGGGGAACGTCGCCGCCCTGGACGTGCTGCGCGCCCTCGGCCGGGAGACGGGCGCGCTGGACGCCTTCCTCGCCGAGGTGGACGCCGCCGCCGGGGCCGACGCACGGCTGGACGCGGCCGTGGCCCGGCTGCGTGCGCTGCTGCCGCAGCTCGCCGATCCGCAGCGGGCGCAACTGCTCGCGCGCCGCCTCGCCGAGCAGATGACCCTGGTCCTGCAGGGCAGCCTGCTGGTGCGGTACAGCCACCCGGCGGTCGCCGACGCGTTCTGCGCCTCCCGGCTCGACGGGGACTGGGGGCACGCCTTCGGCACCCTGCCGCCGGGGACGGACACCGGCCCGATCCTGGACCGGGCCCGGCCCAAGGACCTGCGGGCGTAAACCTCACTCCCGGAAATCTCCTTATTATTTCCCCTATTCGGGCGAATCATCGGGGGCATAGGGCTGACGGCGGTCCGTTCAGCCGAATATTTCCTCGTGAATCGATGGCATGGCGCATGGCGGGCGG
The DNA here is from genome assembly GCF_042958345.1 of Streptomyces sp. NPDC007983. Lineage (NCBI taxonomy): Bacteria > Bacillati > Actinomycetota > Actinomycetes > Kitasatosporales > Streptomycetaceae > Streptomyces > Streptomyces sp. NPDC007983. The sequence goes on from NZ_JBIBJI010000004.1 coordinate 381,208, forward strand.
GGGTCCTCACGACGGCCCTGCTGCTCGCCTCGACGGGGGCGACAGCCGTGGCCGACGGGGACGGTGACGGCCGGGGGGCCGCCACCACCGCCCCGCGGCGGACGATCGACGTCCGGGGCGGGGCGGCGACGGGGGACGGGGGTGCGGACCATGGACCGCGTGCGGGGGTGAGGCTGCGGGTGCGGGTCCAGATCGGCCCGGGCTTTTGTGGGTGCGTCAGGGCGTCGGTGGCGGCGTGGCGGGGCCGGCTCGGATTCCGCTACGGCTGGTGCCCGCCGCCCAAGCCCACACCGACGCCTACGCCCACTCCGACACCTACACCCACGCCCACTCCGACACCTACGCCCACGCCGACACCCACACCCAGCCCCACGCCGACCCCTTCGCCGACGCCCAGGCCCAGCGCCTCGCCTTCGGCCACCCCGGCGCCGCGCCCCACGCCGCCGCGCGCCCCCGCGCCCACCCGGCCGGCAGAGCCCGCCCCCGCGCCCGCGCCGTCCACGCGGCGCCCCGCGGCGCCGCTTCCGGTCGCTCCGCCGACCCGGCCCCCGGAACCACCGGCACCGTCCGCCGAGCCGGCTCCCGCGCCGAGCGGGACCCGCCGCGTCGAGGTGCGCGCGTATCACAAGCCCGCGCACCACCAACCCGACGGCGGGACCTCCTTGGTCACGTTCACCCTGCTGCTCACCGCGCCCGCGGTCCTCGCGGCCGCCGCGCTCCGTCCCCGCTCGCGCTCGCGCTCCGGCTCGCGCGGCAGCCGCCGCGGCTGACCCGCGCCCACCGCCGGCCGTCCCGGCCTTTTCGTACCGGAGGTTACCCATGCCCGAATGGCTGATTCTGACTCTTCTGACGGCCGGGATCTGCTCGGTCGTCGTCGTCCTCGCGATCCTCAACGCCCGCCGGCTCGGCGAGGACGACGATCCGAGCGAGACCCCCGATGTCCTCGACTACATGATCATGATGATCGGCGTGGTCTACGCGATCGTGCTGGGCCTGGCCATCGCCGGGGTCTGGGAGACCCGCGGCGCCGCCCAGGACGGGGTGCGGACGGAGGCCCAGGCGCTGCACGAGGTGACCGAGCGGGTGAGCGTCTACCCCCAGCCGGTGCGCGACCGCATCCGCGACGACGTCGACGCGTATGTGCGCCATGTGGTGTCCCGGGAGTGGAAGGTGATGGTCGACCAGGGCGAACTGACCGACCGGGGCACCGACCTGCTGGCCAGGCTGCGGCACGACGTCACCATGGCCAAGCCGCACAGCGACCTCCAGGCGCAGGCCTACCAGCCGCTCGTGGACCAGGTGGCCGCCGTCGACGACGCGCGGGGCGCCCGCCAGCAGAGCGCGGGGCCGACGATGCCCGAGGTGGTCTGGTTCGGGCTGCTGTTCGGCGCGGCGCTGGTGATCGGGCTGGTCTTCACCCTGCAGATCCGCCGCTCGCCACGGGAACTGATGCTGGCGGTGATGTTCACCGCCCTCATCATCTTCCTGCTCTACCTGGTGTGGGACTTCGACGAGCCCTTCGGACGGTCGGTCGGCGACGCGACGACGCCCTTCACCGACCTGTTCCCCGGCGTACGAGGAAGTCTGTGACCCCGTCCCCGCCGGTCGGCGGCCCGGGTCAGGACACGGGCACCGGGAGCACCCGGCGCAGCGGGTCCTCGGGCAGCCGGCCGTGGGCCTTCCACTCGCGCGGGTAGCCGACCGAGACCTCCTGGAACTTCACCCCGTCCTCCACCGTGGTCCGCGGGATGTGCAGATGCCCGTAGACGACGGTCTCGGCGCGGAACCGGACGTGCCAGTCGGCGGTCAACTCGGTGCCGCACCACAGGGCGAAGTCGGGGTAGCGCAGCACGCGGGTGGGCAGCCGGGTCATCGGCCAGTGGTTGATGAGCACCGTCTTCAGCGCGGGGTCGCAGGCCGCGAGCCGGGCCTCGGTCTCGGCGACCCGGGCGCGGCACCAGGCGTCGCGGGTGGGGTAGGGGTCCGGGTGCAGGACGTGCTCGTCGGTGCAGATCACGCCCTCGTCGTGGGCGTGGGCGAGGGCGGCCTCCTTCGTGGTGAGGCCGTCGAGGCGGAAGGTGTAGTCGTAGAGCAGGAACAGCGGGGCGATGGTGAGCGGCCCGCCGATGCCCTCCCACACCGGGTACGGGTCCTCGGGCGTGACGACGCCCTTGCTCCGGCACATCTCCACCAGCGCCCCGTAGCGCGCCACGCCCCGGGCCTTCACCGGGTCCTTGGGGTGGGTCCACAGCTCATGGTTGCCCGGCGACCAGATGACCTTGGCGAAGCGCTCGCTCAGCAGCCCCAGCGCCCATTCGATGTCGGCGAAGACCTCGCCGACGTCCCCGGCGACGATCAGCCAGTCGTCCTCGGAGCCGGGCCGCAGCCGCTCCACGATCGACCGGTTCTCCTCGTAGGCCACGTGCAGGTCACTGATGGCGAGTAGTTCGCCCCGGTGCGTGCCGCCCATTGTTTCTCCTGTCGTACGGTCGGCGGTCATGTTGCGGTCACGGCGTGGTCGCGCCGCGGGACGGGTCGGATGATCACCCGTTTCTCCCTGGCGCTAGCCTCGCAGATGTGGTGGACAAACTTCCCGCGTCCTTCGAGCGCGGAACTGACGGTCCGAAGGTTATCGTGGCCGGTGTCGACGGCTCCGACTCGTCCTGGCGTGCCGTCGCGTACGCCGCGGGGCTGGCCAGACGCCAGAACGCGCTGCTCGCCCTGGTGTACATCCAGCCCGTGATGGCGGCCGGTGCGGCGCTGGGCGCCTCCGTGGCGGACACCACGGGAGAGGTGGCCGAGGAGCTGCTGCGGGAGGTGCGCGAGGCGACCGAGCGGCTGCGCGGCGTCTTCGAGGTGCGCTGGGAGTTCCACACCTTCCGCGGCGATCCGTACAACGGCCTGGTGACGGCGGCGGACGAGCTGAAGGCCGACGCGGTGGTGGTCGGCGCGTCCGAGCAGGCGGGGCACCGCATCGTCGGCTCGGTGGCGGTCCGGCTGGTCAAGGCGGGGCGCTGGCCGGTCACGGTGGTGCCGTAGCCCGCCGGGCGCGGCGGCCGCCTCCGGCTCGCGGACCGGGGCGCGGTGAGGCACCGTGGGGAGAGGAACCATCGGACCACCCCAGGACCGGGGAGACTGCCATGTCCCATACCTACCGGGTGACGGAGATCGTCGGCTCGTCCACCGAGAGCGTCGACGACGCGATCCGCAGCGGCATCAGCCGCGCCTCGAAGACGCTGCGCAATCTCGACTGGTTCGAGGTCGGCGCCGTCCGCGGGCATATCGAGGACGGCCGGATCGCGCACTACCAGGTAGGGCTGAAGGTCGGATTCCGGCTGGAGGAGACCGACTCCGGCTCCGGAGATCTGCCCGGCTGATTCAGCCACGGGGGACGACGGCGGACAGCACGGACGGCAGCGGATACCAGTCGGCGGTCGCGAGGCTGGCGTGCCGCGCGGCGAGGTCGTTCACCCGCGCCCGGGCCTGGGCCTCGGTGGGGTGGGTGCCGTCGATGGCGGGCGCGACGTTCTGCGCGTCGGTCATGATCAGGATGTAGTGGCGGGCGTCGTACCAGGCGGTGTCGATGTTCCGGGTGACGTACGCGGAGGCGTCGCCGTCGAAGAACACGAACCACGGGCGGATCGCGGCGTCCTGGTAGCGGGTGCGCGGGTCGCCGGCGGCGGCGGTGTGGACGGCGGGGAAGGCGGCCGCCTGGCGGAGGTTTCCGGCGGCGGCGAGATCGCGCAGACGAGTGGCGTACTCGCGGTCGGTCCACAGGGTGTCGAGCGGGTTGTTCTCCTCGACGGTGCCGGGGATCAGCTCGACGATGAACTTGCCCGCGAGCGCGGACCGGGACGGCCAGGCCCCGGCCCGTACCGCCTCGTCCAGGTCGGTGTGGTCGCCCACCACGTCAGCGGGGCGCAGCAGCGCGTCGCCGAGGGTGGCGCCGAGGAGCGCGTCGAGGTCGTCGGGGCCGCGGCCGCTCTTGTCGTAGAAACCGTCCTTCAGCTCCGTCTTGATGACGATGGGACGGTGGCCGGGGTGGGCGTCGTGCCAGGCCCTCATGTCGGCGAGGCAGCCCGCCAGGCTCTGGTTGCGGGCCTTGGTGCGCAGTTCGGCGGGGGTGGCGGCGTTCTCGCAGTTGTTGTCGTTGCCGAGCGGGTTGCTGTGCGAGACCCGCCACCCGGCGCCGAACACGTTGGTCCACACGTCGAGTTCGAGCAGGGAGGCACCGGAGTCGAGCGCGTCGGCGAAGTACGGATACTTCGCCTTCTCGTACGCGTTGTGCACGCCCACCCCCGTGGTGGCGGCGTACGACGGCTCGGCCGCGGCGGCCGGGCTCGCGCCCGCCGATGCCGTCAGACACAGTGCGGCGGCCGCCGCGGCGACCGCCACCGTTCGCGTGTGCCGCGCCCTGCCGGACGCGGATCCCCCCAGGTTGCCCATCCGACCCCACCCCTGCCGCTGCCATCAGAACTGGGCAGCAGCGTACGGGAGGGGCCCACGGGTGACGAGAGGGACTTCGTCACATGGAGATGTTCTGGGGTCTGTCGGGGTGTGCTCGGCTCAGATCTCCCTCATCGGCTGAAGTCGCCTCAGGCGGCCACGAGTTCGCGGGCCGCCGCGGTGATCGCCTCGGCGTCGATCCCGGCCTGGTTCAGCTGCTCGGCCGGGGTGCCGGACATCGGCATGTTCCGTACGGCGAGCCGCACGATGCGCGGCGCCGGGCCGCCGTCGGCGAAGGCGCCCTGGACCGCGTCGCCCACACCGCCCTCGGGGTGGTGGTCCTCGACGGTGATCAGACGGCCCGTCACCTCGGCGGCGGTGCGCAGCGCCTCGGCGTCGACCGGCTTGAGCGAGTACAGGTCGATGACGCGGGCGGAGATGCCGTCCTGGGCGAGCCGGTCGGCGGCGGCGATGGCCTCGTGGACGGTGACCCCGGCCGCGACGAGGGTGACGCGGTCGCTCTCGGTGGCGCGCAGGATCTTGGACCCGCCGATGGGGAAGCGCTCGGAGGACGGGTAGATGACGGGCGTTCCGCCGCGCGAGGTGCGCAGGTAGCGGATGCCCGACAGCTCGGCCATGGTCGCGGTCAGCTGGGCGGTCTGGTTGGCGTCGCACGGGTAGAGCACGGTGCTGCCGTGCACGGCCCTCATCGCCGCCAGGTCCTCCAGACCCATCTGCGAGGGCCCGTCCTGGCCGATGGCGACCCCGGCGTGCGAGCCGACCAGGTTGAGGTCGGCGCGGCTGACGGAGGCCATCCGGACGAAGTCGTAGGCGCGGGTGAGGAAGGCGGCGAAGGTGCAGGCGTACGGGGTCCAGCCGCGCGTCTGCATGCCCACCGCGGCGGCCACCATCTGCTGTTCGGCGATGTAGAACTCGAAGTAGCGCTCGGGGTGTTCCTTGTGGAAGTACTCCAGCCGGGTCGAGTCGCCCACCTCGCCGTCGAGGGCCACCACATCGCCGCGGGCGGTGCCGACGGCGGCCAGCGCCTCGCCGAACGCGTCGCGGGTGGGGACGGTGTCGCCGGTGTTGAAGCGCGGCAGGCTCAGCGGGCCTTCCGAGGCGGGCCGGGTGGGCTTCTCCGCGGGCGGGCCGAGCACCGGTACCGCCATGTTCCGTACGCCGCCGAGTTCGGCGATGGCCTCCTCGGGGTCCTTCAGCGGCTTGCCGTGCATGCCCTCGTGGTTCTCCGCGGAGGCGACGCCGCGGCCCTTCTGGGTGCGGGCGATGATGGCGGTGGGGCGGCCGACGGTCGACGTCGCCTCGCCGTAGGCGCGGTCGATCGCGGCGATGTCGTGCCCGTCGACCTCGATGGTGTGCCAGTCGAAGGCACGGATGCGGCGGGCGTAGGCGTCGAGGTCCCACTGGTGGCGGGTGGGCCCGCGCTGGCCGAGCCGGTTGACGTCGATGATGGCGGTGAGGTTGTCGAGCCGTTCGTGGCCCGCGTGCTCGAACGCCTCCCAGACCGAGCCCTCGGCCATCTCGCTGTCCCCGCACAGCACCCAGACCCGGCTGGAGACGTGGTCGAGCCGCTTTCCGGCCAGCGCCATGCCGACGCCGAAGGGCAGCCCCTGGCCGAGCGATCCGGTGGCCACGTCCACCCAGGGCAGTTCGGGGGTGGGGTGGCCCTCCAGCCGGCTGCCGAGCTTGCGGAAGGTGAGCAGTTCCTCGTCCTTGAGCGCCCCGGCCGCCTTGTAGAGCGAGTACAGCAGCGGGGAGGCGTGCCCCTTGGAGAAGATCAGGTGGTCGTTGCCCGGGTGCTCCGGCTTTTCGAAGTCATAGCGCAGATGGTTGCCCATGAGGACGGCCATCAGGTCCGCCGCCGACATCGACGAGGTGGGGTGGCCGGACCCGGCGGCGGCCGAGGACCGCACGGAGTCCACCCGCAGCTGCTGCCCGAGCTCGCTGAGCTGTTCGTGTCGCATTGTTCTCCTTCCAGGTTCTTCCGGCGGCTCGGCCTTCCGGCGTTCGGCCGCCCGGGCTTTCCGCCTGATTCAGCCTGTTCCGCCTGTTCAGCCTGTCCCGCCTGTTCAGCCGCCGCCACGGCCGTGCCGCGCGACCTCGGGCGACTCGGTGTCCAGCGGCACCGACCAGGACGGCACCAGGCCGAACTGGACCGCCTGCGGCGGCAGCGCCGCGTCCAGCAGCCAGTCGGCGGCCACCCGGATCCGGTTGCCGGGCATCGCCATCAGGTGGTAGCCGCGGGTGACCGCGTTGGCCGCGGGGCCGGCCAGCGGGATGTGCAGTGGGTCCGCGGCCGCTTGTACCCCGCCGAGATCGACCGTGAACCCCAGGTCGTGGTGTTTGTACGGGCGCGGGGTGCCGCGTCCGAAGGAGGCGAGGATGTTGTGGGCGGCCACCTTGCCCTGGCGCTGCGCGTGCTGCGCGGTCATCGGCGTGAACTCGCCCGGCCGGGTCAGATCCGGCACCGCGGCGGCGTCCCCGCAGGCCAGCACCTCCGGATGGCCGGGGACGGCCAGATACTGGTCGACCCGCAGCCGCCCGTGCTCGGTCGCCAGCCCGAGGTCCTCCACCAGCGGGTCGGGGCGTACGCCGACGCACCAGATCAGCGACCGGGTGTCGATGAACTCGCCGTCGTCCAGAAGCACTCCCTCGGAGGTGGCCTCCTTGACCGAGGTGCCCATCCGGACGTGCACACCGCGCCGCCGCAGCACCCGGCCGGCGGTGCGGGAGAGCCGTTCGTCGAGGCTGGGCAGCACCCTCTTGGCCACGTCGAGCAGCATCCAGCGGGGCCGGGACTCGCCGCGCAGCGCTGCGTTCCGCCGGGCGAGCGAGTCGGTGAACAGCACGCCGTGGGCGGCCACTTCGGTGCCGGTGTATCCGGCGCCCACCACCACGAAGGTCTTGCGCGCGGCCCGCTCCCGGGGGTCCCGGGTGTTGGCCGCCATCTCGAGCTGGCGGGTGACGTGGTCCCGCAGGTACAGGGCCTCCGGCATGCCGCGGAAGCCGTGGGCGTGCTCGGCCACGCCCGGGATCGGCAGCAGCTTGTTGACGCTGCCCACCGCCAGGACGAGCCGGTCGTAGCTCATCTCGCCGCGCACGCCCTCGGGGTCGGTCCAGGCCACCCGGCGGCCGGTGAGGTCGACGGAGTCGACGTTGCCCAGCACCAGCCGGACGTGCGGCAGGGTGCCGGTGAGGGACACCGAAACCCGTCGGGGTTCCAGGACCCCGGCGGCCACCTCGGGGAGCAGCGGCAGGTACAGAAAGTAGTCGTTGGGGTTGATCAGGACGATTTCCGCCGTGCGGCGCAGAGCGCGGGACAGCGTACGGGCGGCCTGGTAACCGGCGAAACCGGCCCCCACGATCACGATGCGTACTGGGCTCACACGGACTCCCGGGCGTACGGAGGGCAGAGCGCTCCAAGTGCCCGTGTGGGCCGAGGTCAAACCTGGGGTGGCGGCCGGCCTCGGCCCGGTGGACAATCCCGCCGCCCGCGCCGGGGGCTGCCGCGGGGGCTATGACCGGACCGGTTCGTCCCAGTCGATGCGGTAGCCGGTCTGCCAGTCGTCGCCGGTGGTGCCCGCCCGGTCGAGCCTGCGGGGCATCGTGGCGTCCCGCAGGGCCCGCTTGACGGGCCCGGGGGCGTTGCGGCGGGCCAGGCCCGCGCTGTTCGCGGCCACCTTCTCGACCCGTTCGCGGCGCAGCCCCTCGTACGCGGCGAGCGCCGACCGCGGGCCGGGCAGATCGCGCAGGCACTTGGCGAGCACCACACCGTCCTCGATGGCCAGCGAGGCGCCCTGGGCGGCGTTGGGCGCGCACGCGTGCGCCGCGTCCCCCACGATGACCATGCCCTCCTCGGACCAGACGGGGGTGGAGACGAGGTCGTACGCGGCGGTGGCGACGATGCTCTCGCCGGTGGCGCGGACGATGTCGGCGGCCGGGGTGTGGTCCTCGGCGAACAGTTCCGTCAGCCGCTCCCGCCACTGCCCGGGGGTGACGGCGGCCAGCTCCGCCTTGGACAGTTCGGCCGCCGGGGCGTTGCTGAACCACCACACCTCGCCGTCGGGCGCGGTGGTGCAGCCGAAGAACGCCTGCTTGCCGAAGACCATCCGGTAGGTCTCCGGGGCGGGCGGTTCGGCGGCGTCGCGGGTGTAGCCGCACACCGTGTGCTGTCCGGTGTAGCGGGGCCGGGGCGCGCCCGCGTCGATGGTCCGGCGGATGAGGGAGTGGATTCCGTCGGCGCCGACGAGGACGTCGCCCACGGCCCGGCCGCCGTCCGCGAAGGATCCCACGATCGTGCCGTCCGGGCCGGTCTGGGCGGCCAGCAGCCGCTTGCCGTGCTCGATGCGCACTCCGCGGCGCACCGCTTCCTCGCGCAGCACCCGGGCCAGGGTGGCGCGTCTGATCGTGACCGCCCCGAGCCCGCCGTCCTCCGCGCCGGCCATCGGCTTGTCGCCCAGCCGTTTGCCGGTGTTGCTGATGAATTCGACGCGGGTGGCCGGGAAGGCGTGCTCCAGGACCGGCCCATGGGCGTCGATGGTGCGCAGCGCCTCCAGGCCGTTGTTCGCGACGAGCAGGAACGCACCGCCCGTGTCGGTGGCGCCGGGAGGGTACGCCTCGTAGACGACCGCGTCGATGCCCGCCTTGTGCAGGGCCATCGCGGTGACCGTACCGGCGATGCCGCCACCGATGATCAGGGCCTTGGTCATGGTGCTCCGTGACAGAGGGTCGGGAAAAGGTGACAGCACCATAGGGCCCGCACGCGGGTCCCGGGGCGGGTTCGCCAAGGCCGGTACGGCGGTGTGCGGGGGCGGCTACTTGAGCAGCCGGGACATCCGGCGGTCGGCGAGCGGTTTGCCGCCGGTCTGGCAGGTGGGGCAGTACTGGAGCGAGGAGTCCTTGAAGGACACCTCGCGGACGGTGTCGCCGCACACCGGGCAGGGCTCTCCGGTGCGGCCGTGCACCCGCATCCCGCTGCGCTTCTCCGCCTTGAGGTCCCCGGCCGCGAGCCCCCGGGAGCGTTCGACGGCGTCCCGCAGGGTGGCGCCCATCACCTCGTACAGGACGGCGATCTCCTCCTCGGAGAGGTCCGAGGCGAGCCGGTAGGGCGACATCCGGGCGGCGTGCAGGATCTCGTCGGAGTAGGCGTTCCCGATCCCGGCGATGACGCTCTGGTCGCGGAGCACGCCCTTGATCCGGTGGCGTACGCCGCGCAGCAGCCCGGCGAACGCCTCTTGGGTGAAGGAGTCTTCGAGCGGGTCGGGGCCCAGGCGGGCGATGCCCGGCACCTCGGCGGGGTCGCCCACGCAGTACACGGCCAGCCCCTTGCGGGAGCCCGCCTCGGTGAGGTCGAAACCGGAGCGCTCCGGCCCGGAGAGCAGCAGCCGCAGCGCCAGCGGGCCACGGCCGGGGCGCGGCGGGGCCTCGGGCAGCCCGTCCTTCCAGCGCAGCCAGCCCGCGCGGGCGAGATGGATGACCAGATGGGGGCCGTCGGTGGCCAGGTCGAGGAACTTGCCGTGGCGGCCGGCCTGCGTGACGGTGCGGCCTTCGAGGGCGGTCAGCGGCGGGTCGTACGTCTTCAGCACGCTCACCGCGACGGGCAGGACGCGGGCGATCTCCCGGCCCACCGCGCGGTCGGCCAGGATCCCGGTGAGGGCCTCCACCTCGGGCAGCTCCGGCATGCCACCAGTGTGCCGCAGCACCGCCCGGGGCGCGTCCGGCCGCCCGCGCCCCACCCTCGTACCACTCCGGGCTGCGGGGTGCGGTCTCCTCCCCTACTGTCTCTCTTGTCTGCTTGACGCTTTTGATCCTTGATGCCTCATTCGTCCCGTACGGAGAGTCCCATGCCCGAGACCGGACAGCGTGAGCGGTCCGTACCGCAGTACGAGCCGTACGAGGCTCATGAGGCGTACGAAGGGGGCAGCCCCGAGGCCGAGCGGCTGCTCTTCGAGAAGCTGGCACGCGAGCTGATGAGCGTCCAGCGGGCGCACCAGCGGGCGTCGGGCGGCGCCCAGCTGCTGCGCACGTTCCACGCGAAAGCGGCGCTCGGCGTGGAGAACGCGCGGCTGCGCTTCCACGACAGCCTTCCGCCCGAGCTGTGCGTGGGATACGCCCGGCCGGGCGCCGAATACCCGGCCGTGGTGCGGCTGTCCAACGAGAGCGGCACCGAGCGCCATGACGCCACTCCCGATCTGCGCGGGATGGCGGTGCGGGTCCAGGCCCGCCCCGGGGAGAGCCACGATCTGCTGGCCACCAGCTTCCCGGTGTCCCATGCCGCGGACGCGCGCGAGTTCGTGGCCTTCGCCAAGGCGACGGCGGGCGCGGACACCACGGTCGAGCGGGCGTTCGGGCTCTTCGTCAGGCTGCCGCTGGCCGTGGGCTGGGGAGCCGCCGACCGGATGCGCCGCAATGTGCACACCGCGACCCGCTACGCGGTCGGCTCGCTGGCCCGCGAGACCTTCTGGAGCCGGGGCGCGATCCTGTGGGGCGCGGCCGGGCCCGTGCGCTACCAGCTGCGCCCGGCCCCGGGCGGTACCCCCGCGCCGCTTCCCGACAGCTCCGACCCGGACTACCTCCGCCATGAACTGACGATGCGGCTGGCCACCGGCGACGTGTGCTTCGAGCTGTGTGTGCAGCGCTACGCGGACGAGCGCCGCACCCCGGTCGAGGACGGCTCGGTGGAGTGGCGGGAGAGCGACGCCCCGGTCGTCCCGGTGGCGCTGCTGACCGTACCCCGCCAGGCTCTCGACACCGCCGAGGCCCGGGCGGCGGCCCGCCGGGTCGAGCAGCTGGCGTTCAACCCGTGGCACACCACGGAGGAGTTCCGGCCGCTGGGCAACCTCAACCGGGCCCGTAAGGCGGCGTACGAGACGGCCGCCGCGCATCGGCTCGGGCTGTGCGCCGGCGCCGCGCCGCCGCCGCGCGACACGGTCCTCGGGGTGCCGGTGCGGGCCGGGGCGCGCCTGGCCCTCGGCCTGGTCGACCGCTATGTGCCGTGGCACCGGCTGCCGGTGCCACCGGGGCTGCCCGGCCTGGCCGCGCTGCGCGGGACGCTCCGGCGGCTCCGTCTCGTCGACGCCGACGTCCGCGAGGCCCCTGAGGTGCCCGCTCCCTGAAGGCCGCCGCGACCCGCTGGACCGGTTCACCACCGCGATATCGTGTGCCGGTTCACGCGGGCCGGACACGGGGGAGCGGTTATGGACGGCGAGGCCGGGGCGGGCCGGGGGCGGCGCGTCACCATACGGGACGTGGCCGCGCGCGCCGGGGTCTCCAAGGGCGCGGTGTCCCTCGCCTTCAACGACCGGCCCGGCGTCTCCCCGGCCACCCGGGACCGTATCTTCGCGGCCGCCCGCGAACTGGGCTGGGCTCCCCATCTCTCCGCCCGCTCGCTGGCCGGCTCCCGGGTGGACACGGTCGGGCTGGCCATCGCCCGCCCGGCCCGGACGCTGGGGCTCGAACCCTGGTTCATGGAGTTCGTGTCGGGCATCGAGAGCGTGCTGGTCGAGCGGTCCTGCTCGCTGCTGCTGCGGCTGGTGCGGGACGTGGCGGAGGAGATCGAGGTCCAGGAGGCGTGGTGGCGCGGGCGCCAGGTGGGCGGCTCGATCCTGGTCGACCTGCGCGACGGCGATCCGCGCGTTCCCGCGCTGCGGCGGCTCGGGCTGCCCGCCGTCGCCGCCGGGCACCCGTCCCTTGCGGGCGGACTCACCTCGGTGTGGACCGACGACGCCACCGCGGTGGGCGAGGCGGTGCGCTATCTGGCGGCCCTAGGCCACCGGCGGATCGCCCGGGTCGGCGGCGCGCCCGCGCTCGGCCACAGCACCGTGCGCACGGCGGCCTTCGAGGCCACCTTGGGCGAGTTGGGGCTCGGGTTGGGGCGCACGGTGACCACGGACTTCTCCGGCGAGGAGGGGGCGCGGGCCACCCGCGCCCTGCTGGCCTCGGGCGACCGGCCGACGGCCATCATCTACGACAACGACATCATGGCGGTGGCCGGTCTTTCGGTGGCGGCCGAGATGGGGCTCACGGTCCCGGCCGATGTGTCGCTGCTGGCGTGGGACGACTCCCAGCTGTGCCGCCTGACGCATCCGACGCTGTCGGCCATGAGCCACGATGTGTCCGGCTTCGGGGCGGAGGTGGCGCGCCGGCTGTTCGACGTCCTGGACCGGGCCGAGCCCCGCGCCCATCAGGCCCCCACCCCGGCCCTCACCCCCCGTGCCAGCACGGCGCCGCCTCCGGCCCGCCGGGTCTGAACCGGTTCAGCGGCCCCGCCGGGCCCGAATGCCCCGCCGCGCTGCGGGCACTCGCCGGAGGTGGTACGGATAGCCGCAGGCCTCGGCGGCAACAGGCCCAGGGAGCAGCCCTTATGGAGTGGTTCACGTCGTCCGGCTACTGGCTGAGCCGGCTGGTCCTCCAGCGAGGACTGGCCGCCGTCTACCTGATCGCCTTCCTGACGGCGGCCACCCAGGCCCGGGCCCTGATCGGCGAACGGGGGCTCACCCCGGCGCCCCGGTTCCTCGCGCGGGTGCCGTTCCGCCGCTCGCCCAGCCTGTTCCATCTGCACTACTCCGACCGCTTCTTCACCGCCCTGGCCTGGCTCGGTGCCGCGCTGGCCGCCGCCGTGCTGGCGGGGGCCGCCGACGACGTGCCGCTGTGGGCCGCGATGGCGGCGTGGCTGGTGCTGTGGCTGCTGTATCTGTCCATCGTCAACGTGGGGCAGGTGTGGTACGGCTTCGGCTGGGAGTCGCTGCTGCTGGAGGCCGGGTTCCTGGCCGTGTTCCTGGGGAACGAGCGGACCGCGCCGCCGGTGCTGATGCTGTGGCTGCTGCGCTGGCTGCTGTTCCGGCTGGAGTTCGGCGCCGGGCTCATCAAGCTGCGCGGGGACCGCTGCTGGCGCGATCTGACCTGCCTGTACTACCACCATGAGACCCAGCCGATGCCGAACCCGCTGAGCTGGTACTTCCACCATCTGCCGAAGCGCCTGCACCGGGTCGAGACGGCCGCCAACCATGTGGCGCAGCTCGTCGTCCCGCTGGCGCTGTTCACCCCGCAGCCCGCCGCGAGCGTGGCCGCGGGCGTCATCGTGGTCACCCAGCTGTGGCTGGTGGCCTCCGGCAACTTCTCCTGGCTGAACTGGGTGACGATCCTGCTGGCCCTCGCCGCGGTCGACGGGCGGATGGCCGCCGAGGTGCTGCCGCTGCCGGCGCCGCCCCCGCTTCCCGCTCCCCCGGTCTGGTACGAGGTCCTGGTGGCGGCGGCCTTCGTCTTCGTCGCGGTGCTCAGCTACTGGCCCGCCCGCAATCTCCTCTCGGGCCGCCAGCTGATGAACTACTCCTTCAATCCGCTCCATCTGGTCAACACCTACGGCGCCTTCGGCAGCGTCAACCGCAGCCGGCAGGAGGTGGTGATCGAGGGCACCGACGAACCCGTGCTCACCCCGGACACCGTGTGGAAGGAGTACGAGTTCCGGGGCAAGCCGGGCGATGTGCGCAGGATGCCGCGTCAGTTCGCGCCGTACCACCTGCGGCTGGACTGGATGATGTGGTTCGCCGGGATCTCCTCGGCGTACGCCGGGTCCTGGTTCACCCCGCTCGTCGGCAAGCTGCTGGTGAACGACCGGGCCACGCTGAAGCTGCTGCGCGCCTCCCCCTTCCCGGACGCGCCGCCCACCCACATCCGGGCCCGGCTGTACCTCTACCGCTTCACCACCCGGCGGGAGCGGCGCGCCGGCGGCGGGTGGTGGCATCGCACCCTGATCGGCGAGTTCCTGCCGCCGGTCCGGCTGGAGGAGGTGCACCCGCCGGGCCGGTGACGAGGGGGGCCTGACGGCGGGGGCAACGGCGTTACGCGGCCGCGCCCTTCGCGTTCGGCGTCTCGGAACCCGGCGGCGGGTTGCGCAGGACGGCGTAGCCGAGGCCGACGCCCACCGCGATCGGCCATTCCAGTACGCCCGCGATGCCCATCGCGCCGAGGCCGACGTAGAGCGGGAGCCCGCCCTTGGCGGGCAGCACCCGGCGCGCGGTCCTGATCGGCATCGCGGCGGCGTTCGCCGTGGCCATCGCGGCGCGCGGGACGGTGAAGGTGACGGTGCGGCCGCCGTTCTTCGCGGTGTTGCGGCCCGTCTTCCGGGTGTCGGTCGTCTTGGATGTCGTGGCTGCGCTCACGCCTTCCTCCTTCTGGCCGCCCCTTTTGTTACTTTTCCGGGTAATTAGGTAAACATACTGTCATTTGGGTTTTCCGGCGACCGAGGGAGCGCGGCCGGTGCTGCCATTCGCGATGCTGTCCGATCTCATCGCCCTGCCGGTTCGCGGCGTCAGCGCCCTGCGACCGCTCCTCGCGGACGCCGCCGACGTCCTGCGGGACACCGGCGAGCGGCGCACCCGCCGCAGGGTGTGGGCGCGGCCGGGCCGGGCGCATGTGGAGGTGCGCGGGCTCACCGGACACGGGGAGGCGCACGACCGGCTGGCCGGACAGCTGACGGCCGCGCTGCGCCGTCTGCACGGCGTCAACTGGGCCGAGGTGAACGCGGTCGTGGGCCAGGTGCTGGTCGACTACGACGAGGACCATCTCGACGCCGACGAGGTGCTCCAGCTGATCGAGCACATCGAGAAGGCGCACGGGAGCGACACGGACACCTTCCCGGGCGAGCGCCCGATTCCGCCGTACGACACCGCCCCCGCCACGCTGGCCGCCACCGCCCTCGTCGCCGACTGCGTGGGCCTGCTGACGGCGACGGTCCGGCGCGTGACGCTGCTGCCCGCGCTCACCCCCGCGCTGCGGCTCCCGGTGGTGCTGGCCGAGATCCAGCCGCGGCTGCGCGGTCTGCTGGAGTCCCGGCTCGGCCACGCCCACACCACCCTGCTGATCGGCGTGTCGGGCGCGGCGGTGCACGCGCTGACCAGGGGTGAGGCCCCGCTGGCCCTGGACGCGGTGCAACGCGTCCTGCAACTCGCCGAGATCCGCGGCCGGCAGGCCGTATGGCGGCGCCGCGAACCGGATCTGGTGCCGGGCTCCGACGGGCTGCCGCCGCGCTCGCATCCCCCCGCTGCCCGCCCGGCGCCGCTGCCCGCCGGGCCGGTCGAGACGTGTGTCGACCGCACCTCGCTGGCGTCCCTGATGGGGGCGGGCGGGCTGCTGGCCTGGAGGCGGGATCCGGCGCGGGCCGCGGAGGCGATCCTGGCCACCGTGCCGAGGGCCGCCGCCATGGGCCGGGAGGCGTTCGCCGCCCGGCTGGGCGACGCCCTGGCACGCGGGGGCGTGGTGCCCATGGACGGCGCCGCGCTGCGGCTGCTGGACCGGATCTCGGCGGTCCTGATCGACTCGCGGGTGCTGTGCACCCGGCGACCGCGGCTGCTGTCGGTGGTCACCGTCGGCGACCTGGACGAGGCCGGGGCGTGGAGCGCCGCGCAGTCCGTCCTGGACCGCCGCGCGTTGCCGGAACTCTCCGGCGAGGGGCCCTGGTCCCGCGGGTCCTGGCGGCTGGAGCGGCCGGACGACGTCCCCGCGGCCCACCCGTCGAGCCCGTCGGCGATGACCGTGGACCTGTGCGACCCGCACGGCCGGCGGCAGGCGCGGGTCCGCATCGGCTGCGAACTCGACCCGCTGGCCGACGCCGTGGTGGCCGCCGCCCGCGCCGGTGCGGACCGTCTGCTGCTCACCGAACACGCCAGCGCGGAGGAGATCGCCCCGTGGGCGGACGAACTGCTCGCCCGCGGCATGGCGCTGCCGGACCGGGTGCGCCGGTTGCAGAGCGACGGCCACGGGGTGCTGCTGATCAGCGCCGAGGAGGACGAGGCGCTGGGCGCGGCCGACCTCGGCATCGGCGTCGTACGGCGCGGCGAGGCGCGGGTGTGCTGGTCGGCGGATCTGCTCTGCGGCCCCGGGCTCGCCCAGGCGTGGCGGGTGCTGCGGGCGCTGGAGGACGCGCGCGGGGTCAGCCACCGGTCGGCCCGGCTGTCGATGGGCGGCTCCGCGCTCGGCGCGCTGATCGCCGCCGCGGGCACCCGGCCCACGGCGGTCGGGTTCGCCACCTCCCCGGTGTACAGCGCGGCCTTCCTGGCCGTGCTCGGGGGGATGCGCGCGGCGCACCGGGTACAGCGCCGTCCGCTTCCGGCGGAGCGGGTGCGCGGCAACTGGCACATGCTGGGGGCGCGGGAGACGCTGAGCGTGACCCGCGCGTTCCAGGAGCACCGGGCGGAGCCGCCGGCCTCCGGCGTGTCGCAGGGCAAGGAGGCCGAGGCGGTGACACGCCCGGTGTGGGCGGCCGGGACGCGCCCGGTGCGCAAGGCCGCGGAGCTGGTCGTACGGGCCGGGGCCGCGGGCGCCGCCGCCTCCCCCGTCGGCGCGCTGGCCCGGGACGCCGCGGCGCTGGTCGGCGCGGTGCGCGAGGAACTGCGCGATCCCCTGACCCCGGTGCTGGCCCTGGGCGCCGCGGCGTCCGCTGCGGTGGGGTCCGGAGTGGACTCCCTCCTGGTCATCGGCGTCATGGCGGGCAACGCGGTGATCAGCGGCGCGCAACGGCTGCGGGCCGACCGCTCGCTGCGGGGCCTGCTGCTGAGCGAGCAGCGGCACGCCCGGCTGGTCGACTGGGCGCCCGCGATGTCCCCGGCGGACGGGATGGCGATGGACCGCGAGGCGTTCTTCGCCGGGCTGGTGGCAGCCCCGGCACGGCGCGTGCCCGCCGAGGACCTGACGGTCGGCGACATCATCGCGCTGCGGCCCTCGGACGTCGTACCGGCCGACGCCCGGCTGCTGGTGAGCGACCGGCTGGAGCTGGACGAGGCGGGGCTGACCGGCGAGTCGGGGCCGGTCCCCAAGGACCCCGCCGCCACGCCCGGCGCCGATCTGGCGGACCGTTCCTGCATGCTCTACCAGGGCTGCACCGTGCTGGCCGGGACCGGCTGCGCGGTGGTCGTGGCCGCCGGGTCGCAGACCGAGGCGGGGCGCGCCGCCGCACTGGCCGGGCACGCCGTGACTCCGCTCGGCATCGAGGGCCGGCTCGCCGCGCTGACCAGGGTCGCGCTGCCCGCCACCGGGCTCGGCGGCGCCGCCGTCACCCTGCTGGGGCTGCTGCACGGCACGCCGGTGCGCGAGGCGCTGGCCACCGGGGTGGCCGTCGCGGTGGCCGCCGTGCCCGAGGGGCTGCCGCTGGTGGCCACCGTGGCGCAGTCCGCAGCGGCGCGCCGCCTGTCGCACCGCGGGGTGCTGACCCGCTCGCCCCGGGTGCTGGAGGCGCTGGGCCGGGTCGACACGGTGTGCTTCGACAAGACCGGCACGCTGACCGAGGGGCGGCTGTCCGTGGCCCGGGTGGCGGCGTATGACCACGACCTGCCGATCGGCGGAGTCCTGGGCCGTCGGCTGCTGCGCACCGCGGCCCGGGCCTGCCCCGGCCCCGACGGCGGCCGGGCGCTCGCCCACGCCACCGACCAGGCCGTGGTCGACGCGGCGGCCGCGCACTGCGACGGGGACGACGCCTGGCGGCCGGTGTCCGAGCTGCTGTTCGAGGCCAGCCGCGGCTTCTCGGCGTGTCTGGGCACCGAGTCCGGCCGGCCGCGACTCGCCGTCAAGGGGGCGCCCGAGATCGTGCTCGCCCGGTGCACCTCCGCCCTGGGGCCGGTGGCGGCGGACGGCGCCGTACCGCTGACCCCCGAGCGGCTGCGCTCCACCGAGCGCCTGCTGCACTCGCTGGCCTCCGACGGGCTGCGGGTCCTGGCGGTGGCCGAGGCCCTGCCCGATACGGCCGACACGCCCGACACGCCGGGGGCGACCCTGGCCGAGCTGGCCCGGGGGCTGACCCTGCTCGGCTTCATCGCCATCGCCGACACCACGCGGCCAGGGGCCGCGGAGACCGTCAAGCGGCTGACCGACGCCGGGGTGAGCATCAAGATGATCACCGGCGATCATCCGACCACGGCCGCCGCCATCGCCCGCGAGCTGGGCATCCCCGACTCCGGCCCGGTGCTCACCGGCGCGGAGCTGGACACCCTGCCGGAGAAGGAGCGGGTCGAGCGGATCTCCCGGACCACCGTCTTCGCCCGGGTCTCCCCCGAGCACAAGGTCCGTATCGTCCAGGCGCTGCGGCAGGCCGGGCGGGTGGTGGCCATGACCGGGGACGGGGTCAACGACGCGGCCGCGATCCGCCTCGCGGACGTGGGCATCGGCCTCTCGGCCCACGGCTCGACCTCGGCCCGGGCCGCGGCGGACCTGATCCTCACCGATCCGGACCCGACCCGGATCCTCGACGCGCTGCGGGAGGGCCGGGCGCTGTGGCGCAGTGTGCGGGACGCGGTGGCGATCCTGGTCGGCGGCAACGCGGGCGAGGTCGCCTTCACCGTGCTGGGCGCGGCGGCGGCGGGCCGGGCGCCGCTCGGCACCCGTCAGCTGCTGCTGGTCAACCTGCTCACCGACATGCTGCCCGCGCTCGCGGTCGCCCTGGCCCGGACCCGGGAGGGCACGGACGGGGAGGATCCGCTGGCCGGCGGCCCCTCCCCCGCCCTGCTCGGCCCCGACCTGGGCAGCATCCTGGCCGTGCGCGGCACCGCCACCGCGCTGGGCGCCGCGGCGGCGTGGACGTGCGGGCGGATGACGGGCCGGGACCGGCGGGCGAGCACCATGGGGCTCGCCGCGCTGGTCGGCACCCAGCTGGGCCAGACGTTCATCACCGACTGGCACAGCCCACTGGTGCTGGTCACCGGCGTGGCGTCGGCGGCCGTCCTGTTCGCGGTGGTCGAGACGCCGGTCGTCAGCCACTTCTTCGGCTGTACGCCGCTGGGGCCGGTGGCCTGGACGGTGGTGGGCGTGTGCTCGGCCGGTGCGACCCTGGGCGCCGCCGCCGCACCGCGGCTGCTGTTCTCCCGGCGGGTTCCCTGCGCGGTCTAGGGACGCGGCCTGGGGCCCGGCCCCGCATCGGGAACTTGTCGTCGTTCACCCGAGTTCACCCGATTTTTACCCTGCGTGCGTGACCCGCTTGCCCGCTCGGGCCAGGCTCCGGAAATGGAAGCGGATGCCTCACTTCCGGCGGCCGCCTCCATGAAGATCTGTTCCGTCCAGTGAGGTAACCCGTGGCCGACATCCTGACGACCGTCCTGGCCAAGCTGGCCCGCATGGCCCTGGAAGCGCTGCTCGCGCAGCTCGCGAAGTCGCTTCTGACCGTCGTGTTCAAGCCGTCGACCGGTCCGGCCGCCGCCTGATACGACCGTTATCCGGCGACCGTTCGCGACGAACATCCCGCCGTGGGCGATTTCTTCGGTACGAAGCTCGCCACGAATTTCGTTGATCGGCCTCGGCCCGTCACAATCACCAAGTGACCTTCCCCGTCCTCCAGCGGACTCGGTCCTTCCGGGTACCGCCGGTGAGGGGTGGGCGCTTTCGGATGTGTGAAGGAGATGACCCCTGCGAGGAGGCACGTAGGTGGAAGAAAGGCTGGCCATGACGGTGGATGCGCGTGGTGACGTCGAGGAGTTCATCCTCGGGGAACGGTTCGCGTGCCTGGCGGGGCGTTCCGCCTGGCGCCGGGGAGGCATCACTCACCGCCACTATGACCTGCTGGGGGGCGAGGATTCCGCCCGGCTGCTGGCGCTCGATCTGGCGGAGTTCGTGAGTTCGGCGGACTGGAGCGCCCGGACATTCACCAGTTTCATCGCGACCTTCGAGCAACCGCGCGGGGTCGATGAGCTGCGATTCGAAGAGCTCCTCTGGCAGCAGCTGCAACTGCTCCATGAGCAGGACGCGGATTTCCATCATTGGGCGGAGGGCTATTCGTCCGATCCGCAGTCCCCCGAGTTCGCGTTCAGCGTGGCCGGCCATCCCTTCTTCGTGATCGGCCTGCATGAGACCCACCGCCGGTTCGGCCGCAGGCCGCCCTTCCCGATGCTGGCCTTCAACTCCCATGAGCAGTTCGACCGGATCAAGGGCGCCGGGATGTGGGACCGGCTCGCGGAGAAGATCCGCAAGCAGGACATCCAGCTGCAGGGGGATATCAATCCCAACCTGTACGAGTACGAGGAGCTGTCCGAGGCCCGCCGGTACTCGGGCCGTCCCAAGCCGCCCGACTGGCAGTGCCCCTTCGCCGCCCGGGAGGCCGCCCGGCAGACCGAGCTGGAGCGCGCGGCGGAGCGGGAGCTGACCGTCTCGGCGGCGGTCCCGGCCGTCACGGGCACCGTCGGCTGAGGTTCCGCGCACGGCGGTGACGCCGCTGGGCCCGGGTGCGGAAGCCGCCCCCGGGCCCTGTCACGCGGCGGCCCCGCCAGTGGTCGTGCTCAGTGGTCGTGCTCAGTGGTCGTGCGCCTCCGCCCGGTGGACCGGGCCGTGGGCGGTCAGGCAGTGCTCGACGAGCGCTTCGTCCGCGCGGCGGTGCTCCTCCCCGTCCGTACGGGGCCGGGGCTTCATGGTGTCGAGGTGGTCCACCTGGAGCGTGGTGTGGGTGATGCCGTACTCCTCGCGCAGCACCTCCTCCAGCCCTTCCCGCACCGCGTGGCAGTCGCCCTCCGCCGCGACCAGGACATGGGCGGACAGCGAGACCTCGCCCGAGGTGATCTGCCAGACGTGCAGATCGTGCACCTCGGCCACCTCGGCGTGGGAGGCCAGCAGGCTTCCGATCTCGTCGGGCTCGACCCCGGCGGGAGCCGCCTCCAGCAGGACGCGCCCGGAGGCCCGCAGCAGCTCCACCCCCGCCTTGATCATGAGAGCGACCACGATGAGTCCGGCGATCGCGTCGGCCCGGGCGAAGCCGGTGGTCACCACCACCAGCCCGGCGATCGCGGTGGCGATGAAGGCGTAGAGGTCGTTCAGCACATGCTGGAAGGCGCCTTCGATATTCAGTGAGGCGCGGTTCGCCTTCGACATGCACCACGCCGCCGCGATGTTCACCACGATCCCGGCGAGCGCCACGGCCAGCACCAGTCCACCGGTCACCTCGGGCGGGTCGATCAGCCGCTCCACCGACTCATAGCCGAGGTATGCGCCGAGTAGCAGCAGGGAAAGCCCATTGGCCTGCGCGGAAAGGATTTCCGACCGCTTGAGCCCATACGTATAGCCGCCCCGGGCGGGCCGGGCCGAAAGCCGGATCGCGATGAGCGCGAGGACGATCGAGGCAGCGTCGGTGAGCATGTGCGCCGCGTCGGAAAGCAGCGCCACCGACCGCGCGATCACTCCGATCACGACTTCCACCAGCATAAATCCGGTGATCAGCGCGAGAGCGATGGACAGCCACCGGCGGTCGGCGTTCTCCGCCACACCGTGCGTGTGCCCGCCATGACCCTCACCGTGTCCGTGCGTATGGGCTCCCACCCGCTCCTCCTCGGATCGCTTATGGACAGCGGCAATTGAACAGCACTTCGGGGAATTCTCCAAAGGCTGCAATGGACACGGTTATCAGGTGGCATTGCCTTATGGATTCGGCAACGCTTTTCATTGTCAGGCCGGGGAAATACGCGGCGCACCGGGTTGCGGAGCGGACGTCACCCGGGCAGGCGATCGCGGGTCCGCTGATGTGTACGAGGCCACGCCGGTGCGGGTGAGGTCGGCGCGAAGGAGGTGACCCCGCGGGGCGCGGCGCGTTGGCCGAACATGACGACGACGATGCGACGCCGTTCTCTCTCGCAGCCGAGCAGAGCGCTGGACCGGAGCACCGAAGGCGGCGGAACGGTTCACCAGACGCTGCACCAGTCGAGCTGCGTACCGATCTACGCGGCGCTGGTGGAGCGCTGGTCGTCCGCGGGGCGGGCGGTGCCCGGGGCGTACGACCGCGAGTGGACCGAACTGATCAACTGTCCGCCCTGGCCGGACCGGATCCGGGCGGCGGCCCGGCCGTCCTCCGGCTGAGCCGCCGCCTGTCCTGCTTCCTGGGGGACCTCAGTCGTCCCCGCCCTCCAGGCCGCCCTCCGTCTCCAGGAACAGCTCCCGTACCCGCTCCAGCACCTCCGGGTCCGGCTCCTCCCACAGACCGCGGCTCTCGGCCTCCAGCAGCCGCTCGGCCATGCCGTGCAGCGCCCAGGGGTTGGCCTCCTCCAGGAACGCGCGGTTCTCCGGGTCGAGCAGATAGGTCTGGGCGAGCTTGTCGTACATCCAGTCGGCGACCACGCCGGTGGTGGCGTCGTAGCCGAAGAGGTAGTCGACGGTGGCGGCGAGCTCGAAGGCGCCCTTGTAGCCGTGCCGGCGCATCGCCTCGATCCAGCGCGGGTTGACCACCCGGGCCCGGAAGACCCGCGAGGTCTCCTCGTGCAGGGTGCGGGTGCGCACCGTCTCGGGGCGGGTGGAGTCGCCGATGTACGCGGCCGGGGCGGTGCCCTTCAGCGCGCGCACGGTGGCGACCATGCCGCCGTGGTACTGGAAGTAGTCGTCCGAGTCGGCGATGTCGTGCTCGCGCGTGTCGGTGTTCTTCGCCGCGACCGCGATCCTGCGGTACGCGCTCTCCATCTCCTCGCGCGCCGGGCGGCCCTCGAGACCGCGGCCGTAGGCGTAGCCGCCCCACACCGTGTAGACCTCGGCGAGGTCGGCGTCGGTGCGCCAGTCGCGGCTGTCGATGAGCTGGAGCAGCCCCGCGCCGTACGTCCCCGGCCGGGAGCCGAAGATGCGGGTGGTGGCGCGGCGCTCGTCGCCGTGCTCGGCGAGGTCGGCGCGGGTGTGGGCGCGTACGTAGTTGACGTCGTCGGCCTCGTCGAGGGACGCGGCGAGCCGTACGGCGTCGTCCAGCAGCCCGACGACGTGCGGGAAGGCGTCGCGGAAGAAACCGCTGATGCGCAGGGTGACGTCGACGCGCGGGCGGCCCAGCTGGCCGGCGGGCACGGGTTCGAGTCCGGTCACACGCCGCGAGGCGTCGTCCCACACCGGGCGGATGCCCATCAGCGCCAGCGCCTCGGCCACGTCGTCCCCGGAGGTGCGCATGGCGCTCGTGCCCCACAGCGACAGGCCGACCGACCGCGGGTACTGGCCGTCGTTGTCGGCGCGGTAGCGCTCCAGCAGCGAGTCGGCGAGCGCCTGGCCGGTCTCCCAGGCCAGCCGGCTGGGCACGGCCTTGGGGTCGACGGAGTAGAAGTTACGGCCGGTCGGCAGGACGTTGACCAGTCCGCGCAGCGGCGATCCGGACGGCCCTGCGGGCACGAAGCCGCCGTTCAGGGCGTGCACGGCGTGGTCGATCTCGTCGGTCGTCGCGGCGAGGCGCGGCACGACCTCGCCGGCGGCGAACTCCAGGATCGCGGTGACGGCGGCCCGCCGCTCCTCGGGCAGGTCCAGGGCGGCCTTCTCGGCGGCCTCCGGGGCCCAGTCCGCGTCCTCCATCGCCTGGACGAGGGCGCGGGCGCGCTCCTCGGCCTCGTCCGCGCCCGAGCGGGTGGCGGCCGACTCGTCCAGGCCCAGCGCCTCGCGCAGCCCGGGGAGCGCCGACGTACCGCCCCAGATCTGGCGGGCGCGCAGGATGGCCAGGACGAGGTTGACCCGCTCGGGGCCGGTCGGCGCGCCGCCGAGCACGTGCAGACCGTCGCGGATCTGGGCGTCCTTGACCTCGCACAGCCAGCCGTCGACGTGCAGCAGGAAGTCGTCGAAGCCCTCGTCGTCGGGCCGCTCCTCGAGCCCCAGGTCGTGGTCGAGCCGGGCGGCCTGGATCAGGGTCCAGATCTGGGCGCGGATGGCGGGGAGCTTGGCCGGGTCCATCGCGGAGATGGCGGCGTACTCGTCCAGCAGCTGTTCCAGCCGGGCGATGTCGCCGTAGGAGTCGGCGCGTGCCATCGGCGGTACGAGGTGGTCGACCAGGGTGGCGTGGACGCGGCGCTTGGCCTGGGTGCCCTCGCCGGGGTCGTTGACCAGGAAGGGGTAGATCAGCGGCAGGTCGCCGAGCGCGGCGTCGGGGCCGCAGGCGGCGGACAGGCCCGCGTTCTTGCCCGGCAGCCACTCCAGGTTGCCGTGCTTGCCCAGGTGCACCATGGCGTCGGCGCCGAAGCCGCCGTCGGCCTGCGGGGTCGCCATCCAGCGGTAGGCGGCCAGGTAGTGGTGCGAGGGCGGCAGATCGGGGTCGTGGTAGATGGCGATGGGGTTCTCGCCGAAGCCGCGCGGCGGCTGGATGACGACCAGGAGGTTGCCGTGGCGCAGCGCGGCGAGGACGATCTCGCCCTCGGGGTCGCGGCTGGTGTCCACGAACATCTCGCCGGGCGGCGGACCCCAGTGCTCCTCGACCGCGTCGCGCAGCTCCCGCGGCAGCGTGGCGTACCAGCGGCGGTAGTCGGCGGCGGGGACGCGGACCGGGTTCTTGGCCAGCTGCTCCTCGGTGAGCCAGTCCTGGTCGTGGCCGCCCGCCTCGATGAGGGCGTAGATCAGTTCGTCGCCGACGCCGGAGGCGAGGCCCGGGAGCGCTCCGGGGCCCTCTTCGGGGCCGAGGTCGTACCCTTCGGCGCGCAGCCGCCGCAGCAGGGCGACGGCGCTGGCGGGGGTGTCGAGGCCGACCGCGTTGCCGATCCGGGAGTGCTTGGTGGGGTAGGCGGACAGGACGAGCGCGAGGCGCTTGTCGGCCGCCGGTATGTGCCGGAGCCGGGCGTGTCGTACGGCGATTCCGGCGACACGCGCGGCGCGCTCGGGGTCGGCGGCGTAGACCGGCAGGCCGTCCTCGTCGACCTCCTTGAAGGAGAACGGCACGGTGATCAGCCGCCCGTCGAACTCCGGCACGGCGACCTGGGTCGCGGCGTCCAGCGGCGACAGGCCCTCGTCGTTCTCCTCCCACGCGCTGCGCGGCGAGGTCAGGCACAGCGCCTGCAGCACGGGGACGTCGAGCGCGGCGAGCGCGCCCGCGTCCCACGCCTCGTCGTCGCCGCCCGCCGACGCCTCGGCGGGGCGGGTGCCGCCCGCGGCGAGCACGGTGGTGACGACGGCGTCGGCCGCGCCGAGCGCCTCGATCAGCTCGGGTTCGGGGGCCCGGAGGGAGGCGACGAACAGCGGCAGCGGCCGTCCTCCGGCGTCCTCGACGGCCTGGCACAGCGCCTCCACGAAGGCGGTGTTGCCGCTCATGTGGTGGGCCCGGTAGTAGAGCACGGCGATCGTCGGGCCGGTGACGCCCTCGCGCGCGGTCCGCTCCAGCGGCCCCCAGGTGGGGGCGGTGGCGGGCGGTTCGAAGCCGTGGCCGGTGAGCAGCACGGTGTCGGACAGGAAGCGCGCCAGCTGGTCCAGGTTGGCGGGGCCGCCGTGCGCGAGGTAGGCATGGGCCTCGGCGGCGATTCCCACCGGGACCGTGGACGCCTCCATGAGCTGGGCGTCGGGCGCCTGTTCACCGGTGAGCACGACGACGGGGAGGTCGCCCGCGAGCAGGGTCTCGAGGCCGTCCTCCCAGGCGCGGATGCCACCGAGCAGCCGCACGACGACGAGTTCGACGCCGTCGAGGAGGCCGGGCAGATCGTCGAGCGGGAGCCGCGCCGGGTTGGCGAGGCGGTACGGCACCGGGCCCGTGGCCGCGCGGGCACTGAGCAGGTCGGTGTCGGACGTCGACAGCAGCAGGATCATGGCTCAGCGCCTTCCTCGGGGTCCGCGCCCCGGGCGGGTTGGAAGACGGCGGGAGTTCCTGGCTCGCACGGCAGGCTGCCGTGTTCACAGTGGCGGGACCGCACCGGATTCGCACCGGTTTCCTCCCCCAGACGCCGTCTTGTGCGTCTTGACGCCGTCTAATGCGTCCAGCGGGCCAGACGGCCCGCCGCAGAGCATAGTAGGCGTTGCTGACCTGGCACGGGACGGTGAGGGCCGACCGGACGTCGGTATGCTCGCCGCCATGTCCCTCCCCCCGGCAACCGTCCCACCTGCGAACGAAGCGCCCGTCGAAGCGCCCTCGCGGCGGGCGCGCGGACGCGATGACGCCTGCCCCGGCGCGCTGCGGCTGCACCCGGCGGACGACGGCTCCCTGGCGCGCGTCCGGATACCCGGCGGCCTGCTGACGGCAGGTCAGGCGCTGGCGCTGGCGCGGGCGAGCGAGGAGCTGGGCGACGGCCGTCTGGACCTCACCTCGCGGGGCAATCTCCAGCTCCGCGGCCTGGACGCGGCGTGCGGCGGCGATCTGGCGGCCGCGTTGCGGGACGCCGGACTGCTTCCCTCCGACCGGTACGACCGGGTGCGCAACATCGTGGCGTCCCCGCTGAGCGGCCTCGACGGCGCCGGACACGGCGAAGTCACCGCGTGGGCCAGGGAGTTGGACGCCGCGCTGTGCGCCGGGGCGTGGGATGAGTTGTCCGGCTTGTCGGGTCGTTTCCTGTTCGCGATGGACGACGGCCGGGGCGATGTGGCCGCATTGGGCGCGGATGTGACATTGATCGCAACGCCGGACGGCGGGGCGGTGCTGCGGGTGGGCTCCGGTATGTCGGGGGTCGGTCTTGAGGTGCGAGGGCGGGACGCGCCGTGCGCCGCCGCGCTGGCCGCCGTGGAGTTCCTGACCAGGGCCCGGGCGAGCGGCACACGGGCGTGGCGGGCGCGCGAACTGCCCACGCGACACGCCGTGACCGCCGACGGCCTGGCGGCGCGGCTCGCGGACGAGGGCGTCGAAGCCGTACGTACCGGACAGAGCGGGCCGGTTGACGCGCCCGGCGCGCCGCCCGCACCGGGCGTCGTGTCCGGGCCGGACGGGCGCCACGCCGTGTCCGTCCTCGTACCCCTGGGCCGGGTCGGCGCGGCGCGGTGGCGGCTACTCGCCGGGCTCGCCTCCCGGGGCGGGTCGGGCGAACTGCGTGTGACACCCTGGCGCGGCGTGGTGCTCCCGGGGTTCACCGCGGACGGCGCGGCGGCCGCCTCGCGGGAGGTGGCCGACGCGGGGCTGGTGACCGATCCGGACTCCCCGTGGGCCGGGGTCGGCGCGTGCACGGGACGGCCGGGCTGCGCCAAGTCCCTGGCCGATGTGCGCGCCCACGCGGCGCGCGCGGTGGCGGACGCTCCCCGGGCGGGCGCTCCCCGCTCCCCCGACGCGCCGCCGCCGGTGCCGGTGTACTTCTCCGGCTGCGAGCGGCGCTGCGGCCACCCCGGCGGCCGCTGGGTGGACGCGCTGGCCATCTCCGGCACGGATTACCGGCTCACCGTACGCGACATGCGGGAGCCCGACGGCGCGACCGGCGTGACCGGTGGCGACGCGACAGACGTAACGGCAGAGCGATTGGCCGACGCCGTGGCGACGGCCCGCGGAACAGCATGATCAACGACATGATCGAGGACACAGTGTTCGACTACGAGAAGGACGGGGCGGCCATCTACCGCGCCTCCTTTGCCACCATCCGCGCCGAGGCGGACCTGGACGGCCTCCCCGCCGACGTCAGCCGGGTCGTGGTGCGGATGATCCACGCGTGCGGCATGGTCGACCTGGTCAAGGACCTCGCGTATACGCCCGAGGTGGTCGCCCGGGCCCGGGAGGCGCTGCGTGCCGGGGCGCCCGTGCTCTGCGACGCCCAGATGGTCGCCAGCGGCGTCACCCGCAGGCGGCTGCCCGCCGACAACGACGTGGTGTGCACGCTGTCCGACCCCGCCGTACCGGAGTTGGCGCGGCGCATGGGGACGACGCGCAGCGCCGCCGCGCTGGAGTTGTGGCGGGGCCGGCTGGAGGGTTCGGTCGTGGCGGTCGGCAACGCGCCCACCGCGCTGTTCCGTCTGCTGGAAATGCTCGAACAGGGCGCGCCGCGCCCGGCCGCCGTCATCGGCGTACCGGTCGGGTTCATCGGCGCCGCCGAGTCCAAGGAGGCGCTGGCCGGACATCCGTCGGCGCCCCACCATCTGGTGGTGCGCGGCCGACGCGGCGGCAGCGCCATCGCCGCGGCCGCGATCAACGCGATAGCGAGCGAGGAAGAGTGAGCGAGCAGCAGCGACAGGCGACGCCCGCGGTGAAGGGACGGCTGTACGGCGTGGGCCTCGGCCCCGGTGACCCTTCCCTGATGACGGTACGGGCGGTGGAGGTCATCGCCGGGGCCGATGTCGTGGCGTACCACAGCGCCCGGCACGGCCGCAGCATCGCCCGCTCCATCGCCGAGCGGCATCTGCGGCCCGACCACATCGAGGAGCGGCTGGTCTACCCGGTCACCACGGAGGGCACCGACCATCCGGGCGGCTACCGGGGCGCGATGGAGGAGTTCTACGCGGAGGCGGCGGCGCGGCTCGCCGCGCACCTGGACGCGGGGCGCACGGTCGCGGTGCTGGCCGAGGGCGATCCGCTCTTCTACGGCTCGTACATGCACATGCACAAGCGGCTCGCCGACCGCTACCCCACCGAGGTGATCCCCGGCGTGACCTCGGTGAGCGCGGCGGCCGCCCGGCTCGGCGCACCGCTGGTGGAGGGCGAGGAGGTGCTGACGGTCCTCCCGGGCACGCTGCCCGAGGAGGAGCTGACGGCGCGCCTCGCGACGACCGACGCGGCGGCGGTCATGAAGCTCGGCCGCACCTTCCCGACCGTGCGGCGCGCCCTGGAGCGTTCGGGGCGGCTCGCCGACGCGCGGTACGTGGAGCGCGCCACGATGAGCGCGGAGCGCACCGGGCCGCTGGACGAGGTCGACCCGTCGTCGGTGCCGTACTTCTCGGTGGCGGTGCTGCCGAGCCGTATCGGCACACCGGCCGCCCCGGCCGCCGCCGGGTCCGGGCGCCCGGGCGAGGTCGTGGTGGTGGGCCTCGGCCCGGCCGGTCCGCTGTGGCTCACCCCCGAGGCCCGGGGTGAACTGGCCGCCGCCGAGGACCTGGTCGGCTACACCACCTACCTGGACCGGGTCCCCGTACGACCCGGACAGCGGCGCCATCCCTCCGACAACAAGGTCGAGGCCGAGCGCGCCGAGTTCGCCCTCGACCTCGCCCGGCGCGGTCGGCGTGTCGCCGTCGTCTCCTCGGGTGACCCCGGCGTGTTCGCCATGGCCACCGCCGTTCTGGAGGCCGCGTCCGAGGATCCGTACCGCGATGTCCCGGTGCGGGTGCTGCCCGGCATGACCGCGGCCCACGCCGCCGCCGCCCGCGCCGGTGCGCCGCTCGGCCACGACTACGCCGTCGTCTCCCTGTCGGACCGGCTCAAGCCCTGGGAGGTCATCGCCGGGCGCCTGCACGCCGCGGCCGCCGCCGACCTGGTCCTCGCCCTCTACAACCCCGGCTCCCGCAGCCGGATCTGGCAGGTCGGCAAGGCCCGCGAACTCCTCCTGGAACACCGCGCGCCGGATACCCCCGTCGTCCTGGGCCGTGACATCGGCGGCCCCGAGGAGTGCGTCCGCATCGTCCGCCTGGCCGACCTCGACCCGGCCGAGGTGGACATGCGCACGATCCTGCTGATCGGCTCCTCCCAGACGCGTACGGTCCGCCGTGGCGACGGCACGGAGATCGTCTGGACCCCGCGGCGTTATCCGGAGGTGTGACGCCCCAGCGCCGTATGGAGCCAGGCGACGGCCTCCGCGGGGGTCCGCACCACCGGGACGTCCCGCGGGGCCGGGGGGCGCTGGACGACGACCACGGGGATCCCGGCGTCGCGGGCCGCGGTCAGCTTGGGGGCCGTGGCGCCCGCGCCGCTGTCCTTGGTGACCAGGACGTCGATGCGGTGGCGGCACAGCAGCTCGGCCTCTCCCTCGAGGGTGAACGGACCACGGTCGAGGATCACCTCCATGCGAGGCGGGAACGGTGGCTGCGGGGCGTCGACCGAGCGGACCAGGAAAGAGGGCGCGGTGAGGTGGGCGAAGGCGGCCAGCCCCATGCGGCCCGTGGTGAGGAAGACCCGCT
This sequence comes from Streptomyces sp. NPDC007983, assembly GCF_042958345.1. Classification (NCBI taxonomy): domain Bacteria; kingdom Bacillati; phylum Actinomycetota; class Actinomycetes; order Kitasatosporales; family Streptomycetaceae; genus Streptomyces; species Streptomyces sp. NPDC007983. Next base: position 411,355 of record NZ_JBIBJI010000004.1, read on the forward strand.
CCCCCAGGTCCGGCAGCAGCCGCGCGGCCTCCTCCAGCGAGGCCGCCGGGTGCCAGCGGTCGCCCGGGCCCGCCACCCAGCCGGGGCGGCGCAGGACCAGCAGGGGAACATGGACGGCGGCGGCCGCACGGGCCGCGTTGTGACTGATCGTGTCGGCGAAAGGATGGGTGGCGTCGATGAGCGCGTCCACCTGGTGCTCGCGGAGCCAGCGGGCCATGCCCTCGGGGCCCCCGAACCCGCCGATCCGCACCTGCCCGGCGGGCAGCCGCGGTTCGGCGACCCGGCCCGCGAGGGAGCTGGTGACGCGCAGGGCGGGATCGCCGTCCAGCTCCGCGGCGAGTCGGCGGGCCTCGGTGGTGCCGCCCAGGATGAGCACATGGCGCGCCGGTGCGCTGTTCATCGGATGCCTTTCGTCGTCCGTGCGCCCGTCATCGTATGCGCGGCCGGTGGCCCATGGCTGAGGCGGAGGCCGGGGTGAGCGGGGGCCGCGGGGCACAGCTGGAGCGGACCGGGCTGCGGCACGGGTGGACCACCGGGGCGTGCGCGACCGCCGCGACGACGGCCGCGTACACCGCGCTGCTGACCGGCGACTTCCCCGATCCGGTGACGATCGCGCTGCCCAAGGGACAGCGGCCCGCGTTCGCGCTGGCGGCCGAGGAACTGGGGGCGGACCGGGCCATGGCGGCGGTCGTGAAGGACGCCGGGGACGATCCCGACGTCACGCACGGCGCGCTGATACGGGCGACCGTACGGGCCCTGCCGCCGGGCGGCGGCGTGGTGTTCCGGGCCGGACCGGGTGTTGGCACCGTCACCCGGCCCGGCCTGCCGCTCGCGGTGGGCGAACCGGCCGTCAACCCCGTGCCGCGCCAGATGATGAGCGAGCACATCGCCTCCGTCGCCGCCCGCCACGGCGGCGGCGGGGACGTCGAGATCGAGATCTCGGTGGACCACGGCGAGGAGATCGCCCGCAGCACGTGGAACCCCCGGCTGGGCATCCTCGGCGGGCTCTCCATCCTGGGCACGACCGGCATCGTGGTGCCGTACTCCTGCTCGGCGTGGATCGACAGCATCCGGCGCGGCGTGGACGTCGCCCGGGCGGCGGGCCGGCGTCATGTGGCGGGGTGCACGGGGTCGACGTCCGAGAAGGTGGCGGTGGCCACGCACGGACTGCCGCAGGACGCCCTGCTGGACATGGGCGACTTCGCGGGCGCCGTGCTCAAGTATCTGCGCCGCCACCCGGTGGAGCGGCTGACGATCGCGGGCGGCTTCGCCAAGCTCTCCAAACTCGCGGCGGGCCACCTGGACCTGCACTCCTCCCGCTCCCAGGTCGACAAGGGCTTCCTCGCGGAGCTGGCCCGCCGGGGCGGCGCGGACGAGGAACTGGCGACGGCGGTCGCGGCGGCCAACACCGGCCTGGAGACGGTGCAGCTGTGCGCGGCCCGGGGCGTCCCCCTCGGCGACCTGGTCGCGGCGGCGGCACGGGAGGTCGCCCTCGGGGTGCTGCGCGGGGCCCCGGTCGCGGTCGACGTGATCTGCATCGACCGCGCGGGCACCGTCGTGGGCCACGCCGCCCCCCGCGGCCCACGGGACGCCTGACGCACCGGCGGGTGCGGTGCGGTGCGTATGCCGCCGCGCGGCAGCGCTCCCCCGCCCCGCGCGGGCCGGGGCGTGCCCGGGTGGGATGCGCACGCCGCCCTGCGGCAGCACCCCCCGCGCCCCCGCGCGGTGCGGCACCCACGGGGTGCACAGGGCGCGGCACCCCGGCCATGCGGCCACCGACACGAGCCGTGGGGCCCGCGCAGGCATGAAGCGCGGCGCCTACCTGGCACGAGGCGCGGTCCCGTCGCGCGACGCGGTATTCCGCCAGGCGCGGCGCCCCTTCCGGCGCGAAGGCGGTCACCCCGCCGCGCCGCCCTCCCGGCAGCGGGCGCGGCCCGGCGCAGGAGGAATTCGGCGGGCGGCGGCCGCGGGCGCTCAGGGGGCGGGAGTGTCCTGTGGGGGCCGGGGGCGGGCCGGGGAGTAGAGGTGGCTGTCGCGGAAGTGTTCGGCGGCCAGGGTGCGGCCCACCATGATGACGGCCGTACGCACCACTCCGGCCGCCTTCACCTGGTCCGCGATGTCCGCCAGGGTGCCGCGCAGTACCAGTTCGTCGGGGCGGCTGGCCATGGCGACCACGGCGGCCGGGCAGTCGGGGCCGTAGTGCGGGAGGAGTTCGTCGACCATGCGGTCCACGTAGCGGGCGGCGAGGTGCAGGACGAGCAGGGCGCGGCTGCGGCCGAGGGTGGCGAGGTCCTCACCGTCGGGCATGGGGGTGGCCTGCTGGGCGACGCGGGTGAGGATGACGGTCTGGCCGACGGTCGGCACGGTCAGCTCCCGGCCCAGCGCCGCGGCCGCGGCGGCGAAGGCCGGGACGCCTGGGACGACCTCGTACGGGATCCCGGCCGCGTCGAGGCGCCGCATCTGCTCGGCGACGGCGCTGAAGACCGACGGATCGCCGGAATGGAGGCGTGCCACGTCGTGGCCCGCCTCGTGGGCGGCGGCGAACTCGGCGGTGATCTGGTCGAGATCGAGCCCGGCGGTGTCGACGAGCCGCGCGTCCGGCGGGCATTCGGCCAGCAGTTCGCGGGGGACGAGGCTGCCCGCGTAGAGGCACACCCGGCAGCGGGCGAGGGTGCGCGCGCCGCGCAGGGTGATGAGATCGGCGGCGCCGGGGCCCGCGCCGATGAAGTACACCGTCATCGTGTCTCTCCTGGGACTGGGGCTTTGGTGGTGGACCACTGGGTGACCGGCATCGCCTGGCGCCAGCCGGTGAAGCCGCCCACGGGGGCGGCGTGGGAGACGGCGAGGCGGGTGAGGTCGCCGCCGTGGCGGGTGTACCAGGTGGTGAGCAGGGCTTCGGATTCGAGGGTCACGGTATTGACCACGAGGCGGCCGCCCGGGGGGAGGGCAGTCCAGCAGGCCTCCAGGAGGCCGGGGGTGGTGGCGCCGCCGCCGACGAAGACGGCGTCGGGGGTGGGCAGGCCGGTGAGGGCGGCCGGGGCGGCGCCGGTGACGACGCGCAGGGCGGGGACGCCGAGGGTGGTGGCGTTGCGGGTGATGCGTGTCGCGCGTACCGGATCGCGTTCGACGGAGACGGCGCGGCAGGCGGGGTGGGCGCGCATCCATTCCACGGCGATGGAGCCGGAGCCGCCGCCGACGTCCCACAGCAGTTCGCCCGGGGCGGGGGCGAGGGCGGCGAGGGTGGCGGCGCGGATGTGGCGTTTGGTCAGCTGGCCGTCGTGTTCGTACGCGGCGTCCGGCAGCCCGGGGACGGCGGACAGGCGCGGGGCGTCCGGCGCCGGGGCACAGTCGAGGGCGATGACGTTGAGGGGGTCTCCGGGCGGGTGGGGCCATGCCTCGGCGGTGCCCTCGACGGCGTGTTCCCGCGCGCCGCCCAGCTGTTCCAGGACCCGCATCCGGGTCGGACCGAAGCCGCGGTCCCGCAGCAGCCCGGCGACCTCGGCCGGGGTCCCGGCACCGGCGCTGAGGACGAGCAGCCGGCGGCCCGGGTACAGGGCGCGGGAGAGGGCGGCGAGGGGGCGGCCGACGAGGCTGATCACCTCGGTGGTCTCCTGTGCCCAGCCCAGCCGCGCGCAGGCGTACGAGACGGACGACGGATGCGGCAGTACCCGCAGCGCGCCGGGGCCCAGCAGTTCGGTGAGGGTGCGTCCGACGCCGAAGAACATGGGGTCGCCGCTCGCCAGCACGCACACCTCGCGCCCGGTGTGCGCGGCGAGCAGCCCGGGGACGGCGGGGCGCAGCGGGGACGGCCAGGGGACGCGTTCGGCGGCGCAGTCCGGTGGCAGCAGGTCGAGTTGGCGCGGTCCGCCGATGACGACCTCCGCAGTGCGCAGCGCCTCACGGCCGGCCGGGGCGAGCCCGTCCCATCCGTCGGCGCCGATGCCGATGACGGTCAGGGGGGTGGGTGGTGGGCTCACTGGGTTCCTCGTGGTTCGGTGGCGGCTGGGGCTCGGCCCCGGCCCGCACTCTACTGACCTGCTACGACGCCCCCGCGTCCGGCTCCGCCTCGGCGAGCGCCAGCAGCTCCTCCACCGTCATGCCGGCCGGTATCGGCTCGGGCGCGGGCGTCCGCAGCGGCGGCTGCCAGCCGTCCTCGGGGGCCCAGCGCCGGATGACGCGGGCGGGCGCCCCGGCGACCACGGCGTGGTCGGGCACCTCGCCCCGTACGACCGCGCCGGCCGCGACGACGACGTTGCGGCCCAGCCGCGCCCCGGGCAGGATCACCGCGCCCGCGCCCAGCCAGCTCCCGGAGCCGATCTCGACGGGGGCGGAGCGCGGCCACTGGCGGCCGATGGGCTGGTGGGGGTCGTCGTAGGAATGGTTGTCGCTGGTCACGTAGATGTACGGGCCGCAGAACACGTCGTCGCCGAAGACCACGTCCCGGGAGGCGATGACGTGGCTGCCGCGGCCCAGAACCACGCCGTTGCCGAGCCGCAGGATGGGGCCGGGGCCGAGGTCGAGGCCGGGCATCATGCCGACGGTGAGCGTGACCTGCTCGCCGATGACGCAGTGGTCGCCGAGTTCGATCCACGGCTCGCCGAAGACGGTGCCCTGGGGGAACGCAAGCCGGGTGCCGACGCCGATGCGGCCGAAGCGGTACGGGCCGGGCCGCTCGGCGGTCACCGCGCCCGCGCGCTGCACGGCGCGCCATCCGCGGTGCACCAGCCGGGACGTGGCGCGGCGGCGCCACGCCCGCCAGGATGAGAACACGTTCTCGTTCTTCGGCATGTACACACCGTATCCGGGCCGCCGCCCGCCGCGGTACGCGGTCACCGCCGCAGCACGCAGTCGCCGCACAGGCCGCCGCCCGGCACCCGGTAGTACAGGCAGCAGGTGCGGCGCCGGAAGGCGGGCGGGGCGGTGGCCAGTTGGCCGGTGTCGCGCAGCGGCGGGTACGCGAACTGGGCGCGGGCCACGGCCATCGCCCGCTCCGCCGCCTCGTCCAGGCCCCGCGCCCGGCACCAGTCGTGCAGCACCCGCAGCGAACCCACCAGCGCCGAGGCGGCGTTGCCCCACAGCAGCCGGTCCGAGACCCGGTACGCGCGGCTGACGGCGTGGTGCAGCGGCGTCAGGTGCGCGTACGCGGAATCGGCGAGTTGCCCGGCGAGCCCGCCGGGTTCGCCCTTCACCGGTGGCGTGCCGGGCCACCACAGGTCGTCGGGGGCGGTGCGCGCGGGGTTCCACCACAGCCGGTCGGGGCGGAGGTCGTACACCGCGCTGGAGAGGGCCGCGGGGCCCAGCGCGAGAGACCATACGCGGGCGGCGAGGCCCTGGAAGGTGAGGGAGGCCGCGACCCTCGGCTCGTCGGTGCCCAGGCTCGCGGCGACCGCCTCCACCCGGCCGCGCAGCGCGGGCGCGGCGGCGCCCTCGCCCGTCAGCCGGTAGGCCGCGCCGATCCGCTCGTACCCCTCCGCCCCCGGGTCACCGGAGCCGGTGCGCAGCGCGAAGAACGGCCCCACCTCGGCGGCCCGTCCCTCGGCGGCCCGTCCCACGGTCGCCACTCAGCCTTCGGCCGGTGTACGGAACGCCTCCAGCAGCCGGTCCGCCGCCAGCGTCGCCGTCAGCGTGCCGTCGCGGACCTCCTGTTCGAGGCCGGGCGCGAGCCGGCGCACCTCGGGGTGGGCGTGCAGCCGGGCGAGCAGCTGGTCGCGGACCATGGACCAGGTCCAGCCGACCTGCTGGTCGCGGCGCTTGGCCTCCAGCGCGCCGGTGGCCTCCAGCACCCGGCGGTGCTGCTCCAGCCGCTCCCACACCACGTCGAGCCCGGTGTTCTCGCGCGCCGAGCAGGTGAGCACCGGCGGGTTCCACGGGGCGTCCGGGGGCTGCAACAGCCGCAGGGCGCCCGCCAGTTCGCGGGCGGCGGACTTGGCGTCCCGGGCGTGCGGACCGTCCGCCTTGTTGATGGTGACGACGTCGGCCAGCTCCAGGACGCCCTTCTTGATGCCCTGCAGCTGGTCTCCGGTGCGGGCCAGGGAGAGCAACAGGAAGGTGTCGACCATGCCCGCGACCGCCGTCTCGGACTGGCCCACGCCGACGGTCTCCACCAGCAGCACGTCGTAGCCCGCGGCCTCCATCACCACCATGGACTCCCGGGTGGCGCGGGCGACTCCGCCGAGCGTCCCGGCGCTCGGCGAGGGCCGTACGAAGGCGTTGGGGTCGACGGCCAGCCGCTCCATCCGGGTCTTGTCGCCCAGGATGGAGCCGCCGGTGCGGCTGGATGACGGGTCGACGGCGAGCACCGCGACCCGGTGGCCGAGCCCGGTGAGCATGGTGCCCAGGGCGTCGATGAAGGTCGACTTGCCCACCCCGGGCACCCCGCTGATGCCGACCCGCCGCGCCCCTCCGGTGTGCGGCAGCAGCTCGATCAGCAGCCGCTGGGCGAGGTCGCGGTGGTCGGCCCGGGTGGACTCGACGAGGGTGATGGCGCGGGCGATGTACGCGCGCTTGCCGTCGAGCACGCCCTTGGCGTACTCCTCGATGTCGATCGTGCGCGGCATGGCCTACAGCTCGTGGCCGAGGTCGGCGGCCAGCTTCCGCACCAGGTCGTGGGCGGCGTCCGGGATGACCGTGCCCGGCAGGAAGACGGCGGCGGCACCGGCCTCGTGCAGGGTCTGGACGTCCTGCGGCGGGATGACGCCCCCGACGACGACGGTGATGTCCTCGCGGCCCGCCTCGGCCAGCTGCTCGCGCAGCGCGGGCACCAGCGTGAGGTGTCCGGCGGCCAGCGACGAGACGCCGACGATGTGCACATCGGCCTCCACCGCCTGCCGGGCGACCTCCTCCGGCGTCTGGAACAGCGGGCCGACGTCGACGTCGAAGCCCAGGTCGGCGAAGGCGGTCGCGATCACCTTCTGGCCGCGGTCGTGCCCGTCCTGGCCCATCTTGGCGATCAGGATGCGGGGGCGGCGGCCCTCGGCGCTCTCGAACTTCTCCACCAGCGCGCGGGTGCGGTCCACGCCGGACGACGGCCCGGCCTCGTCTCGGTACACACCGGAGATCGTACGGATCTGGCCGGAGTGGCGGCCATAGACCTTCTCCAGCGCGTCGGAGATCTCCCCGACGGTGGCCTTGGCGCGGGCGGCGTCCACGGCGAGCGCGAGCAGATTGCCCTCCATACCGCGGCCGGGGCCGGATTCGGCGGCGGCGGTGAGCGCGCGCAGCGCGTCCTGGCAGACGGTCTCGTCGCGCTCGGCGCGCAGCCGCCGCAGCTTCTCGAGCTGCTGGGCGCGCACCGAGGAGTTGTCGACCGCTCGGACCTCGATCCGCTCGTCGCTGTCGACGCGGTACTTGTTGACCCCGATCACCGGCTGGCGGCCCGAGTCGATCCGCGCCTGGGTGCGGGCCGCGGCCTCCTCGACGCGCATCTTCGGAATGCCCGCGTCGATGGCCTTGGCCATGCCACCCGCGGCCTCGACCTCCTCGATGTGCTGCCAGGCGCGCCGCGCGAGGTCGTGGGTCAGCCTCTCGACGTAGGCGCTGCCGCCCCACGGGTCGATCACCCGCGTGGTGCCCGACTCCTGCTGGATCAGCAGCTGGGTGTTGCGCGCGATCCGGGCGGAGAAGTCGGTGGGCAGGGCGAGTGCCTCGTCGAGGGCGTTGGTGTGCAGCGACTGGGTGTGGCCCTGGGTGGCGGCCATGGCCTCGACACACGTACGGGTCACGTTGTTGAAGACGTCCTGCGCGGTCAGCGACCAGCCGGAGGTCTGCGAATGGGTGCGCAGCGACAGCGACTTGGGGTTCTTCGGGTCGAACTGCTTGACCAGCTTGGCCCACAGCAGCCGCGCCGCCCGCAGCTTGGCGATCTCCATGAAGAAGTTCATGCCGATCGCCCAGAAGAACGACAGCCGCGGCGCGAACGCGTCCACGTCCATCCCGGCGTCGAGCCCGGCCCGCAGGTACTCCACCCCGTCGGCGAGGGTGTACGCCAGCTCCAGGTCGGCCGTGGCCCCGGCCTCCTGGATGTGGTAGCCGGAGATGGAGATGGAGTTGTAGCGCGGCATCCGCTGCGAGGTGAAGGCGAAGATGTCGGAGATGATCCGCATCGACGGCTGCGGCGGATAGATGTAGGTGTTGCGGACCATGAACTCCTTGAGGATGTCGTTCTGAATGGTCCCGGCCAGCTTCTCGGGCGGTACGCCCTGCTCCTCGGCGGCCACGATGTAGAGCGCGAGGATGGGCAGCACCGCGCCGTTCATCGTCATCGACACCGACATCCGGTCCAGCGGGATGCCGTCGAAGAGCTGCCGCATGTCGTAGATCGAGTCGATGGCCACGCCCGCCATGCCGACGTCCCCGGTGACCCGGGGGTGGTCGCTGTCGTAGCCGCGGTGGGTGGGCAGGTCGAAGGCGACCGACAGGCCCTTCTGCCCGGCCGCGAGGTTGCGGCGGTAGAACGCGTTGGACTCCTCGGCGGTGGAGAAGCCCGCGTACTGCCGGATCGTCCAGGGCTGGTTGACGTACATCGTCGGGTACGGGCCGCGCAGATACGGCGCCACGCCCGGGTAGGTGCCCAGGAAGTCCAGCCCGTCCAGGTCCTCGGCGGTGTACAGCGGCTTGACGCCGATGCCCTCGGGGGTGTCCCACACCAGGTCCTCGACACCCTTGCCGACGCTGTCCTGCACCGCGGCGGCCCAGGCGGCGGAACCGGCACCGCTGCCGGGCACCTGCTCGTCGGCCGGTCCGTCGAACTCGACGGCCGAGAAATCCGGGATCCTGCCCGCTTCCACCGGACTGCCGCCCATCACCGCACCCCCATGATGTCCAGAGCCGAGGACAGCACCTCGACCGCGTCGCAGCCGACGTGGACGAACCCGTCCACCCCGGCCCGCTCGTACTCGTCCTGCAGTGTCCCAGGCCGCCCGGCCAGCAGGACCCGGGCCGCCCCGGCGGCCTTCAGCCGCGTCGCCACGGCCGCCGCCTGCTCCGCGTACACCTTGTCGACGGAAGCCAGGCAGGCCACCGTGGCACCGCTCGCGGCGAACGCCTCGGCCACCGACTCCGCGTCGACCGTGACCGGTTCCTGCACGGTCTCGATGCCGCCCGCCTGGAAGAGGTTGGTGGCGAAGGAGGCGCGGGCGGTGTGCACGGCGGCGGGCCCCAGTGCGGCCAGGAACACCTTCGGCCGGGCGCCCCGGTCGGCCGCATGCGCGTCGGAGCGGGCGCGCAGCGCCTCGTACGCCTCGTCGCGGCGCACCCGCGGCAGCCCGCCGCCGGGCCGCTCGGGCGCGGCCGCGCGCTCGACCGGCGGCTCGGCCAGGTTCGGGAACTCGCTCACGCCGGTGATCGGCTCCTTGCGGCGGGCGAGGTCGCGCGAGCGGCGCTCCCAGGTGACGGCCAGCCGGTCGCGCACCAGCCCGGAAGCGAGGGCGGCGGCCAGTCCCCCGGCCCGCTCGATCTCCTGGAACCAGGCCCACGCGGCGCGGCAGATGTCCTCGGTCAGCGACTCGACGTACCAGGAGCCGCCGGCCGGGTCGATCACCCGGGCCAGCCCCGACTCCTCCAGCAGGATCGTGGAGGTGTTGCGGGCGATACGGCGGGCGAAGTCGTCCGGCAGGCCGATCGCGCTGTCGAACGGCAGCACCGTGACCGCGTCGGCGCCGCCGACCCCGGCGGCCAGGCTCGCCACGGTGGTGCGGAGCATGTTCACCCAGGGGTCGCGCCGGGTCATCATCACCGGCGAGGTGACGGCGTGCTGGCGCTGGGCGCACTCCGGTGCGCCCGTCGCCGCCCCGCACGCCTCGGCCACCCGCGCCCACAGCCGCCTGGCGGCGCGCAGCTTGGCGATGGTGGTGAACTGGTCGGCGGTGGCCGCGTAGCGGAACTCCAGCTCGGCGCAGGCCGCCTCGACCGTCATCCCGGCCGCGGTCAGCGCGCGCAGATACGCCACTCCGGCGGCCAGCGAACAGCCCAGCTCCTGGGCCACCCCGCCGCCCGCCTCGTGGTACGGCAGCGCGTCCACGGTGAGGGCCCGGACGCCGCGGTGGTCGCGGTAGCAGGCGACCGCCAGCTCGGCGGCGGCCGCGAGGTGGGCGGGCAGGTCCGCGTCCCGGCCGGTGCGGGCCACCAGGCCCAGCGGGTCGGCGCCCAGGTTGCCGAGCGCCGCGTGCGGCGGCACCTGACGGTCGGCGTACAGCCGCAGCAGGGCGCGCGCCGCGGCCTCGAAGTCCGCGCCCGCGTCGAGGACGACGGGCGCGAGGTCGAGGTAGACGCCCGCCAGGGCCTCGGGCAGCGCGTCGACGGGCACCCCTCCCCCGCCGACGGTCAGCCACACCGACCCGGCGCCGTTCTCCAGATCCGCGAGCACGGCCCGGTTGGTGGAGCCCGGGTCCGGGTGGGCGTGCAGGGGGCGTACGTCCCAGCCGGAGACGGCGGACCCCGCGGGGCGCGCGCCGCGGAGATACGGGGCGAAGCCCGGGTAGCCGGAGTGGCCGGGGTCCTGGGGGGCGTCCTGGGAGGTGTAGAGGGGGCGGACGGTGATCCCGTCCTCGATCTCGGTCGCGAGGGCCTCTTCGGCCTGTACGCCCGTGGCATCCGACGCGCCGGTTTTGCGCAGCACGCCTTCCACGAGGCGATGCCATTCGTCTCGCGTCACATCCGGGAATTCATCGGCTAGGGGAAGCCCGTCGGGCAGGACCGTCATGAAAGTGAGGCTAATGGGCTCGGCTAAAGGCGCAGCAGAGGGTAGAGCTGTGAGCTTACTCTCGGCGCAGGATGCCCGATTCCGACCGATTACCCGCCGGTAAGTCCGGTGTTTATGGGGGCCGTAGGGGTTGCCGCGGCACCAGGCGAGGGCGCGGTCACGGAGGCCGGTGTCCGGGTGCTCGCGGCATGCTCACGGCGTGCTCACGACCACGGGAGAAGTGCTCTCACGCAGAGGCCCGCCCGGTGCGACGGGGGATGCACACCGGGCGGGCTCGATGACCTTTTTACCGCATCCGGCAGGGGTTATGCATCAAAAATCTGTTCGCTTCTTCGTTCACCAGGCCACGGGGAGCGAGATCAGGCCACGTGCGCGGATCGAAGGCCGCCATTGCAGCTCCTCCCTGGGCACGTCCAGCCGCAGCCCCGGAAAACGGGACAACAGCGTGGCCAGAGCGATGTCGGTCTCCATCCGGGCCAGCGGTGCGCCGAGGCAGTAGTGGATGCCGTGGCCGAGGGCAAGGTGCCCGGATCGGCCAATATGCGGATTGAGTGCGTCCGGGTCCTGGAAGTGGGCCGGATCGCGGTGTGCCGAGGCGATGGAGAGCAGCACCGTCTCCCCGGCGGGGATCGTGACGCCGCCGATCTCGATGTCCTCCCGGGGGAAGCGGCGGATCGCGAGCGGGGCCGGGGCCTCGTAGCGGGCCAGCTCGTCGAAGGCGGCCGGGATGCGGGCGGGGTCCGCGCGCAGTTCCTCGAGCAGACCGGGGTGGTCGAGCAGGGAGAGCACGGAGTTGGCGATGAGGTGGACCGTGTTCTCGTATCCCGCGAGGAGGATGAGGAAGGCCAGCGAGGTCAGCTCGTCCTCGCTGAGCCGGTCGTCCCCGCCTTCCGTCTCCTCGTCGCGCACCCTGATCAGGTCGGACAGCAGATCGTCGCCGGGTTCGGCGCGCTTCTTCGCGATGAGGCCGGTGTAGAAGCGCAGCATGGCGCCGACGGCCTCCTTCGCGGCCTGTGGCCGCGCCGGGTCGGGGGTGATCAGCGCGTCGCTCCAGGCGCGGAAGTCGCGGCGGTCGCCCTCCGGGACGCCGAGCAGATCGCAGATGACGATGATGGGCAGCTGTCCGGCGTACGTGGCGAGTAGATCCGCACGGCCCTCCGCCTCGATCGCATCGAGCAGTTCACCGGCGACCCGGCGGACCGGTGCGCGCAGCTTCTCGACCCGGCCTGGGGTGAACGCCTTGGCCACGAGGCGGCGCACCCGGGTGTGGTCCGGCGGGTCCATGTTGAGCAGGTTCGCGTCCAGCGCGGGCGGCAGGGAGAAGCCACTGAAGTTGCCCGGCGCGGCGTGGCGCTTGTCCACCGACAGGCGTGGGTCGGCGAACGCCCGCCGCACATCGTCGTAGCGGGTGACCAGCCAGGCGGGGCGGCCGTCGGCGCCGGCGATCCGGTGGACCGGGCCCGCCTCCCGGAGCGCGGCCAGGGCCGGATACGGATCTTCGAGCAGCGCGGCGGTGTTGGCGGTGTCAGCAGTGTCAGCGGTGTTCTGCATGGCTCCCGACCTTAGAGAGTGCCATCGGTCCAGATCAGTGGCCGGGAGGCGGCGCCGGGGCTGAATCTCCCCGACGCCGCCTGCGCCACGGGCGGCCCCGACCCCCGTCCAGGGCCACCTCGTTCTTGGTCCCCCCCGTTCACCGCCGCGGGCCGTGCCTCTGCTTGAATCAGCAAACCGCGTCCGAGCCCCGCCGCTTCCCCTTCGGCAGCAAGTTGCCAATCGCCGCACCGCGCCGCTTGAGCCTTGACACGCGCGATCTCGGGGGCCGCACAGCGGCGGTCAGCAGGGGTGACGCCGGGGGTTCGGGCCCAGCCGCTGCCGCGTCGAGCCGGTGCGATCGCGGTAACGGCCCGTCAGGTCGCGCTCCTACGCGTCGATCCCCTGTCGCCGGATGTCCGGCCGGCGTTCGCCCCCTCGGCCGTTGTCCCGGCCCGGCAGGGAGCGGGGTGCCGCCACCGGCATCGGGCAGGATCAGCGGCGGTGCGGCGGACGGCGCCGCCGTCGCGCGCCGCGCGTCATCGTGGCGTCTCCCCCAACTCGCCGGGAGCGGACGGGCCGCGCCCCCGGGCGGTGCGCCCCACCTGTCCGGCCCGCTCGCCGGGCACGTCGCACACCAGCGGCCCGCTCCCGAACCCGTCGGGGGTGCGCCGGGGGACGTACGAGGTTATGGGCGGATGGCTCTGATGGGCCGTCACCGGGCGGGCATTTCGGGCGGATCCGTGGCTCGCCACCCACAGACCGGTCGGCGAGCCGGTGAAGGAGCAGCGGGGCTGCCGGCCGAGCAGCCGGGCGGCGGCCCCGATGTCCGCTTGCTGCCAGCGGACAACGGCCGAACCGGAGCAGTCGCCGGTCACGAACAGCGTCGTACGGACCGGCGGCCGTTCCCATCATTCGGCAGGGAAGCGACGGTGGTGCCGCTCAGTCCACGCTCTGGAGAATGTGCGGCTCGGCCAGGTCGTCCTCGTAGCCGGCGAGACGGATCGGCGCGGAACGCGCCCACACCTCCAGACTGCCCACTTCCGGCGGCTCCGCCCGCCTCCCGCCGTTCTCCGTGTGTGACTCGTCGCTCATCGTCTGCTCGAGGGTCACCGCACACTCCTTCGTGGTCGGCTGAACCGGATCTGTCGTCAGGTTAACGAGCACTTGAAGGCTCCGCCCGTCGATTCCCAAGGACTGGACAAACAACGAGGACCCCGGCCGAATGCTCCCCGCCAAGTGGCCACCGGCCGCCATCCGTGGTGAGCTGGGAGGGGAGGGGGTGGGGCTTGTGTCAGCCGAACGGGCGAGGAGCCCATGGGGCGCCCGGCCCGCGGTCCTGATGCTCGCGGCGCTCCTCGTGCTCGCCACGCTGAGTGGTTGCCGCGGCGGGGCGGGCCCCCGGACCGCGGAGCGCGGCCGGTCCCCCTTCACCGGGCAGTCCGCGAGGCCCGCGCCCGTGCTCGCCGTGAAGATCGACAACACCGGCCAGGCCCGCCCCCAGACCGGCCTCGGCGTGGCCGACCTCGTCTATGTCGAGCAGGTGGAGGGCGGGTTGAGCCGGCTGCTCGCGGTCTTCTCCGGCCGGCTGCCCGCCACGGTGGGGCCGGTGCGCAGCGCCCGCGAGAGCGATCTGGAACTGCTGCGCCAGTTCGGGCGCCCGGCGCTCGCGTACTCGGGCGTCCAGTCCCGGCTGCGGTCCACCGTGGACGCCGCGCCGCTGTACCCGCTGCCGCCCGGTACGGCGCCCCGCGCCTACTTCCGCGGTACGGAGCACCCCGCGCCGCACAACCTGTACGTGCGCCCCGAGGCCGTGCTGCGGGCGGCTCCGCACGCCTCGGACGCCTCGGACATCGGCTTCCGTTTCGGTGCCGCTCCGCCGGGCGGAGAGCCCAGGAAGCGGCAGACGGTGCGCTATCCGTCCGCGGGCTTCACCTTCACCTGGTCCGCCACCGGCAACCGGTGGCTGGTGGCGATGGACGGCGCTCCGGCCCGCACCACCGACGGCGGACGGCTGGGCGCCGCCACGGTCGTGGTGCAGTACACGACGGTCCGCGCCTCGCGCTTCCACGATGTGCTCGGCAGCGTCACGCCCTTCACCGAGACGGTCGGGTCGGGCACCGCGCTGGTGCTGCGTGACGGCAAGGCGTACGAGACGCGCTGGTCGCGGCCGGGGGCGGGGGGCGGCACCACCTTCACGACCACGGACGGTGACCGGATGACGTTCGCTCAGGGCCCGGTCTGGGTGGTCTTCGCGGCGCGGTGAGCCGTCTCACTGGGTGGACAGTCGCGGGGTGGGCGGCACCAGGGGCGAGGAGATCCGAGGTATTGCCGCTCCGGCAGGCCGGTAGAGGTATTTCGACGCGTCATCTCGGGCCTCCCATCCGATGTTTCTGGTGCGCGAGGGGTTCCGGTTCCTCCGGAAGGGCTGCATCATGCCGAGGGGTTCAGCCCGAGGAACTTCAGGCATGTACGTGACCGTGCCTGGGACAAGGGCTCCCCCGGTCCCCGAACGCCGGACGGCTGGATCTCGAAACCCTGGAGTGTCATGTCACCCGCACCCACCAGAAGGACCGTCGTCGGTGGCGCCCTGGCCACCGGAACCCTCGGGCTCACCGCGCCGGTCACCGTCGCCCACGCGGCCACCGCCACGGCCCCGGACGCCGCCCGGCAGAGCTCCCCCGACCCCTGGACCACCGTCCTGGACGACGCCGACATGGTCTGGCAGAAGATGCCCCGGACCTGGTACGAGGGCCCGTACCTCGGCAACGCCCGGCTGGGCTCCGGCATCTACGCCGATCCGGACACCCCGGGCGCCGTCCGGTTCAACGTCCAGCACACCGAAGTGCAGGACCACCGGCCCGAGTTCGGCTCGCTCTTCGGGCTCGCCCGGCTTCCGATCGGCCACTTCACCCTGGAGCCGGTCGGCACGATCACGGCCGTCGACTGGCGGCTGCGCCTGCGCGACGCGGAGCTGACCGGCACGATCACCACCGACCGGGGCACGCTGACCCTGCGCGCGCTGGTCCACAACTCCCGCTCGGTCATGGCGATCGAGGTCACCCCCACCCGTGGCGAGACGGAGTTCCGCTGGGTGTTCCACCCGGCCGAGGCCATCAGCCCGCGCGTCGCGTTCAAGCCGGTTCCCGACGGCTACACCGGCAATCCCCCGGCCACCGTGGAGGAGCACCACGGCATCCGGGCCGCCGTACAGCCGCTGCTCGCGGGTGGGCAGCATGTGACGGCCTGGCGCGAGCGCACCCGCTCCCGGCGCCGCACCCTCTACGTCACGGTCGCGCAGTCCCACCCCCGCACCACCGCCCGCGACCGCGCGCTGAAGACCGTCCGGGCCGCCTCGGCGCTGCCGTACGACGTGCTGGCGGCCACCCACCGCACCTGGTGGCACGCGTACTACCGCAAGAGCTTCCTCTCGCTCCCCGACGCCCGCCTCCAGCGCTTCTACTGGATCCAGCTGTACAAGGTGGCCTCGGCCGCCCGCGCCGACGCGCCCGTGATGGCCACCTGCGGGCCGTGGCTGGAGCCCACGCCGTGGCCCGCCACCTGGTGGAACCTCAATGTGCAGCTGGAGTACTGGCTGATCCACGGCTCCAACCACCTGGAGCTGGACGCCGTGACCCGCGCCCTGAGCGAGTTCCGCGACAACCTCTCCAACCAGCTCGACACCCCCTACCGCAAGGACTCGGCGGGCATCCCGCGCACCACCGACATCCACCTGGTCAACGGCGGCGCCGTGGCGAACGGCGGCTTCGCCGTCGGCATCCCCGGCCAGGATCCGCCCACCCCCGAGGTCGGCAACCTCACCTGGGCGCTGCACAACGTGTGGCTCACCTACCGCCACACCATGGACATCACGATCCTCCGGGACGTGGTCTTCCCGCTCCTGCGCAAGTCCGTCGCGTACTACCTGCACTTCCTCACCCCCGGCAGCGACGGCAAGCTGCATCTGCCAGCCACCTTCTCGCCCGAGTACGGGGTGAACGCCCCGGACTGCAACTACGACCTGATGCTGCTGCGCTGGGGCTGCGCCACACTGCTGGACTCGGCGAAGATCCTCGGCGTCGACGATCCGTCGGCCCCGCGCTGGCGGGAGGTGCTGACGAAGCTCACCCCGTATCCGGTCGACGAGAACGGCTTCATGATCGGCGCGGGGGTCCCGTTCGCCAAGTCCCACCGCCACTACTCCCACATGCTCGCCGTCTATCCGCTGTACGAGGTGACCTGGGAGGACCCCGACCAGCGGGAGCTGATCGAGAAGTCCCTCAACCACTGGGTCGGCTTCGAGGGCGCGCTGCAGGGCTACACCTTCACCGGCGCCGCCTCGATGTCCGCTCAGATGGGGCGCGGCGAGGACGCGCTGAAGTATCTGGGTGAGCTGATGACCCGCTTCATCCAGCCGAACACCATGTACAAGGAGTCGGGTCCGGTCATCGAGACCCCGCTGTCGGCCGCGCAGTCGCTGCACGACATGGTGTGCCAGAGCTGGGGCGGGGTGATCCGGGTGTTCCCCGCGCTGCCCGCCGCCTGGCGCGATGTCATGGTGCACGACTTCCGCACCCAGGGCGCGTTCCTGCTGAGCGCGGCGCGCGAAGGCGGGGTGACCCGCTGGGTGCGGCTGCGCAGCGAGGCGGGCGCGCCCTGTGTCGTACGGCATTCCCTGCCCGGGAGCATCGAGGTGCACGACGAGCGCGGGCGGCGGCTGTCGTACGAGCGTGTCGGCGCGGGGACGATCCGGATCGCGCTGGGCAAGGGGCGCGAGGCGGTGATCACGGCGCGCGGCGATCACCCGGACATGACGGTCGGGCCGGTCGAGCCGAACGAGGCGGCGCCGCGCTGGGGGCTCCCCGCTTCCTGACGCCCCGTCACCCGGTGCGGGGGCGGGCCCGCCCCCGCACCGCGCGGAACCGGGAGGGGATGGATCACAGCGCGTGCCGGTGAGGCGTGCCCCGGCCATTCCGGGTTACCCATGAGACATGGGACCGATCAGTGACATCGACCGGCAGCTGTTCGCGCGGGTCGCGGCCAGCCGGCTGCGGGGCGCTCATCCCCTCCTGCCCCGGCTGAGCCGGGCCGCCGACCACGGCAAGCTGTGGTTCGGCACGGCCGCCGTGCTCGCGACGGTGGGCGGCCGCACCGCGCGGCGGTCGGCGCTGCGGGGCATCGGCTCGCTCGCGGCCGCCTCGATGGCGTCGAACCTGGTGGTGAAGTGGACCGTGGAGCGCCGCCGCCCGGTGATGGACGCCGTGCCGCTGGTCCGGCGGCTGCGCCGGCAGCCCTGGACCAGCTCCTTCCCCTCCGGGCACTCCGCCTCGGCGGCCGCCTTCGCGACCGGGGTCGCCATCGAATCGTCCCGGTACGGCACCCTGGTCGCCCCGCTCGCCGCCGCGGTCGCCGCCTCGCGGGTCTATGTGGGCGTCCACTACCCGAGCGATGTGGCGGCCGGGGTCGCCCTGGGGGTCGGGGCCGCCGCGCTGACCTGCCGCTGGTGGCCGCCGCGGCCGGAGACCCCGGCGCAGGCCCGGCCGCGGGTCTCGGCGCCCGCCATGCCCAAGGGCGAGGGGCTGGTGGTGCTCGTCAACCACAGCGCGGGCAACGCCGCGGGCGCGGGCGGGTTCACCGACGCCGAGCAGTTGGAGGTGCTGCTGCCCGCGGCCGAGATCATGGAGTGCGGGCCCGACGACGACTTCATGACGCTGCTCGGCCATGCCGCCCGCCGGGCCAGCGAGCGGGCCGGGGCGCTGGGGATCTGCGGCGGGGACGGCAGCGTCAACGCGGCGGCCGCGCTCGCCGCCGAGCGCGGGCTGCCGCTCGCCGTGTTCCCCGGCGGCACCCTCGACCACTTCGCGCTGGACATCGGCGTACCGAACTTCGAGGACACCGCGCACGCGGTGACCGAGGGCGACGCGGTCGCCGTGGACCTCGCCCGGGCCACCCCGATCGCCGGGGGCAAGGGGACCAGCCACTTCGTCAACACCTTCAGCCTCGGCTTCTACCCCGAGCTGGTGCGGATCCGCGAAAGCCTGCAGGGCCGGCTGGGCAAGTGGCCGGCGGCCGCCGTCGCGCTCGGCCGGGTGCTGCGCACGGCCACCCCCATGGAGATCGAGGTCAACGGGCACCAGCGGCGGCTGTGGGTGCTGTTCGTCGGCAACGGCGGCTACTCCCCCGAGGGGTTCGCGCCCGCGTACCGCCAGCAGCTCGACGACGGGCTGCTCGACGTCCGGGCCATCGACGGGGACCAGCCGCTGGCCCGGACCCGGCTGCTGTTCTCGGCGCTGACCGGCACCCTCGGGCGCTCGCGCGTCTATACGACCCGCCGGATGCGGCAGCTGCGGCTGTCCGGGCTGCACGCCCGGGACACCCGCGCCTACGACGGTGAGGTCGCGGCGGAGCCCGCGGATGCGCTGCTGATCGACAAGCAGCCCGGGGCGCTCACCGTCTACCGGCCCGCCCAGCCGCAGAACGAACTGCTGCAGCGGGCCCGCACAGCCGCCGCCAAGGCGAAGTGGTGGCGTGCCGTACTACGCAAGTAGTACGAGCAAGTCTGTGCTCAAGGACGACGACGGAGCGGGGTCCGACCCTCAAGGATGAGGGCATGGACGGAAGTGGATCGGCCCAGGGGGCCTCGACGTGACCTCGCTCGCGCTGTCGGTGCTGCTGGCCCTGGGCTCGTCGGTCTGCTACGCCGCCGGGGCCATCCTCCAGGAGCATGTCGCGGCGACCACGCCGCTGGGCGCCACCGGGCCGCTGCGGCGCGGGCGCTGGTGGGCCGCGGTGGTCCTGAACGGGGCCGGTGCGGTCCTCCACGTGCTCGCGCTGGCCTACGGTCCGCTGAGCGTGGTGCAGCCGCTGGGGGCGCTCACCATCGTCTTCGCGCTGCCGATGGCGGCGGTGTTCGTACGGCGCCCGGTCGGCGCGGCGGGCTGGCGGGGCGCGCTGCTGGCCACCGCGGGGCTGGCCGGGCTGCTGTCGCTGACCGGTACGTCGCGGGCCCAGGCCCTGTCGGACGGGGAGCGGATCACGGTGACCGTGGTCACGCTCTCCTTCGTCGCGGCGCTGGTGCTGGTCGCGCGCCGGCTGCCGCCGGGCGGGCTGCGCGGGGGGCTGCTGGCCACCGCCGCGGGGACCGCCTTCGGCATTGCCTCGGTGTTCGTCAAGAACGTCGCCGTGGAGGGGAGCTGGGGCTCCTGGGCCGACGCCCTGCCCAGCCTCGTCATGATCGGGCTGCTGGCCGGGGGCGGGGTGCTGCTGTCCCAGGCGTCGTACCACAGGGCCGGGCTGGCCGCGCCGCTCGCGACGGCCACGGTGGTCAACCCCGTGGTGGCGACGGTCGTGGGCATCACCGCGCTGGGCGAGCACTTCCGGCACGGCACTCCGGGCACGCTGCTGGCGGTGCTCGCGGCGCTGGTGGCGACCGCGGGGCTGGTGATGCTGACGGTGCACAGCGCGGAGACCGGGGCGGGCGCCGTGCGGCGGCCGGAGGACGACGGCCCCGACGATCAGCCGCCCGCCCCCCGGGCCCCCGAGGCCCCGCCCCGGCTGACCCGCCGGATCCCCCGGCCCCGGCACCCGGTCCGCAGGCGCACCCCCGACCGCGGCGAGGCGGTGCTCCAGATCCACGGATAGCGCCTCAGCGGGTGCGGTTCCGGCCGACGTAGACGTTCTTGGCCCGGTAGTACGTGTCGCCGCCGGGGCCGGAGGAGCCCGAGGAGCCCTCCATCTGGAGGTTGATGATGAGCCACAGCGGCTTGCCGACGAAACCGGCGCCTCGGTGGACGGCCTTCCAGGTGCCGTCCAGGTAGTAGTGGATGTCCACGTCGGTGCCGTTCACCTTGGTGATCCAGGCGCGGTAGGTGTGCCAGTTCCCGGGGCCCGAGACTCCGACGATCGTGCTGGAGACGTCGGAGGAGCTGCGGAAGGTGTTGAACCAGTTGTTGGAGTTGCCCTTGAACTCCAGGATGTCGCTCTCCGGCGGCCAGCTGTTGACGCCGGTCAGCCAGAAGGCGGGCCAGGTCCCGGCCGCGCTCGGCGCCTGGAACTCGCCCTTGACCTCGTAGTCGGGGAACTGGTCGGTCACCACGATCTGGTTCTTCGCGTGCACCGCGCCCGAGTGGTAGCGGATCGGCAGATGCGGGGACGAGCCGCTGGTGCCCTCGTCCCAGGTGATGCGGGTGGCCTTCAGGGTGAGCACCCCGGAGGCGAGGGTGATGTGGTTGTGGTCGGTGGTGCTGCCGTACATCCGGGCGCTGCCGTTGTGGTCGGAGCCCCACGGGTAGAGGTAGTTCCACTCCGCCTCGAAGGCGCCGTAGCTCCCGAAGGAGCCGTTGATCACGTCCTCCCAGGTCGCCGCCGGTGCGGCGGCCGCCGGGCGGGGCCACCCGGCCAGGGCCGCGGCCCCGCCGACGGCGGCGGCCCCGCTGAGGAATCTCCTGCGTCCGTACGACTCGCCCGGTGCTGACACGCCACGCATGGCCGCCTCCCGAAGTCCGAAACTTCGAACACAAGCAAACAGGAGCCACCACAATCCCGCGGCCCCCAGAAGACGTCAACGGTTCGGGACGGAGCCCGGCGGGGAAAGGTCCGGCGCGGGACGGTGTGTTAACCGGACGTTAGCTCTCGGTCCGGAGGCTGTACGCCGCCCCCTGTCCGCACCGACGCTGCGTTGCGCGGCGACCGCCCCACTGGCGGCCGGCCCGTTACCGCACGTATCTGGAGGCCCAGTGAGCGACACCGGCTCTGCACAACACCCCCGTACCCCCTGGCGAGCCGTGCTCGGCGGCTCGATCGGCAATCTCGTCGAATGGTTCGACTGGTTCGTCTACGCCAGCTTCGCCACCTACTTCGCCGGTTCCTTCTTCCCCAAGGGCAATGACACCGCGCAACTCCTCAACACCGCGGGCATCTTCGCCGTCGGATTCTTCATGCGCCCGATCGGGGGCTGGCTGCTGGGCCGGTACGCGGACCGGCGCGGGCGCAAGGCGGCCCTCACCCTCACCGTGACGCTGATGTCGGCCAGCGCGCTGCTCATCGCCATCGCGCCGACCTACGACCAGGTGGGCTACTTCGGCGCGTTCGTGCTGCTGGTGGCCCGGCTGCTCCAGGGCCTCTCGGTCGGCGGCGAGTACGCGGCCAGCGCCACCTATCTCACCGAGGCGTCCCAGCCCGGCCGCCGTGGTTTCGTCTCCAGCTTCCAGTACGTGTCCATGACCCTCGGCCAGCTCATCGGCCTCGGACTGCAGATCGTGCTCCAGCACACCATGTCCGACGACGCGCTGCACTCCTACGGCTGGCGCATCCCGTTCATCGTGGGCGCCGTGGGCGCCGCGGTGGTCTTCTGGCTGCGGCGCAATCTGCTGGAGACCGAGGCGTACACCGAGGAGGAGGGCGCCGACCAGGGGGCCGAGCGCGGGACCCTCCGCCAGCTGCTGCGCCACCGCAAGGAGGCGGCGCTGGTCATCGCGCTGACCATGGGCGGCACGGTCGCGTACTACACGTACACCACCTATCTCACCAAATACCTGTCGAACACAGCCGGGTTGAGCAAGAACGACGCGTCGCTGGTCAGCTTCTGCGCGCTGTTCCTGTTCATGCTGCTCCAGCCGGTGGCCGGATCGCTGTCGGACCGGATCGGCCGCCGGCCGCTGCTGATCACCTTCGGCATCGGCTCGATGCTCGGCACCGTGCCCATCATGACCGCGCTCTCGCACACCGACACCTTCCTCGGCGCGCTGCTGCTCTCGCTCGCGGCACTGGTCATCATCACCGGCTACACCTCCATCAACGCGGTGGTGAAGGCCGAGCTGTTCCCCACCCATGTCCGGGCGCTCGGCGTGGCACTGCCGTACGCGCTGGCCAACGCGCTGTTCGGCGGCACGGCGGAGTACGTCGCGCTGTGGTTCAAGAACGCCGGTGCGGAGTCCGGCTTCTACTGGTACGTCTCCGGCTGCGCCGCCGTCTCGCTCGTCGTCTACCTCACCATGCGCGAGACCCGGGACACCGCCCTCACCCGCGAAGCGGCCGGGGAACATGCCGCCGAGGGCCTGCGGAAGAGCGCTGTCTGAGCCTTCGGGCGGCCGCATATTCTTAGGTGCCATGCACGTTCTCCTGGTCGAAGACGACGACCGGCTGGCGGCCGCGCTGACCTCCGCGCTCGACCGGCTGGGGCACCAGGTCGTCCGCGCCGGGCGCGCCGACGACGCGCTCCGGCTCAAGGACGGCGCCGACTTCGTCCTGCTCGACCTGGGGCTGCCCGACATGGACGGGCTGGAGGCGCTGCGCAGGCTGCGCCGCGCCTCCGCCGTCCCGGTCATCGTGGTCACCGCCCGGTCCGCCGAGCGGGACGTGGTCCGGTCCTTGCGCGGCGGCGCCGACGACTACCTGGTCAAACCGTTCCGCACGGCCGAGCTGATCGCGCGCATGGAGGCCGTCGTACGGCGCGGAACCCGGCCGCTCACGGCGGCGGGCCCGGTGGTCGCGGTCGGCGGCGTACGCATCGACCTGGCCACCCGGCAGCTGGAGGTGGACGGCCGTCCCGTCTCCCTCACCCGCCGGGAGTTCGACGTGCTGGCGCTGCTCGCCCGCGAACCCGGTGTCGTCCGCAGCCGCGAGGAGATCCTGGACGCGGTCTGGGGCGACCTGCTGCTGTCGGCGTCCCGCTCTCTCGATGTCCACATCGCCGGAATCCGTTCCAAGACCGGCCGTCCGGAGCTGGTGGAAACGCTGCGCGGCACCGGATACCGGCTGGGAACCGGCGGATGCACCTGAGGATCCTGACGGTCTACACCGTGCTCATCGCGTGCCTGGTGGCCGCGCTCGCGGTGCCCTTCGCCCGCGCGTACTCCTCGCACCGCACCGGGCAGCTGCTGCTGGAGCGGCGCGCCGACGCGACCCGCCTCGCCGAACTCGCCGACCAGGCCATCCGGGACGGGTACACCACCGGGCTCGTCCAGGAGGTCGCCCGCTACCACCAGCTGTACGGCACCGCGGTGGAGATCCGCGGCCGGGACGGCGAGCGGGTCGCGGGCGGCGGGGCCTGGGAGCGCGGGCCCGCCGAGCGGGCGCTGTCCGGCCGTACCACCGGCAGCCTGCCCCTGGTCACCCCGTTCGGCCCCAAGGCAGTGGTGATCGCCGAGCCGGTCGGCCGGGACGCCCAGGTCTCCGGCGTGGTGCTCATGCGGGTGGCCACGGCCACCGCCCGGCGCGAGGTGGCCCTGATGTGGGCGGCGGTCGCGGGCGGCTCGCTGATCGCGGTGGCCTGCGCCCTGATCGCCGCGCGCCGCCTCGCGCGGTGGATTCTGCGGCCGGTGACCGAACTGGACGTCACCACCCGGGCCATCGCCGAGGGCCGGATGGACGCCCGGGTGCGCGACGGCGGCCACGGGCCCGCCGAGCTGCGGCTGCTGGAGCGGCGGTTCAACGCCATGGCCGACGCGGTCTCCACCGCCCTGGAGCGGCAGCGCGCCTTCGTCGCGGACGCCTCGCACGAGCTGCGCACCCCGCTGACCGTGCTGTCGCTGCGGCTGGAGAACCTGGAGCCGCATCTGCGGAAATCCGGGACCGGCGACTACGCCGAGGCGCTCGCCGAAGTGGACCGGCTGGCCGAGCTGCTGGAAGACCTGCTGGAGCTGGCCCGGGTGGAGGCCGGGACGGCCGCCCCCGAGCCGGTCCCGCCCACGGCGCTCGCCGCGCGGCTCGGCACCTGGCGCGAGGTGTACGCGGCGCGCGGGCTGACCCTGGTGGTGGACGTCGAAGCGGCGGGCCCGGACGCCCCGCCGCTGCCCGCCCCGGCCGCCCGGATCGCGGACATCGCGCTGGACAACTCGGCCAAGTTCGTGCCGTCCGGCGGCACGGTCACCGTCTCGCTCGACGCCGCCGGAGCGCTGCGGATCGCCGACGACGGCCCCGGGCTCACTCCCGACCAGCTGGCGGCGGCCCCGGGACGCTTCTGGCGCGCACCGGACCACGGGAACGTCCCCGGCAGCGGTCTGGGCCTCGCCATCGCCGCCGAACTGGCCCGCTCCTGCGGCGCCGAGCTGACCCTCCGCTCCGCCGAGCCCCGGGGCCTGGTGGTGGAGCTGCGGCTGCCCGGTCAGCCGTAGGCGGCGCGGTAGTACGCGGCCGCGCCCGGGTGGAGGGGGACCGTGCCGGTGCCGATGGCGTAGCGCTCGTCCAGGCGGCTGCCCGGCGCGTCCGGCACCGCCAGCCGGTCGCGGCGCTCGAAGAGCACCCCGGTGAGCGCGCGGGCCGTGCCGTCCGCGAGCCCGGAGCGGCATACGAGATAGCTGGGCGTGCCCACGGTCGGGGTCGGCCCCCGCGTCCCGTACACACCGGCCGGGATCGAGACCTCCTCGTAGACGGGGCCGTGCGCGCCGCGCAGCGCGCGGGCGAGCCCGCCGAGGGGGATCAGGCGGAGCGGGCGGCGTCGGGCGAGCCGGGCGATGGCCCAGGTGGGGGCGCCGCCGGACCAGAAGAAGGCGTCCACGTCCCGCCTGAGGAGCGCGTCGGCGGATTCGCCGAGCCCGAGGCGTACCGCGCGGACGTCGCGTACCCCGGCCGTCGCGAGCACCCGTCCGGCGGTCGTCGAGGTGCCGGACTCGGCGGCGCCGAGGGAGACCGTGCGCCCGGCCAGCTGGGCGGGGTGCTCGATCGTGGAGTCGGCGGGCACGACCAGGTGCAGATAGTTGAGGTACAGCCGGGCGAGGGCCGCGACCGGCATCCGCCGCCGGAAGGTGCCGCGCCCCGCGGCGGCGTCGGCAGCGCTGTCGGCGAGGGTGAGCGCGGTGTCGGCCCGGCCGTCGCCGAGCATGCGCAGGTTCTCCACGCTCGCGGCGGTGGTGAGCACCCGCACGGTGAGCCCGTGGTGGGCCCGGTGCGCCTCGGTGGCCAGTCTGCTGCCGAAGGTGGCGTACGGCCCGCCCCGGGGGCCGGTGGCCAGCCGCACCCGGGCGGAGGGCCCGGGGTCCGAACAGCCGGCGAGCCCGCCCGCGGCGAGCGCCAGCAGCAGGCGGCGTGGGACGGTGTGCACGCGGCGATGCTAACCGCCGCGGTGTGGTGGGCAGGAGCGCCGAACGTGACCGGTCAGCGGGCCATCGCGCTGAGCTGGGCCCACACCACGCGGCCGCCGGCCGCCCCCGGCCGGTCGCCCCACGCCTCGGTCAGGGCGCGGACGAGCGCCAGGCCGCGGCCGCTCTCGTCCTCCACGCCCGCCTCCCGGGGCATGGGGCCGAGCGGGCCGCCGCCCTGGTCGGCGACCTCGACGTACAGCGAGCGCCGCTCCTGGGCGCGCAGTACGCACAGGATCTGCTCGCTCGCGGTGTGCACGAGGGCGTTGGTGAAGAGCTCGGACATCACCAGCTCCGCCGCGCCGCACACGTCCTCGTCGAAGCCCCAGCCGGGCACCAGGCTCCGGACGAGCCGGCGCGCGGCGCCGACCGAGGCGCCCCGGGCGGGCAGCTGCAAGGTCTCCTGACGGAGGACCGTGTCGACACCGGCGGAGCTCATGTGAGGGGCCATCGTCGAGCGTTGACGCAATGCCACGGCCATGTGCCTTCCGTCCGTCTACCTGTGGGGGCGTGAATGCCGTACGTGAATGCCATAAGTACGCGACAGGGCACCCACGTTGGGACCCGTCACTGACGCCACTATCGTTCCTGCGAGCATCAGTTGGCAAGACGCGTTCTGCAAAATGCAGAATGACCGACGCAGTCTGTGCCGCCCATGGCGAGCATGGCACACTGAGTCGCACAACACACCGTCCGAGGAGGAACGACGTGGGTGAAGCGCGGTCTGCCCCGACCGTCGGGCAGATGGTCCTCGGCATGCGGCTGCGGCACCTCCGTGAGCGGGCCGGAGTCAGCTATGACGCGGCCGCCAAGGCGCTGCACGTCAACCAGACCACGGTGCGCCGGATGGAGAAGGCCGAAGTCGGCCTGAAGCTCCCGTACGTCGAGAAGCTTCTCCAGACCTACGGCGTCGGACAGGACGAGGTGGAGTCCTTCCTCGGGCTCGTGGAGGAGGCCAACCAGCCCGGCTGGTGGCACCGGTTCCGCGATGTGCTGCCGGACTGGTTCAGCCTCTATGTGAGCCTGGAGGGCGCCGCCAGCCGGATCCGCGCGTACGAACCGCACTTCGTGCCCGGCCTGCTGCAGACGGAGGACTACGCCCGGACACTGCTGCGCATCGGCTTTCCGCAGGGCACCGACCAGGAGATCGACCGCCGGGTCGCCCTGCGGATGGAGCGTCAGGAGCTGCTGTCCAGACCCGACGGGCCGCATCTGTGGGCCGTCATGGACGAGACGGTGCTCCGTCTGCACATCGGCGGGCCGCAGATCATGCGCGCCCAGATCGACCACCTCATCGAGACCGTCCAGATGCCGAACGTGACCCTGCAGGTCGTCCCGTTCGCCTCCGGGCCGCATCCGGGCATGGGCGGTCCCTTCCAGCTGTTCCGGTTCCAGATCCCGGAGCTGCCGGACATCGTCTACGCCGAGGGCCTGACCGGCGCCGGCTATCTCGACCAGCGCACCGATGTGGCGGCCTATCTGGAGGCACTCGACCGGATGGGCACCCAGGCCACACCGGCGCGCCGCACGGAGACCTTTCTCCGTGAGATTCGCAAGGAGCTGTGACTGTGGATCAGGTAGAAGACGTCTACAACGGCATGCCGGCCACCCGCCTGGCGACGGAAGGCTGGCGCAAGCCCTGGAGCGGCCCCAACGGCGGTGCGTGCGTGGAGGCCCTGAGGCTGCACGACGGGCGGATCGCCCTGCGGCAGTCGACGGACCCCGACGGCCCTGCCCTGATCTACACCCACCATGAAATGGAGAGGTTCATCCAGGGCGCCAAGGCCGGCGCCGCGGATTTCCTTCTCACCCGACCCGACCCCAACCTGACCACCTCGGCGGGTACCGCACCGGAACGGAGGGCGGCGTGACCGACTACGGACTCGCCCCGGACCAGCAGATCGACACCACCAAGCCGCACCCGGCTCGGATGTACGACTTCTATCTCAACGGCAAGGACCACTACGAGGTCGACGCGGAGGCCGCCGGCAAGGTCCTGTCGGTCTACCCGACCGTCAAGCTCAACGCCACGATCAACCGCGGCTTCATCCACCGGGCGACGCGCTGGCTGGCCGCCGAGGCGGGTATCCGGCAGTTCCTGGACATCGGCACCGGCATCCCCACCGAGCCGAACCTGCACCAGGTCGCGCAGAGCGTGGCCCCGGACGCCCGGGTCGTCTACACCGACAACGACCCCATCGTCCTCGCCTACGCCCAGGCCCTGCTGCGCGGCACACCCGAGGGGCGCACCGCGTACGTCCAGGCCGATGTGCGCGATCCGCGGCGGATCATGTCGGCGACCGAGCTGAACGAGACGCTCGATCTGAGCGAGCCGATCGCGCTGTCGGTGAACGCGCTCTTCCACTTCATTCCGGAGGAGGAGAAGCCGTACGAGATCGTGGCGGAGCTGATGGGCGCGCTCGCCCCGGGCAGCTATCTGATGCTGACGCACTCCACGGCCGACTTCCACGCGGAGAAGTGGCAGAAGGTGATCGCCGTGTACAAGGAGAGCGGCATATCCTTCACGACCCGCAGCAGGAGCGAGGTCGAGGCGTTCTTCGACGGCCTGGAGCTCGTCGAGCCGGGCGTCTCGGAGCCGCACGACTGGAAGCCGGGCCCCGGCGACCGCCCGGACGAGATCCGCAGCGCGGACATCAACATGTGGGCCGGAGTGGCCCGCAAGCCGTAGCGGGTGGTGCCGTTACGGCTCCTCCGGGCCGTCGACGGTGAAGCCGAGCACCGCGCCGCCGCCGGGGCGGGGGCGGGCGAAGACCGTGCCACCGTGCGCGAGGGCGACCTCGTGCACGATGGCGAGCCCCAGCCCGGAGCCGGGCAGGCTGCGCGCGCCGGGGGCGCGGTAGAAGCGGTCGAAGATCCGCGTCCGGTCCTCCTCGGCGATGCCGGGGCCCCGGTCGCGTACTTCGACGCGGTGCCCGGTCACCACGACCTCGACGGGCCCGGTGCCCTCCCGGTCGAACTTGGCGGCGTTCTCCACCAGGTTGGAGACCGCGCGCAGCAGGGCGCCGGGGTGGCCCTCGACGAGGGTGTCGCCCTCCGCCCGTACCGTGATCTCGCGGCCGGTGCGGCGGCGGGCGAGGGTCGCGGCCTTGGTGGCGACCTCGTCGAGGGACACCTCGGTGCGCGGTTCGTCGTCCCGCTGGCCGGCCGCGAGATCCACCAGCTCGTTGACGAGGTCGGTCAGCTCCCGGGTCTCCCCCGCCAGATCGGCCAGCAGCTCCTCGCGCGCGGCGGGCGGCAGTTGCTCGAAGCGGCTCAGCAGCGAGATGTTGGTGCGCAGCGAGGTGAGCGGGGTGCGCAGTTCGTGTCCGGCGTCCTGGACGAGGCGCCGCTGGTCGTCCTTGGAGCGGGCGAGCCGGCCGAGCATGCCGTCGAAGGCCCGGCCCAGCCGGCCCACCTCGTCGTCCCCGGCGACCGGGACCGCCACCTCCATCCGTCCGGTGGCCGCCACGCTTTCGGCGACCCGGGTGAGCCGTACCAGCCGCCGGGTGATGCGTCCGGCGAGCCACCAGCCGGCCACCCCGGCGGCCATGATGATCGCGACGACGAACAGCGCGGTGCGCTTCTGCAGCTCCTGCAGCAGATCCTCGGTGTCGCTGATCTGCTGGGCCACCTGGACGGCGCCGCGGCCGTCGCCGAGCGCGACGGTGGCCATCCGGTACTGGTCCTCGCCGATGGAGATGTTGCGCTGCCTCATGGTGCCCGGGGTGGTGTCCGCGGCGGTCTCCCGGTCCTCGTCGCCGACCGGCAGCGGGGGCTTGCCCTCGTCGTAGACGCTGCCCCGGCCGCCCAGCACCTGGACGTCCATGCGGCTGATCCGGCGCAGGTCGTCGCGCAGCCCGTAGGGCACCGGGACCTCGGAGGGGTACTGCCGCAGGACCACCTTCTGGCCCCGGACCTGGGTGCGCAGATCGCGGACGACGTCGGTGAACGCGGACTTCTGGTCGACCCGCACCAGCCCGGCCGCGGCGTCGTAGCTGAGGAAGCCCACCAGGAGGGTGACCACGGACGCGAGCGCCGCGAAGGAAAGCGCGAAGGTGGTGTGCAGGCTGGGCCGCGGCCGACGGCGGGGGCGGAAGCGCACCGTTCACTCCTCCCGCAGGGTGTAGCCGACGCCGCGCACCGTGTGGATGAGCGGGGCGCGCCCGGCCTGGTCGACCTTGCGGCGCAGATAGCCGATGTACACGGCCAGGTTCTTCGATCCGGGGCCGAAGTCATAGCCCCAGATGCGAGAGTAGATCGTGGCATGGTCGAGGACGATGCCCGCGTTACGGGCCAGCAACTCCAGGAGGTCGAATTCGGTGCGGGTCAGCTCCAGCTCCGTACCGCTCCGCCACACCCGGCGCGCCGAGGGGTCGAGCCGGAGGTCGGCGACCGCGAGGGTGGCGTCGTAGGCGGCGTCGTCCGCCGCGGGCTCCGGTATGGGGGCGACGCGGCGCAGCAGCGCGCGCAGCCGGGCGAAGACCTCCTCGACCTCGAACGGCTTGGCCACGTAGTCGTCGGCGCCCGCGTCCAGCCCCTCGATCCGGTCGGCGGTCTCCACCCGCGCGGTGAGCATGAGGATGGGGGTGCGGTCGCCCTCGGCGCGCAGCACCCGGCACACCTGGACGCCGTCCACGCCCGGCATCATCACGTCCAGCACGATCACGTCCGGGTGCTCGCGGTGGATGGCCGCCAGGGCCTCGACGCCGTCGGACACCGCGGTGACCCGGTATCCCTCCAGGATCAGGGCGCGCTCCAGCGCATTGCGGATGGCACGGTCGTCCTCGGCGAGCAGCACGGTGTTGGTCACAGGACGAGTCTGCCAAGACCGCCCGGGAGCGATCGCCCTCGCCCCCTCGGAGCTGCGGTTCTTACCCGGCTCTCACCTTTCTCACGCGACCGGCTTACCGAGCCGGGACAGGGTACCCAGTACGTCCCGGGGGGATCGCGCCCCGGTGTTGCCACCGGCCGGAGAGACACCGCATGAAGATCGTATTCCTGCTGCACAACGCCTATGGGATCGGCGGAACGATACGCACCACGCTGAATCTCGCCGCGGCGCTCGCGGAGCGCCACGAGGTGGAGATCGCGTCGATGATGCGCCACCGCGCGACGCCGCGCTTCACGCTCGATCCGCGGGTGCGGCTGGTGCCGCTGGTCGACACGCGTCCCGGCGGCCTGGACGCGCAAGATCCGCTGTTCGCCGAGCCCACTCGGGACTTTCCCGTCCACGAGAAGCGGAACCACCAGTACAACCGGCTGATGGACCTGCGGGTCGCCCGGTATCTGGAGGGCTGCGACGCCGACGTGATCATCGGCACCCGGCCGGGCGTCAATGTGTACCTGGCCCGTTTCGGCCCGCGCAAGGCGCTGCGCATCGCGCAGGAGCACCTGCGGTACGAGGCGCACAGCAAGAAGCTGCGGGCCGAGCTGACGCCGTTCTACCGCACGCTGGACGCCGTGGTCACCACGACGGAGGCGGACGCGGCGGTGTACCGGGCGAAGATGCCGCTGCCGGGGGCGCGGACCCTGGCGATCCCGAACAGCGTCCCCGAACCGGCGGCCGAGCCCTCCGAGGGCACCGCGCCGGTGATCGCGGCGGCCGGCCGGCTGGTCCGCGGCAAGCGCTTCGACCTGCTGATCGACGCCTTCGCCGAGGTCTCGCCCAAGCATCCGGACTGGCGGCTGCGGATCTACGGCGGCGGTGCCCAGAAGGAGCAGCTGCAGGAGCGCATCGAGGAGCTGGGGCTGACCGGGAGCGCCGAGCTGATGGGGCCGTACTCGCCGATCGAGGAGGAGTTCGCGAAGGCGTCGATCGTCGCGGTCGCCTCGGACGCCGAGTCGTTCGGGATGACGATCGTGGAGGCGATGCGCTGCGGGGTGCCGGTGGTGAGCACGGACTGCCCGCTCGGCCCCGCCGAGATCATCGAGGACGGGGTCACGGGGCGGCTCGTGCCCGTGGGCGACAAGCAGGCGCTGGCGCAGGCGCTGCGGGACCTGATCGACGACGAGCCGGGCCGCCGCGCGATGGCCGCGGCGGCGCTGGAGAGCGCGCGGACGTACGACCCGGAGCCGATCGCCGAGCGCTACGAGCGGCTTTTCGAGGAGCTGGCGTCGAGCCGGTTCGCGCGCTCCTGGGAGCGCACCCGGATCCGGCTGCGGGCCCGCTACCGCCGTACGGTCCGCCGCTGGAAGCGCGCCTTCCGCCGCCGTCTGCCCGCGGCGGGCGGGACGGGCGCGAAGGCCTGACGGGCCGCCCGGACCTGCCGGGCGGCTTCCGCCCGCCCGGACCTGCCGGGCGGCTTCCGCCTACCAGGTGGTCGGCGCGTAGTCCTTGAGGAAGCAGCCGAACAGGTCCTCGCCCTGCTCGCCGCGGACGATCGGGTCGTAGACCCGGGCCGCGCCGTCCACCAGGTCGAGCGGGGCGTGGAAGCCGTCGGCGGCGAGCCGCATCTTGTCCGGGTGCGGCCGCTCGTCGGTGATCCATCCGGTGTCGACGCTGGTCATGAGGATGGCGTCGGTCTCGAACATCTCACGGGCGCTGGTGCGGGTGAGCATGTTGAGCGAGGCCTTGGCCATGTTGGTGTGCGGATGGCCCGCGCCCTTGTAGCCGCGGCCGAACTTGCCCTCCATCGCGGACACGTTGACCACGTACTTGCGCCGGGCGGACGCGGCGGCCATCGCCGGGCGCAGTCGGCTGACCAGGATGAAGGGCGCCGTTTCGTTGCACAGCTGCACCTCCAGCATCTCGACCGGGTCCACCTCGTGGACCCGCTGGATCCAGGTGTTGGTGGCGTCCAGGTCCGGAACCAGCCCGCCCGCGTCGATCGCGGTGCCCGCCTCGATCCGGGCGGGCGAGGCGGAGCCGCTGGTGAGGGCGAGGGCGGTGAGGTCCTGGGCGGTCAGCGCGCCGTCCCGCTCGGTGCGCGGTCCGGGCAGCGCCGTCTGGGAACCGCTGCCGAAGGCGCCGAGGACGACGGACTCGGGCAGCTCCCCGGCGGGCAGCGGCGCCGACTCGCCCGCTATCAGCTCCGCGTACGCCTGCGGGGTGCGGCGCACGGTCTGCGCGGCGTTGTTGATCAGGATGTCCAGCGGCCCGGCGGCGGACATCTCGTCGGCCAGCGCGATGACCTGGGCGGGGTCGCGCAGATCGATACCGACGATCTTCAGCCGGTGCAGCCACTCGGCGCTGTCCGGCATCGCCGTGAAGCGGCGGATCGCGTCGTTCGGGAAGCGGGTGGTGACGGTGGTGTGGGCGCCGTCTCGCAGCAGCCGCAGCGCGATGTACATGCCGATCTTGGCGCGGCCGCCGGTGAGCAGCGCCCGGCGGCCGGTGAGGTCGGTGCGGGCGTCGCGGCGGGCCCGGTTCTCGGCGGCGCAGTCGCGGCAGAGCTGGTGGTAGAACGCGTCGACCTCGACGTAGCGGGTCTTGCACACGTAGCAGGAGCGGGGGCGCGCCAGGATGCCCGCGATCTCGGTGGTGACGGAACTGCTGAGGGCCCGGCCCAGCGTCTCGTCGTCGATGCGGTCGGCGGCGCCGGTGGCGGTGGCCTCGGTCACCGTCTTGTCGTTGGCGGTCTTGGCAGCCCGCCGCTCCTGGCGCCTGCGCTGCTTGACGGTGCGGTAGATGCCGGCGGTGGCCCGGCGCACCGTGATGGCGTCGGGGTGGTCGACGGGCAGCCGGTCCAGTTCCTCCAGGACGCTCAGGCAGGTCGCCAGGCGCCCGGGGTCGATGCCGGGCTCCGCGTGGGTCCCGGGCTCCCCCGGCTCCGTGGGCACGGCGCCGGTGTGCCCGGCCTCCGTCCGCTCGGCCCGGCCGTCGTCAGTCACCGTCATCGCCGCTGCCGCTTCCTCGTTCTGTTTTCCCTGGGTAACGGCCGAACTGTACGGAAGCGGGGACGGCCCTGCCAAACCCGCGCGGTCTCACCCCCTCCTGTACCCGCGGTAGGTATAGCCCCGGAGCGGGGGTTCCATGGCCGGAGCGGGGCCGGTCAGCGAGCGGATCAGGCCATGATCGGGCGAGTGGACGCAGGCCGGGTCGGTGCGGGCCGCGTCCCCGGTGAGCGCGTACGCCTGGCAGCGGCAGCCGCCGAAATCCTCGGCGCGGTGGGAGCAGCTACGGCACGGTTCGGCCATCCACTCCTCTCCGCGGTAGCGGTTGAAGGCGGCGGAGTGGTCCCAGATCCACTCCAGCGCGTGGTCGCGGACGTTCGGCGGGTCCAGGCCGGGCAGGGCGGCCGCCGCGGGGCAGGGCAGGACGGTGCCGTCGGGCGCGACGGTCAGCGAGACCGCGCCCCAGCCGCCCATGCAGGGCTTGGCGACGCCCTCGAAGTAGTCCGGGAGGACCCACACCAGCTCGGTGCGGCCGCCGAGCTCTTCGCGCCGGCGTGCGACGACCTCCCGGGCCCGGGCGAGCTGGTCGCGGGTGGGCAGCAGGGCGGCGCGGTTGCGCAGGGCCCAGCCGTAGAACTGGGTGTTGGCCAGTTCGACGCGGTCGGCTCCCCAGGCCACGGCCAGGTCGATCAGCGCGTCCAGCGCGTCGAGGTTGTCGCGGTGCAGGACCACGTTGACGCCCAGCGGCAGGCCCGCCTCCCGTACCAGCGCGGCGGCCCGTTCCTTGGCGGCGAACGAGCGGTGTCCGGCGATCCGGTCGGAGGCTTCGGGGTCGGCGTGCTGGACGGAGAGCTGGACGCTGTGCAGCCCGGCCCCGGTCAGCGCCGTCAGCCGGGCCTCGTCCAGTCCCACGCCGCTGGTGACGAGCTGGGTGTAGAGCCCGGCGGACACGGCGGCGGCGACGATCGCCTCCAGGTCCCGGCGCAGCAGCGGCTCGCCGCCGGACAGATGGGTGTGGACGACGCCCAGCCCGGCCGCCTGGCGCAGCACCCGCTCCCACTCCTCACCGGTCAACTCCCGGGAGCGGCGCACCAGCTGGAGCGGGTTGGAGCAGTAGGGGCAGTGCAGCGGGCAGCCGTGGGTCAGCTCGGCGAGCAGCGCCCAGGGGCGGGGGTGAGCGCTCCCCCGGGGGTGGGTGGTCACCGTATCCAGCCCTCCTCGTGCATCCGGCCCAGGAACGCGGGGACGTCGGTGGCCACGGGGGCGCCGGGGAAGCGCTCGGAGAGTTCGGCCACGATGGTGTCGAGGTCGCGGTCACCGTCGCACAGCCGCAGCACGGTCCCGGCGGTGCCGCGCAGGACCACGACGCGCTCGGGCAGCACCAGCAGGTCCACCTCGCGCACCCGGTCGTGGCGCAGGCGCACCGCGGGGGCCAGGGCGGGCCGCCAGGCGGCCGGGGCCGTCATGTCCCCTCCCCCGCGTCCCCCGCGGTGTCTCCCGAAGTGTCCTTGGTGTCGGCGTGCTCGACCACGTCCAGCAGGGACCACAGCACCTCGCATTTGAAGGTCAGCGCCGCGACCGCCCGCTCCTCGTCCTCGGGGGTGCAGGCCCAGGTGAGGACGAGGTCGAGGGCTTCGGCGCTGTCCCGGCTGCCCTGGCCGACCCGGTCGCGGAAGTAGCGCAGCCCGTCGCGCTCGATCCACGGGTAGTGGCGTTCGAACGCCTCGATGCGGGTGCGCATGATGCCGGGGGCGGACAGTTCGGTCAGCGAGGCGGCGACGGCCTCCAGCGGGGTGCCCAGACGGCAGAAGTTGACGTAGCCGTCGACCGCGAGCCGTACCCCGGGCAGCACTTCGGCGCCGGTCAGCAGCCGTTCCCGGCCGATGCCCGCGGCCTCTCCGAGCCGCAGCCACCGCTCGATGCCGCCCTCGCCGTCGGCCGCGCCGTCGTGGTCCCGGATCCGGCGCAGCCACATCCGGCGCAGCCGCGGGGTGTCCAGCTTGGCGGTGATGAGCGCGTCCTTGACGGGGATGTGGCGCTGGTAGTGGAAGCGGTTGAGGATCCAGCGGCGCAGTTCGGCGGGGGTGAGTTCGCCCGCGTGCATGCGGAGGTTGAAGGGGTGCCGGTCGTGGTAGCGCTCCTCGGCGACGGCGCGCAGCCGCTCCTCGAGGCTCCGGGTCATAACTCGATCACCATCCCGTCGGCGGCCACCTCGATGCCCCGTCCGGCGAGCACCGCGTGCTGGGGCGCGGCCGGGTCGTTGAGGGGGTTGGTGTTGTTGAGGTGCGTGTACAGGGTGCGGGCGTTCAGTGCGGCGAGCCGCCGCGCCGTGCCGCCGGGTCCGTCGATCGGCAGATGGCCCATGGCGGTGGCGGTGCGGGAGCCGAAGCCGCTGCGCCGGGGCTCCTCGTCGTCCCAGAAGGTGCCGTCGACGATGACGCAGTCGGCCTCCTCGGCGGCCCGCTGGAAGGTGTCGGGCCAGGCGGCGAGGGCGGGGGCGTAGAGGAGGGAGCGGCCGGTGGCGCGGTCCCGTAAGTGCAGGGCGACGACCCAGGCGTCGTCGTCCGCTCCGCCCAGCTCGGTGGCGTAGCGCGGGCGTTTGGCGGAGACGGGGACGGCGCCGATGGTGAATTCGGCGTCCGCGGCGGCCGGGCGGGGGCCTTCCGCCGGCAGCTCGTGCCAGTCGAGGCGGGTGTAGGGGGTGAGCACATCGCCGAGGTGGAGTCCGGTCAGCAGGGCCCGGCGCACCGGGGCGGTGGTGTGCAGTTCCACGCCGTCGGCCTCGCGCAGCCGGGCGATGCCGAGGGTGTGGTCGAGTTCGGCGTCGGTGAGGATGACCCCGGCCAGTGGGGTGTGGCGCGGTTCGGGCCCGGGGTGGAGTTCGGGGCAGTCCTCGACCTGCTCGCCGAGGTCGGGGGTGGCGTTGACGAGGTACCAGCGGCCTTCGGCGGCCCGTACGGCGAGCGAGGCGTGGCGGCGGCGCCGCTCCGGGTGGGCGCGTGCCCCGGAGCATCCGGGGCACGCGCAGTTCCACTGGGGTACGCCGCCGCCCGCCGCGGTGCCGAGCACACGCACGCGCATGGCGGCTGCCGTCAGCGGGCGTTCAGTGAGTAGGCGGTGACCTCCAGCGCGGTCTCGACGACCACGTAGTCGGGGGTCTGCCAGGCGGTCCGTTCCGGGGCGGGCGGTGTCCGGTCCGCCGTGGTGGGGTTCTGCCGCACGGTCTCGTTCATGGTGCTGACCTGCCTTCCGGTTTCCGATGGGTGGGTCGGTCCTGAGGAGGTGCCAGGGGCGGGGCGGGCGCGGTCAGCCGGTGGTCCTGATCCGCAGCGCCTCGCCGTCGGTGGTGGTGCTGTGCCGGACCACGGGGCCGGTGACGCCGCTGAAGCCCACGTCGTACGGGCTGGCGGTGCCGCGCTGGGCGGTGACCCGGTCCAGGGTGATGGCTGCCCCGTCGTCCGCGATGAACGCGGGCCGGTCGTCGCCCGAGTCGGTCCGCACGGCGCTGTTGGTGAAGGTGATGTTCTTGGCGTGCCGGATCCACCAGCCGTAGGAGGGGCGCACTCCGTAGGTCTTGGGGACGTAGTCGGTGAGGTATTCGCCGGGGACGAGCTCGGCGTCGGAGGCGGGGTGGCCGCCGGGCACGGTGAGCCGCACCCGGTCGAAGGTGATGTCCTCCACGTCCGCGCCGGGCGCTCCGGTGATGGTGCTGGTGTAGTCGACGCCGGTGACCGGGTGGGTCAGCCCGGTGCCGGTGACATCGGTGAAGGCGATGTCGTGGATCCGTCCGGCGGGCGGGGCTCCCGGGCAGCGCTTACGGTCACCGATCTTGATGAAGACGGGGGTGGCGCCCTTGGTCATGGTGATGTCCGAGTAGCGGACGTCGCTGATGTCGGCGCCGTCCATGGAGACGATGCCGATGGCCGCCTTGCCCCCGCCGCCGATCCGGAGCCGGTCGAAGCGGATGTCGCGGAAGTCGCCGCAGGTCTCCGAGCCGAACTGGAGGGCGTTGTTCTCCGTGGACAGCACATCGGAGTCATGGACGCGGATGTCATGGCTGGTGTAGGTCCGGCCCAGCGCGTAGTCGCTCTTGAGGACGACACCGTCGTCCCGGCCCTCGATGCGGGAGTGGCCGATGTCGACGTGGCGGCTGTTGATGAGGTTGACGGCGTCCCGGTCGGTGCTGGTGAGCACCTTGGTGCGGGTCATCCGTACCCCGTCGCAGCCGTTGAGCAGCAGCGCGAAGTGGCCGCCCCGGGTGAAGGTGACGTCCTTGATGTCCAGGCCGGCGCAGCGCTTGAGGGAGAGGATCTTGTCGCCGACGCCCGGGTCCAGGGTGTTGCTGGTGCCCAGGCCCTCGCCGTCGAGGGTGCCGGAGCCGGTGATGGCGAGGTGGTGGATGTTCTCGCCCGTCAGCAGCGCGTTGCGGAAGTGGCTGTGGCCGAAGTCCTGGTACGCGTCCCAGGGGTTGGGCTCGGCGTCGTCCATGCCGCCCGCGGCGGCGAGCAGCGTCGCGCCCTTGGTGAAGTGCAGGGTGATGTCGCTCTTGAGGTGGACCGTGCGGGACTTGTAGGTGCCGGGCGGGAAGAGCACGGTGCCGCGGCCGGGACCGGCGGCGGCCGCGTCGATCGCCCGGTCGATGGCGTCGTCGTCCAGGGTCGTCCCATCCCCCGTGGCGCCGTAGTCGCGCACGTCGTACGTACGGTGGGCGGGTCGGGGCTGGGCGGTGGCCGTCAGGGGAGCCGCGGCGAGCAGGCAGGCTCCGGCCGCCGTGATGGCGGCGAACCGTAACCGCGCCGATCGCGTCATGAGGTGCCCTTCGGGTAGCCGGATCCGATGCGCACCTCGTCGATCAGCAGTTTCTGGTAGCGCTTGGTGTCGGTGGCGGCGGCCCAGGTGCTGTTGACGGTGAGCCGGACGTAGCGCTTGGTGGCCGCGGGGAGGTCGATGAACTGCACACCGCGGGCGCTGGGCAGGGTTCCGGTCTTGACCGGGCTGCCCCAGGTGGTGCCGTCGCTGGAGACCTGCACCTGGTAGTCGCGGATCCGGGCGGACTGTTCGGTGTCGGACCGGGCGTAGGCGACCGACCACTCCCGCTGGTTGACGGCCAGATACCGGATGCTTCTGGCCGAGCGCAGATCGAAGGTGACCGTGGCGGGCAGCTTGGTGTTGTTGTCCCAGTAGGTCTGCGGATCGCCGTCGAGGACGGCGGAGGCCGGGTGGCCGCTCGCCGAGGCGCCGGCGCTCGCGGTCATGGAGCCGGCCGGCACGATCCCCTGCCTGCCGTCGGTGCGGACGCTCAGGACGGTGTCGTACGGGTCCCAGCCGGTGATGCCGGAGATGGTGAGTTTGCCCTCGCCCTGGCTGAAGGCCAGCTTCTTTCCGGTGCGGAAGTCGGTGACGCCGGACACCCGGTAGCCGTTGTCCCGCACGGTCAGCGTGGAGCCGGACGGCTTGCTGAGGACGTGGAGGTAGTGCTGGTCGGGGTCGGTCCTGCTGACCGTGGTCACCCCGTGCGCCCCGTCGTTCCAGGAGCCGGGCTGGAGCCCGCCGTACGCGTAGCCGCCGCCCTCGGTGCCGTTCAGCGAGCCCCAGATCGTGTCGAGGTAGCTCTTCGCGACGTTGTTGAAGGCTTCCTGTTTGCTGGGGAACTTCCCGTTCACCTGGGCTGTTTCGGCCATCAGCGACTTCACGGAGGATCCGGAGTTGCTGATCAGCCGGCCGAGGGTGAGCCCGGTGTCCACCGCCGAGTCGGTGCCGCTGTACCACCAGGCGCCGCTGCTGGGCAGCTTGAAGCAGGCCTCGGTGAGCCGCGGCTGCGGGGTCCAGATGGCCTGCGGGTAGTCGTACGCCGGGGTCATGCCGGTCTTCTGCTCATTGCTGACCGTGTCCATGATCGGCGTGTCCTCGTTGTTGTTGCTCA
Source organism: Streptomyces sp. NPDC007983 (assembly GCF_042958345.1). Taxonomy (NCBI): domain Bacteria; kingdom Bacillati; phylum Actinomycetota; class Actinomycetes; order Kitasatosporales; family Streptomycetaceae; genus Streptomyces; species Streptomyces sp. NPDC007983. The sequence goes on from NZ_JBIBJI010000004.1 coordinate 450,416, forward strand.
GCAGCCACCCCGGGCGGTCGGCACGGATCTTCTCGTAGAGGCCGTGGTCGAGCCAGTAGTCGTTGTCGTTGTCGATCCAGAACCCGGACAGCTTCGGGTAGTTCTTCATCACCTCGACGAAGTTGTCGTACGAGTACTCACCGAACCCGTCGCGCGTGGTCAGGTCGACATCCCTGCCCTTGTGGGCGGAGTACGCCGCCGAGTCGAGCCATTCGTGGCCGCCCTCGTCGTGCCACTGCGGATCGTCGGTCATGTAGAGCATGACCTTCAGCCCCTGCTTGCCCGCCGCGTCGATCAGCTCGCCCAGGAAGTCCCGCTTGGTGGAGCAGCTGCCCGGGATGGCGGAGGGCCAGGCGCGCGCGTATCCCAGCCGGCTGTGGAAGGAGGCGAGGACGAGGTACTTGGCGTGCAGCTTCTTGGCCTCGTTCACCCAGTAGCCGGCGCTCCAGCCGCCGTCGGTCACCGCCTTCTCCCAGGCGGAGCAGCTGGTGTAGCCGGGTGAGGTGCGCATGCCCCAGTGCAGGAAGAGACCCGCCTGCGCGTCGCGCAGCCACTGCTGCCGGGGGTTGACCACATCGGCCCGGGCGGGGGCCGGACCGGCCAGGGAGAGCGTGCCGATGGCCAGCAGGACGGCGGCCAGCCAGGCGCCGAGGCGCCGGCGCGGTCTGTGATCCATGGGGTTCCTCACCAGGGCTGCGGTCGGGTGCGGTGCTGTTGCAGCGTCACCGCCCTGTCGGTGTCCGGTCAAGAAGCATGCGCCGAATTCCTCCGACCTATCTGGATGGACATGCCACGTATATCTCGACCAACTAAGCGGAATACGCAGGTGGGTGACGGTATTTCAGCGCCGATCCCCCATCAGGGCGCCTCCTTGGTCCACACCATTCCTTGACTCATCGCGCCATACCTCCTACCTTCCGCGATGCGCCGTCACGCCCAAAGAAGTTGATGAACAAGGATCAGACAGGAGAATCCTTGATGGAGCGCCCACCGCTCTTACCGCGCACCGCCCTCACCCTCGCGGCCACCGCGGCACTGATCGCCCCGGCCGCGGTCGCCTACGGCACCGAGCGCGCTCCGCAGGCCCCCGCCGCGTCCTGGAGCCTGAAGTGGCACCCCGCGGCCGGAGCCAGTGTCGCCAGCGCCTTCGAGGGCGCCGAGGACGACCGCGCCGATTCCCACCCCGGCACCACCCACATCTACCCCTACCAGGGCGGTTTCCGCACCGACATCCACTACCCCAAGGACGTCGACACCAGCACCGACCGCCAGCGCAACGAGGTCCGGGGCATGAAGCAGGACGGCTCCGCCGTCAAGATCCTGAAGAACGAGACCTGGCGGATCCAGTACCAGATGTACGTGCCGGACACCCTCGACGCGACGACGGGCTTCACCCACATCATGCAGATCAAGGTCGGAGACGTGGCGGCCCCGCTGTTCACCATGTCGCTGCACCAGCACGGTGACGGCCCGAAAGTCGAGATGCGGACCTCGGACGACGACGACAACCTGACCGAGGCCGGGGCCGCCGACATGGCGCCGCTGCAGGGCACGTGGAGCGATGTGTCGGTCGAGGTCAAGGCGGCCGACTCGGGCGCGTACGCCGACTGGTCGGTGACCACCGCCGACGGCAGGAAGGTCGCCTCGCACAAGCGCACCGGCCTGGACCTGTGGCGCGGCAAGAACTACCTGCGGCCCAAGTGGGGCATCTACCGCAGCCTGAACAGCAGCGGCCTGCAGACCACCTATCTGCTCACCCGGAACTTCAAGGCGTACAAGCTCCAGTAGGAGGAAACGCGATGAAGAGCTGTCGGAACACCCTGGTGGCCGCGGCCGCCACCACCGCGCTCACCGCCGGGCTGCTGCTCACCCAGGCGGGCACGGGCAACGCCGCACCGGCCGCCGCCGATTCGGCTTCTTCGGCCCCTTCGGCCCTCACGACCGTCTCGTCGGGCTGGTCGATCCCCTGGGGGCTGAGCTGGCTGCCGGACGGCTCGGCGCTCATCACCGAGCGGGACTCGTTCAAAGTCTTCAAGCTCACCCAGTCGGGCACCAAGACCCAGGTGGGCACGGTTCCCAATGTGGTGACCACCGGCGGCGAGGGCGGGCTGATGGGCCTCGCCGTCTCCCCGAACTGGAACACCGATCACTACGTCTATCTCATGCATACGGCGTCCGACGGCAACCGGATCGCCCGCATGACCTACGACGGCACCTCACTGAGCGGATACAAGGCGCTCGTCACCGGCATCAAGAAGAACAAGTACCACAACGGCGGGCGCCTCAAGTTCGGCCCGGACGGCTATCTGTACGCCACCACCGGGGAGGCCCAGACCCCCGACCTCGCCCAGGACAAGGACTCGCTCAACGGCAAGATCCTTCGGATGACCGCCGACGGCAAGCCCGCCCCCGGCAACCCGTTCGGCACCCTCGTCTACTCGCTCGGCCACCGCAACCCGCAGGGCCTCACCTGGGACCCGCAGGGCCGGCTGTGGGAGGCGGAGCTGGGCAACAGCAAGTACGACGAGCTGAACCTCATCGAGGCGGGCAAGAACTACGGCTGGCCCACCTGCGAGGGCAGCTGCTCCACCTCCGGGATGACCAGCCCCAAGCGTCAGTGGTCGGTCGGCGACGCGTCCCCCAGCGGGGTCACCTACGCCGACGGCGCGCTGTACATGGCCGCGCTGAAGGGCGAGCGGCTGTGGCGCATCCCGGTCGACGGCACGAGCGCGGGCACCCCGAAGGCGTACTACACCAACTCCTACGGGCGGCTGCGCACCGTCGAGACGGTGCCCGGCAAGAACACGCTGTGGCTGTCCACGACGAACGCCGACAACAACGGCGGGGAGCCGGACGGCGCGGACAAGGTCTTCCAGGTCGACCTGAAGTAGGCCGCCGTGCCGCTGTGTGCGGCCGCGCTCCGCGGAGCGCGGCCGCACGCGCGCGTCGTTACGCGATCCGCTCGTTCATCAGCAGGAAGGCGCCCAGCCCGTGCAGGTCGTTCGTGTTGCGCTTGCGGCCGAGGTAGTACGCCAGATCACCGACGTTGGTTCCCTCGCTGATGTCGGTGATGCTGGTCCGCCCGTCCTCGTCCACCGTCACCTTGTCCAGGACGCCCTGGTAGCCCCGGCGCGCCGCCGCCGCGTAGCCGTCGCCGCGGATCCAGCCGTGGCCCAGGGCGGCGTGCAGCATCAGGGTGTACATGCTGGAGGCGGAGGTCTCGGTCCAGTTGCCGGGCTCGCTCGCCTTGTCGACGACCTGGAACCAGCGGCCGGTCGCCCGGTCCTGGTAGCGCAGGAACCCCTTGGCCAAGTGCCGTACGTTGCCGATGAGTTCGGCGCGGCGCGGATGGCCGGCGGGCAGCATCTCCAGCACCTCGATGTGGGTCATCGCGGTCCAGCCGATGGCCCGGGCCCAGAAGTGGGCGGAGGTGCCGGTGGTGGCGTCCGGGTTCCAGGGGGCGTCGCCGTCCGCGTCGTAGGCGTGGTAGATCAGCCCGTTCGACGCCTTCAGGTGGCGGAAGTACACCGAGAGGTTCCGGGGGACCTCGTCGTACGCGTAAGCCCTGTCCCCGTAGGCGATGCCGTACCGCAGCAGGAACGGCTGGGCCATGAAGACCCCGTCGCCCCACAGCTCGTTGGTCTTGCCGGTGGCGTGCCACATGCCGCCGTCCGCGGTGCGCGGATAGCTGGTGATACGGTCGCGGATCTGGTCGGCGGCGGTCCGGTAGCGTGCGTCGCCGGTCTCCCGGTGGAGCATCAGCAGCAGGTTGCCGGACTGCATGGCGTCGAGGTTGTCGAAGGTGCGGCTCATATGGCCTTCGGCGTCCACGAAGTTGTCCACCCAAGCCTTGATGTACGCCAGGTACGAGGGCTCCCCCACCCGCTGGTAGACGCGGTAGGCCCCCAGCAGGAACAGCCCCCGGGTGTAGCCCCAGCCGCCCAGCGAGACCGGGTCCGGGTAGCGGGCCATGGTGGACTCCACCACCGCCCGCGACCAGTCCGTACGGGCCGCGTGGGCCACCCCGGTTCCCGGCAGCAGAAGGCCGCCGCCGATGCCTAACGCGCTCGCGAGTACGGTCCTGCGTCTCATCACTGGACTCTCCTCTTGACGGGCTGAATGCCATGTACACGCCAAGGATAGCGGCGAACCCGCCTTTTTGGATCAAACGCGGAGGAAACGGCCGGATCCGCATCCCCCGTCAGCAACCCGGCCACCAGACGGCCGGTGGCGGGGGCGAGCATCAGGCCGAGCATGTTGTGGCCGGTCGCCAGCAGCACCCGGGAGTGGCCGGGCACGGGACCGATCAGCGCTAGCCCGTCGGGGGTCATCGGGCGCGGGCCCACCCACTCCTCCTGGAGGTCGTCCCAGTCGGCGTGGCGCAGATACGGGCGTGCGGCCGCCACGATGGCCTCGACGCGCCGCCGCCGGAACCGGTCGGGGTCGCGCTCGAACTCCATCGTCCCGGCGACCCGGACCCGCTTGCCCATCGGCGTGAGCACCACCTTGGCCGCGCCGAGGTGGACCAGCCGGGACGGCGGGGGCTCGGCCGCCACCGAGAAGCTGTAGCCCTTGCCCGCCACCAGGTCGATGTCCACGCCCAGCCCGCGGACCAGCTGACGGGACCAGATGCCCGCGGCGACGACCACCGCGTCGCTCCGGTACGTCCCCGCCGAGGTCCGCACCTCGGCGCGCCCGGCCCGGTCCGTGACGGCCGACACCCGGGCGCCCTCGATCAGTTCGACGCCCTGGCGGCGCAGCCGCTCGGCGAGCCGGTCCACGAAGAGCCCGGGGTCCAGCGACCACTGGCCGTCCACCACGAACCCCGCCCGGGCGCCCTCGGTGAGCGCGGGCTCGGTGCCCGCGAGGGCGGCCCCCGTGAGCAGCCCGCTCGCGGCGATCGGCGCGTCCAGCCGGCGGAAGGCGGTGAGCGCCTTGGCGGCGTACTCGCGGGACGGGAAGGCGAACAGGAACCCGTCCTTGTGCGCCTCCCCGTCCACGCCGAGCGCCTCCAGTTCCTCGAAGAGCCCGAAGGTGCCCTTCGCGAGCGCGCCGAGCGCGCTCGCCCCGCGGTCGTAGTGGCGTGCGGTGGCCCGCAGCCCGAAGCGGACGAGGAAGCGCAGCAGTTCGGCGCTGGTCGACGGATGCACGGCCAGGGCGCTGTCCGGGCGGTGCAGCCCGCGCAGCGCGGTGCCGATGACGCCGGGGGCGGCGAGCGGTTCCACCAGGTCGGGGCAGACCTCCCCGGCGTTGCCGCGGGAGGCGCCGCTGCCCAGCCGGTCGCGTTCCAGGACGGTGACCCGCAACCCGGCGGCGCCGAGGTAGTGGGCGCACATCAGGCCGATGACTCCGCCGCCGACGATCGTGACCGAGGAGGGCGCTGTGCCGGGGGCGGTCATGACGTCTCCTTCACCGCGGACCGCGGTGTGGTCGGGGCGGCGGTGTCGCGGCGGAGGCGGGAGCGGCCGCGCGGGTCGCCGTCGCGGTCCGCCGCGCTGGCGTCGGCGAGGGTCAGCCCGCTGGTCTCCGGCGCGAGTACGTAGGAGGCGGCCCAGCCGATGGCGCAGATGACCGCGCCGAGGAGCATCGCCAGCCGGGTGCTGTGGGCGAGGACGACGGGCGCTCCCCAGGTGCCGATGGCGGCGCCGACCCGGCTGATGCCGGTGGCGAAGCCGTTGGCGGTGGCGCGCACCCCGGTCGGGAACAGCTCGGAGGGATAGATGGCCTGCAGGCACTGGCTGGAGAAGCACGCCACGCCGAAGGCGGCGAAGAGGACCACCACGACGGCCGGCGACGGGTGGGCGAAGGCGGCGAGGCAGAGCAGGGGGATGGCGGAGAGGCCGAAGCTCCACAGCAGCAGGGTGCGCCGCCCCTTGTTGACCACCAGGATGCCGGACAGCGAGCCGAGGACGAAGAAGATCTGCACCACGACCGCGCCGAGGTAGGAATCGTTGCCGTCGGCCAGTCCGAACGAGGCCAGGATGGTGGGTTCGTAGGTGGTGATGGCGTAGATGGGCAGGAGCTGGCAGGCCCAGAAGACGCTGACGAAGACGGTCCTGCGCAGATAGGCGCCGCGGAAGATGTCGCCGTAGCGGGTGCGCGAGGCGGTGTCCGCCTCCAGGTCGGCCAGGCTCGCGCCCGGGCCCAGCATCTGCTTCAGCACGGCCTGGGCCTCGTCGGTACGCCCCTTGCTGAGCAGCCAGCGCGGGGACTCGGGGGTGCCGAAGCGCAGCAGGAGGATGAGCGCGGCGGGGATGGCGCTGCTGGCGAGCATCCAGCGCCAGTCGTCGTGGCCGGAGGACATCATCGCCCAGCCGATGACGTACGCGACGGCGGCGCCGACCGACCACATCGTCACCATGATGACCAGCAGCGGGCCCCGGGAGTTGCGGGGTGCGAACTCGGAGGCGATGGTGCCCGCGATGGCGAAGTCCGCGCCGATGGCGATGCCCATGAGGAAGCGCAGCACGGTGAGCTGCCATGGGTCGGTGACGAAGAACTGGGCCGCGGACAGCACGATGAACGCGGCGATGTCGAAGAGGTAGACCTTCTGCCGTCCGACCCGGTCGGTGACATAGCCGAAGACCAGGCCGCCCGCGAACATGCCGACCAGGGAGGCGGAGCCGACGACCCCGGCGTCGAAGGAGGTGAGGTGGTAGTCGGCGGTGAGGAGCGGCAGCGCGACGCCGATGATGCTGAGGATGTAGCCGTCGCAGAACTCGCCGCCGCCCGCGTAGAGCGTGATGAGCCAGTGGGTGCGGGTGGGACGGGACTTTTCGAGTGAAGCGGTGCTCATGGGCCGTCTCCGATAAGGGCGTGCTCCTGGGGAGGAGGACGGATGGCCGGGCGGTCGCGAGGCGCCCGGTGCTGATGACGGAAGACGGTAGGCAGTGCGGGTCGCGGGGTCATCGTAGGAGTCGCACGAACTGATCCACCGCTTGAGGGGTTCGCTTGTACGATCCGCCCATGGACCCTCTGAGCGGCCACCCCGTCCTGACCCCGCAGCTGGCTCAGGAGATCGCCCATGACATCGGCCGGATCACCGGTTTCAACGTGCTGATCACCGACCCCGGGGCGGTCGTCATCGGCTGTGGCGACCTCTCGCGCGTGGGCACCGTCCACGAGGCGTCGCTCGAGGTGCTGCGCACCGGGCGGCCCGCGACCCACACCGCGGGGCAGGCGAGCCGGATGCGCGGGGTGCGGCACGGGATGAGCCTGCCGATCACCGTCGGGGAGGAGGTGATCGGCACGGTCTGTCTGACCGGGGAGCCGGCGGAGGTGGACCGCTTCGGCCTGGTGGTGCGGCGGCAGGCCGAGATCCTGCTGGAGGAGGCGGCGCTGCTGCGCTCGCGCATGCTCCATGAGCGGGCGGTCGACGACTTCGTACGGGATGTCGCGCTCTACGACCCGGAGGTGGTCGACGCCGGGGCGGTGGACGCCCGGGCGGTGGAGCTGGGCCTGGCCCCCGGCGCGGCGCGGGCCGCGCTGCTGCTGGAGGTGCGCGCGGGCGGCGAGGGCGCGGCGGTGTCCCGGATCACGGTGCTGCGGACCGTACGGGAGGTGTTCCGGGACCGGCAGGACGTGGCGGGCGAGCAGGCGGCGGGGCGGTACGTCGTGCTGGCCGCCGCGCACGGTGGGCGCATGGCCCCGGGACGGCTCGCCGACGCCTGCGACCAGTTGCTGTCGCTGCTGCGCGAGCGCCACGGCCTGGACGGGCGGATGGCCGTCGGCGAGCCCGGCACGGGCACCACCGGGATGCACCACTCCTACCGGGGCGCGGCCACCGCGCTGCGCACCGGACCGGCCGTCTCCCCCGGCGGCCGCGTCTTCACCGCCTCCGAGCTGCGGATACCGCATCTGCTGGGATCCGTTCCCCGCCATGGGCGGGCGCGGTTCGCCGATGCCGTGCTGGGGGATCTGCGCGGGCAGCCGGACTGGCCGACGCTGCGGGAGACGCTGATCGGCTGGGCGGAGGGCGGCTTTCATCTGGTGCGGGCCGCGGAAGGGTTGCACATCCACCGGAACACGCTCCTGTACCGGCTGGAGAAGATCGGGAAACTGTCGGGGAAGCGGGTGCGGGAGCCCGCCCAGGCCATCGAGATGTATCTCGCCTGCCTGACCGACATCCTCCAGGAGAACACCGGCGGGAGAGCACCGGCCCCGTGAGGGGGCTCTGAGCACATCCACCGGGGCACGGTAAGGTAAGCCTGACCTAAGCCTCTGGAGTCGTTCGTGCGCACCCACCGCCTGTTCCCCCTGCTCGCCGCCGCCCTGGCCACGGCCGTCCTCACCGGCTGCGGCCCCGCACAGTCCGCGGACTCGTCCTCGGCGTCCGAGCGACGGCCGGGCGCCCGGCAGGCGGACGGCAGCTTCCCGCGCACCGTCACCCATGCACTCGGCAGCACACCGGTCGAGGCGAAGCCGAAGCGCATCGCGGTCATCAGCACCGGACAGCTCGACGATCTGCTCACCCTCGGCCTCGTGCCCGCCGCCACCACCCGCGCCGACAACGCGGGCCTGGTCCCGGACTATCTGCGCGACGCCTTCCCCGGCCGGGCGAAGGCGCTCGCGAAGATGACGGACATCGGCACCCGCTCCTCCCCCGCCCTGGAGAAGCTGGCAGCCGCCGAGCCCGATCTGATCCTGGTCAACAGCACCCAGGGCGACCTCTACCCCACCCTGTCGGCCATCGCCCCGACCGTCGTCACCAAGGGACGCGGCGTCAACTGGAAGAAGGACCTGCTGACCGTCGCGGACGCGGTCGGCGAGCGCGACCGGGCGCGCACGATCGTCAGCCGCTTCGAGAAGGACGCCGCGCGGCAGGGCGGGAAGCTGGGCGGGAAGGACACCGAGCTGTCCATGGTGCGGTTCACCCCGGACCGGGTCCGGATGTTCGGCGCGACGTCCTTCACCGGCACCATCGCCGACGACATGGGGCTCGGCCGCCCCGCGTCGCAGACGTTCGACGACATCTCCCAGGACCTCAGCGGTGAGCGGATCCCCGAGATGGACGGCGACTGGATCTTCTACTCCGTCCAGGGTCGGCCCGGGGAGACGGACGCGGGCGCCTATCTCTCCAATCCGCTGTGGAAGAAGCTGGACGCGGTACGCGCCGGACACACCGTCACCGTGGACGACGACCCCTGGTACCTCAACGCCGGGCCGACCGCCGCGCGTGTCGTCCTGCGCGACATCACCGGGCACCTGGGGCGCTGAGGCGGACCCGGACGTTCGCGACGGTTATGGGGAAGGCATATCCCACCGTCACACCCCGTATGCGATCGGGACAATCCGTCACCATAATGCCCTCCGCAGGCAATAGTCTCGGCGTACAGGCCGCGGCGGAGGAGGCAGCCCATGGGGACGGGCGATCGTGAACAGGCACAGGCACGGGCGCGGCAGGAGGCCGACCGGCTCACCGCGCAGGGCATCCATGGCATCGCGCTGACCTGGGTGGACAACGCGGGACTCACCCGGGTGAAGTCCGTGCCCACCGGGCGGCTCGCCCATGGCGCGCGGCGTGGCGTCGGCATGTCCCCCGTGTTCGACGTGTACCTCGTGGACGACTCCATGACGACGAGCCCTCATATCGGCGGCCCCGACGGCGATCTGCGGCTCTTCCCCGATCTCGGCCGGCTCACCGTGCTGGCCGCCCAGCCCGGCTGGGCGTGGGCACCGGCCGACCGCTACACCCAGTCCGGCCTGGAACACCCCGCCTGCCAGCGGCTGTTCGCCCGCCGGATGACCGAGCGGGCGCACGGGCGGGGGATCGCGCTGCGCATGGGGTTCGAGACGGAGTGGGTCGTCACCACGGGCGGCACCGGCGCCCCGCGACCCGCCCGCGACACGCCCGGCCCGGGCCCGTACGACGTCACCCCGTACGACTCCGCCTCGTACGGCGCCACCCCGAGCCCGCGCTACGCCGGTGCGGGCCCGGCCTATGGCATGGCGCGCCTGGTGGACCTCTCCGGCTACCTCGCCGACGTGCTCGGCACGCTGCACACCCAGGGCGTGGAGGTGCTGCAACTGCATCCGGAGTACGCGGCCGGGCAGTTCGAGGTGTCCGTGGCGCCCTCGGACCCGGTGGGCGCCGCCGATCTCGCCGTCCTCGTCCGCGAGACGATTCGCGGGGTGTCGGCCCGGCACGGGCTGACCCCGCTGTTCGGCCCGGTGGCCGAGGCGGGCACGGTCGGCAACGGCGGCCATCTGCACCTGAGTCTGTGGCAGGGCGACCGCAATCTGTGCCGGGACGGGGACGGACCGCATGGCATGACCGCGACCAGCGAGGCGTTCCTCTCCGGAGTGCTGCGCGCCCTGCCCGCCCTGCTCGCCATCGGCGCCCCCTCCCCCGCGAGCTATCTGCGCCTGGAGCCCTCCCGCTGGGCCGGGGCGTACCAGTGCTGGGGGCTGGAGAACCGCGAGGCCGCGCTGCGCTTCATCACCGGCGCCCCGGACGACCCGGGCGCGGCCAACGCCGAGATCAAATGCTTCGACCCGGCCGCCAACCCCTATCTGGTGACGGGCGCGGTCATCGCCGCCGGACTGGCCGGGCTCGACGCCGGGCTCACCCTGCCGCCACCGGTCTCCGGCGACCCGGCGCGGACGGGCCGGGAGCCGCGGCTGCCCACCTCGCTGCTCACCGCGCTGGAACACTTCGAGGACTCGGGCGTACTGCGCGAGGCGCTGGGCGATCCGCTCTTCGAGTCGATCGCCGCCGTACGCCGCGCCGAGGCGGCGCTGTTCGAGAAGGCCACCCCGCAGGAGATCGCGGCCGCGACCCGGGGACGGTACTGAACGATGCACTCCGCCGAGGGGACGGCGCCGACCGGGCCGTCTCTGCCGCCGCTGGTGGACCACCACTGTCATGGGGTGGCCCGCCGCGAACTGGACGCCGCCGCGTTCGAGGCGTTCCTGACCGAGTCCGACGCGCCCGCCGCGCTCGGCACCACCTTCTTCGACAGCCAGCTCGGCTTCGCGCTGCGCCGCTGGTGCCCGCCGCTGCTCGATCTGGAACCGCACTGCCCGCCCGCCCGCTACCTCGCCCGGCGGCGGGAGCTGGGGGCGGGGGAGGTCAACCGGCGGCTGCTGAGTGCCGCCGGGATCACCGAATTCCTCGTCGACACCGGCCTCCCCGGCGACCTCACCGCCCCGGACGAGCTGGCCGCGGCGGCCGGGGGCACCGCGCACGAGATCGTCCGGCTGGAACACCTCGCGGAGCGGACCGCCGACACCTCGCGCGGCGCCGACGACTTCCTGACCGGGCTCGCCGACGGGATCCGGGAGGCCGCCCGTACCGCCGCGGGCTTCAAATCGGTGGCCGCCTACCGCTACGGCCTCCACTTCGAGCCCGACCCGCCCGCCCCCGCCGCCGTGCACACCGCGGCCGAGCGCTGGCTCGCCCACCGTGCCGAGGGCGGCGCGCCCGCCGCCCGGGTGACCGACCCCGTACTGCTGCGCCATCTGCTGTGGTCCGCGGCCCACACCGGGCTGCCGCTCCAGCTGCACACCGGCTTCGGCGATCCGGATCTGCGGCTGGACCGCTGCGATCCGCTCGCGCTCACCGACTTCATCCGCGCGGTGCGCCCCACCGGCTGCTCGCTGATCCTGCTGCACGGCTATCCGTACCACCGCGGCGCGGCCTACCTCGCCGCCGTCTTCCCGCATGTCTACGCCGACGTCGGCCTGTCCCTGACCCACACCGGGGCGCGGGCCGGGGCGGTGCTCGCCGAGATGCTGGAGCTGGCCCCGTTCGGCAAGGTGCTCTTCTCCACCGACGCCTACGGGCTGCCCGAGCTGTACGTGGTGGGCGCCCGGCTCTTCCGGGAGGCGCTGTCCGGGCTGCTGACCCAGTGGGTGCGCGAGGGCGCCTGGTCGGGCGGCGACGCCGGGCGGGTGGCGGCGCTCCTCGGCGCGGACAACGCGCGCCGAGTGTACGGGCTCGGCAGCACGATCACCCGTGATCATCAGCCTTGACCGCAGAATCCCCGGTTCGCGGGGCACCGGGCGAGGAGTTTCGTCACGATGGTGGGATGGACGAAGAGCAATTCCTGGAGCGCGCCAAGCAGTTCGCGCTTCACCTGGCCGAGCTTCAGTCGCGTCTCGACCCGGCGTCGTACGATCTGCTGCTGCGTATACTGCACGGCGTCAACGAGGCCATCGTGGGCCGGTCCTCGGGTGGCGCCACCGGTATCGACGTGCCGTTCACCGCGCTCGACCGGGATCTGTTCACCCCCGCTCTCGGACGGGAGCTGGCCGAGCTGACCAGTCTGCTGGGGCCGCACGGGCTGCAGTTGGTCGTCGAGTTCGGCGACCAGCAGGAGCGCGACCGCCGCGAGGTCGAGGCGATAGCCCGGGCCAGCGGCATGGATCCCGGAGGCGCGTGAAGGTCTACCGGCGGGTACGGTTCGGCGTGGGCGATGGTGCGTGCCGCCGTCGCCCACCACGTCAGCGTCGCCGGAGGAGAACGCATGCGGATCAGCGGCACCACCGTCCTGCTCACCGGAGCGACCGGGGGCATCGGGCAGACCCTCGCCCGGGCCCTCGCCGCCAGGGGCGCCAAGCTGCTGCTCACCGGGCGCCGCGAGGAGGTGCTGCGGCCGCTGGCCGAGCGGCTCGGCGCCCGTGCGATCGTGGCCGACCTGGCCGACCGGTCCGATCTGGAGCGGCTCGTCGAGGAGGCGGAGGCGGCGGACACCCGCGTCCTCATCGCCAACGCCGCGCTGCCCTCCAGCGGTGACGTCCTCGGCTACGACACCGACCACCTCGACCGCGCCCTCGACGTCAATCTGCGCGCCCCGCTGCTGCTGTCCCGGCTGATGGCACCGCGGATGGTGGCCGCGGGCTCGGGCCAGCTGGTCATGATCGGCTCGCTGTCGGGCCGTACCGCGTCCCCCGGCGCCGCGCTCTACAACGCGGCCAAGTTCGGGCTGCGCGGGTTCGCGCTCGGGCTGCGGCAGGACCTGCACGGCACGGGCGTCGGGGTCACGCTGGTGCAGCCCGGGTTCGTCGGCGACGCCGGGATGTTCGCCGACTCCGGCGCCTCCACGCCGCCCGGAGTGCGCACCATCACCACCGGCCGGGTGGCGGCGGCCACGCTCCGCGGGATCGAACGGAACCGGGCCGAGGTGAACGTGGCCCCGCTGGAGCTGCGCTTCGGCAGCGCCCTCGGCGGCCTCTTCCCGACCCTCGCCGAGCGCGCCCAGCGCGGGGCCGGGGCCGGGCAGACGTCCCGGCAGCTCGCCGACGGACAGCGCGACAAGCGCTGAGCACCGTGGTGTAGGTTCGGGCGACCCCACCGGGAGTTCGAGCGAGGGAGCGGGTTCATGCGTGCTGTGGTGTTCGACGACTTCGGGCGCAGGCCCGAGGTACGGACCGTCGACGATCCCACCCCCTCCCCTCGCGGCGTGGTGATCCGCGTCGAGGCCACCGGGCTGTGCCGCAGCGACTGGCACGGCTGGATGGGCCACGACGCGGACATCCGGCTGCCGCACGTCCCCGGCCATGAACTGGCGGGCGCGGTCGAGGAGATCGGCCCCGAGGTCCTGAACTGGCGCCCCGGCCGCCGGGTCACCGTGCCCTTCGTCTGCGCCTGCGGACGCTGCGCCGCGTGCGCGGACGGCGCCCAGCAGGTGTGCGAGCGGCAGACGCAGCCGGGCTTCACCCACTGGGGGTCGTTCGCCGAGTACGTGGCGGTCGAGAACGCCGACGTCAACCTCGTCGGCATCCGCAACGAACTGCCCTTCACCACCGCCGCCTCGCTCGGCTGCCGCTTCGCGACCGCCTTCCGCGCGGTGGTGACCCAGGGCCGGGTCGCCCCGGGCGAATGGGTCGCGGTGCACGGATGCGGCGGGGTCGGACTGTCCGCCGTCATGATCGCGGCGGCCTGCGGGGCGCGGGTCGTCGCGGTCGACATCTCCGCCCGGGCGCTCGCCCTGGCCTCCCGCTTCGGCGCGGCGGTCTGCGTGGACGCGTCCTCCACCCTGGGCTCGGTGGCCGAGGCCGTCGCGGACGCGACGGGCGGCGGCGCCCATCTCTCCGTGGACGCGCTGGGCTCGCCCCGTACCTGCGCGGCCTCCGTGAGCAGCCTCCGCCGCCACGGCCGGCACGTCCAGATCGGCCTGCTGCCGCCCGCCGCCGGAAACCCGATGCTCCCGATGGACCGGGTCATCGCGCTCGAACTCCAGCTGCTGGGCAGCCACGGCATGGCCGCCCACGCCTACGGGCCGATGATGGAGATGGTCGATGCCGGGACGCTGCGGCCGGATCTGCTGGTCACCGACGTCATAGGGCTGGACGCCGTCCCCGAGGCCCTGACCACACTGACGTCGGCGGCCAGGGGCGGAGTGACGATGATAGAGCCCCACCGCGCACCGCCGTCCGGCCGCTGACACGAACTCAGCTCCGGGCGGGCATCGCCGCCGCCTGGTCACCGGCTCGCGGGGCAGGCGTGAGTCCGCGGCCCCGTGGGGTGGGGACGGTGATGTCGCGCATCGCGAAAACCGCCGCGAGGGCGAGGACTCCTGCGACCGCCCCGCACCAGGCGACCGTGGAGCCGATCGCCGAAGCGCTCGCCGTGGCCGTGCCGTGAGAGCCCATCAGGGACTGTGCGCAGGCCAGCCCGAAGGTGCCGCCGATCTGCTTGGCGAGGGCCGAGCCCGCGGTCGCGGTGCCCATGTCGGCGGCGGGTACGGAGTTCTGGGTCGCGAGGGTGATGCCGCCCATCGCGGGTCCCGTGCCGAGCCCGGCGATCAGCAGCCAGCCGCAGATCAGGGCCGTCGGTGTCGCCCCGTCCAGGGCGAAGAACGCGGCGGTCCCGGCGGTGAGCAGCCCGGCCCCGGTCAGGAGCGCCGGTTTGGGGCGGCCGCTGCGCAGGATGGCGGCGGCGGTGAGCCGGTTGCTCAGCGCCATGCCGGCCATCAGGGGAAGGAGCAGCAGCCCGGAGGTGGTCGCGGAGTGGCCCCGGACCTGCTGGTAGTACAGCGGCAGCAGGATCCCGACCGGCATCGCGGCGGCCTGGAAGAAGAACCCGCCGGTCAGCAGGGCGCTGTAGGCGCGGTGCCGGAAGAGCCGGAGCGGCAGCACGGGTACGGACGCGCGGCGCTCGACGGGAACGAGCAGGGCGAGCAGCGCCGGCCCGCCGAGCAGACACCCCGCCACGATGGGATCCGTCCACGACGGGACGCGTCCGCCGTCGGGAGTGCCCTTCAGGCTCAGGCCGGTCAGGGTCAGGGAGAGACCGGCCGTGAGGAGGAGGACCCCCGCGATGTCGAGCCGTCCGGACGGCGCCCCGGCGGGGCGGCGGTCCGGCAGCACCAGGCCGAGGACGGCCGCGGCGGCCAGGCCGATGGGGAGGTTGAGCCAGAAGGCCCATCGCCAGCCCGCGTGGTCGGCCAGCGCACCGCCGACGATCGGGCCGCCGACCAGGCCGAGCACCATCATCGTGCCCATCGCCGTCTGCATGCGGATCAGTCCCTCCGTGCGGGAGGGCGGGTTGAGGTCACGGATCAGGGCCATGCCGAGGGTGAGCAGGGCCCCGGCGCCCAGTCCCTGACCGGCGCGGCAGATGATCAGCGCTTCCATCGAACCGGCCAGGCCGCAGGCGAGTGAGCCCGCCAGGAACAGGGCGAGTCCGCCCAGCAGCAGTCGGCGGCGGCCGTACAGGTCGGAGAAGCGGCCGTAGACGGGGACGCTGATCGAGGAGGTCAGCAGGTAGGCGGTGACGAGCCAGACGTACCAGCTGTCGCCGCCGCCGATCTGCTCGGTGATGCGGGGCAGGGCGGTGCCGACCACGGTGCCGTCGAGCATGGCCAGGAAGGCGCACCCCAGCAGGGCCAGGGTGATCAGGGTCCGGCGGCGGGAGGTGAGGTGCGCGTATCCGTCGGACGCGGTCACCGGGCCTCCCCCGGCCCGGCGAGCGCGCCGTGCAGGAAGAGGTCCACCAGTTCGTCGGTGGTCAGCGGGTCGCGCACGCCCGGCCGCCCGGCGAACATGAGCAGCAACTGGAAGGAGTCCGCGAGCCGTTCGGGGGCGAGCCGCAGGGTCTCCCGGTCCGGCTCCAGCAGGGCGGCCAGGGCCGCGCGCGGTGCGGCGAGCCCCGCCTCACGGTCCGGCAGCTCGCCGCCCTCGCCCGGCCGGCGGGGTGCCCCGCGCTCCAGCCGGCCGGTCGCGGCGAGGGCCCCGACGACGGCGCCGATACGGGCCATGTGCCCGCGCATCACCTCGGCCGCCTCGGTCAGCCTGGCGCTCAGCGGCTGGTCCAGGTCGATCGCCTCCAGGTGCGCGACGGCGTCGTCGGGGCGCGTGGCCTCGGCCACGCAGGCGGCGATCAGGGTGTCCTTGTCGGGGAAGACACGGAAGATCGTGCCCTCCCCGATGCCCGCGGCCCGGGCGATCTTCGCGGTGGTCACGGCGGCGCCGTATTCGACGACCAGGGGAAGCGCCGCAGCGATGATCATCTTGCGGCGCTGATCGGGGTCCATGGCGGGTGCGCGGCGCCGGGGCGGCGTGGGAGAGGTCTCTGTCATACCTCCGAAGGGTACGGAGTGAGTGCTCACTCCGTCAATGAGTGAGCACTCACTCCGTAATCCGGGCCGGACTCAGAACGCATCCACGCCGGTGAGTTCGCTGGACAGCTCCCACAGCCGCGAGGCGGCATGGGGGTCGGTGGCCCAGGGCTTCACCCCGCCGACGAGCATGTCGTCGGTGGTGGCCGGCTCGGCGATGTCGCAGTCCTGGCAGTACGCGCCGCCGTGGGCGCCGAGCAGCGGGGAGGTCGCGGCCCAGACGGCCGTCGCCGCGCCCTGCGGCGGCGTCTTGAAGCCGTCGGCGGGCTCGCCGTCCGGCGTCACCCAGCCCAGCCCGGGCCATTCGTCGCGCGGGATGTGGCGCTGGAGCGGGGTGAGGATGCTGCCGGGGTGCACGGCATAGGCGTGCAGACCGCTGTCGGCGCCGAGACGGTCCAGGTGCAGGGCGAAGAGGGCGTTGGCGGTCTTGGACTGGGCGTAGGCGAGCCAGCGGTCGTAGCCGGTGCGGAAGTGCGGGTCCGCCCAGCGGATGTCGCTCAGGAAGTGGCCGGACGACGCCACGGACACCACCCGGGCGCCGGGGGCCAGCGCGGGGCGGAGGCGGCCCACGAGCGCGAAGTGCCCGAGGTGGTTGATGGCGAAGTGGGCTTCCCAGCCGGGGCCGACGCGGGTCTCCGGACACGCCATCACACCGGCGCCGTTGATGACGATGTCGAGGCTGCGCCCGGTGTCGAGGAAGCGGTCGGAGAACGCGCGCACGCTCTCCAGGTCGCCCAGATCGAGCGCGCCGGGTTCCGCCCCGGGAATGTCCCGCAGGGCTTCCCCGGCGGTGTCGGGCCGCCGGGCCGGGACGATGACGCGCGCCCCGGCGCGGGCCAGCGCGCGGGTGGTTTCCAGGCCGAGCCCGGAGTATCCGCCGGTGACCAGGGCCGTGGCGCCGGTGAGGTCGATCCCGGCGAGAACGTCGGTGGCGGTGCTGTGGGCGCCGAATCCGGAGGGGAGCCCACGCTGTTTCGTGATCATGCACAGGACGCTAAAAGCTGGAGCGCGCGCTAGGTCAAGGTATGGTTCGCCGATGAGCAACGGCTTGAGTATCGGCGCTGTCGCCAAGGCGACCGGGTTGAGTGTGCACGCGCTGCGGTTCTTCGAGCGCGAGGGGCTGTTCCTGCGGGAGATCCCCCGTTCCGGTGGCGGGCAGCGGCTCTACGCACAGGCGGATGTGGACTGGCTCGCGCTGTGCGACCGGCTGCGCGCCTCCGGTATGCCGATCGCGACGATCCGCAGATTCGCCGAACTGGTCCGCCTCGGCCCGGGCAATGAGCCCGAGCGGCTCGAACTGCTCCGTGAGCACGAGGAGAACGTACGGGCCAGGATCGGCGAACTCGGCGCCTGCCTGGAGGTCATCCACACCAAGGTGGCCGTCTACGAGCGGCACGTGCGCGACGGGACCGCCGCCGGGGTGTGGTCCCCCACGCCGCCGGAGGCGTGACGGACCACCGGCCCCGTCCTACGGCACGCGTACGGTGTCCCGCACCACCCGCACCCGGTCCCCCGCCGCCGGATCGGCCGCGATCGCGGGCACGTTGGCGGGGGTCAGCTCGGGGGCGTGTCCCGGTTCGCCGCCCCGTGGCACCGTCCGCACCACCTGGCTGGGCGGCAGTTCCCCGCCCCGCCCCCGCAGCCGCTGCCACATCACGTCCAGCGCCTGCTGGTAGTAGTACCCGAGCGGGACGTACCGGTTGTCCAGCCCCGGCGTCTGGGCGTCACTGTGGTGGGCGTGCGTGACCTCGACGTAGCTGACCGTGGAAGTCCCGTGCTGCGTACGCGCGTTGAGCCCCAGATACGGCCGGGAGCTGTGGTTCACGGGCACCCTGGTGTCGTCCCGGCCGTGCACGATGAGCGCCGGTTTGCCGTGCAGATCGCCGCTGCGGCGCGTGGCGTCGAGCCCGGCGGCCAGCCGCGCCGCCCAGCCCCGTCCATCGGTGGCGCCCGGCTGCGGGAAGGCGAGCCCGTACACGCAGCGCTCGCCGCGCAGGTTGTAGTCGTGACGGCCGTCCGCGCCACGGGACTTGCTGTCGGCGACGGGCCCGCCGGGCGCGTTCTCGTCGATCAGCGTCCCCGGGGCGGGCGCCCGGCCCGGGCTGGTGCCGAAGGCGGCGGCCAGCTCGGAGCGGCGGTAGGGCACCGGGGTGCCGGAGTCGTCGGTGCGCGCCCATCCGTATCCGCACAGCGCGTCGTCCACGGAGGCGCGCGCGTAGCTCATCGCGTACGAGGCCGGGGTCTGCGGATCGTAGTGCGACAGCTGCAAGTACCCGGACTGCGGCTGGTATCCGGCGCGTACCAGGGCCCGTGCGGCGAGCCGTGGCAGCCCGTCCTCCCCCGCCCGCCGCGCGTCGCGGCGCGTGATGAGCCGGGGGTCGTCGCCGACCAGCGCCGCGCACCGGCGGCGCGCCGCGGGGACGTCCAGGGTGGCATAGCCCGGCGCGGAGGGTTCGGTGAGGGCGGCGCACGGCTGGAGCAGCGAGGCCAGGGAGTTGTACCGGATCAGCGGCAGACCGGCCGCGGGGACGGCGCGCCCGCCCTGGCGCACCCGGATGCCGTTCAGCGGGGCGAGGTTCATCTGCGGTTCGGAGGCGACGACGGCGTCGACGAGCCCGGTTCGGTCGTCCTCGCCCGCCGCGACGGCCGCGCCGCCGCCGTTGGAGACGCCGGTGGCCAGGACCGTGGTGGTGGCCGCGGTGTAGCCGCCGCGGGGCGCGCCGCTTGCCCGGTCGCGGTTCAGGACGGCGAGCGCGAGCCGCACCGAGCGCAGTACATCGCGCCCCCATGTGGCCTGCGGATCGGTCCGGGAGTGCGCCATCTTGTAGGCCACGCGATACGGGCGCGCGGCGTCGAACCGGGCCCGCTCGGCGTCGGTCAGCCCGGCGTCGAAGGCGCTGCGGTCGTCAAGTTCCGTACGCGGCCCGGTCGTGCCGTCGTAGGCCATGACCGTGCCGGAGTGCAGGTCGTCGAAGGCCGGGCCCATGCCCTTGTCGGTGTAGGCGACGGCGCACCCGCGGTGCAGGCCCCAGGCCCCGGCCGTGCCGACCATGCTGTAGACGCCGCCGAGTCCGGTCGCGGGCGCGGCCACCACGCAGGGCCGGGCGCGGTCGAAGGTGTCCGGCACCTGGACGACGAAGCTCACGCTGTCCGCGCCGCGCCCCGCCACCGCCCGGTACTCGGTGCCCGCGATCCGGCCGTCGCCGGGCAGCGGGCGGCCCCGGTCGATGTTGGCCCCGTACAGCCGCCCGAGTCCGCCGCCGGAGCCGGCCGACATCCCGGCGGACGCCCAGATGGCCTGGCGGCGCAGCTCGGCGGTGGTGGGCCGGTCGGGGTCGGCGGGGGCGGGCAGCGGGCCGCGCAAGCCCTCGAAGCCGAGCCCGGCGGTGAGCAGATCGTCGCCGGTGCCGTCGTAGCGGACGGAGGTGAGGTGGTGGAATCCGGGCAGTGGGGCCGCGTCCGCGACGGCGGTGGCGGGGGCGAGGGACGCCGCGGCCAGGGCCGTGGTCAGCAGCAGGGTGGCGTTACGCCGGTGGCGTACGGATGGCATCGCGGAGGCTCCTCCTCGGGGCGTCACGGTCGCCCACGCGGAGCGGGGGATCACAGCGGCACCGCGCCCGTCGCCATGGCGACCGCGGTCATCACCAGCGTCGTGCCGAACGCCCAGCGGAAGATGAACCGCTGGTGCTCGCCGAGCTGCACGCCGCTCATGCCGAGCAGGATGAACGTCGCGGCGGTGAGCGGGGAGAGCGGGAAGCCGGTGGTCATCTGGCCGAGGACGGCGGCGCGGGCGACCTCGGCCGGGTCGGTGCCGAAGGAGTCGGCGGTCCCGGCGAGCACGGGCAGGATGCCGAAGTAGTAGGCGTCGGGGGTGAACACGAGGCTGAGCGGCATGCTGGTGACGGCCACCAGCGCGGGCAGATGCCCGCCGAGGCCGTCGGGGATGACCTCGACGATCGCGTGGGCCATCTTCCCGATCATGCCGGTGCCGGTGAGGATGCCGGTGAACACACCGGCGGCGAAGATCATGGTGGTGACGAGGACGACGCTGTTGCCGTGCTTCTCCAGCAGGGCCTGCTGGTCCTCCCAGCGCGGGTGGTTGACCAGCAGCGCGATGGCGAACGCGAGCACGAACAGCACCGGCAGCGGCATGGCCTCCAGCACCAGGCAGGTCAGCAGGGCCAGGGTGAGAGCCAAGTTGAAGACGGTGAGCGCGGTGCCCGCCCGCGCCGCCACCCGGGGCGTGCCCGGGCCGTCGCCGGTGGCCGTCGCCGCAGTCGGCTCCGGGATCGGCTCCGGGCCGGGCTCCCGGCCGAGCGTGCCGAGGCGCGTGCGTTCGCGGCGGCCGATGGCGTACGAGGCGAGCAGCACCCAGCAGATGCCCGCGGCGAAGGCGGGCAGCAGCGGGGTGATCACGTCGGAGGTGTCGAGCTTGAGGGCGGCGCCGGCCCGCGCGGTCGGCCCGCCCCAGGGGATCATGTTCATGACGCCCGCGCCGAGCGCGACGACCCCGGCCAGCACGAGCCGGCTCATGCCGAGCCGCCGGTAGACGGGCAGCAGGGCGGAGATGGTGATGAGGAAGGTCGAGGCGCCGTCGCCGTCGAGTCCGACGCACATCGTCAGGACGGCGGTGCCGACGGCGACCCTGACCGGGTCGTTCTTCGCGATGCGCAGGATGGCGCGGATCAGCGGTTCGAAGAGGCCCGCGTCGATCATCAGGCTGAAGTAGAGCACCGCGAAGGCGATCATGATGCCAGTGGGGGCGACCTGGGACAGCCCGTCGAGCGCCATCGGGCCGACTTCGTCCCCGTAGCCGCCGGCCACCGCGGTGACCACCGGTGTCAGCACGAGGGCGACCAGCACCGAGACCCGTTTGAACATGGTGAGCAGCAGGAAGCCGCCGATCGTGCAGAATCCCAGGGCTGCCAGCATGGGCCGCTCGCTTCCTCGTCCGGTCAGGTGTTGCCGATGAGTGTCGGAGCGGCGAAAGATCCGCGTCCAGCATCGAACACAGATCTATCCATGCGTTCTGCGCAACAGTTCCCCCGGACGGCGGTCGCGCATACGCTCGCCGACCATGGACGTCACCCTGCGCCAGCTCACGGCGTACACCGCGGTCGCCCGCGCGGTGAGCTTCACCGCGGCCGCCGCCGAACTGCATGTGTCCCAGTCCTCCCTGAGCCGTGCGGTCGCCGATCTGGAACGCACCCTCGGCATGCGGCTGCTGGAACGCGACACCCGCAACGTCGAACTCACCCCGGCCGGGGCGGAGGCGCTGCGGATCGCCGACCAGATCCTCGCCGCGCACCGGGCGGGCCTCGCCCAGCTGGGCCGCTATGTGGCGGGCGAGCGCGGCGCGGTGTCACTGGCCGCCCTCCCCTCGGTGGCGGCCGTCCTCCTGCCCCCGGTCATCTCCGCCTTCCGCGCCCGGCGCCCCGAGATGACCGTACGGCTCCTGGACGGCCTGGAACGCTCGGTGCTCCAGCGGGTCGTGGACGGCGACGCCGACTTCGCCGTGAGCACGGTCCCCCGCCACCAGGCGACCGGCGGCATCCGGCTGCGGCCCCTGGTGCGCGACCGCTTCCACGCGGTGCTCCCCGAACACCATCCGCTCGCCGAGCGGGAGGAGGTCACCTGGGACCAGCTCGGCCGCGAACCGTTCCTCGCGGTCGGTACGGACTCCAGCGTCCGCCGCATGACGGACGCCGCCTTCGCCCGGGCGGGCCGGGACGCGGCCCCGGCTGCCGAGGCGTCGAGCGTGGCCACGGTGGGCGGTCTGGTGGCGGCGGGTCTCGGCGTCTCCGCCCTCCCCGCCCTGGTCCACCCCCTGATCCCGCCGGGCCCCGTGGTCCGCCGCCCGCTGGTCACCCCGGTGCTGGAGCGCCGCCTGTACGTGGTCCTCCCGGCGCACCGGGCGCTCCCGCCGGGAGCGGGGCGCTTCCTGGAGGAGCTGGAGGCGTGCCGGGCGGCAGGCCAGGGGCTCCCGGACGGGGTGGTGTGGGAGGAGGCGGACTGATCCCCGGCCGGCTGGTCCCTGGCTGGGCATCCTGTTCGTTATTGCGACATCCGCATGAATTGATGCCCGTTCAATGCTGGACCCGCATATCCCCCAGCCCGCAGCCTGAACCGCATGGAGGACCACACCAGCACACGGCAGGGACAGCTCGCGGGACTCAAGGTGGTGGAGTTCGCCCATGTCGTGGCGGGCCCGCTCGCCGGGGGCATGCTCGCCGACCAGGGGGCCGACGTCGTACACGTCGAGCCGCCGGGCGACGGGGACGCCGCCCGGGCCATGGGGCCGCGCCGGGACGGGGTCCCGCTCTGGTTCAAGGTCGCGGGCCGCAACAAGCGCTCCGTGACGCTCGATCTGCACCACGAGACGGGCCGGGAAGTCGCCCGGGAACTGGTCGCCTGGGCCGATGTGGTGATCGTGACGCTGCGCGCCGGGCGGCTGCGGGCCTGGGGGCTGGACTGGGAGGCCGTCCACGCGCTCAACCCGCGGGCCATCCTGCTCCAGATCTCCGGCTTCGGCGCCACCTCCTCCCGCGCGGACGCCCCCGGCTTCGGCAAGATGGGCGAGGCCCGCAGCGGGGTCGTCCACCTCACCGGCTTCCCCGACGGCCCGCCCGTGCACACCGGCTTCTCGCACGGCGACGCCGTCACCGGTCTGATGGGGGCGTTCGCGGTGCTCGCCGCGCTGCACCGCCGTAACACCGACCCGGACTTCGACGGCGAGTGGATCGACCTGGCCCTCTTCGAACCCCTCTACCGCCTCGTGGAGTGGCAGATCATCGCGTACGACCAGCTCGGCACGGCCCCCGAGCGGGCGGGCAACCAGCTCGCGGTCGCGCCCGCCGCCGTCATCAACACCTACCGCAGCGCGGACGGCGACTGGCTCACCGTCACCTCCGCCACCACCCGCTCGGTGCGCAACGTGGTCCGTCTGCTCGGCCTGCCGGACGCCGAGTTCGCCACCGTCGAGCAGCAGCACGCGGGCCGCGACCGGCTGGACACGGCGCTGCGCGAATGGATCGCCGGGCGTCCCTCGGCCGAATGCCTGGCGGAGTTCGAACGCGCCGAGGTGGTGGCCTCCCGCGTCTTCACCGCCGCCGACATCGCGGCCGACCCCGTCTACGCCGAGCGCGAGGACATCATCACCGTCGACGACCCCGACCTCGGCCCGGTCCGGATGCAGGCGGTCATCCCGCACTTCCGCCAGGCCCCCGGCGCCGTGTGGCGCACCGGCCCGGCGCTCGGCGAGGACAACGCCGTGGTCTACGGGCAGTGGCTCGGCATCGACGACAAGCGGCTGGCGAAACTGGAGGACGACGGTGTCATCTGAACCGTGTGCCCCCGCCCGGGTCCCCCTGCGCTCCCTGCTGTTCGTCCCGGGCAGCAGAACCGACTGGCTGCCCAAGGCCCGGGCGGCGGGCGCCGACGCCGCGATCCTCGACCTGGAGGACGCGGTCCCCGACGACGGCAAAGCGGCGGCGCTCGACGCGGTGACCCGCGCCATCGACGAGGCGGCGGCGCAAGCCGCCACCGGCCGGATGCGGCTGTTCGTCCGCGTCAACTCCCTCGACCGCGCGGCGGGCTGGCAGGCCGCCGACGAACTGCGCGCCGTGGCCCGCCCCGGCCTCTACGGCATCGTGCTGCCCAAGGTCGCCCACGCCGACGACGTGACGGCCGCCGACCGGATGCTGGCGTGGTGCGAGCACCACCACGGCCTGCCCGAGGGCCACTTCGCGCTCGTCCCCCTGCTGGAGACGGCGCGCGGACTGCGCGAGGCCTACGCCATCGGCCGCGCCGCCGACCGCGTCGCCCACCTGGGCGCGCTCACCGGCCCCGGCGGGGACGTGGAGCGCGCCGTGGGCTACCGCTGGAGCCCGGAGGGCGAGGAGACACGCGAACTGCGCGCCCGGGTACTGCTCGACGCGCGCGCCGCGGACCGCCCCCACCCGGTGACCGGGCTGTGGACCGACATCGCGGACCTCGACGGGCTGCGCCGCTTCGCCGAGCAGAACCGCGCCCTGGGATACGAGGGGATGGCGGTGATCCACCCCTCCCATGTGCCGGTCGTCAACGAGGCGTTCTCCCCCGGCCCCGACGAGCTGGCCCGCTGCGCCCGGCTGATCGCGGCGGTGGAGGAGGCCCAGGCGCGCGGGGCCGGGGCCGTGCGGTTCGAGGGGCGGATGGTGGACGAGGCGATGGCGGCCACGGCCCGCCACACGCTCGCCCTGCACGGCTGACTCCCGTCCGCGCGGGGCTTGCCCTGGAGCGCGCTCCACGCCCGGGGCTTGCCTTGGAGCGCGCTCCAACTCCTACAGTCCACAGCCATGGAGACCATGGCGCACAACAGAACACTGGGCCGCGGCGGCATCGAGGTGAGCGCCCTCGGCTTCGGCTGCTGGGCGATCGGCGGTGAGTGGCAGTCCACCGACGGGCAGCCACTGGGCTGGGGCAGGGTCGATGACGACGAGTCCGTGCGCGCGATCCGGCGCGCCCTCGACCTCGGCGTCACCTTCTTCGACACCGCCGACGCGTACGGCACCGGCCACAGCGAACGCGTACTCGGCCGCGCCCTCGGCAAGCACCGCGCCGATGTCGTCATCGCCACGAAGTGGGGCAACGTCTTCGACGAGCGGACCCGGACCCGCCTCGGACAGGACGACTCCCCCGAGCACGCGCGCCGGGCCCTGACCGCCTCCCTGCGGCGCCTGGACACCGACCACATCGACCTGTACCAGCTCCACATCTCCGACGCCGGCCCGGAACGCGCCGCCCGGCTGCGCGAGACGTGTGAGGAGTTCGTACGCGAGGGACTGATCCGCGCGTACGCCTGGAGCACCGACGACCCCGCCCGGGCCGCCGTCTTCGCCGAGGGCCCGCACTGCGCGGCCGTCCAGCACCGCCTGAACGTCCTCCAGGACGCGCCCGGGCTCCTCGCCCTCTGCGCGGAGTCCGGCCTCGCCAGCATCAACCGCAGCCCGCTCGCCATGGGCCTGCTCACCGGCAAGCACACCGCCGGACGCGCCCTGGAGAGCGGGGACATCCGCAACGCGCCGCCCGCCTGGCTGCCGGGGTTCACCGCGAACGCCGGGGCCGACCCGGCCTGGCTCCGGCGGGTCGACGCCCTGCGGTCCATCCTCACCAGCGACGGCCGTACCCTCGCGCAGGGCGCCCTCGCCTGGATCTGGGCCCGCGACCCGCGGACGATCCCCATCCCTGGCTTCCGCACGGTCGCCCAGGCCGAGGAGAACGCGGGCGCGATCGCGAAGGGACCGCTCACCGCCGGGCAGATGGCCGACGTCGACCGGATCCTGGGGCGGTAGCGGCGGTCAGCGGCGGCCTGAGTCGCGCCCCCGGCCGCCGCTCGAGGGTGCCCCGGCCGGTCGGGCGGGGGCGCCCCGGCGCCCTCAGTCCAGGACGGTCAGGTCGAGCCGGGCCAGCCGCTCCGGATCGGCGAGGATGTCGATCGCGGCGATCTTCCCGTCCGTGACCGTGAAGCCCAGCACCGAGGCCGGCCTGCCCGCGCGCGTCCCGACCACCCCGACGGCCCCGTTGACCAGCACGGGCCGTGGGCGGGAATCCTCGCCGCCGACGCGGGCGAAGGTGAGCGCCTGGTTGGCCACGCCCTCCGCGCCGCGCACCTCGCGGAACGCGACGGGGGCGGCGGCGCCGAAGTCGGTGCGCAGCACGACGTCCGGGTCGAGCACGGCGATGAGCCCGTCGAAGTCGCCCTCGCGCGCGGCGGCGAGGAAGGCGTCGACCACTGCGCGCTGCCGGGCCAGGTCCGGGTCGGGCAGGGGCGCCGCGCCCCGGACCCGGCGGCGGGCGCGGCTGGCGAGCTGACGGGCCGCGGCCGGGGTGCGGTCGACGATGGCCGCGATCTCGTCGAACGGCACGCCGAACAGGTCGTGCAGGACGAATGCCAGCCGCTCGGCGGGAGCCAGGGCGTCGAGGACGACCAGCAGGGCGAGGCCGACCGAGTCGGCGAGCAGCGCCTGGTCCTCCGGGTCGACCCCGCCCGTACCGCTGAGGACCGGGTCCGGCACATGCGCCCCGAGGGGTTCTTCGCGCCGTGCGGTGCGCGAGCGCAGCATGTCGAGGCACACCCGGCCGACGACCGTCGTCAGCCATCCGCCCAGGTTCGCCACCTCGCTGGTGTCGGAGCGGCTGAGCCGCAGCCAGGCCTCCTGAACGGCGTCGTCGGCCTCGCTGAGCGAGCCCAGCATGCGGTAGGCCACCGCCCTCAGATGGCCGCGGTGTGCCTCGAAGCTCTCCGCCAGGAACGCGTTTCCGCCCATCGGCCCTCTCTCGTCGTCGGATGTCATCAGAACACTGACGTACGGGCCGCGGCGGATGTGACAGGACGGGCAGACGGAGCCGTGGGCCGGTACGCCCGTTCGGTCCCTCAGCCCTTGACGCGCCGCGGCGCCCTGGCTACATAACTTGGGAGCGCTCCCAATCCGTTCACGGCTTCTCAGACATCGTTGTCATGCTCGGGGCAATCGCCCGGGCCCGACCGCTCCCCCACCAGGAGTCGCCCATGCGTACGACCGCCCCCGGCGGTGCCACCCCCCGCGTCGTGGCCGTCGTGTTCGCCGCCCTCGCCGCCCTGCTGCTGTCCCTGCCCTCCCTCGCGCCACCCGCCCGCGCCGCCGCGGGATTACCCGTCGCGGGCGGATTGCATGTCGCGGGCGGCAAGCTGGTCGAAGGCAACGGCAGCCCCTTCGTCATGCGCGGCGTCAACCACGCCCACACCTGGTACGCCTCCCGGACCCCCCAGGCCCTCTCGGACATCAAGGCGCTGGGCGCCAACACCGTGCGGGTGGTGCTGTCCACCGGGGACCGCTGGGCCAAGAACGACACCGCCGATGTGGCGAACGTCGTCGCGCAGTGCAAACGCGACCGGCTCATCTGCGTGCTCGAAGCCCATGACACCACCGGCTACGGCGAGCAGGGCGGCGCCATCACCCTCTCCCGCGCCGCCGACTACTGGATCAGCGTGCGCGCCGCCCTCGCGGGCCAGGAGAGCTACGTCGTGGTCAACCTCGGCAACGAGCCGTACGGCAACACAGGCGCCACCGCGTGGACCGCCGACACCAAGGCCGCCATCCGGAAACTGCGCACCGCCGGAATCCATCACGCCCTGATGGCCGACGCCCCCAACTGGGGCCAGGACTGGGGCTTCACCATGCGCGACAACGCGGCTTCGGTCCTGGCCGCCGACCCGGACCGCAACACCGTGTTCTCCGTCCACATGTACGGAGTCTTCGACACCGCCGCCGAGGTCAAGGACTACCTCACCCGCTTCGCCAACGCCCAACTGCCGCTCGTCGTCGGCGAGTTCGGCCACAACCACTCCGACGGCAACCCCGATGAGGACGCCATCATGGCGAACGCCCAAGCGCTTGGCGTCGGCTATCTGGGCTGGTCCTGGAGCGGCAACAGCGGCGGTGTCGAATACCTCGACATGGCCACCGGATTCAACGCCGCGGCGCTCACCGGCTGGGGACAGCGGATCTTCAAGGGTGCGAACGGCATCGGCTCGACGTCCAGAGAAGCCACGGTCTACCACTCCTAGACCACCAACTTCCCCACAGGAAGGCCCTCCACCATGCCCAAGTCCCCTCTCCCACGCTCGGCCGCCGCCCTGCTGGCCGGAGCGCTGCTGTTCGCCGCCGCGCCCACCACCCAGGCGGCCGTGGCCGCGCCCTCGGCCGTCCACGTCAACCAGCTCGGCTATCTGCCGGACGGCCCCAAGCGCGCCACCGTCGTCAGCGCGAGCACCACCGCCCTGCCCTGGCAACTGCGCGACGCGTCCGGCACGACGGCCGCCTCCGGCACCACCACCGCGGGCGGCGCCGACGCCGCCTCCGGCGACTCCACCCAGCTGGTGGACTTCTCCTCGTACCGGGGAACCGGCACCGGCTACACCCTCACCGTGGACGGGCGGACCAGCGATCCGTTCGACATCCGCGCGGGCCTGTACGACGGGCTGCGCGCGGACGCGATGTCCTTCTTCTACCAGCAGCGCAGCGGCACCCCCATCGAGGCCCGGCTCGCCGGCGCGGCGTACGCGCGCCCGGCCGGGCACCTGGGTGTCGCGCCCAACACGGGCGACACCAGCGTGCCCTGCCAGCCCGGGGTGTGCGACTACGCGCGAGATGTCCGCGGCGGCTGGTACGACGCCGGTGACCAGGGCAAATACGTGGTCAACGGAGGCATCGCGACCTGGCAGCTGGTGAACTCCTTCGAGCGCGCCAAGCGGGCCGGGCACGCCGCGGCGCTCGGCGACTCCACCCTGCGCGTGCCGGAGCGGGGCAACAAGGTGCCCGACGTCCTCGACGAGGCGCGCTGGGAGCTGGAGTTCCTGATGCGGATGCAGGTCCCGGACGGGAAACCCCTCGCGGGCATGGCCTTCCACAAGGTGCATGACGCGGCCTGGACCGGGCTGCCGACCCGCCCCGAACAGGACTCCCAGCCGCGCGAACTCCACCCGCCGTCCACCGCCGCCACCCTCAACCTGGCGGCCGCCGCGGCGCAGTGCGCACGCGTCTACGCCCCCTACGACGCGGTCTTCGCCGCCCGCTGCCTCGCCTCGGCGCGCCGCGCCTGGACCGCCGCCCAGGCCCACCCCGACCTGCTCGCACCGGACTCCGACAGCACCGGCGGCGGCGCCTACGGGGACACCCGGGTCGGCGACGAGTTCTACTGGGCGGCCGCCGAGCTGTACGCCACCACCAAGGAGAGCCGGTACCGGGACGCGGTGACCTCCTCGCCCTTCCACACCGCCGGCGACGTGTTCACCGCGGGCGGGTTCGCCTGGCCCGACACCGCCGCCCTCGGCCGCATCACCCTGGCCACCGTCCCGAACAACCTGCCCGCCACCGACCTCGCCCGCGTCCGCGCCTCCGTGGTCACCGCCGCCGACGGCTACCTGGCCACCATGAGCCGCCAGGGATACGCCGTCCCCCTGCCCACCGACGGCTACGTCTGGGGCTCCAACAGCCAGGTGGCCAACAACGCGAGCGTCATCGCCATCGCCTACGAACTCACCAAGCAACCCCGCTACCGCACCGGCGCCCTGGAGGCCCTGGACTACCTCCTCGGCCGCAACGCCCTCGGCCAGTCCTACGTCACCGGCTACGGCGACCACGCCTCCGCCAACCAGCACCACCGGTTCTGGGCCCACCAGTACGACGCCTCCCTCCCGCACCCGCCCGCGGGCTCCTTCGCGGGCGGCCCGAACGCGGCACTGCAGGACCCGGTGGCCCAGGAGAAGCTGGCGGGGTGCGCGCCCGCGAAGTGCTACATCGACGACATCGGCTCGTACTCCACCAACGAGGTGGCCATCAACTGGAACGCCCCCCTCGCCTGGCTGGCCGCATTCGCCGCCGAACGCTGAGCGCTCGGCGTCATGGGTGAGCCGCCGGCCGGCGCCCTCTGCGACGCGCGAGCGTCGCAGCGGGCGCCGGCCGGTGGCCTCTCCGACGTCAGCGCGGCAGCTGGGCCTCGATCGCCTCGACGACCTCCGCCGCCTCCGGCTCGGTCCGCGGCCGGAACCGGCCGACCACCTCGCCCTGCGGCGAGACCAGGAACTTCTCGAAGTTCCACTGCACGTCCCCGGCCTCCCCCGCCGCGTCCGGCGTCCGGGTCAGCTCGGCGTAGAGCGGATGCCGCTGCTCACCGTTGACGTCCGTCTTCTCCAGCAGCGGGAAGGAGACACCGTACGTGGTCGAGCAGAACGTCTCGATCTCCTCCGCCGTCCCCGGCTCCTGCCCCGCGAACTGGTTGCACGGGACCCCCAGCACGGTGAAGCCGCGCCCGGCGTACCGCTGCTGCAACCGCTCCAGCCCCTCGTACTGCGGCGTCAGCCCGCACTTGGACGCCACGTTGACCACCAGCACCGCGGCACCCTGATGCGCGCCGAGCGTGGTCGGCTCGCCGGACAGGGTGCGCAGGGGAATGTCGTACAGACTCATCGCGGATACCACCTTCGTCGTCAGCCGGTGCGCCCAATCTATGCCCTGCGGGCGCCGTCACGTTTCCTGGGGACTACGCGCGCCTGCCCGCCCCGCCGGAGCGCTCCGGCAACCGGGCGGACAGCGCCTGGCCCAGCGCCAGTACGCTCAGGCCGAACATCAGCACGCCCAGGGGGACATGGAGCGAGGGCACGTGTGCGATGCCCAGCACCACCTGCGCCGAAGCGAGCACGAGAAAGCCGGACGCGTACAGGATGGGGCGTGGCGACCCGCCGCCCGGCCGCCACGCCAGGATCGCGGCGAGCACGTACAGCATCGACGCGCCGTACATCACGCGCGCTCCGGCGCTGTGCAGCACCTCGCCGTGGGACGAGGACAGCAGCAGTCCGGCGGTGACCGCCTGGAAGAAGATGGCCAGGGTCTGCAGGGCGATCGCAACCCGCAGGAACGTGAGGCTGCGCTGTTCTGCCGTCGTCTGTCCGGTGGCCATGGCGCGATTCCCTTCTCCGCCTCGCGGCGTTGATCGGTAATGTCCCGGTAGTCCGACGACGCGGGCCCGCGAAATGTGAGGCGAAGCGCCGGGAGCGGAGGCGGACCGAAGCGGCGAGGCGGAAGCGGACGAGTGGAATCAGGGAGCGGTCGCGGCCATGGACACCCCACCCGAGCCAGGGCATGACCGGTCCGAGCCGGACCTGGGCGCGATCGTCGGCGAGCGGCGCCGGCTGATCAATATCGCCTACCGGCTGCTCGGTTCGCTGACCGAGGCCGAGGACGCCGTGCAGGAGACCTACGCCCGCTGGTACGCGATGTCGCGGCGGCAGCGGGAGGCCATCGAGTCGCCCGGCGCCTGGCTGACGACGGTGGCCGGCCGTATCTGCCTGGACCTGCTGGGCTCGGCCCGGGTCCGGCGCGAGCGCTACGTCGGCGAATGGATACCCGAGCCGCTGCCCGACCGTGCGGAGTGGATCAGTGGGTCGGCGGGTGGCGGCAGGGCCGACCCCGCCGAGCGGGTCGCCCTGGACGAGTCGGTGAACATGGCCTTCCTCGTCGTACTCGAGTCGATGACCCCGGCCGAACGCGTGGCGTTCATCCTTCACGACGTCTTCCGCTACCCGTTCGCCGAGGTCGCCGAGATCGTCGGCCGTACGCCGGCGGCCTGCCGGCAGCTGGCGTCCTCGGCCCGGCGGCGTATCCGCGCCGCGCGGGGTCCGGCGGCGCCGACGGCCGGGCAGGCCGGTCTGGTGCGGCATTTCAAGGAGGCGTGGGAGGCCGGGGACATCGGAGCCCTCGTCGGCCTCCTCGACCCCGACGCCACGATGATCGCCGACGGTGGCGGACTGGCCAGCACCGCCCTTCGCCCGATCGAGGGCAGCGAGCGCATCGCCCAGTACCTGGCCCACA
Source organism: Streptomyces sp. NPDC007983 (assembly GCF_042958345.1). Classification (NCBI taxonomy): domain Bacteria; kingdom Bacillati; phylum Actinomycetota; class Actinomycetes; order Kitasatosporales; family Streptomycetaceae; genus Streptomyces; species Streptomyces sp. NPDC007983. The sequence goes on from NZ_JBIBJI010000004.1 coordinate 482,367, forward strand.
TCGCCGGCAAGGCCTCTGGGCTGACGCTCCTGGAGCGGACGGTCAACGGCCGGCCCGGACTGGTCGCCCAGCACTCCGGCGTCACCGTGACCGTGGCGGCGTTCAGCCTCGACGGCGGCCGCATCACCCACATCTGGGCGGTGCGCAACCCGGAGAAACTCCGTCCGTGGACCGAGCACGGCCAGGGCTGACCCCGCGCGCCCCCTCGGCCGGGAGAAGGCTCAGCGCGCGATACGGCGACGGGGCGCGCCAATGTGGCGCGCCCCGTCGAAGCCGCCGAGGGTCTACTCCGGCGGGGTCGGGGTTTCGTGGTTGCGGTACATCGCCTGGATGTCGAGTTCCAGCTTGACCGTCGGTCCGACGACCGCGATGCCGCGGGCGAGCATGTTCCGCCAGTTGAGGGTGTAATCCTCGCGGTGGAGTTCGGCGGTGGCGCGGGCCGCGCAGCGCAGTTCCTGGTCGTATCCGCCGTTGACCGCGCCGAGGTAGGTGGTGTCGAGGGTGACGGAGCGGCTGACGCCGTGCATCGTCAGGGGGCCCTGGATGTTCCACTTCGCACCGCTGCGCCAGGTGAAGCGGTTGCTGACGAAGTGGATGTCCGGGTAGTTCTCGACGTCGAGGAAGTCGGCCGAGCGCAGGTGGTTGTCCCGGGTGTTGTTGCCGGTGGAGATGCTGGAGGCGTCGATGAGGACCTCGATGCGGGAGTCCTCGATGCGCTCGGCGACATGGATGCCGCCGCGGAAGCGGGTGAAGCGGCCGTGCACGTTGGCCATGCCGACATGGCGGGCGATGAAGCGGATGGCGGTGTGCGGGGGGTCGAACAGCCAGGTGCCGGGCGGCGGGAGTTCGAGCTGCTGCGAGGGCTGCATCGGGATGCGCTCGGGGTCGGCGCATACGCCCGGCCTGACCTCGGTGGTGAGGCGATGGGGCTCCAGGCCGCTGCCGGTGAGCAGCACCGAGTACTCGCCCGGCTCCAGCGTGGCGACGAACAGCCCGTGCGGGTCGGTGGTGGCCTTGATCGCCTGCTTGCCCGCGCCGCGGGTCGCGGTGATGGTGACCTCGACACCGCCCAGCGGCTGGCCGACGGGGTCCAGGACCTCGCAGCTGAAGGCACCGGCACCGACGGGCATGGGGAGGCGGAGACCCGATCCACGGTTCGGGCGCTTGGTTCGCATGCGCCGGAGCAGTGCGAGGGGTGTTGCAGTCATCTCTCTAAGGTTTCTCTCGGTAACGGGGGCTCCCCATGATGAGGGGCGCTGGGGGACGTCACCCATCAGGGGCGGTTGTATCGGCCGACGGCCTCGGCCTCGTACACACCGCTCATGAGGCGGCACGCGACAGTACGAGGTCGAAGTCGGCGCGACGAAAGGGGGTGCTGACACCGTAGCGGGTGGCGAGGGCGGGGTCGTCGACCAGGGTGAAGTCCTGCACCAGGCTCCGTTTGACGGCGAACACCGCGTCCGACTCCACATACGGACTGCCCGCCACGAAGACATGGGTGGTCAGAGTGGCGTGCCCGGCGGCCTCGGCGATGACGTGGATGTGCGCGGGCCGGTACGGATGCCGGCCGGTGGCGCGCAGCAGGGCGCCGACCGGCCCGTCGGTGGGGATGGGGTACGGACTCGGTACGCAGGTGCGGAACCAGAAGCGGCCCTCGGCGTCGGCGGTGAACAGCCCGCGCCCGTTGCCCTCCGGCTGGACGCCGGGCTGCTGCACATCGTAGAAGCCCTGGTCGCTGGCCTGCCAGACGTCGAGAACGGCCCCGGGCAGCGGGGTGCCGTCGGTGCCGGTCACCCGGCCGGTGACGACGCAGGGCTCGCCGGTGCCCACGAGATCGATGGTGTCACCGAGGTCACGGCGCGGCGATCCGGTCAGGTGGAAGGGGCCGAGAATGGTGGGTTCGGTGGCCCCCTCCGCCCCGCGCCCGTTGATCGTCTCGACCAGCGTGGAGATCCCGAGGACATCGGAGAGCAGGATGAATTCCTGCCGGGTGTCGGTGCAGTGACGACCGGTCTCGGTGAGGAAGCCGATCGCCGCCTCCCACTCCTCGGGGGTGGGTTCGGTCTCGCGCACGAAGTTGTGCAGATGTCGGGCCAGGGAGGTGAGGAGAGTGTGCAGCCGTGGGTCGGGGGTGGCGGCGAAGCTGTCGATGACGGCTTCGGTCGCGGTGTCCTCGGTGAAGTCGGTGGCCATGCCTCTCCCCTTCGCTTCGTACGCCGGGTGTGCCGCGTACCGTCAGTGGGCCTCCTGGTGTGCGGGGCGCGCATGTCCGAGGATCTGCCTCAGCGCACCGGTCAGCAAGCCCGCCGCGTCCGGCGAGGCCGTGGCGTGGCGGAAGCCGATGTAGTTGTCGGGGCGGGCCAGCAGGGCGCCGCCGTCGCCGATTTCGCGCAGTGCGGCCCAGTCACCGTACGGGTCCTCGTACTCCTGACCGGGCCCGATGACGACGGTGGCGACCTCGATGCCCAGTGCGCGGCCCGCGGCCTCGGCCGCCTGCCGCCAGCCGTCCCCGCCGATGCCGGTGAAGAGGGTGAACCGGCCGTGGCCGCCGAGGTCCAGGGTGGAGAACCGGTCACGGCCGCGGGTGACCCAGGCGTGCGGCAGCTTGGCGCCGGGCCGGGTGGAGGGCTGGTGGTACAGCTCCGGGTCGCGGACGAAGCCGGGGTCGGGGGTGCCGTCGGGGACGACGGCGGCCGAGGCGTACCGCTGGTTCATCTCCACACCGTGCGCGTTGAACTCGTACACCTTGGCGGCGATGGCCTCCCGCAGCCGCTGCCGCTGCTTCTCCGCCTCGGCGGTGGCGTCCTTGCGGGCGGCGACGTTGCGCCACATCTGCTCGGGGTCGGCGGTGGACAGCACGTTCAGCGCCTCGAAGACCGGCGCGGTCTCGCCGATGCTCTTGTTGGCGCGTTCGACGATCTGCCGTCCGACCGGGGCCCGCTCGGCGGAGTAGCTGTCCAGGAGGGCAGGAGCGGCGGTGCCGTCGAGGACGTGGCGGAGCTTCCAGGCGAGGTTGTACGCGTCCTGGATGGAGGTGTTGGAGCCCAGGCCGTTGGACGGCGGATGGCGGTGGACGGCGTCGCCCGCGCACAGCACCCGCCGGTCGGCGTAGTCTTCCGCGTACAGGTGGTTGACGGTCCAGGCCGAGGTCGAGGTGATACGGACCGGGATCTCGTCGTCGCCGAGCAGGCGGCGCACCACCGACAGCGCGAACTCCTCGGTGAGGTCCGGCGGACCGGCCTCCAGGTCGTACCCCCACACCACCATCCACTCGGTCCAGGGGCGTACGCAGCGCACCAGCCCGGCGCCGATACCGCCGACGGTGGCGCCGGGGGCGAGCACCCAGTAGAGCGTGGAGGGGCGGTGGGCGGTGAGGGCGGTCAGGTCCGCCTCGAAGACGATGTTGAGGCTGCCCGCGACGCCCATCCGCCCGACGGTGGGCAGCCCGGCGTTCTCGGCGACGCGGCTGCGCCCGCCGTCCGCGCCGACCAGGTAGCGGGACCGGACGCGGTAGGTGTCGCCGCGCAGCCGGTCCCGTACGGTCGCGGTCACGCCCTCGTCGTCCTGCTCGTGTGCGAGGTATTCGGTGTCGAAGCGCAGCGCGGTGCCCCGGGCGACGGCGGCGTCCACCAGGACGGGTTCCATGAGGTGCTGCGGCATGTCGCACATGGGGCTGGGGCCGGCCAGTTCGTGTTCGGCCTGGACCCGCGGGTCGTTGCCCCAGGAGCGCAGCCGCCCCAGCTCCTCGCCCGCGAGGCTGGTGCAGAAGACGGTGTTCCCCATGAGGTGCTGCGGGGTGGCCCGGTCCCGCACCCGCTCCTCGACGCCGAGGTCGCGCAGCACCTCCATGGTGCGCTGGTTGGTGATGTGCGCGCGGGGCGTGTCCGCGAGGCGGCCGTACCGGGTGACCATCATGTTGGGCACGCCGTAGGTGCTCAGGGCGAGCGCCGTCGCGGCTCCGGCCGGGCCGCTGCCGACGACCAGTACGTCGGTCTCGACGGTGTCCACTGGGTGAGGCTCCTCTCCTGGTGGCCGGTCCTTCGCCGATCCCGGCCAGTTTTGATGATCTTGGTCCAGGAGGGGACGCCGGAGGTGTCTCAATACGAGACACCCGGCCCGTATACGGTGAGGTCCCTGTGACGAGCATCGACGACACCCCGGCCGCCCCGGCTCTCGCCCTGGTACGACGGGCCCGGGAGCGGTTCCTCGCCGGGCGGCCGCCGGGCGAGGACATCCCCGACGAGCTGGCCGAGGCGTGGCGGCGGGCCCGGTTCCTGGGCGTACGGCGGGATCTGACGCCGCCACCGGCCCCCGTACCCGCACACTCCCCGCTGCTGGCCACCGCGTGTCCGGTGCTCGACCGTGTCCTGCCCGCCCTGGCCGGCGGCGACACGGCGCTGGTACTCGCCGACTCCCGCTGCCGGGTGCTGTGGTCGGGCGGCGGTCCCGCACCGGCGGCAGGTCGCGATCTGTCCGAGCGGGCGGTGGGGCACAACAGCGCGGTGCTCGCGCTACGCCTCGGGCGACGGGCGGAGGTGCACGGGCCGGAGCACGTCCTGGACCTGTGGCAGGGGCTGTCGGCGGTCAGCGTTCCGGTGTACGAGCCGGGGGCGGACCGCCCGGCCGGGACCGTCACGGCGCTGGCCCCCTTGCGCGAGGACCGCGCGCCCCATCCGGGCGCGGCGCTCGCCGAGGCCACCGCGTTCGCGGTCGAGTCGGAGCTGCTGGGCCGGGCCCGGCCCCCGGAGCGGCTGCTGCTGGACGCGTATCTGCGGGAGGCACCGGAGGGGCGCGCGGTGGTGGCGCTCGACGGCGGCAGCCGCATCGTCAGCCCCGGGGCGGCGCGGCTGCTGTCGGACGAGACGCTGGCCCGGCTGGAGCGCCGGGCCACGGCGCTGCTGCTGGACGCGGGGGCGGCGGACGGGCGGCGGCCGCGGGAGTTCCCGGTGCCGGACGGGGCCGGGCTCGTCGTCCGTATGACGCCGGTCGTACGCGAGGGCGACGGCCAGGTCATCGGCGCGGTGGCGGTGGCCCGCCCTGGTCCGGCGGCCGGTCCGGCGCGGACGGATCGTACGGCGGGGCAGGACGGCGTCGGCCGGGAGCGGCTGCCGGGGCTGGCCGGTACGTCGGGGCCGTGGCGGGTGGCCGTCGCGCGGGCGACCGGGCTGGCCGTGAGCGCGGAGCCGCTGCTGCTGACCGGGGAGGCGGGCGTCGGCAAGTCCTCGCTCGCCCGCGCCCTGTTCGCCTGGCGCGGCGCCACCGCGCCCCTGGTGGTGGACGCCGCCGAGGGCGCGCCCGGTGCCGTACCGCGCTGGTGCCACGCCCTGGCGGAGGGTGACGGCGCGCCCCCGCTGCTCCTGCTGCACGCCGAGCGGCTGGACCAGCCCGATGTGGCCGCGCTGCTCTCGCTGCTGGCGCGGCGGCCCGAGGTGCCGCTGACGGCGACGCACACCCCAGGGACCATGGTCGGCCCGTGTCTGCGGCGGCTGCTGGACCTGCTCACGGCCCGTTCCGTCGCCCTGCCGCCGCTGCGTGAGCGCGTCGAGGACATCCCCGTACTGCTGCCGGGGCTCGCCGGGCGCCCCTCCCCCGGCCGCCCGCCGCTGTCGTGGAGCCTGGACGCGCGCCGGGCCCTGGAACAGCACGACTGGCCGGGCAACGTCGCCGAACTGTCCCAGGTGGTACGGGAGGTGGCCGAGCACCGCCGCGCCACCGGCCCGGTGCGGCGCGCGGAGCTGCCGCCGGGCCTGCGGGTGCCGCCCGCCGCACGGCGGCTCAGCGGGATGGAGCGGGCCGAGCGCACCGCGATCCTGGAGGCGCTGCGCCGCCACGGCGGCAACAAGGCACGCGCGGCCGAGTCCCTGGGCATCGGCCGGGCCACCCTGTACCGCAAGCTGCGCGCCCTGGGCGTGGATCAGCTCCAGCCGGGGAGCTGACGGCCAGTAGGGTTTTCAGCACGGTCGTGTTCATGTCGTTCGAGGGGGAACCGTGGGGGCTGGCGACACCGGGGGAACGGGGCGGGCGGACGTCGTCGTCCTGACCGCGCTGGAGATCGAGTACCGGGCCGTACGGGCGCATCTGGACGATCCGCGTCCGGTCCGGGCGGAGCGCGGCTCCCTGTTCGAGACGGGCGTCCACCGCTCCGCGGCCCGGCCCGGCGGGCGGCGGGTGGCGATCCATATGACGGGTCCGGGGAACCCGGGCGCGGCGGCGCTGGTCGAGCGGGCGGCGGCGCTCTTCGCGCCGCGGGCCGTGCTGTTCGTCGGCGTGGCGGGCGGCGTCAAGGATGTCGCGCTCGGCGATGTGGTGGCCGCCGACGCGGTGTACGACTACGAGACCGGCAAGGACACCGAGTCCGGGTTTCTGCCCCGGCAGAAGACCCATCAGCCCGCCTACGGACTGGTGCAGCTGGCCCGGAGCGTCGCCGCGGCCGACGACTGGCAGCGGCGGATCCTGCCCGGCGGCGGCGCGCCGCGCCCGCGCGCCCACGTCAAGCCGATCGCGGCCGGCGGCCGGGTGGTGGGGCACGAGCGCTCCGATGTCGGCCTCCGGCTCGCGGCCGTCGCCGGGGACGCGATCGCGGTCGACATGGAGGGCTTCGGCTTCCTCGCGGGCGCGTACGTCAACCAGCACCTCGACGCGCTGGTGATCCGGGGCGTCTCCGATCTGCTGGGCGACAAGGGCGTGGCGCACGACGAGCACTGGCAGCCGGTCGCCTCCCGGCACGCGGCCGCCTTCGCCTTCGAACTGATCGGGCGGCTCCCCGGCGCGGAGGCGGCGCCCGGCGCGCCCGCCCGGCGCCGGGCCAAGCTCACCATCCAGGAACTCGGCGGTCTCGCGGACCTGTTGCTGGAGGTACCCGGTCTGTCCTCCCCCACCGGCTGGCAGCAGCTGCTCGACGAGCTGCCCACCGTCGGCACCGCGGTAGCCCGGCAGTCGGCGAGCCGCGCCGAGGCCCTGGCCCTGCTGCGTACCTGCGAGGCGCACCGGGCCCTGGGCGAGCTGGTGTCCGTGGTGGACGTCCTGGCCCCCGACGCCCCGGCGGCGGCCGAACTCGGCCGCCGCGTCGAGGAATTGGGCCTGGCCTGAGGTCTCCCGGGGGGCGGGAAGGGTGTCGCGGGGGGCGTGCGGGGCATACAAGTTGTCCGGAGTCCGCGCGGGCGGCGCTTGCCTGTGGCAGGGTCTCCGGCGGGATCATCGGCGGCGGGGACCGGTGATGCGGGTACGGGGGAGGCACGGCATGGCGGCCACGCGGGAAGGCGGCCTCAGATCGGTCAATCATTTGGTGTCGGCTTTGAAGGAGTTCCGCTGTCTGACGGATCCGGATTCGCGCGCACTGTGTCTGGACCTGGTCGCGATGGAAATGGAGACCACGTCCGTCCCGGTGCGCGGCCATCGCGTCACCGACTACTTCCTGGTGGAGCTGGCCCGGGAGTGCCTGGAGAACGTGCGGATGATGCGCGCGCTGCGCGCCTCGCTCGCGGTGATGGCGCCGGGCACGGACGCCATGGACCGCCTCGATTCGGTCGTGGAGCAGATGACGGCCCGTCCGGTGCTGCCGTCCCCGGCCGCCGGTGGGCTGCGGTCGCTGCTGGAGGATCTGGAGTTCGGGCACCTGGGCCAGTTGTGCCGGGCCGCGGCGGGTCCGCTGCAGGACGTCCCGGCGGTCAGCGGCCCCTGGCACGCCTTCGAGGAGCTGAGCCGGATGAACGCGCGGCCGGACGGGCTGCCGCCGGGGCTCGCCCTGGTGGAGTATCTGGCGGCGTCGGCCCAGCCGCTGCGGAGGGCCGACGCGCTGCGGGCGTGGGCCGATGAGCAGGCGCGGGAGCTGGACCTGACCTCGCAGCTGAGATCACTGCGCCAGCAGGTGGGGCATGCCGCCCCGGCCGAGCCGGACGACGCGTACCTGGTGATCCGGCTGCTGCCGCAGGAGGAGCCGGGCCGTTACGAGCTGTCGTCCTGGCACAGCTACGACCCCAGCGGCTGGCATCCGGTCCGCGGCCCGGTCACCCAGGTCACCGCCGCCACCGCCGAACGGGCCGTGCAGGAGCTGGTGTACGCGGCGGAGGAGGAGTGGGAGGACGCCCGGTGCATCCATCTGGAGTTCCTGCTGGGCCCCGACGATCTGAATCTGCCGGTGCACCTGTGGCGCAAGGAGCTGGACAGCACGATGGCCACTCCGCTGTGCATGGACTATCCGGTGGTGGTGCGGAGTCTGGAGCGGAGCCAGACCAGACGCTGGCACCGCCCGTGGAACCACCGCTGGCAGCTCTTCTCCGGGCGGCCCGAACTCGCCAGACAGCTCGTCGTCGAGGGCCAGGATCCGGACAGTCCGCGCTCCGGCGATCCGGCCGCGCTGCTGGCCCGGCTCCAGGCGGATCCGCATGTCGTCGCGCTGATCCTCAACTCGCCGCCGGGCGGCGCCGGTGAGGGTTCGTACGAGGCGCTGGCGGCCTGGCGGGCGGGAATCCCGCTGGTGGCGTGGGATCGCCGGCCCACCCGGGATCCGGCGTTCGTCCAGTACTTGAGACAAAAATCGGACGAGGCCAGCGGGGACCTGGCACGGCTCCGCGAAGCCGTGACAAAGTTACGTCTGGACGCCCATACGATCGACTCCGCGGAGCGGGAGCATCACCCGGGGCAGCATGTGGTGCTCGTCTGGGACGACCCGACCCGGCCCGTGGAGACGCAGGGACGCATGACGGGGCCGGACGAGGGGTTGGGCAGTCGATGAGCGACGCAGAGCCTGCACGGCGGCACAACGGGCGGATCCCGGGCGGCGAGGGCTCCGCCTCCGGTCCCCTGCCGGCCGGCATACCGCGCCCCTGGTGGATCTACCAGGGCACCGGGCGCCCGCTGCACGACGTCAGCCTGGAGGACATCCTTCCGCCCCCGCCGCCCTGGCGCACCTTCGGCGGCGTCTCGGCCGGTCCGGTGGACGGCTACGACGGTGACGGCACGACCGGCGCGTTATCCGACCCGGACGAGCCGCCGACCGAGCCCCCGGCGCCGCCGGAGGACGTGCAGGACACCGCCCGGCGGCTCGGCGCGACTCCGCTCGGCCTGCGGTCGGAGGCGGAGGAGGCGGACGTGGTGAACGCCGCGCTCATCCTGCGGCGTCCGCTGCTGGTGACCGGCCGCCCGGGCACGGGCAAGTCGACGCTGGCGTACCGCATCAGCCGGGAGCTGGGCCTGGGCCGGGTGCTGCGCTGGCCGATCACCACGCGTTCCACCCTGCGGTCGGGTCTCTACGGCTACGATGCCGTCGGCCGTGTGCACGCCGCGGCGGCCGGACAGACGGCTGAGGAGGACGGACACGAACCCGGACCGGAGGACATCGGCGACTTCCTCCAACTCGGCCCGCTGGGCACGGCGATGCTGCCGCACCGCCTCCCCCGCGTCCTGCTCATCGACGAATTCGACAAGAGCGACATCGATCTGCCCAATGACCTCCTCGACATCTTCGAGGCCGGCGAGTACTCCATCCCCGAGCTGGTGCGCATCCGCAGGCGGCGCCCGGCCGTATCGGTCCTCACCGACGACCCCGACCGCAGCACCGTCATCGCCTCGGGCCGGGTGCGCTGCCGCGCCTTCCCCATCGTCGTCATCACCAGCAACGGGGAGCGGGAGTTCCCGCCCGCCTTCCTGCGCCGCTGTCTCCAGCTGCGGCTGCCCGACCCGGACGCCGACCGGCTCGCCGCGATCGTGGCCGCGCACCTGGGCAGAGCGGACGACCCGCGCGCCCGGGAACTCATCGACATGTTCCTGGAGCGCAGCCGGCACGAAGGCGGGCTCGCCGCCGACCAGTTGCTCAACGCGGTGTATCTGGTGACGGCCCGTTCCGAGACCCCGGGGCCCGAGTGGGAGGAGCTACTGCGCGCCGTCTGGCACCGGCTGGACGCCGCAGGCTCGACATGACACAGGACCCAGGCGGCGGGTCCGGTGAGCACGGCCCACGGGACCTCGACTGGCAGCAGATCGCCGATGCCTTCTGGCTGGCCGTCTGCAAGGCCGAAACGGACCGCGGACCCGGTCGGCCGGCGTCCGGCCCGCTCCCCGCGCCCCCGCGAGGCGACACTCCGCCGCCCGCCGACGACCGGCCCCCCGAGCCGCCGGAGGAGGACAGCGGGCAGCGGCCTGCGCCCGCGCCCGAACCGGCCGTCTCGGCGCCGCAGCCCGTGGAACTCGTCGACGTGCCCGACGCGCCGGAGGACCCGGACGGGACGGAACCGGCGCTGGTCACCGACGTCATGGTGCCCGCGCCCCGGCTGACCGCCGCCGGGCCGCTGGTCGCCGAGCGCGCCGTCTCCCGGGCGCTGCGCCCCCTCAAGCGCACCGCGCCCTCGCCGGTCGAGCTGGAGGTCGACGAGGAGGCCACGGCCGAGCGGGCCGCCCGCGACGGGCTGTGGCTGCCGGAGTGCGCGCCCGTCCAGGAGCGCTGGATGGACGCGGTCCTGGTGCTGGACTGCGGCAGCTCGATGGTGGTGTGGCGGCGCACGGCGGCGCGGCTGGTCACCGTGCTGGAGCGGACGGGTGCCTTCCGGGGCGTCCGGGTGCACCGGATGAACACCGATCACCCGCTGACCGTGGACCACCACGACTCCCCGGTGGACGGCATGTCCCCGCGCGGGAAGCGGGCGGTGCTGGTGCTCACCGACGGCATCGGCGCGGCCTGGGGGGATGAGAGCGCGCAGCGCGCCCTGGGGCGCTGGGCCCGGCGCGCGTCGGTCGCCGTTCTCCATGTGCTGCGTCAGGGCCGCTGGCACCACACGGGCATCGCGCCGGAGCGGGTCCGGGTACGGGTCCCCGAGCCCGGCGCGCCCAACGGCACCTGGCGGCGGAGCGGCGGCGGTTCCTGGCCGGGCGGCGAACCCCCGGTGCCGGTGCTGGAGCTGGACGCGCGCTGGCTGGGCAACTGGGCGCGGCTGGTGGGCCGTCCGTCGGAGCGGGGCCATGACACGCTGGCGCTGCTGCCCGGGGCGCCGGCCGAGCCCTGGGATCCGGAGCCCGAACCCAGCGCCTGGGACCGGGTCTTCCGCTTCCGCTCCACCGCCTCGCCGAGCGCCTTCCGGCTGGCGGCGCGGCTGGCGGCGGCCCCCCTGAACATTCCCGTGATGGAGTTCGTGCAGGGGATCCACCAGCCGGAGGGCAGCCCCGGCGATCTGGCCGAAATCCTGCTGGGCGGGCTGTTACGCAAGGTCGGCACCGCCGACCCGCTGGACGAGACCGGAATCGGCTACGAGTTCCACGACGGGGTGCGGGAACTGCTGCTGTCCGCCGGATTACGGGACGAGTCGCTGTACACCCTGCGCAGCGTGCTGGACCGGCTGGGCCGCCGCTGGAAGCCGCTGCATCTGCTGCGCGATCTGCTCAACCACCCCTCGGGGCCGGTGCGGGACCTGCCCGACACCGAGCGCCTGATGCCGTACATACGCCTTCAGGAACAGGTCTACCAGGCCCTTTCCGGGCCCTATCTCGAAGGCGCGCGCTCCTTTCGCGCCCTTGTCCTCGCGCGCCAAGCGCTCCCCCGCACGGGCGAAAGCCGCCCGGAGCCCTTTGAAGACGTACCCCACTGGGGAAATGTGGTACCCGAGGTTGCCGTGACCGACTCCATGACTCCCCGACCCCGTCCGTCGTCCCAAGCCGACGATTCACCACCCCCGCCGGCGCACGGCACGCCGGGTACGGCGGGGGAGCATTCGAGAGGAACCTTCGTGTCCGTGACCGCTGCCCGGTCCCTGCCCGCCGTGGAGGAGCGCCGCGCCGGGGATCCCCCGGCCATCTGGGGCAATGTGCCGCCCCGGAACAACAACTTCACCGGACGGCGAGCGCTGCTCGACACGCTGCACGAGCGGCTGCGCAGCGAGGGAACGGCCGCCGTGCTTCCCGAAGCGCTGCACGGTCTCGGCGGGGTCGGAAAGTCCCAGATCGCCCTGGAGTACGTGCATCAGCACGCCGCGGACTACGACGCGGTGTGGTGGATCCCGGCGGAGCGCCCGGAGCAGATCCGCCAGGCGCTGGTGCAGCTCGCCGACCGGCTCGGGCTGCAGGCGGGCATGGAGGCGAACACGGCCGTGCCCAGCGTGCTGGACGCGCTGCGCACCGGGCGCCCCTGCCGCAACTGGCTCCTGGTCTTCGACAACGCGGAGGAGCTGGAGACGGTCCGGCCGTTCTTCCCCGCGGGCGGGCCCGGCCGGATCCTGGTGACGTCGCGGAACGCCCAGTGGTCGCGGGCCGCCCGTACCGTCGAGGTGGATGTCTTCGAGCGCGAGGAGAGCATCCAACTGCTGCTGCGGCGGGGGCCGGAGCTGCCGCACGAGCAGGCCGACCGGATCGCCGAGACCCTGGGGGATCTGCCGCTGGCGATCGAGCAGGCGGCGGCGTGGCTCTCGGAGACGGGGATGCCGGTCGACGAGTACCTCCAGGTCTTCGAGGACGAGCGGGCGGATGTCAGCACCCGGCGCAACGAGCTGCTGGCCGCCGGGGTCCCGGTCGACTATCCCGAACCGGTCGCCGCCGCCTGGAACATGTCGCTGCGCCGGCTCGCCGAGCACCACCCGGGCGCCCTCCAACTGCTGCAGATGTGCTCCTTCTTCGCCCCCGAGCCGATCTCCCGGCGGCTCTTCTCGGGCATCCGGGGTGTCTCCCTCTCCCCCGAGCTGTCGGAAGTGCTCCAGGATCCGATCAAACTCGGCCATGCGATCCGGGAGATCAACCGCTACGCCCTGATCAAGATCAATCACCGCAGCAACACCATCGAACTGCACCGGCTGGTGCAGGCGGTGCTGATCGGCCAGATGTCCCCGCAGCAGCAGGCCGACATGCGGCACAGCGCCCATGTGCTGCTCGCCTACGGCGACCCCAATGACGTCTCGCCCGCCAACTGGGGACGCTACGCGGACCTGCTGTCGCACGTCCGGGCGTCCCGCGCGATGGACTGCGACGACAAATGGGTGCGCCAGATGGTGCGGAACCTGGTCCGGTTCCTCCACGTCTGGGGCGACCACGAGGGCGCGCTCGAACTCGGCAGCCGGGTACGGGAGAAGTGGCGGACCTCGCTCGGCGAGGACAACCCGGAGACGCTGGCCATCTCCCGCACGCTCGGCCATGTCCTCCGCCTGCTCGGCCGCTTCGGGCAGGCCCGGGAGCTGAACAGCCGGACGCTCGAACTGCAGCGCGCCAGCGAGGGCGACGACCACGAGAACACGCTGGTCACCCTCGGAGCCGTTGCCAGCGACGCCCGCTACCAGGGCGACTACACGCACTCGCTGGAGCTGGAGGAGGACCGCTGGCGGCGGACCCTGCGGCTGTTCGGCGACGAGGATCCGTACACCATCGCCGCCGCCAACGACTACGCCCTGGCGCTGCGCTCGGCCGGTGACTTCGCGCGCGCCCGGGAGGTGGACCAGAATGCCCGCGACCTCGCCGAGGTCGTCCTCGGCGAGGACTCGCTGCTGACGATCCTGCTGGAGGCCAATCTCTCGATCGACGTCCGGGAGAGCGGCGACTACATCGCCGCCCGCACCATGCTGGAGCAGACCTGCGCCCGGGTCCGTCAACTGCTTCCGCAGAACGCGCCGATCGGCGTGTACGCCCTGCGCAATCTCGCCGTCGCGCGCCGCAAGGCGGGTGACCACGAGGGCGCGCTGGAGATCACCCGGGAGGTCCTGGAGCGGTACCAGCTGCGCTACAGCGAGCCCAACCTCCACATCGCGGCGACCTCGCTCAACCTGTCCATGGATCTGCGCCAGACCGCCGACCTCGACGGCGCCCGCGAGCTGGGCGCCAAGTGCGTGGACGACATGCGGTCCGCCCTGGGGCCGCGGCACCCGGTGACGCTGAGCGCGGCCATCGACCTGGCCGTCACCCTGCGGCTGCTGGGCGAGACCGAGGCCGCGCTCACGCTCAACAAGGAGACGATGCCCGTGCTGGTCGAGGCGCTGGGGACGGACCACCCGATCACCCTGGCCTGCGCGATCAACCTGGCCAGCGATCACTACACGCTGGCGGACTACCAGGAGGCCCGGGAGCTGGACACCAAAACGCTCGCGGCCTGCCGGTCACGGCTGGGCGATGACCACCCCACCACGCTGGCCTGCGCGGTCAACCTGTCCGGGGATCTGCGGGCGCTGGGCGAGGGGCGGTCGGCCGAGGAGCTGCACAACGACTCCCTGGCCCGGATGCGCACCGTCCTGACCCCCGGCCACCCGGCCACGGTCGCGGCGGCCCGGGGCATCCGCGCGGACTGCGATGTGGAGGCGATCCCCTTCTGACCGCCCAGGCTCAAAGAGAGGCCGCCGTCCCGATCCAGGTGGCAAGAGCGACCGGATCGGGCGCCGCGCCGCCGGTGTCCCGGAGCGCGCGGTGGACGGCGAGGGCCACTTCGGGAGCGCGGAGCAGCGCCGCCCTGGCCGCGCCGTCCGGCAGAGTGAGGGCCAGCCCGGCCCAGGCGGCGATGTCGTCCGGGGCCCGGGCCAGCCGCCCGCGGTAGCCGCGCAGCGCGGCCGCCCGGTCGCCCATGACCCAGGCGAGGTCGGCCCCGTCCGGGGCGTCGTCGCCGCCCTTCCGGTCCCGGAGCCGTTCCGGTTCGGCGAACCGGAGCCTGGCGAGCGCCGTCCGCGCCACCGCCTCCGCGAGGGCGGGCTCGACCGAGGCGGGGGGCAGCTCCCGGGGCGGCGCCCCGCGCGTCCGCCAGGCCCGCGCCCACCGGGCGAGCCGCGCGGGTTCGGGCCGCAGATGGCGCATGCGGTACACAAGCCGGTGGTCGACGACCAGGTCCTCCGCCAGCCGCCGCGGCACGGGCGGGACCGGCTCCGCGAGCCAGCCGGCCAGCCGCTCCGCCGCCTGATCGAGGAAGCTCCGGCCCAGGGGCGTCAGCTCGGCGTGGGTGCGCAGCGTCTCCAGCCCGTGGGAGGTCTGCACCCGGCGGAGGGCGAACTCGAACGCGGCGGTGTCCTTGGCGGGCCCGTCCTCGGCCCGGTGCCGGCGGTCCTGCCAGAAGCCGGTCACGCCCAGGAACGCGTACACCCCCTGGAGCAGTCCGCGCAGCGGCCTCGGATCCGGCCGCCACGGCGCGTGGTGGACCTCCTCCCGGCCGCCCTCGATCAGGGGCACCAGGTCCATCAGGGCGCTGAGCTTGATGTGCTGGGCCTCGTGCACCAGCGCGGCGGCCAGGTCCGGCTCGGCCACGGGGGCGTTGATCAGGACGCAGCCGTAGGCCTCCGGGGACGAGGCGCTGAACGGGTCGGGCTGGGCCGCGTACGGTACGGGGACCACGGAGGCGACGCAGGCGGCGACCCCCGACGGGTCCACGTTGCGCTGCTCGGCGAGCAGCCGCCAGGCGCCCGCGAAACGTTCCTGCCAGCGTTCCCACGCGTCCTCGGAGAGCCGGTCCGGCGGTCTGCGGCGGAAGAAGTCGCGATAGGGGTCGACATCGTCGAGGAACGGCGAGCAGATGTGCCCCTGGTGGTCACCGTGCAACCGCCGGAGGCCGTACCACCCCGGGGCGTCCCCCGCGAAGCCGGAACCGGGCAGCGGCACCGTGTGCGGCCCGGCCACCACCACCGCCCCCTCCCCCGTGCCCACGACCTCGGCGAGGTCCGTGGCAGGGTCCGGCAGGAGAGCGAATCCCAGCGCGGGCAGCATCACCCCGCCGTCGCGCACCACGACCGCGATGCGGAAGTCGATGCCCGCGAGGAGGGCGGCCGAGGCCGCCACCGCGTACAGATAGCCGGTCTCGCTCCACAGCGGCGCGTCCGCCGCTTCCCGGCCGCGCAACAGCCGCAGGCACCGGCTGAGCCACACCCCGGTCTGCGGATGCAGCAACAGCCGCTCCACGGCGGCCGGGGAGCGGCGCTCGGCGCGTATCAGCAGTCGCCAGGCGTCGTCGACGGGGGGCAGCGGGCCGGGGAGGTCGGGATGTGCGGCGGCCACGTCGACCAGCGCCCGCAACAGCAGCATCGCGCGGCTGCGCTGACCGGATCTCAGCTCGGCAACCGATGCCGCGCTTCCCGAACCCGCGGCCAATTCGGTGAAGCACTCCGCCGATAAGTGATGGCGGGAGTCGGTCAACTCACGCAATTCTGTCCCGCATTGGCGGAATTGGCTGCCGTCGCCGGGTTTTGGACGGCACCGATCAGCCGCAGAGCCACCGCGGCGATCCCTTCGTCCCGGTCGAGGTCTTCCAGTGTCGCTCCCGAAAGGTCCAGCAGCGCCGTCTCGACCTCGGTCGCGACTCGCTCCATGACACCGCCCTCCTTAAGGACGTTCCACACCGGCTCACGTGAGGCATCCCTATGGTGACCTACCCCTATTGATTGCGAAAGGGTGAACACGGCCAGCGGACGCCCGGCTTGTCAAGATTTTCGGACACATCCGGCGCGCCCGCCGGGGGGCTCGGTATGCCACTGTCAGGTGCGCTTTCGGGGCCGTCAGGCGCCCTTTCCGGAGTGGATCGACTCGACCTCGAACACGCCGCCGCAGACGCGGAAGGAGCGCGCCGGCACCGTCATGGAGGTGTAGGAGTCCGGCGGGTAGGCCCGGATCCGGGCGGGGGTGCGCCAGCAGGGCTTGTCGGCCGTGCCCTCGTTGAGGGTGTGCAGCATCGCGGAGGCGCTGCCGCCGGGCGGCAGGGAGACCGTGGAGCGCGACGCGCCGCGCCGGGCGGCGGGGTCGCCGATCGCGGAGCCCGCGGAGTCCAGCAGCGAGACCCCGGGGAAGCCGGTGAGCGTGCAGGTGGCGGTGGACGTGTTGGTGAGCACCAGCGGCATGTAGACATTGCCCGCGCCCACGTCCTTGCGCCCGAGGGAAAGCTTGAGGCGCTCGGTGGGGCAAACGCGCTGGGCGCCCGGGCGCGACGCGGTGGTGTGCGCCACCGCCGCCGAGGACGCGGGGCGCGTCACGGCGCGCGTCGGGTCGGGATGCGAGGCGGACGTCACCGGCGCCGCGCGCCCGGTGTGCGCCGCCGACCGGGACGCCGCCGACTGGGTGACGGACGAGGCGGCCGGCTCACCGCCGTCCGGTGCGCCGGAGGAGCCGGGCGGCCCGGACCGCTGGTCCCCGGTGTCGGCGCCACAGGCCGTCACCACGGCCAGCGCGCCGACGGCCAGTGCGCATAAGCACCATGGCCGGGACCTCCGGGGCTTGGGCGTCGTCGTGTCGTTCCGTTGCGCCATGAGCGACCTCCCGGGGTCGTATCCGCTCTCTTTCGGCTCCCCCTTCCCCGCTTGGACGCCCTTATGTCTCCGGGACATTGATCGCATTCCCCGGCAATTCCTCACCCTCGCTCCACCCGGGCCCCGGTGACCGGGAAGCCACCGGGGGCCATCGGTCACATCACCAGGTGTGCCTTGCTGTGGGTGACTTCCTCGATGTCGCCGCCCGCCTTGCCGATCAGCCGGTGGGCCAGGTTGCTCAGCGCCCTCGCCGCCGCGATCTCCTCGCCGACCCGCGGCTGTGCCGGGTCGTCGGGGTTGCGGTTCGCGCGGCCCTGGGCGAGCATCTCGGTGCCGTCGTGCATCCGCAGCCGGATGACGGCTTCGGTCAGCGGACCGATCTCACGGAATTCCATCTGGATGTCGCATCCCACGATCGTCTCCATCACGATCACCTCCTGCGTCACCTTCCAGGATGCGCCTCCCCCCGCTGTCCAGTCGACCTGGTCAGCAGGTCCACCACCTCGGCGTCGCCGGTCTGGGAGAAGTCCTCGTACCACTCGCCGACGGCGGAGAAGTCCGGGGGCGTGGAGAGGCACACCACCTCGTCCGCGTCCTCGCGCAGCGACGCGACCGCGTCCGGCGGCGCCACCGGGACGGCCAGGACGGCCCGGGCCGCGCCCTGGGCGCGCGCGACCCGGCAGGCGGCGCGTGCGGTGGCGCCGGTCGCGATCCCGTCGTCCACGATGATCGCCGTACGGCCCTCCACCGGGATCCGCGGCCGGTCGCCGCGGAACCGCCGGGCCTGCCGGGTCAGCTCGGCCTGCTCGGTCCGCTCGACGTCGGCGATCTCTTCCTCGTCCGCCCGGCTCATCCGGATGATCGCCTCGTGGACGACCCGCACCCCGCCCTCGCCGATGGCGCCGAAGCCCAGCTCCCGGTGGAAGGGGACGCCGAGCTTACGGACGATGATCACGTCCAGCGGGGCGTTCAGCGCCCGGGCCACCTCGAAGGCCACCGGCACGCCGCCCCTCGGCAGCCCCAGCACCACGGGCTTCTCTTCGGCCAGCGGCCTCAGCCGCTCGGCGAGGCGCCGTCCGGCGTCCACCCGGTCAGTGAAGATCATCGCTCACCCCCGGCACGGGTTCCTCTCCTTCGAATCAAGCGGACAATGCCGCGGGCCGCAAACCGGCGGCGGCTCCGGCACCCTGGAGGCATGGAGCACGCCACAAAACGGGACGATTCCGGTTACCCCGTCTACGTTGAATCATTCGACTCCGACAGCCGCTACCGTCGGGTGCGGATTCGGGGGGTGGGGTGCGAACCCCTCGAGAAGGAAGAGTTCGCGCCGCGCGTCCGGCAGGTCTTCCCCGGCATCGACCTCGACGACCCGGATCAGGTCCACTGGGCCGACCGGCCCGGGCAGTGGCCGACGTGGCATCCGGGCGAGGCCTGAGCGCGCATGGGCGTCCTGATCGGCACCTCGGGGTGGCAGTACAAGGACTGGCGCGGTGTCCTCTACCCCGCGGGCTGCCCGCAGCGGCTGTGGCTGGAGGAGTACGCCAGGGGCTTCACCACGGTCGAGAGCAATAACGCGTTCTATCGGCTTCCCGAGCACGATCAGTTCGCCGCCTGGCGGGACCGCACACCCGGCGGGTTCGTGATGGCGCTCAAGGCCAGCCGCTATCTCACCCACATCAAGCGGCTGCGCGACCCGAAGGAGCCAATCGCGCGGCTGATGTCCCACGCGGAAGGTCTCGGCGACCGGCTGGGCCCGGTCCTCCTCCAGCTCCCGCCGACCCTGCGGGCCGACCCCGGCCTGCTGGACATCTGTCTGGCCTGCTTCCCGGCCGGTACCCGGGTGGCGGTCGAGCCGCGCCATGACTCCTGGTGGACCGAGGAGATCCGGGCGCTGCTGGAGCGCCACGGCGCCGCGCTGTGCTGGGCGGACGTGGGCTCGCGCCCGGCCGCCCCGCTGTGGCGGACCGCGGCGTGGGGGTACGTACGGTTCCACGGCGGCCGGGCCGAGCCCGCGCCGCGCTACGGCCGCCGGGCGCTCGCCACGTGGGCGCGCCGGGTGCGTGACACCTGGCCCGGCGAGGCCGACGTCTACGCGTACTTCAACAACGACACGGGCGGGGCGGCGATCCACGACGCCGTCGTCTTCGCCCGCGCCGTCGCCGGGCTGGGCCTCCCGGTCAGCCGTACGCCCGCGACGGCTGCTACTCCTTGACCGCGCCGCCCAGCATGCCCTCGATGAACCGGCGCTGGAGCGCCACGTAGACGACCACCACCGGCAGCGCGATCAGCACCGACGCCGCCGCGAGCAGCGCCGCGTCCGCGCTGTGCTGCCCCTGGAAGAAGGCGAGGCCGAGAGGGACGGTGCGATGGGCCTCGTCGCTGACCATCACCAGCGCCATCAGGAACTCGTTCCACGTCCACATGAAGGTGATGACGACCATGGTGGAGATCGCCGGGCGGCCCATCGGGACGAGCACCCGCCACAGCGTGGTCCAGCTGTTCGCCCCGTCGAGCCGGGCCGCCTCGATCACCGCCCGTGCGCTGCCCCGGAAGTACGTCCGCATCCAGAACACGCCGAACGCCAGCGACTGGGCGGTCTGCGGCAGGATCAACGCCCAGTAGGTGTCGGTGAGTCCGGCGTACCGCAGATCGAAGTAGAGCGGGACGACCAGAGCCTCCTGGGGCAGGGTCAGCCCGATCACGAAGAGGTAGAACAGCAGGGTGGAGCCGGGGAAGCGCATCACTCCGAAGGCGTACGCGGCGAGCACGGCCAGCACGGTGGTGGCCGCGACCACGACCGTGGTGACCAGGACCGAGTTGCCGAGGTAGGTGCCGAAGTGGCCGCGGCTCCAGGCATCGGCGAAGTTGCCCCAGTGGAGCCCGTCCCACGGAGCTGAGAACCCGGTGTCCAGGGAGCCCTGCGAGCCGAAGGCGGTGGCGAGGATACCGACCACCGGGACGAGCGAGAGGACGGCGAACAGGGTGAGGAGCGCGTAGGTGACGCCGCGTTCCAGGCGTGTGGTCATGCCCGCCGCCCTTCCACGAGCCGGGAGACCGTGACGGTCAGGGTGAAGATCAGGACCGTGAGGGCCACGCCGACGGCGGCGGCCGAGCCGACCTGGTTGGTCTCGAAGGCCCGGTGATACACCTCGTAGGCGGGTACGGAGGTGGCGTTCCCGGGGCCGCCGCTGGTCGTGACGTAGATGAGGTCGAA
This sequence comes from Streptomyces sp. NPDC007983, assembly GCF_042958345.1. Taxonomy (NCBI): domain Bacteria; kingdom Bacillati; phylum Actinomycetota; class Actinomycetes; order Kitasatosporales; family Streptomycetaceae; genus Streptomyces; species Streptomyces sp. NPDC007983. Next base: position 502,755 of record NZ_JBIBJI010000004.1, read on the forward strand.
GTTGCGCAGGCCCGCGATGATGGTCAGGGTCAGCGCCACCGCGAGGTGCGGCCGCAAGGCCGGGAGGGTGACGGCGAAGAACTCCCGGACCGGCCCGGCGCCGTCCATCCGCGCCGCCTCGTACAGCTCGCGCGGGACGCGCTGGACCCCGGCGAGGAAGAGCACCATGCACAGCCCGGTGCCCACCCAGGTCCCGATGACCCCGACGGCGGGCAGCGCCCAGGTGTAGTCGCCGAGCCAGGGGCGGGCGAGCGAGCCGAGACCGACCGCGCGCAGGGTGTCGTTGAGCAGTCCGTCGGGGGCGAGGATGGACCGCCAGGCCACCGCGACCACGATGAGCGCCAGGACCTGCGGCAGGAACAGGACGGTGCGGAAGAAGGTCATGCCGTGGATCCGCACCCGGGACATCGCGGCCGCCAGCAGCAGCCCCATGGCCACCGGCAGGGCCGAGTAGAACACGAGCAGCAGCAGGGCGTGGGCGAACGGGGCGCGCAGCGCGGGGTCGCCGAACAGGTCGCGGTAGTTGTCGAAACCGGCCGGGGTGGCGGCGGTCAGCCCGTCCCAGTGGAGAAACGACAGCCACACCGACTGCCCGAAGGGGTAGAGCAGGAAGACGGCGTACACGAGCAGCGCGGGCAGGATGTAGAGGTAGCCGACGGCGCGCGGCTCACCGGGCGCCCGGCGGCGGTATTGCCTGGTCAGGGCGGTGGTCTTCATCGCGTCGCCGCCGCGTGGCGTTGCCGCTGTGTGCGCAGGAAGGCGCCGTAGTCCCGCTGCAGGGTTGCGGCCAGGTCGTCCGGGGAGGTCTTGCCGCTGACGACGCCCTGGAGGGCGGCCGAGAGAGTGTCGTAGAAGGTGGGGGTGGCGTAGTCGAGGTACGGGACGAGGCCGTCGGCTGCGCTGAGCCGCTTCCAGCCGTCGATCATCTGGCCGTCGACGGTGTCCGGGGCGACCTTGGCCGCGGCCGGGCCGGGGACGGCGGGCAGCACTCCGTGCCGGGTCATGACGTCCGAGGCGTGGGCGCTGGTGAGGAAGTCGAGGTAGGCGGCGGCCACTTCGGGGTGGCGGGAGCGGGAGGTGATGGACCAGGCGAGGCCCTGCCCGCCGGTGGTGACGGGGGCGCCGCCGGGCTTCGCGGGCGGCGGGGGCATGAGGCCGAGCTTGTCCCCCATCGTCTTCTTGAGGTCGGCCAGCAGCCAGGTGCCGGTCATCAGGTATGCGCCGTCGCCGGAGGCGAACTTCTTGGCCGCGTCGTCGTATCCGAGGCCGTTGGCGCCCTTCGGCAGATAGCCGCGCCTCATCCAGTCGGTGAGGGTCGCGGCAGCCTCCTTGGTGGCCGCGGTGCCGAAGCCGGTACCGCGGCCGAGGACGGTGTCCCGGACCGCGGCGGCGGCGTACTGGTCCTGGAGCACCCCGAAGGTGTGGATCGCGGGATACTTGTCGAGGTTGCCGAACTGGACGGGCAGTTCGCCCCGCTCCTTGAGCCGGGCGAGCCCCTCGGTGAACTCTCCCCAGGTCTTCGGCGGTTTCAGGCCCGCCTTCCGCAGCAGGTCCTTGTTGTAGTAGAGGCCGACGAACTCGCCGGTCTGGGAGATGCCGTAGAGCCGTCCGCGGCCGAAATCGGTGCCGTCGACGGAGACCCGGTTGAGGCCCAGGAGGGTGTTCGGGTAGCGGGTGTTCCAGTCGTAGATCCCGGCGTAGTTGTCGAGCGGGGCGAGCAGCCCGGCGCGGACGAAGGACACCATGTCCGGGTAGCCCTGGTTGGCCTGGATGACGTCGGGCGGGTTGTTGCCGGAGACGGCGAGCTTGAGCGTGGTCTTCAGATCGGTGAAGCTCCGCGCCACCCGCTTGATCCGCACATTGGGGTACTTCTTCTCGAACTCCCGGTTCAGCTGGGTGATTTCGCCGTTCGTGCCGCCGCGGATCTCCTGGTCCCACACGGTCAGCGTGGTCTTTCCGGCCGATCCCGGGTCGGGTACGGCGGTGGCCGCGCCGGTCCCGGATCCGGCGGCCCCCGAGCCGTCGGTGCCGGGCACACAGCCCGCGGCGAGCAGGGTGGCGCCGAGGGCGAGGGCGACGGGTAAGGCGCGTGGTGGGGGCCGGTGGCGCGCCCCGCTGCGGGGACATCCCATGCGGTTCTCCTTCGGGCGGGCGTCGTGCGGCGGGCGTCGTGCGGCAAGTACGCGTCGTACGGGCGTCAGGCCCCGCGGGCGTCGGCCGCCCGGAAGCCGATGGTGGGCAGGGCCCGCAGCCGGGGCCAGTCGCGCACCCCGGCCGGGATCAGGCCGTCCAGGAAGCGGTAGCGCGCCACCAGCTCGCGGTCCGCCGATTGGGCCGTACGGTCCCACCACGCGGCCACCTCGGCCCAGCCGGGCGCGGCGAGCGAGCCGCCGAAGTGCTGGACGGAGAGGGCGGCGGTGAGGTTGGCGAAGGCGAGCCGGTCGGCGAGCGGCCAGCCCGCGAGCGTTCCGGTCATGAAACCGGCGATGAACACGTCGCCCGCTCCGGTGGGGTCGAGCGCTTCCACCGCGAGGCCCGGCACCTCGGCGCTCTCCCCGGTGAGGGAGTCGATGCCGACCGCGCCCCCGGCGCCCCGGGTGACCACCGCGATCGGCACCAGCTCGGCCAGGGCGCGCGCCGCCCGCTCGGGCGTGTCGGTGCGGGTGTAGCGCTGTGCCTCGGTGGCGTTGGGCAGGAAGGCGTGGGTGTACGGCAGGTCGGGCAGGGCGGCGAGGTCCCAGCGGCCGGACTCGTCCCAGCCGACATCGCCGAAGATCTTGGCTCCCTGGGCGTGCGCCTGGCGCACCCAGTCCTCCTGGCGGCCCGGCTCGTAGGCGGTCACACAGGCCCGGGAGCGGGGCGGCGCGGCCCGGGTGGCGGGCGGCGGCGCGGGGTGCTCGTGGGTGACCATGGTGCGCTCGCCCTCGTAGGCCATGGACACGGTGACCGGTGAGTGCCAGCCGGGGACGCGCCGGGAGTGGGTGAGGTCGACGCCCTCGGCGTGCGCCAGGCTCTCCCAGCAGTAGTCCCCGTAGACGTCGGCGCCGAAGGCCGCGGCGAGGGTGGTGTGCAGGCCGAGCCGGGCCAGCGCGGTGGCCATGTTGGCGATGCCGCCGGGGCTGGAGCCCATGCCGCGGGCCCAGGACTCGGTGCCGCGCACCGGGGCGTGGTCGAGGCCGGTGAAGATGATGTCCAGGAAGACGGTGCCGGTGAGGTAGACGTCGTGCTCGGGGTCGCCCGGGGTGCGCAGCGCGGCGAGCGGGTCGATCGGCTGTATCGGACCGGGGGCTGCGGACGTGGGGCTCACCGGCGCGCCTTTCCTTGTTCGTCATGACGTCGGATGAGCGACACCATGCACCTCGGAGAGGCGTTGTGCAAGAGGTCGGTCATAGTCGCGCAGACTCGCTCACCTGGAGTACGTTGCCACCATGCTGCGAGAGACCCGCCACGAGAAGCTGCTGAGCATCCTCGGCGAGCAGGGCGTACTGCCGATCGGGGAGATCGCCAAGCGTCTGGAGATCAGCGAGGCCACGGCCCGCCGGGACCTCGCCGAACTGGGCCGGGCCGGCCGGCTGACGCGGGTCTACGGCGGCGCGGTGGCCGCGCCCACCCCGGACGAGGAGCGCCCGTTCGGCGAGGTGGCGGTCGACGAACCGGAGGAGAAGGCGGCCGTGGCCCGGCGCGCGGCGGAGCTGGTCGTGGACGGCGATGTGCTGCTGCTCGACATCGGCACCACGACCCTGCACCTGGCCAGGCTGCTGCGCGGCCGTCCGATCACCATCGTGACCAGCAATCTGGCGATCTACGACGAGCTGCGCGACGACCCCGAGGTGACGCTTATCCTCCTCGGCGGGCAGGTGCGCGCCAACTACCGTTCCGTGGTCGGCTTCCTCACCGAGTCCAACATCCGGCAGCTGCGGGTGGGCCGGCTCTTCCTGGGCGCGAGCGGGGTGCTGTCCGACGGCAGCGTGCTGGACAGCACGCATGTGGAGGTGCCCGTCAAGCGGGCCATGCTCGCCTCGGCCCGGGAGGTGGTGCTGCTGGTCACGGCGGGCAAGTTCCCGGGCGACACCGGGCTGGCCCGGGTCTGCGGCCCGCGGGAGATCGACACCCTGATCACCAACAAGACCGCCGATCCGGCGACGCTCGATGTGTTCCGCGAGGCCGATGTGGAGGTAGTGACCGTATGAGGCTGACTGTGCTGGGTGGCGGCGGTTTCCGGATGCCGCTGGTGTACCGGGCCCTGCTGGAGGACACCGGGGACGCCGCCGGGCGCTGCACCGAGCTGGTGCTGTACGACACCGACCGGCACCGGCTGGACGCCATCGGCGCGGTCCTGGCCGAGCAGGCGAAGGACCGCCCCGCCGCCCCCGTGGTGCGGGCCACCACCGACCTCGACGACGCGCTGCGCGGCAGCGACTTCGTGTTCTCCGCGATCCGGGTCGGCGGTCTGGAGGGCCGTGCCCGCGATGAGCGGATCCCGCTCGGCGAGGGCGTCCTCGGGCAGGAGACCGTCGGCGCGGGCGGGGTGCTGTACGGGCTGCGCACCCTGCCGGTGGCGACGCGCATCGCCGAGCGGATCGCCGCCGTGGCCCCGGACGCCTGGGTCATCAACTTCACCAACCCCGCGGGCATGGTCACCGAGGCGATGCGGCGGGTACTGGGCGACCGCGTCATCGGCATCTGCGACTCGCCGGCCGGGCTGTGCCGCCGGGCGGCGCGGGCCCTGGGCGCGGATCCGGACCGGGCCGTCTACGACTACGTGGGCCTGAACCACCTCGGCTGGCTGCGGGGCGTGGTGGTGGACGGCCGGGACCGGATGCCCGAGCTGCTGGCCGACGCCGGAGCGCTGGAGTCCTTCGAGGAGGGCAAGCTGTTCGGGGCGGAGTGGCTGCGGACCCTGGGCGCGCTGCCCAACGAATATCTGCACTACTACTACTTCAACCGCGAGGCGGTGGCCTCCATCCTGCTGGCCCCGGCCACCCGGGGGGAGTTCCTGCGCGAGCAGCAGGCCCGGTTCTACGAGACGGCCCGCACCGCCGACGGCGGGGCGTTCGCGGCCTGGGAGCGGACCCGGCTGGAGCGCGAGGTGACGTACCTGGCCGAGAGCCGGGAGGCCACCGGCGGCTGGGAGCGCGACTCCTGCGATCTGGACGGCGGGGGTTACGAGCGGATCGCGCTGGCCATGATGCGGGCCATCGCCCGCGACGAGCGCACCACGATGATCCTCAACGTCGCCAACCGCACGGCCGTCCCCGGGCTGGACGCGGACGCGGTGGTGGAGGTGCCCTGTCTGGTGGACGCGTGCGGGGCGCGCCCTCTGGCCACCGGTGCGGTGGCTCCGGACCAGCTGGGGCTGATGCTGTCGCTGAAGGCGGTCGAGCGCTCGACGATCGAGGCGGCTGAGGCGACCGGCGCGGCCGGGGCCGGTGGCACCGCCGCCGCCCGGAGCGCGGCCCTGCGCGCCCTCGCGCTGCATCCGCTGGTCGACTCGGTCCATGTGGCGAGCCGGATTCTCGACGCCTCGGGGCTGCCGGCGACGGCGTAGCACATGTCCGAACGGGCTTTCCCTAGACCCTGATCGCGCCCGAACGGGCTCCGTTTCGGCCAACTTTTCGAAAGCGGGCACGAAACGGGCCCGCCCCGCGCCGATTCAGGCGTCCGCGTTCCTCGCCGCGTGCCCGCTTACCGGATCCGACCTGCTGAGATAACGTTCGTGAAACGGGCACATCCGGTCATGATCTGTCCCGTGCCAAGCCTGGCCACCCCGGTTGCGTGCTTGTAAAACTTCTCGCCAAGCCCGAAGAAGAAGCAGGTGATGCGGTGTGGACGCGGAGGAACGCCGTCGGGGGATCCTCGACATGGCGCGGCGTGCCGGGGTCGTCGACGTCGGCAAGCTCGCGGCGGACCTCGGAGTGTCCAAGGAGACGGTGCGCCGCGATCTGCGGGTGCTGGAGCAGCACGGTCTGGTCCGGCGCACCCATGGCGGCGCGTACCCCGTGGAGAGCGCCGGTTTCGAGACCACCCTCGCGTTCCGCACCACCATGCACGTCCCGGAGAAGTCGCGGATCGCGACCGCGGCCGCCGAGCTGCTGGGCGATGCCGAGACGGTCTACATCGACGAGGGCTTCACCCCGCAGCTGATCGCCGAGGCCCTGCCCCGGGACCGGCCGCTCACCGTGATCACCGCGTCCCTCGCGACCGCGAGCGGGCTCGCCGGCCGCGAGAACACCACGGTGCTGCTCCTGGGCGGCCGGGTCCGCGGCGGCACGATGGCCACCGTCGACCACTGGGCCACGCACATGCTGTCCGGCTTCGTCATCGATCTGGCGTTCATCGGCGCCAACGGCATCTCCCGGCAGTACGGGCTCACCACCCCTGATCCGGCGGTCAGCCAGGTCAAGGCGCAGGTGGTCCGGGTGTCCCGGCGCAAGGTGTTCTCCGGGGTGCACACCAAGTTCGGGGCGGTCAGCTTCTGCCGGTTCGCCGACGTGTCCGACTTCGAGACGATCGTGACCGACACCGGGCTGCCCGTGACCGAAGCCCATCGGTATTCGCTGCTGGGCCCGCAGATCCTCCGGGTCTGACCCCACCGTCCCCCTTCCCGTCCCCACGTCTCCCTCTCCCACGTCCCTCCGATTGGACCCGTTATGCCAGTCCTGACACTTCGTGCTGCCCGGATACCGGTCGTGGCCCTGGCCGCGGGCGCGCTCCTCGCGGGGTGCGCCGGTATGGGCGGCGGCAGCTCCGGCGGCAACACCATCAATGTGCTGATGGTGAACAACCCGCAGATGATGGATTTGCAGAAGCTGACCGCGAAGCATTTCACCAAGGAAACGGGCATCAAGGTCAAGTTCACGGTGCTGCCGGAGAACGATGTCCGCGACAAGATCAGTCAGGACTTCTCCAATCAGGCCGGGCAGTACGACGTCGCCACCATCAGCAATTTCGAGGTGCCGTTCTACGCCGAGAACAGCTGGCTGATGCCGCTGGACGACCATGTCGCCAAGGACAAGGCGTTCGACCAGAAGGACATTCTTCCGCCGATGCGAGAGTCCCTGACCGCCGGTGACGGCCAGTTGTACGGGGAGCCCTTCTACGGCGAGTCGTCGTTTCTGATGTACCGCAAGGATATTTTCGCCGAGAAGCATCTGAAGATGCCCGAGCGGCCCACCTGGAAGCAGGTGGCGGATCTCGCGGCCAAGGCCGACGGCGCCCGCAAGGGCATGAACGGCATCTGTCTGCGCGGGCTGCCCGGCTGGGGCGAGCTGATGGCCCCGCTCACCACGGTCGTCAACACCTTCGGCGGCACCTGGTTCACCAAGGACTGGAAGGCCCGGCTGACCTCGCCGGAGTTCGTCAAGGCGACCAAGTTCTATGTCGACCTGGTGCGCAAGCACGGTGAGGCCGGTGCCTCCCAGTCCGGCTTCGCCGAGTGCCTCAACAACCTCACCCAGGGCAAGAGCGCCATGTGGTACGACGCCACCTCGGCCGCCGGGTCGCTGGAGGGCGCCAAGTCCCCCGTCAAGGGCAAGATCGGCTATGTCCAGGCGCCGGTGGAGAAGACCGAGAGCTCGGGCTGGCTCTACACCTGGGCGTGGGGCATCCAGAAGGCCTCGCGCAACTCCGACAAGGCGTGGAAGTTCATCTCCTGGGCCTCCAGCAAGAAGTACGAGAACCTGGTCGGCAAGACGTTCGGCTGGTCCAACGTGCCCGCGGGCAAACGGGCCTCGACCTACGCCAATCAGGACTACCGCGATTCCGCCGGCGCCTTCTCCGAGGTCACCCGGAAGGCCATCACCAGCGCCAAGCCGCGCGACCCCGGGGTGCAGGAGCGGCCGACCATGGGCATCCAGTTCGTCGACATCCCCGAATTCGCGGATCTCGGCACCAAGGTCGCCCAGGAGATCAGCGCCGCCATCGCCGGGAAGCAATCCGTCGACGAAGCATTGAAGACGTCGCAGAAGCTGGCCGAGAAGGTGGGCGAGGAGTACCGAGATGAGTAATCCGACAACGGCGGTCCCCGTTCGCGGCGAGCGCCCACCGACCGTGGCCGCCGCGTCCCCCAACAGCGGCCGGCCGCCGAGGAACCGGGCCAGGGAGTGGGCCACCCGGGCACCGCTGATGCCCGCGCTGATCTTCCTGATCGTGGTCACCCAGCTGCCGTTCGTGGCGACGCTGGTGATCTCCCTCTTCGACTGGAACTCCTTCCGCCCCGACAAGCGTGAATTCGCGGGGCTGGAGAACTACAAGACGGTGGCGAGCGACGCCGCGCTGCGCGAGTCGATCCTCACCACCGTGCTGCTGACCGCCACCGTGGTCATCATCAGCGTGGTGCTGGGGCTGGCGCTGGCGCTGCTGCTGGACCGCAAGTTCCGCGGCCGGGGGCTCGTCCGCACGATGCTCATCGCGCCGTTCCTGCTGGTGCCGGTGGCCTCGGCGCTGCTGTGGAAGCATGCGCTGTACAACCCCGAGTACGGGCTGTTCAACGGCGTCCTGAACTGGCTGGGCGGGCCCCAGCCGGAATGGCTCAGCGATATGCCGCTGATGGCCGTGGAGGCGTCGCTGATCTGGCAGTGGACACCGTTCATGATGCTCATCCTGCTGGCCGGGCTGCAGAGCCGGCCGCTGGACATGATCGAGGCGGCCCGGCTGGACGGCGCGGGCAACTGGCAGATCTTCCGCTTTCTGACCCTGCCCCATCTGCGGCGCTATCTGGAGCTGGGCACCCTGCTCGGGTCGATCTACATCGTGCAGAACTTCGACGCCGTGTTCACCCTGACCCGCGGCGGTCTCGACACCGCCAACCTGCCCTACACCATCTACGAAACCTTCTACAACGCCCACGAGTACGGGCTGGCATCGGCGGCGGGTGTGCTGGTCGTGATCGGCACGATCATCATCGCCACCTTCGCGCTGCGCGTGGTGTCGTCCCTCTTCCGTGAGGAGGTGTCCCGCGCATGACCACCCTGACCGCCCCCGCGGCCATCACCGCGGTTCCGCCGGCCGCCCGGCGGGCCCGGCGCCGCGGTACCGCGCTCGCCCTGCTGGCCTGGTTCATCGGCATCCTGTTCGTCCTGCCGGTCCTGTGGATGCTGCTCACCTCGTTCCACTCCGAGAGCGACGCCGCCACCAATCCGCCCTCGCCGGCCGCCCCGTTGACCCTCGACGGCTACAAGGCGTTCTTCGGCGTGGACGGCGGGGCCAGCCCCTGGCCCGCGCTGCTCAACTCGCTGGGCACGTCCCTCTTCTCCACTCTCTTCGTGCTGGTGCTGGCGCTTCCGGCCGCGTACGCGCTGTCGATCCGGCGGGTCCGCAAGTGGACCGACGTGATGTTCTTCTTCCTGTCCACCAAGATGCTGCCGGTGGTGGCCGGGCTGCTGCCGGTGTATCTGTTCGCGAAGAACACCGGCTTCCTGGACAACGTGTGGCTGCTCGTCATCCTCTACACGTCGATGAATCTGCCGATCGCCGTGTGGATGATGCAGTCCTTCCTCGCCGACATCCCGGTGTCCATCATCGAGGCCGCGCAGATGGACGGGGCCCGGCTGCCGACCATCCTGGCCCGGGTGGTGGCCCCGATCGCGGGCCCGGGCATCGCCGCCACCTCGCTGATCTGCTTCATCTTCAGCTGGAACGAAATGCTGTTCGCCCAGGTGCTCACCGGCGTGGTCGCCCAGACCGCACCGGCCTTCCTGACCGGCTTCGTCACCAGCCAGGGGCTGTTCCTGGCCCAGGTGTGCGCCGCGTCGATCGTCATCTCCCTGCCGGTGCTGGCCGCGGGGTTCGCCGCCCAGGACAAACTCGTCCAGGGCCTGTCGCTAGGAGCAGTCAAATGAGGGCCGCCGTCATCGAAGCACCCGGCAAGGTCACCGTCGCCACGGTCGCCGATCCGGCCCCGGGGCCCCGCGAGGTCGTCGTCGACGTGGCGGCCTGTGGGCTGTGCGGAACCGATCTGCACATCCTGCAGGGGGAGTTCGCGCCCACCCTGCCGATCGTGCCCGGCCATGAGTTCGCCGGGGAGGTCGTGGGCATCGGCAAGGACGTCACCGAGGTGGCGGTCGGCGACCGCGTCGCCGTCGACCCCTCCCTGCACTGCCACGAATGCCGCTACTGCCGCATCGGCCGGGGCAACCTGTGCGACAACTGGAACGCCATCGGAGTCAGCGTCCCCGGCGGCGCCGCCGAGTTCGCCGTCGCGCCGGTGGCCAACTGCGTACGGCTCCCCGAGCACGTGGACGTCGGCGACGCGGCCCTGATCGAGCCGCTGTCCTGCGCGGTGCGCGGCTACGACGTTCTCCATGGCAATCTGGGCGCCGAAGTGCTCATCTACGGCTCCGGCACCATGGGGCTGATGATGCTGGAGCTGGCCAAGCGGACCGGCGCCACCAGCGTCGACGTCCTCGACGTCAACCCCGAGCGGCTGTCCACCGCCAAGACCCTCGGCTGCTCCCGGGCCGCGGCCTCGGCCGACGAACTCGACCAGTCGCGCGGCTGGGACGTGGTCATCGACGCCACCGGCAACCAGGCCGCCATCCAGGACGGTCTCGGCCGGGTCGCCAAGGCGGGCACCTTCCTGCAGTTCGGGGTCTCCGACTACGCGACCCGGGCCACCATCGAGCCGTACAAGATCTACAACCAGGAGATCACCATCACCGGCTCCATGGCGGTGCTGCACAGCTACGAACGCGCTGCCGGGCTCTTCGCCTCCGGTGTCCTCGACCCGAAGATCTTCATCAGCCACCGGATGCCGCTCGCCGAGTATCCCGAGGCGCTGGAGCAGTTCCGCTCCGGCCAGGGCCGCAAGATCGTGGTCGAGCCGTAACCGTGTGTGGTTGACGGCCCAGGTCCGGTACCACCAGGCTTGGGCCGCGACGATCACGGTGGACGGGAGGCGGCGGATGGGCAGGGGCGACGCGTTAGTGGTGGGTGGCGGCCTGGCGGGAACCCTGGCCGCCGCCGCGCTCATCGGCCACGCGGACACGGTCACCATCGTGGAGCGCGATCGCTACCCGGAGCAGCCCGTCTTCCGCAAGGGCGTCCCCCAGGGGCGCCATCTGCATGTCTTCCTCAGCGGCGGCTGCCGGGCCCTGGAAGAGCTGCTCCCCGGAGCGACGTCGGAGCTGCGGGCGGCGGGCGCGCGGCTGCTGGAGGCGCCGCGCGATGTGATCACCCGGGCCTCCAACGGCTGGCACCGCCGGTTCCACGAGGGCAGACACACCATGATCAGCTGCACCCGTCCGCTCTTCGACACCACCGTACGGACGAGCGTGCTGGCCCGGGCCGCGGGCTCCGGGACCCGGGTGGAGGTGCTGCAGGCCACCGAGGCCATCGGACTGCTCGGCGGCGCGGACCGGGTGACCGGCGTGCGGCTGCGCTCGCGCGACACCGGGCGCGCCGAGCGGGAGCTCTCCGCCGATCTGGTCGTCGACGCCTCGGGGCGCGGCTCGCGGACCCCGAGGTGGCTGGACGAACTGGGCCGCCGAGCACCGCGCGAGGAGATCGTCGACGCCGGAATCGGCTACTCCACGCAGATGTTCCGACCCGCCGAGCCGCTGGACATGTCCGTGGTCATCCAGCCGCGCCCCGGCTGCCCCCGTGGCGCGGCCTGGTCCCCGGTCGAGGGCGGCAACTGGCTGCTGACCCTCGCCGGTGTGCGCGGACATCATCCGCCGACCGAGGGGCCTGCCGTGCTCGATTTCGTACAGGCCCTCGGCGCGCCCGAGTTGTACGAGCACCTGCGCACCTGCGAGCCGGTGTCCCCGCCGTACGGCTTCCGCGACACCTCCAACCGCCGCCGCCACTACGACGCGCCGGGCGGGGTACCGGAGGGGTTCGTCGTGGTCGCGGACGCCGCCTGTACGTTCAACCCAATCTACGGGCAGGGGATGTCCGTCGCCGCGCTGAGCGGGCTGGCGCTGCGTGGCGCCCTGGCCGACGGCGGGGTGCGCCCCGGCCTCGCGGCCGCCGCCCAGCGCGCCGTCGCCCGGGCGGGCGACACCGCCTGGCTGACCGCCATCGGCGCGGACCGCCCGTACGCGGCGGGCTCGGACACCACGCCGCCGGGCGCCGCCGAGCGGGTGCAGACCTGGTACTTCGGACGGCTGGCGGACCGGGCGGCCGTCGACCCCGTGGTCGGCGCCGCGTTCCGCGACATCACCCACCTGGCCGCGCCGCCGTCCCGTCTGCTCTCCCCCGCCGTCGCCCTGCGGACGGTGCTGCTCCCCCGGGCCCGGGGCCTGGCTTCCCCGCCCTTGCGGGTCGAGCCGTAGCCCCGGCGTCGAGCCGTAGCCCCGGCGGGGGCCCCGGTCGGGGTCAGGCGGTGGCGTCGCGGAGGTGGGCCGCCGCGGCCTGTTCCAGGTGGACCAGGTCGCAGCTGACCGTGGCGAACGTGAAGCCCTGGGCCAGCCGCTTGGCGGCCGTGGCGCCGTCCGGGCAGTGGATTCCGGCCGCGATCCCGGCCGCCTCCGCGGCCTGCGCGACCTTCGCCAGGGCCGCGTCGAACCGTTCCGCCACCGAGGTGTCCGTGGAGGTGCGGCCGCCGAGGGCGATCGTGAGGTCGGACGGGCCGATGTAGACGCCGTCCAGCCCCTCCGTCGCGCAGATCTCCTCCGTGTTGCCCAGCGCCTCCGCCGTTTCGATCATCACGACGCAGGCGACCTGCTCGTTCGCCTCGGCCGGGACGGGGCCGACGCGCAGGCCGGAGCGCATCGGGCCGTAGCTGCGGACGCCGAGCGGGGGGTAGCGGCAGGCGCTCACCGCGGCGGCGGCCTGCTCGGCGGTGTTGACCAGGGGGACGATGACGCCGCGGGCGCCCGCGTCCAGGGCCTGGCCGATCCAGAAGCCGTCGTTGGCGGGGACGCGCACCATTCCGGCGGCGGTGCCGCGGGCGTCGATGGCGGTCATCGCTCCGAGCGTGCCCTTGTAGTCGAGCAGACCGTGCTGGGCGTCGACGCAGATGTAGTCGTAGCCGAGCCCGGCCAGCCGCTCGGTGCCGACGGGGTTGTCGAGGACGACCCAGTAGCCGAGGATCCGCTCACGTGCGCGGAGCCGGGATGCGAAGTCGGCGGGGGAAGTGTTCATGGTCTGGAGCTTCTCTCGATTTCTCTGGTCGGGTCGATAGGGGGCGTAGGGAAGGAACGTCACACCACGGGGTTCACCGGGTCCTCGCCGCGCAGCACCCGCACCACGTCCGCGGCCACGGCGCTGCCCATCGCGGCGTTCGCCTGGTGGGTGAAGGCCGAGCAGTGCGGGGTGAGCACCGTGTTCGGCGCGGTGAGCAGCGGGTTTCCGGCGGGGGGCTCGGTGGCGAACACGTCGATTCCGGCCGCCGCGATGTGTCCGCTGTGGAGCAGTTCGGCGAGGGCGCCCTCGTCGACGAGCCCGCCCCGCGCGGTGTTGATCACGCAGGAGCCGGGTTTCATGGCTTCCAGCCGGGCACGGCCCAGCAGGGGCCCGCCGGAGGGCATGGGCAGATGCAGGGTGACGGCGTCGCTCAGGGCGAGCAGGTCGTCCAGGGGTACGGAGCGTACGCCCTGCTCGGCGAAAACGCCCTCCGGCAGATGCGGGTCGTAGGCGACGATCTCCATGTCGAAGCCCCGGGCGCGCCGGGCGACGGCCTGCCCGATCCGGCCGAAGCCGACGATGCCGAGCGTGCGACCGGCCAGTTCGGGACCGAAGAAGCGGTCCCAGCGGCCGCCGGTGACGGAGGCGTGGGCGGGCACGATCCGGCGTACGGCGGCCAGCAGCAGGGCCACGGCCATGTCGGCGACGGCGGTGGTGTTGGTGCCGGGCGCGTTGACCACCCGTACACCGCGCGCGGCGGCCGCGGTGAGGTCGATGTTGTCGACGCCGACCCCGTGCTTGGCGATGACCTTCAGCCCGGGGGCCGCGTCGAGGACGGCCGCCGTCACGGGGTCGAGCCCGACGACGAGGGCGTCCGCGCCCGCCGCCTCGTCGATCAGCTGCGCCTGCGCCAGCGGATGCGCGGCGCGCGCGGTGCGCACCGGGACACCGGCCTGCTCGAACACCTCCCAGGGGGCCCGGGAGTGCTGGCCGAAGCTCGGCGTGGTCACCAGGACGTCGTGTCCCATGGTCTGGCTCAACTCCCCATCCCGAGGCCGAAGACATCGAGGACCGAATAGATTCCGAGTGCGCCGATGGCCGCGCTGCTCAGCACGAGTGCGCAGTTCAGCGCGGGATTGCGGCGGAAGCGCGGGGCCACCTCGGTGGCGCGCAGATGCCATACGGCGATGACGACCGCGACCAGGAAGACGCCGCCCGCGATCCCCCCGGCCTGCACCATCAGCACCGGCTCCTGGATGTAGAGGAAGCTGGCGGCCCACAGCGGCGGCAGTACGACGGTGAGCACGCGGATGGCGCGCTTGCGGGTGGTGACGTTCTTCCAGTCGAGCAGGCCGAGCAGGCCGAGGGTGTTGGTCCACAGCCGGGGCACGCTCGCGGTGGAGGCGATGATCGTCGAGTAGAGGACGGCGATGGCACCGGCCAGGAAGAGGGACTTGCCCCAGGGGCCGAGGGTGTCGGTGTACATCCGGGACAGGGTGCTGATCATCTCGTTGCCCTCGGGCACCAGGCCCTGCCGGTGCAGGATGGCCGCGCCGATGACGTAGAAGGACAGCGTGCACAGGGTGCAGATGAGCCAGGAGACGAGGGCGTCGGTCCGCATGACCCGGATCCAGCCCTCGGCGCGCTTGGCCCGCGCCTCGGTGCCGTCGTCCGGGCCGGTCCAGCGCGCGTAGCCCTTCTCCAGACACCAGTAGGTGTACGTGGTCATCTCATCGGCGCCGACCCCGGTGATGCCGAACATGGCGACGGCGAAGCCGAGGGTGCCGGCCGGGATGGAGAGGGTCAGCCCGGAGCCCAGGTCCGCGCCACTGTAGGGGAACTCGGTCCAGGGCAGTCCCACGGCGAGGGCGACCGTGGAGAGCGTGAAGATCACGACGGTGATGAACCCGGCCTTCTCCACCAGCCCGTAGCGGTTGGTGTACATCAGGGCGACGACGGAGACGATCACGATGACGGTCCACGCCGTGAGCGAGGTGCGGCCCAGCGGGTCGCCGCCGATCGGGGCGAGGATGCTGAACGCCGCCGCCGCGCCGCCGATCATGCCGCCGCGCTGGAGCATCTTGGCGAAGTCCATCAGGATCCACAGCACGTTGATCCAGCCGACCCGGCCGACTCGGGGCGCGACCTGGCTGTACCCGGCCAGCGCGGTCTTGCCGGTGAGGATGGTCCAGCGGGCCAGCTCCATCTGCACCCACACCTTGACCAGCGCGCTCGCGATCACCAGCCACAGCAGGACGAATCCGGCCTTGGCGCCGAGCGAGGTGGTGGTGATCAGTTCACCGGAGCCGACCACCGCCGCGGAGAGGATCATGCCGGGCCCGAGGCGCTTGACGGTGCCCTTGAGGTCGCTCGGCGGCTCCAGGACGTCGCGCGCCCGCAGTGCGTACGGATCGTCGGACGCGGGTTCGCTGCCCGCTCCGACGTCGACCGGCACACTCTCCGCCTTCATGGACCCTCCCGTTACATGCGTGTTGTGAGCGGAACGCTCGCATGCTTGCACGTAACACGCAAGAGTCTGGCCCATACCCGCGACGAAACAGCGCGGAATGCGCAGACTGATAGGGTGCTCCCCCAGTCACGCAGAGTCGCGGGGAGTCGCGGAGAGGATGGCAGGCGAAAATGACATCCAACGGGGAGGGTCAGCGGCGACTGCGCGCCGCTGACCGCCGGGAACTGATCGCCCGCACGATCCGGACCGATGGCACGGTCGTCGTCGAGGAGCTGGCGCGCTCACTGGAGGTGACCCCCTCCACCATCCGCCGGGACCTCGCCCTGCTCACCGAGCAGGGCACCATCGCCCGCACCTACGGCGGCGCCATGAGCGCGGGACACACCGCCGAGCCGACGCTCGGGCAGCGCAGCGGGCTCGCGGTGGCCGAGAAGGACCGCATCGGCCGGTGGGCGGCCGCCCGGATCGGGCAGGGCGACACCGTCATCCTGGACGCGGGCACCACCACCGGCCGGCTCGCCCACCATCTGCGCGCCCGCACCGAACTCACCGTCATCACCAGTGGACTGACCGCGCTGCGCGCGCTGGCCGAGGTGGACGGCATCGAGCTGATCACGCTCGCGGGGACGCTGCGCCACGTCAGCCAGGGCTTCGTCGGCCCGCTCGCCGAACTCGCCCTGTCCCGGCTCACCGCGGACAAGGTCTTCCTGGGCGCCGACGGGCTCGACGCGCGGCGAGGCATATGCGAGGCCAGTCTGCACCAGACCTCGCTGAAGGAGATGATGGCCGACCGCGGCCGGGAGGTGTTCGTGCTCGCCGACAGCAGCAAGCTGGGCCAGTCCCCGTTCACCGCGTGGGCCCCGCTGGACGGGCCCTGGACGCTGGTCACCGACGACGGCGCCACCGATGACCAGCTCGCGCCGTTCCGCGCCCTCCGCGACACGGAAGTGATCACCGTATGAGAACGGGTGGGGGGGGCGGGGGGGCTCCGCGGCCGCGCCCCCCCCCCGCACACCCCGGCCCCCCCCCCGGCCGGTGTTGGGGGGCGCCGGGGGCCGCGCGGCTGGGCACGCGCCCGGG
>NZ_JBIBJI010000004.1:519379-584824 GCF_042958345.1 Streptomyces sp. NPDC007983
ACCCCCCCGCGCCGGCGGCCGCCGCCCCCCCCCCCCCCGTTTTTTGCCCCCCGCTGTCGGGGGGGGGGGGGGGCCGGCCCCCCCCGCCCCCGCCCCCCCCACCCGTTCACCGCTCGAGCCCCGGTCAGTCCTTGTACGCGGCTGCCGTCGCGCTGGACTTCTCCAGGAGCGCGAAGGCGTCCTCGACCTCGGCCTTCTCGGCCGCGTTGGGGTTGGCGTTGGTGCAGGACGTACCGGCGCTGGCGCCGGACATCAGGCTGGAGCACGGCCCCGGCTTCACATCGGGCAGGCCCAGGATGTGGCCCATCTCGTGCGAGGCGATCCGTACGGTGTTGTGGCCCTCGTCCACGGCCTGCCGTCCGAAGTAGATCGTGCCACTGCCGAGGGCGGTGACCTGGGCACGGGGCCAGCCGTTGTCGGCGATGACGCGCAGGTTGGCCCGCTGACCGGAGGCGACCGGCTTGAGCTGTACGTTCTTCACGCTCTGATTCCAGACCGTCGCGCCCTTGGTCACCGCGTCCTTGAACTCGGCGGCCCCGCTGGCGTCGTACGTGACCACACGCGCGGCGGCATCGGGAGCCGGGGCGGCCACCGCCTGGCCGCCCGCCAGGGCGAGCACCGCCGCGATCGCGGCAGGCAATGCGCGGACGAGTCTGCTGGATGTCACATCGGCCTCCTCGTGGGGGAAAGGATCCATTCTGGGCGTGCACATGACGAACCGTCATGTCTCAACGGCCACTGTGCCCACGCCCGCACCCATCCAACCCGTTCTCCCGCGGCCACGTCACACCGGGGTCGGGGGCGGCGCCAGTTGGCAGATCCCCGCGTCCGAAACCTCCCCCCGCGCCGGGTGTTCTCCCTAAGCTGCTGTGCAACCTGCCCCACACCTACCGAGGAGTGATCGCCATGGCGGACACCGCCGATTCCACCCCTGCCCCCGTCTCGCCGTCCGCCGTCGAGGCGGGCCGCTGGGTCCTGGACCCGGCCGGGTCCACGGTCCGCGTCCGGCACAAGACGTTCTGGGGACTGGTCACCGTGACCGGTGTCTTCACAGGCGTCAGCGGGGAGGGCGAAGTGGCGGCGGACGGTTCCGCGCGGGGCACCCTGACCATCGACGCCGCGTCGCTGGACACCCGGAACGCCAAGCGCGACGAGCATCTGCGCAGCAAGGACTTCCTCGACACGGACCACCACCCCGAGATCGTCTTCGTGGCCTCGGGCGCGGTGCCCGGCGAGAGTGCCGCGGTCGCGGTCGACGGTGAGCTGACCATCCTCGGCAACCCCCGCCCGCTGTCCTTCACTGCGCGGCTCACCGAGGCCACCGCCGACGCCGTCACGCTCACCGCCGAGGTCGACGTCGACCGCACCCGCTTCGGCATGACCTGGAACCGGCTGGGGATGATGCCGGGCGCCGCCGCGATGACCGTCACCGCGCGCTTCACCCGCCGTTGACCAGGGCACCCCGCAAAACCTCTAGAATCGCCGGATGGCTCTTCCCGAAAACGGACCCGATGTCGCAGCCGGACCCGATGTCGCAGCCGGACCTGTTGTCGCGGGCGGCCCCGATGGCAGCGAGGCCCTGCGCGTGCTGCACCGCGTCTTCGGCTACGACGCGTTCCGGGGAGGCCAGCAGGAGATCATCGAGCATGTGATAGCCGGTGGTGACGCACTGGTCCTGATGCCGACCGGCGGCGGCAAGTCGCTGTGCTACCAGATCCCCTCGCTCGTGCGGAAGGGGGTCGGGGTGGTCATCTCGCCGCTGATCGCGCTCATGCAGGACCAGGTCGACGCCCTGAGGAACCTCGGCGTGCGGGCCGGGTTCCTCAACTCCACCCAGGACCTGGACGAGCGGCGGCTGGTGGAGGCCGAATTCCTCGCGGGCGAGCTGGATCTGCTCTACCTCGCGCCCGAGCGGCTGCGCGTGGAGTCCACGCTGCGGCTGCTGGACCGGGGCACGGTCTCGCTGTTCGCCATCGACGAGGCGCACTGTGTGGCCCAGTGGGGGCACGACTTCCGGCCGGACTATCTGGCCCTGTCCGAGCTGCACGAGCGCTGGCCCACGGTGCCCCGCATCGCGCTGACCGCGACTGCCACCGAGGCCACCCACGGCGAGATCGCGTCCCGGCTGAAGCTCCAGGACGCCCACCACTTCGTGGCGAGCTTCGACCGCCCCAACATCCAGTACCGGATCGCCCCGAAGAACGAGCCGAAGAAGCAGCTACTGGAGCTGTTGCGCACCGAGCACCCGGGTGACGCCGGAATCGTCTACTGCCTGTCCCGCGCCTCGGTGGAGAAGACGGCCGAGTTCCTGGTGAGCAACGGGATCGAGGCGGTGCCCTACCACGCGGGTCTCGACGCCCAGGTCCGCGCCGAGCACCAGGCGCGCTTCCTGCGGGAGGACGGTCTGGTCGTGGTGGCGACGATCGCGTTCGGCATGGGCATCGACAAGCCGGACGTGCGGTTCGTCGCCCATCTGGACCTGCCGAAGTCGGTCGAGGGCTACTACCAGGAGACGGGCCGCGCCGGGCGTGACGGGCTGCCGTCCACCGCCTGGCTGGCGTACGGGCTGCAGGACGTCATCCAGCAGCGGAAGATGATCGACACCTCCGAGGGCGACGACGCCCACCGGCGCCGGCTGGGGCAGCACCTGGAGGCGATGCTGGCCCTGTGCGAGACCGTCGAATGCCGCCGGGTCCAGCTGCTGGCGTACTTCGGCCAGCGGAGCACCGCGTGCGGCAACTGCGATACGTGTCTGACGCCCCCGGAGTCCTGGGACGGCACCATCCCCGCGCAGAAGCTGCTGTCGACGGTGGTCCGGCTCAAGCGGGAGCGGAACCAGAAATTCGGCGCGGGGCAGGTGATCGACATTCTGCTCGGCAAGAAGACGGCCAAGGTCATCCAGTTCGACCATGACGCGCTGTCGGTGTTCGGCATCGGCACCGAGCTGCGCGAGGCCGAATGGCGCGGTGTGGTACGGCAGTTGCTGGCCCAGGGGCTGATCGGCGTCGAGGGCGACTACGGCACGCTGGTACTCACCGACGCGAGCGCCGAGGTGCTGGGGCGGCAGCGCGAGGTCAGGCTGCGGCGCGAGCCGGAGAAGACACGTACGGGCAAGTCGGCGAAGGCGGGTGCGTCCGGGCCGTCGTCGAAGTCCCGCAAGGCCGCGGCCGATCTGCCGGAGGAGGCGGTGCCGGTCTTCGAGGGGCTGCGGGCCTGGCGGGCGGCGACCGCGAAGGAGCAGGGCGTGCCCGCGTATGTGATCTTCCACGACGCGACGCTGCGCGAGATCGCGACGGTCGTCCCCTCGACGCTGGAGGAGCTGGGCGCGGTGAACGGGGTCGGCGAGAACAAGCTGCTCAAGTACGGGCAGCAGATCCTGGACACGCTGGCGTCCTAGACGGCGCCGGCCGAAGCCCTGCCCCGCTGGTCGGGGCAGGGCTTTGGCATGTGGTGAGCAGAGGGGTTACCGTCGAGTATTACCTCCGGTAACCTCGAGGTGATGGTGGCCGCCGGGGACTGGGGTACTCCGGCGGCCACTCACCTTCCTGGCCTCGGTGCCGCTACAGCTCCTGGATCCGGATGTTGCGGAACGAGACCACATCGCCCGTGCTGTGGTTCTGCAGACCGATGTATCCGGAGGCGAACCGGCGGCCGTCGGTGCCCGGGTCGTCCGAGCGCGGCGGGGTGAAGTCCTGGCCCCCGGCGTTCTCGAACTCATTGATCAGCACACCGTTGCGGTAGATCGTGTAGTGCTGGCCGACCACCCGGATCTCGTAGTCGTTCCAGCTGCCCTTGGGCGTCACACCCGCGCCGCCCAGTCCGACCCGGTCGAAGCCGTAGATCGAGCCCGTCTTGTACATGTCGCCGTCCGGGCGGTCGTTGATCTGTACCTCGTGCCCGTACTTGATGGCGACCCACTCCGGGCGGGACTCCTCGGGGTGGTCGTTCACGTCCGGGAAGCGGACGAAGACACCGCTGTTGGCGTTGCCCGTCCCCGGGGCGTCGTCACGGAACTGCAGCTTCAGCGAGAAGTCGTCGTAGGTGCGCCGCGGGAACCACAGCATGCCCATGCCGTCGACGGTGGAGCTGCTGGTGATGGTGCCGTCGTCGTTCAGCCCGAAGGCACCGCCGCCGACGTGCTGCCACTGGTCGAACGACTTCTTCGTACCGTCGAAGAGGTCGTGGTAGCCCTCGCTCTGGCCGGGCTTGCCGATCCCGGACTCGTCGGCGGCCTGGTTGATGGCGTCGTTCTCGCGCTGGTCGATCACGCCGTCGGAGAGCAGCTTGCCGGTGACCGAGGTGACGTGCTTGAGGAAGAGGGCGTGGGAGGACCAGTCCTTCTCGTCCTCGATCAGCTCGTTGATGGTGCAGCGGGCGCGGGTCATGCGGTTGGGGACGCCGGTGTCGACCGTACCGACGATCACGGTCAGCCGCTCGTCCCACTCCGGGCACGCGGGGGCGGGCACGCCGCCGCCCTCGTCCACGGTGAACGCGAGCGACGTGGCCGACGAGGTGTTCCCGGCCTTGTCGGTGGCGCGGTGGGCGAGGGTGTGGCGGCCGACCCGGTCGACGACGACGGGGGTGGTGTACGCGAGGTACGGGCCGCCGTCGAGGGAGTACTCGGTCTTCGCCACACCGGACCCGGCGTCGGTGGCGGTGAGGGTCACCTTGGCGCTGCCGAGGAAGTTGCCGTCCGAGTTCTTGGTGCCCTCCACCTTCGCGGAGGTCTCGGGCGGGGTGGTGTCCGTACTCGGCGGCGCGACCACGGAGAAGCCCACCGATTTCGCCTCGGAGGTGTTCCCCGCCCGGTCGGTGGCGCGGTAGCGCACCGTGTGGGAGCCGTGGGTGTTCACCGTCACCGGCGCGGTGTACTTCGTGAAGTCGCCGCCGTCGAGGGCGTATTCGATGGTGTTGACGCCGGATCCGGTGTCGGAGGCGGTGATGGTGACGGTGGCCGTGTCGTAGTACTCACCGCCCGGGCCCTGCTTCCCGGACACCGTCGCGGAGGTCTCGGGCGGTGTCTTGTCGTCCGTCGGCGGGGCCACGACGCGGAAGTCCGCCGACTTCACCCCGGAGGTGTTGCCCGCCTTGTCGGTGGCCCGGTAGCGGATGGTGTGCGTGCCCACCTCGTGCACCATCACCGGGGCGGTGTACGGCTGGAACGCCCCGTCCCCCACCGCGTACTCGATCCGGTCCACGCCCGAGCCCGCGTCGGTGGCGGACACCGTGACCGTGGCCATGCCGATGTACGCGCCGTCCGCGTCCTGCTCGCCCTCGACCTTCGCGGAGGTCTCGGGCGCCGTGGTGTCCTCGCCCCCGCCGTCCTCGGTGACCACGAGGATGCCCTGCATCTGGCCGTGGCCGGGGATGGTGCAGTGGTAGCGGTAGCGGCCCGGGGTGAGGGTGACCTCGACGGAGTGCTTGCCGCCGGTGTCGTCCGCGGGGTTGGCGAGGATGTTCAGCGGGACGTCGTTGTTGTACTCGGGATCCGACACGTCGAAGGTGAGCGTGTGCGGCATTCCCATGGTGTTCCCGGTGGCGGTGCTGTTCTCGAAGACGATGGTGGTCTTCCCGGCGACCGCCGTGGTGGGCGCCGAGACGTACTTCGTGATGTCGTCACCCGCGGTCCAGGTCAGCGTCTGCTGTGCCGTGGCCTTCCCGGATGCCGCGGTGGCCGTGGACATACCCGTGGTCAGGCCGAGGACCATGAGCAGCGCGGCGAGCAGCGCCATCCACGATCTGGGGGGTTTCTGCCGCCGTCGTCTCACCGCTGCTCCGCCTTCCTGGCCACGTCCTTGGCGAGCGGGGTGGGCTCGCCGCCCTTGTAGGTGATGTGCCACAGCGCCGACTTGGCGTCGGAGGTGAAGAAGCCGCGCCCGTAGTCGAGGACATAGAGCGAGCCGTCCGGGGCGAACTTCCAGTCCATGAGGTTGCGGATGCCGTCGGCGCCCACCGGGATGATCTTCTTGAGGGATTCGGCGTGCACGGGCAGCCCGCCCTTGCCGACGGTCCTGGGGTCGGTCACCACCGCGTGGCGCGGCTGGTCGCCGTCGTAGAAGTCGCCGACGAACCACTTGCCGTCCCAGTACGCGGGCCACTTGGTGGTGCTGTTGCTGGTCTCGTCGTACCGGTAGACCGGGCCGTTCATGGTGGCCTGGCCACCGCCCTTGAGCCAGGGCAGCAGGAACTTCGCCTCGGACGCCTTGTAGCTGGGGATGCCATTGGCGTCACGCGGATAGTCGGGGGCGCCGCCCTGGGGTGAGTACCAGATGGTGTTCCCGGTGACCGGCGGCAGGTTCACCAGGCCGTTGTTGTTGGGCGACTCGTTCTTGGGGTGATCGCAGTCGTACCAGCCCAGCGGCTTGCCCGGATCGGGCAGGTTGCGGTCGCGGTACGGCTGCTTGTTGCCCATGCAGAACGGCCAGCCGTGGTTGCCCGCCTTGGTGATGGCGGCGAACGTGTCGTACTTGGCGGGGCCCCAGGTGGTGCTGGGCTCGCCCGCGTCGGGGCCGACCCAGCCCGCGTAGAGGATGTCGGTCTTCTTGTCGACGAAGATCCGGGCGGGGTTGCGCACCCCCATCACATAGATCTCGCCGCGGGTCTTGCCGCCGCCCTCGTCGGGCTCCTTGCCGGTGAACAGATTGCCCTCGGGGAGGGTGTAGGTGCCGTCGGCCTCGGGGTGGATCCGCAGGATCTTGCCGTTGAGGTTGTTGGTGTTCCCGGCGGTGCGGCGGGCGTCGGCGAAGGACACGCCCTTGTAGTTCGGCTGCGGGTTGTTTCCCGAGTAACCGTCGCTGAACTGGGAGGAGTTGTTGTCGCCGGTGGCGATGTAGAGATTGCGCTGGGAGTCCCAGGCCATGCCGCCGCCCGCGTGGCAGCAGCTGTGGATCTGCACCGGCCAGGACAGCAGCACCTTCTCCGAGCCGAGGTCGAGCTTGTCGGTCTTCAGGTTCAGCGTGAAGCGGGAGACCCGGCGCTCGGCCATCCGGGTGTCGCGGTTGATCCGGGAGTGCGGGGTGTAGTGCAGATACACCCAGCCGTTGGTGAGGAAGTCCGGGTCCAGCTCGATGCCGAGCAGCCCCTCCTCGTTCTTGATCAGCTCGTCGCCGCCGCCCTTGTTGCCGAAGACGGTGAGCGCGCCGGCGAGCGTCACCTTGCCGGTCTTGGGGTCGTAGACATGGATCTGGCCCTGGCCCTTGCCGATGTCGGGGTCGTTCCAGTCGGTGACGACGGGGGCGCTGTTGTCGCTGCCGCCGCGGCCGATGTACAGCACCCGGCCGTCCGGGGCGGTGACCAGGCCGTGCGGCTCGCCGATCTGGTCCGCCTGGCCGGGCTGGTTGGGCTTGGTGACCCGCTCGGCCTTGTAGTTGGCGGTGATGGTGGCCTGGCAGTCGGCGCGGGCGAGGCGGGTGGTCCACAGCAGCGCGCCGCGCAGATGGGCGCGGAAGTCCGTCTCCCGGAATCCGGCCGCCGTGCCGCCCATGCCGGTGTAGAAGGACCGGCCGCCGTCGTAGTCGCGGCACCAGGAGATGGGGTGGTCCCAGCCGTTGGCGTCCGCGCCCGGCTGGTAGCTGCTCTCCCGGACCCGGGCGACGGTGTGCACCTGGCCGGAAGGATTCGTCTTCCAGTTGAGCCAGGTGTCGGGGCGCTTCCACTCCAGCGGCAGGTCCTTGGTGGCCGGATGGGTCCGGTCGCCGACCTCGACGACGGCCCGCTGGACGGTGGCGGGGCTGGTGGCGGCGGGGCGCGCGCCGATCAGACCGGTGAACCAGTCCGAGTACGGCTCGTTGCGCGCCGCGTCGTGGATGCCGAGGAAGCCGCCGCCCGCCTCCATGTACGTTTCGAGTCCGGCTTCCTGCTCCGGGTCGAGCACATCGCCCGCGCCGGTCAGGAAGACGACCGCGTTGTACGTGCCGAGCTTCGGCGTCGTGAAGACGGAGGCGTCGGCGGTGGCGTCGACCGTGAAGCGGGTCGCCGCCGGGCCCTGGTTGCCGATGCGCTCGATGGCCTCGATACCGGCGTCCACGGTCGGCGCCTCGTCCCCGGCCGAGCCGTGGAAGACCAGCACCTTGACGTCGTCACCGCCCGGCGGGGACGGCAGCGCCGGCCGCGGCCGCTCCTCGGGGCGGGCGGCGGCGGGGGTGCCGCCGAGCATGGTCGCGGTGACGGCCCCGAACAGCAGTGCCGCCAACGCCGCGCGTCTCCTCCGCGGCCGACGCTGCGTCAGCCGACGCCTTTCCGAGGGCTTTTGGTACGGTTCATCCCGCATGAGTAACCCATCCCTCTCCGGTACCGGATACACCGCTGAAGGAAGCTAGACGCCTTTTCGCGGTCCGCCAATAGCTATGACCGCAACTCGACGAACTTTGTCCTGAGTGTGGATGAACGAGCGCCCTCCGGCTACCGTGATGCCATCCCCGGGGCACGTGCGCATCGGCAACGACGGAACAGCCGCACCGAGTTGGGAGAGCGATGAGCGACGCACCCGGCACCATGCCCAGACGCGGCTTCAGCCGCCGCCTGCTCGCCGGTGGCGCGGCCGCCGCGGCGATCAGCGGCCCGCTGCCCCTCGCCTCCCCGGCCTCCGCCACTTCCGCGGAAGGCCCGAAGCGGCGCGTGGCCACGGCGGCGGCCGGTGGCGTGGTGCGCCGTATGAAGCTGTACGCGGAGAAGCTGCCCGACGGGCAGATGGGCTACGGCCTGGAGAAGGGCAAGGCGTCCATCCCCGGCCCGCTGATCGAGCTGACCGAGGGCGACACCCTGCACATCGAGTTCGAGAACACCATGGACGTCACCGCCAGCCTCCATGTGCACGGCCTGGACTACGACACCGCCAGCGACGGCACCCAGCTCAACCGGAGCGCCGTGGAACCGGGCGGGACGCGTACGTACACCTGGCGCACCCACGCCCCGGGCACCCGCGCGGACGGCACCTGGCGGCCGGGCAGCGCGGGCTACTGGCACTACCACGACCACGCGGTCGGCACCCCGCACGGCACCGGGGGCATCCGCAAGGGGCTGTACGGTCCGGTGGTGGTGCGCCGGGCGGGCGACATCCTGCCGCAGAAGCAGTTCACCATCGTCTTCAACGACATGACGATCAACAACAAGTCGGGCCATGACGCGCCCGAGTTCAAGGCGACGGTGGGCGAACGCGTCGAGATCATCATGATCACCCACGGCGAGTACTACCACACCTTCCATATGCACGGTCATCGCTGGGCGGACAACCGCACGGGCATTCTGGAGGGGCCGGACGACCCGAGCCGGGTCATCGACAACAAGATCACCGGCCCGGCCGACTCGTTCGGCTTCCAGGTCATCGCCGGGGAGAACACCGGCGCGGGCGCGTGGATGTACCACTGCCATGTACAGAGCCATTCCGACATGGGGATGGCGGGGCTCTTCCTGGTCGCCAAGCCCGACGGCACGATCCCGGGCTACGACCCGCACCACCTGACGGCCGACCGGAAGTAGCCGAAGGGCGGTCCGGCTCAGGAGGATCCGTCCGGATCCCAGTGCAGCAGGCGCACCTGGGCGACGGTGCGGACGTGGCGGCGCATGGCCGCGGCCGCGGCCTTGGAGCGGCCCTCGGCGATGGCGTCCAGGATCTTCCGGTGCTGGGCGAACGACCGCTTGGGGCGGCCCGGCTGACGCAGTGACTCCTCCCGGCTCTCGCCGATCTGCTCGGCGATGGAGCGCATGAACTCCGCCAGCAGCGGGCTGTGGGCGGCCGCGGTGACGGCGGCGTGGAAGCGGCGGTCGCCCTCGACGCCGTGGCGGCCCGTCGCGATCTCGTCCTCCATCCAGTTGAGCGCCTGCTCCAAGGCGGCGAGGTCGTCGTCGGTGCGGCGCTCGGCGGCGAGTTCGGCGAGCTTGGTCTCCAGCGCCTCGCGGGCGTCGAGCACATCGGGCAGCCGCCGCCTGCGCTCCATCAGGCGCTCCACGGGCTCGGTGTCGAGGCTGTCGCGGAGCAGCCGCATACCGCCGCCCTGGCGCACCTCGACCAGGCCCTGCACCTCCAGCACGACGATGGCCTGCTTGACGGAGGCGCGGCTGATGCCGAGCCGCTCGGCGAGTTCCCGTTCGGTGGGCAGCCGGTCGCCCGCGCGCAGCCCGCCCTCCTCGACGTAGGTGCGCAGCCGCTCCAGCACCTGCTCGTACAGGCGCTGACGGTTCATCGGGCGCAGTGCGTCGTCGGCCATACGAGCTTCCCCCTGCTGCGGCTGGCTGCTGCGGTTGGTGACGGCTCCGATCCGCAGCGTAGCACCCGGCGAGCACCAATGGTCGATTGGCTCAGCCAATGTGCCACGCATGTATTGACTGTTGCACCTCCCCGCCCGCAACGTGTGTCGCGGCTGGGCCACTTGTGACGGGAGCGCGCTCGATGTCCGACGAACTGATCTCGATACTCGTGCTGGTGGTGGTCTTCGTGATCGCCACCACCAGATCGATCAACATGGGCGCGCTCTCCTTCGCCGCCGCCTTCGGCGTGGGGGAGCTGGTCGCCGACTTCGACGCGGACCACATCTTCGCCGGGTTCCCGGGCGATCTGTTCGTGGTGCTGGTGGGCGTGACGTATCTGTTCGCGCTGGCCCGGGCCAACGGGACCACCGACTGGCTGGTGCACGCCGCGATCCGGCTGGTGCGCGGGCGGGTGGCGCTGATCCCGTGGGTGATGTTCGCGATCAGCGGCGTGCTGACCGCGATCGGCGCGGTGAGCCCGGCGGCGGTCGCGATCGTGGCGCCCCTCGCGCTGAGCTTCGCGGCGCGCTACCGGATCAGCCCGCTGCTGATGGGGGCCATGGTGGTGCACGGCGCCCAGGGCGGCGGCTTCTCCCCCATCAGCATCTACGGCTCGATCGTCAACGGCATCGTGGAGCGGGAGAAGCTGCCGGGCAACGAGGTTGCCCTGTTCCTGGCCAGCCTCGTCGTCAATCTGCTCATCGCGGCCGTCGTGTTCGTCGTGTGCGGCGGGCTGAAGCTGCCCCGTACCGACACCGCGGACGCCTCCGAGGAAGCGGCGTCGGACGCGGACACCCGGCTCACCCCGGCCCGGATCGCGACCCTGGTGGCGCTGGTGGCGCTGGTGGTCGCGGTGCTCGCCTTCGACCTGGACGCCGGGCTCACCGCGATCACCCTCGCGGTCGCGCTCAGCGCCTTCTGGCCGGACCACGGCAAGCGGGCCGTCAACGAGATCACCTGGCCCACCGTGCTGCTGATCTGCGGTGTGCTCACCTATGTCGGGGTGCTGGACGAGATGGGCACCATCACTTACGCGGGCAACGCGGTCACCGACATCGGCATTCCGCTGCTCGCGGCGCTGCTGCTGTGCTACATCGGGGCGATCATCTCGGCCTTCGCCTCGTCCGTGGGCATCATGGGCGCGCTCATCCCGCTCGCCGTCCCCTTTCTCTCCCAGGGGCACATCGGCGCGGTGGGCATGATCGCGGCGCTCTCGGTCTCGGCGACGGTCGTCGACGTCAGCCCCTTCTCGACGAACGGGGCGCTGGTGCTGGCGGCCGCGCCCGATGTCGACCGGGACCGGTTCTTCCGCCAGCTGATGATCTACGGCGGCATCATGGTGGTCGTCGTCCCCGCCGCCGTCTGGCTGACGATGGTGGTCCCGGGCCTGGGCTGAACGGCCCGGCCCGGGACCGAAGGGTCAGCACATCGTGTAGTCGGCCCGGCTGCTGTTGTACGAGCAGGTGTCGACCGTGGTGCCGCCGCTCCTGCGGAGCGTGGCCTTGTCGCTGGTGTTGTTCCAGACGTAGGCGCGGCGGTCCTGGTACTTGGTGGCGGAGGTGTCCGAGCCGGCGCCGGTCCGCACCGTCACCGTCTTGCCCGCGCCGAGGGTGTACGAGGGGAAGGTGTACGCGTGGCGGCTCGCGTCGACGACCACCCAGCCCTTGAGGCTCACCCCGCGCGAGGTGGAGTTCTTGATCTGCACATACTCGGCGTTGAGGCTGGAGTTGCTCCGGTTGTCCGTACCGGGAGAGTCGTAATAGATCTTGTGAAGGTGCACGGAGCCCGCGGCCCCGGCAGGCGCCGCGGGATACAGCAGCGCGATGGCACAGCCCGCGGCGATGGCCGCGCCGGCCCTGGCGGTGTGACGGAACATGACGTCTCTCCCCTTGCGTCGTGTCGCGGTGGTGCGCACACAGACGGACGGACGGCCGCGCCCGAGATGGTTTGGGAGTCACGAGGTGACTCCCTCGGTGCGGCCGTCCGTCCGTCTCCCCCCACCTGTGTGGGCAACCAGAGTGGACCGCGGAGATCCATCGCGGCAGGGCTGCGCGGCCCCTGATCAGGGGCCGTCCGGCCCTTGCGGCACGCCCTTGACGCACGAACGGGGAGCTGGGGCGGGGGCGCGTCAGCGTCCGTACTGCGCCCCGCCGTTGATGTGCAGGACCTGCCCGGTGACATACGCGGCCTCCGGGGAGGCCAGATAGCGGATGGCGGCGGCTATCTCGGCGGGTACGCCCGGCTGTCCGGTGAGCGTCTGCCCGATCTGCTGCGCGATGAACTCCGGAGTGCCGCGCTCGCCGAAGAACTCGGTGTCCTCGACATAGCCGGGGGCCACCGCGTTGGCGGTGACGCCCTCCGCGCCCAGCCGCTTGGCCAGTTCGAAGGTGTAGGTGTGCAGGGCGGCCTTGGTGCCGCCGTACGAACCGGGGCCGCGCAGCGCCGCCACCGAGGAAAGGTGCACGATCCGGCCACCGGGGCGGGCGATATGCGGAATGAGGGCTTCGGTCAACAGGACGGCGGTGAGCACATTGGCCGCGAAGTTGCGCTGGTACTGGTCGGCGATGCCTTCCAGAGTGCCGTCGTTGCCGGGTGCGACATTGCCGCCCGCGTTGGTGACGATCACGTCGACGGGGCCGTCGGCGGCGATCTCCTCGGCGGCGCGGCGGGTCTGCGCGGGGTCGCTCAGGTCGGCGCCGGTCCAGGTGACCAGGCCGTCCCCGTGGGCGGCGTTCAGCTTGCCGGCCGCCGCGCGCAGCACTTCGGTGCGGCGTCCGACGATGACGACCCGGTCGCCGTCCGCGGCGAAGGACTCCGCGGTCGCCAGTCCGATGCCCGTACCGCCGCCCGACACCACGATCCGTCGCCCCATTACGGCCTCCATCGTGCAAATCGTTGAATCTCGATCACAAGTGTGAATTGACGCTAGGCAGAAAGCGCTTTCCCGTCAAGGGTGTTGGCTTGCGTTCACTATTGACAGGTTCTGTCGCCACTGGCCGAATGATCGGCGCCCCACCGTGTTCCCACAGCTGTTCCGGCATGTGTTCCGGCAGCTGTTCCGGCAAGGAGGACATGTGCGTTTACGTTCGGCCCTCGCCAGACCCGTCAGACCTCTCATCGGCGTGCTCGTCCTGGCGCTCGGCGTATTCGGTCTGCTGACCGCCCCCGGCCCCGCCGCGGCCGCCGCGGCCGACGACCCCGGCCCCGTCATCAACGGCCTGCGCGGTGACTACTACCTCCAGTCCGCCCCGGGAGCCTTCGATTTCCACGAGCTCAAGGCGACCACCCTCGATACGTCCCTCGACTTCGACAACCTGGAGCCGCGGCTGCAGACCGCCACCGGGCGGTCCGACGACGTCAGCGTCCGGTGGACCGGCCGGCTCGTCCCCGGGCGCTCCGGGGCGCACACCTTCTCGATCACCGGCGACAACGGTTTCCGGCTGTGGATCGACGGCCGGCCCGTCATCGACCACTGGGTCGACGACTGGGACAAGGAACAGACCTCCGAGCCGGTCGAGCTGACCGCGGGCCGCGCGTACGACATCAAGGTCGAATACTTCGAGCACTACGGCGGCTCCAACCTCCACCTCGCCTGGACCCCGCCCGGCGGGACCAAGGAGCCGGTGCCGGCGTCGGCCTTCCGGCTGCCCCCGGACTTCGGCTACGAGGGCCCGGTGAGCAGCTCCGTCCAGCGGGACGGCCGGACGCTGCTGATGGACTTCGCCCGCCCCCTCGCCACTCCCCCGGCCGGGCTGACCGGCCACCTCACCGCCGTCATCGGCGGCGCGGCCTGGCCGCTGGGCCGGGCCCGGCTGGACCCGGCCGACCCCTCGCGGCTGCTGCTCGCGCTCGAGGAACCGGTGGTGGGCCGCGGCGGCGAGGCGATCGTGCGCTACGACGGCGAGGGCGGCCTGGCGAACGACAAGGGCGCCATCGGCCAGTTCCTCGCCTTCGGCGGCAACAGCTCGACGTACCAGCTGAGCACCCCGTGGGCCAAGGACGTGGGCCCGGACAACGCCCACCCCGAATACCCGCGCCCGCAGCTGACCCGCGACCGGTGGAAGAACCTCAACGGCAGCTGGCAGTTCGCCGCCGCCGAGAAGGGCCAGGCGCCCCCGTTCGGGCAGCGGCTGCGCGAACGCGTCCTGGTGCCGTATCCGGTGGAGTCCAAGCTGTCCGGTCTGGAGCGCCACGAGGACCGCATGTGGTACCGGCGCACCTTCACCGTCCCCGCGGGCTGGAACGTCGGCGACGGGCAGCGGCTGAAGCTGAACTTCGACGCCGTGGACTGGCAGGCGCAGGTCTACGTCAACGGCACCCGCGTCGCCGAGCACCGCGGCGGCTACGACCGGTTCAGCGCCGACGTCACCGACGCCCTGCGCCCGGGCCGCACCCAGGAGCTGCTGGTCGGCGTGTACGACCCGACGGACGCCGAGGACGGCGAGAACCCGCCGATGGGCAAGCAGCGGCTGGACCCCAGCGGCATCTTCTACACCCCCTCCTCCGGCATCTGGCAGACCGTGTGGATGGAGCCGGTGGCCGCCGACCACGCCGACAGCCTCAAGCTGACCCCCGACGTGCCGGGCCAGGCGCTCACCGCGGAGGTCCGCGGGGTGCGGGACGGCGTGCCCGTCACCGCGACCGCGTACGAGGGGAAGCGCGCGGTCGGCACGGTGACCGGGCGCACCGGCTCGGCCCTGACCGTGCCGGTGCCCTCGCCCCGGCTGTGGTCGCCGGACGATCCGTATCTGTACCGGCTGGAGGTGACCGTCGGGCGGGGCGCGAAGGCCGACCGGGTGACGAGCTACTTCGGCATGCGCAGCATCGCGGTCGAGGAGGTCGCCGGCAAGAAGCGCATTGTGCTCAACGGGAAGCCGTTCTTCTCGATGGCCACCCTCGACCAGGGCTTCTGGCCGGACGGTCTGCACACCGCGCCGACGGACCAGGCGCTGGCGTACGACCTGAGGATGCACAAGCGGATGGGGTTCAACTCCGTGCGCAAGCACATCAAGGTCGAACCCGACCGCTGGTACTACTGGGCCGACCGGCTCGGTCTGATGGTGTGGCAGGACATGCCCGCCATGAACACGATCGCGCCCTCGGAGCAGGCGCAGGGCCAGTACGAGCGCGAGATGAAGGCCATGATCGACCAGCACATCAGCAGCCCGTCGATCGGCGTCTGGGTCACCTTCAACGAGGGATGGGGCCAGTACGGCGGCCCGAAGGTGCCCGCGCTCGCCAAGGGCTGGGACCCCTCACGGCTCATCGACGGCGCCAGCGGCTGGAACGACACCGGCAACGGCGACCTCGCCGACATCCATGCCTACCCCGGCCCCGGCGAACCCCGCCCCGACGCCCGGCGGGCGGGCGTCATCGGCGAGTACGGCGGTCTCGGGCTGGCCGTACCGGGGCACGCCTGGCCGGTGCAGCACACCTATGTGGGCGTGGACCAGGAGCAGTACACGGCCGAATATCTGAAGCTGCTGGACAAGGTGCGGCAGCAGGTGGCCTGCCATGGGAACAGCGGCGCGGTCTACACCCAGATCACGGATGTGGAGGGCGAGCTGAATGGGCTCATCACCTATGACCGCAGAGAGGTCAAGCCCGATGTGGAGCGGCTGCGCGAGGCGCACCGGTCCCTGATCCGCGCGGCGGAGGACCCGGCGTCGATGGAGTGCACCGGCTAGCCCGTACGCGTAACGACCGGCGGCGCCCCCGGCGCCGCCGGTCTTGATCGCCGCCTCACGCCGTGTCAGCGTGACGACGCGTCCTGTCCCTCCGAGCGCCTCGGGAGACTCCTGGTGACCGCACCCTCCGCGCTGCCCGTGGACATCGCGCGCGCCCGGCGCCACGGCATCGCCGATCTGCTGGCGCGCAGCGCCGCCCGGCTGCCCGGCAAGACGGCCGTGGTGTACGGCGCGCTGCGTCAGACGTACGCGGAGCTGGACGCGCTGGTGAGCCGCACGGCGGGCGCGCTGGCGGCGCGCGGTGTCGCCCGGGGCGACCGGGTGGTGCTGTACGCGCGCAACTCGCACGGCTATGTGGTGGCGTACTTCGCGCTGGCCCGGCTGGGCGCGGTGTCGGTGCCGGTCAACTTCATGCTGAGGCCCCCGGAGGTCGCGTATCTCCTCGCCCACTCGGGCGCGGTCGGGGTCATCGCGGGCGACGGCCTGCTGGATGCGGCCGACGCGGCGCTGGCCGAGGCCGCACCGGCCCGCCTCGCCCTGCGCGCGGCCATCGGCGGGGAGGAGCGGGAGGGCTGGGAGGACTTCGCCGCGCTGGGCGAGGAGTACGGCCATCCCGTGCCCGATCCCGCCCTGGACGACGACGATCC
Organism: Streptomyces sp. NPDC007983; assembly: GCF_042958345.1. Classification (NCBI taxonomy): domain Bacteria; kingdom Bacillati; phylum Actinomycetota; class Actinomycetes; order Kitasatosporales; family Streptomycetaceae; genus Streptomyces; species Streptomyces sp. NPDC007983. Next base: position 535,959 of record NZ_JBIBJI010000004.1, read on the forward strand.
GGTCCAGCTCATGTACACCTCGGGGACGGAGTCGCGCCCCAAGGGCGCGATCATGACGAGCCGCTGTCTGATCTCGCAGTATCTGACGACGATCGTGGACGGCGGGATGGCGGCCGACGATGTCGAGGTCCACGCGCTGCCGCTGTACCACTGCGGCCAGTTGCACGTCTTCCTCACCCCGGACGTGTATCTGGGGGCCACCTCGATCATCCTGCCCGGCCCGGATCCGGCGGCGCTGCTGGCGACGGTCGAGACGGAGCGGGTGACCAAGCTGTTCGCGCCGCCCACCGTGTGGATCGCGCTGCTGCGGCATCCGGATTTCGACAGCCGCGATCTGTCGTCGCTGCGGAAGGGGTATTACGGCGCCGCGGCCATGCCGGTCGCCGTGCTGGCCGAGCTGCGCAGGCGGCTGCCGGGGCTCGCGCTGTACAACCTCTACGGGCAGACCGAGATGTCGCCGATCGCGACCGTCCTCGGCCCGGCCGACCAGGAGCGCAAGGCCGGGTCGGCGGGGCGGGCCGCGCTCAACGTCGAGACGCTGGTGGTGGACGAGGACGACCGTCCCGTACCGCCGGGCACGGTCGGGGAGATCGTGCACCGCGGCCCGCACACCATGCTCGGCTACTGGCGGGATCCCGAGCGCACCGCGGAGGCGTTCCGCGGCGGCTGGTTCCACAGCGGCGACCTCGGGGTCATGGACGAGGAGGGCTATCTGACCGTCGTCGACCGCAAGAAGGACATGGTGAACAGCGGCGGCGAGAACGTGTCCGGGCGCGAGGTGGAGGAGGCCCTGCACGCCCACCCCGCGGTGGCGGAGGCCGCGGTGTTCGGGGTGCCGCATCCGTACTGGATCGAGGCCGTGACGGCGGTCGTGGTGGCCAGGGCGGGAGAGCGGGTGTCGGCCGAGGAGATCGTGGCGCACTGCGGGGAGCGGCTGGCCGGGTACAAGGTGCCCAAGTACGTGGTGGTGGCCGCGTCCCTGCCGAAGAACCCCAGCGGCAAGATCCTCAAACGGGAACTGCGCGACACCTACGGACACCTCGGCGCCGACGGTTGACGGTTCTGTGTCAACTGTTCGGGGCGGTCCCGGAACCCGGTTTTAGGATGCGGTATTCCCCTGACGTGCCGACGAACCGCCCGAGGGCCCTCCATGAGCAAAGTCCCGAATCGTGACGCCCTACCCGAGCCATCCCGGCTCAAACGCGTGAAGCGACGGCGTCCAGGACTGCTCGTGGCCAATGCCGTGGTGCTGCTGTTCGCCGCGATGGCGGTGACCACGATATTCACCAACCCGCGCTTCGAGTGGGACACCGTCGGGAAATACTTCTTCGAGATCCGCATCCTCAAGGGTATCGGCGTCAGCCTCGGGATGACCGCCGCGACCATGGTCTTCGCCCTCGTGCTGGGCACCGGGGTGGCGCTCATGCGGATGGGTTCCTCGCGGCTGATGTCGGCGGCCGCCGGCGCGTTCATCTGGGTGTTCCGCTCGATTCCCATGCTGGTGCAGCTGCTTTTCTGGTACAACCTGGCGGCACTGTTTCCCACCCTGTCCCTCGGAATTCCCTGGGGCCCGCAGTTCGTCACCTTCGATTCGAATTCCCTGCTGGGTCCGCTTACCGCTGCGGTCATCGGTCTGACCTTGCATGAGACGGCGTATGTGGCGGAGCTGATCCGTTCCGGTCTGCTGTCCGTGCCGGAGGGGCAGCGCCAGGCGGCGGCCGCGCTCGGATTGACGCCGACTCAGATCTTCTTCCGTATCACCCTCCCCCAGGCGCTGCGCGTGATCGTGCCGCCGATGGGAAATGAGCTGATATCTCTCCTCAAGGCCACATCTCTGGTCAGCGTGATCTCCCTGGCCGATCTGCTCTACTCGGTGCAGCTCATTTACTCGAAGAACTTCCAGACCGTTCCCCTATTGATCGTGGCCGCGATCTGGTACATGATCATCACCGGCGTCATCACCCTCGTGCAGCAGCGCCTGGAGCGACGTCTGGGGCGACACACGCTGATACCGGCCGAAAAGGTCACCAAAGTGAAGAGGATCGAGCACTCGGTATGACCGTGGCATCGGAAAGGGGAGCGCAGCCCATCGTCTCCCTGCGCGGGATCGTCAAGTCGTTCCGCTCCACGGAGGTCTTGCACGGCATTTCCCTGGATATCCACCGGGGTGAGACGGTCTGTGTCATCGGCCCGTCCGGATCGGGCAAGAGCACGCTGCTGCGGTGCGTCAACCACCTGGAGATCCCGGACGACGGCCTGGTCATGGTCGACGGCAGCGTCATCGGCTACCGGCTGAGCGGCACCTCCCTGCATGAGCTGGGCCCCCGCGAGCTGGCCGCGCAGCGCTCGGTCATGGGCATGGTCTTCCAGAGCTTCAACCTGTTCCCGCACCTGACCGCCCGCGAGAACATCGTGGAGGCGCCGCGCCGGGTCCTCGGGCTGTCGAAGCCGAAGGCCGACGCCCGGGCCGAGGAGCTGATGCGCCGGGTCGGGCTCGCCCACAAGCTGGACAGCTACCCCGAGCAGCTGTCCGGCGGCCAGCAGCAGCGCGTGGCCATCGCCCGGGCGCTGGCGATGCGGCCGAAGGTGATGCTGTTCGACGAGCCGACCTCCGCCCTGGACCCGGAGATGGTGCAGGAGGTGCTGAGCGTCATCCGGGACCTGGCCGAAGAGGGCATGACGATGGTGGTCGTCACCCATGAGATGCGCTTCGCCGCCGAGGTCGCCGACCGGGTCGTGTTCATGGACGAGGGGCGGATCGTCGAGGAGGGCCCGCCGGACCGTCTGTTCGACGCCCCCTCCCACGACCGCACCCGCACATTCCTGTCGAAGGTCAGCGCATGAGCACCGAACGTCCACTGCCCGCCAAGACCCGCGCCCGGCTGGACCTGTGGGACGGCTACCGCTCGTACCACTATCTGGAGCCGGGCGCGGACTTCCGGGACTTCGAGCTGGTGCCGGCGGTGGGCCGGGTGCCCGGCTCGGCTCCGGTGTGGAGCGAGGACGTCGAGGCCCGGGCGCGGGACTTCGAGGAACGCCATCCGGTGATCTCCGCGCACGACCATCTGTCGCTGCGGCCCGCGGACCCGGGGGACTTCGCCGCGTTCCGCCGTCAGGGACGGGAGGCGATTCCGTACGAGGGCATCGCGCACTCGGGCGTGGACCTGTTCTTCGACGGCGGCCCGGCCGCCGTCAGCATGATCCGCTCGCACACCCCCTGGGACTGGGACGACGCGGTGAGCGATCTGGCCATGCGCCAGGCCGACTTCGCCCATCAGCGCCTGGTGGCCCCGGTCCGCACCCTGGAGGACGCGGAGCGGGCCCGGGCCGGGAACCAGGTGGGCGTCGTGCTGACCCTGGAGTCCGCGTCCCCCATCGGCAATGACGTCGACCGGCTCGATCTGCTCTACGGTCTGGGGGTGCGGCTGCTCGGGCTGGTGTACAGCGAGAGCAACCAGCTCGGCTCGGGCCTGGCGGACACCGGCGACACCGGTCTTACGGTGCTCGGCCGCCGCGCCCTGCGGCGGATGAACGACCTCGGCATCATCGTCGACGTCTCGCACACCGGGGACGCCACGGCGCTGGACGCGGTGCGCCGCTCCACCGATCCCGTGGTGATCACCCACGCCGGATCGCGGGCCCTGTGGCCGACGCCGCGGATGAAGCCCGACGATGTGATCCGGGCGTGCGCGGGCTCCGGCGGATTCATCGGCGTCGAGGCGGCGCCGCACACCACCATCACCGCCCGGCACCCCCGGCACAGCCTGGAGTCGGTGATGGAACACGTGGAGCGCTGCCTGGACCTGGTCGGCATCGACCATGTGGCCTTCGGCCCGGACACCAACTTCGGCGATCACACCGCCTGGCACCGCACCTTCGCCCCGTTGTTCGGCAAGGACGACGCGGCCGACGGCCAGAGTTCGCAGCCGCCGCCGCACGAGCCGGTCGACTACGTCCACGGCTGCGAGAACCCCGGGGAGGCCGTCGGCAACATGATCCGCTGGCTGTTCGACCACGGCTACTCCGAGGAGGACGTGGCGAAGCTCGCCGGGGGCAATGTGCGGCGCGTCGCCGAGACCGTCTGGGGCCGCTGACCACCCCGGACTTTCCACCCGCACCTTCTCTCTCCCCCCACACCCGGAACACCGGGACCGCCCGGATCTCCCGAAACGGAGCACAGCCATGCGCCACCGATCCAGCGCCGCCGCGTGCGCCCTGTTCGTCTCCCTCGCGATCACCCTCACCGCCTGTTCGGTCGACGACACCCCGAACGACAAGGGCAAGTCCAAGGAGGCCGCGCCCACGCCGACCCTCGCGCTGGAGCCGAAGGACGATGCGCTGGCGGCGCAGGTGCCCGCGGAGTTCAAGAAGAAGACCCTGGTCATGGGCGTCAGCGAGTACGCCCCGTATGTGACCATCGGCTCCGACGGGAAGATCACCGGCCTGGTCCCGGATCTGGCCAGGCAGCTCGCCTCCCAGCTCGACATCAAGATCAAGGTGGTGCGGACGCCGTTCGACGCGGTGATCCCGGGGCTGAAGTCCGGCCGGATCGACCTGAGCGCGCCCTCCGGTGACTTCATCGAGCGCCAGAAGGAGGTCGACTTCGCCGACTTCGCCCAGAGCCAGGTGACCGTGATGGTGAACAAGGAGAGCGGGTTCCGCCCGGAGTCCGGCATCGGCATCTGCGGCCACAAGGTCGGCGTCGAGAAGGGCGCGGGCACCGAGAACGTCCTCGAAGGGCTCAGCAAGCGGTGTGCCGCGAAGGGCAAGAAGGCCGTGAGCCCGCAGGCGTACGCGGATCTGGCGGCCGCGAGCCTGGCCCTGCAGAGCAAGCGGATCGACGCGGTGGTCGCGCCCAGCGCCTCCAACACCAACGTCAGCGAGAACTCGGACGGCAAGTTCGAGACGCTGGAGCTGAAGGACTTGCTCACGCTTCCCGCGGCGACGGCGATCTACGGCATCCAGGCCAAGAAGGACGCCGGTCTCGCTCCCGTGATCGTCAAGGGGCTGCGGGAGATGCAGGAGTCGGGCACCTACGCGAAGCTGTTCGGCGGCTGGGAGATGCCGCTGTCCACGATCACCCGGTCGCAGATGCTCCTCAACGGCTCGAAGCAGTCCCAGACCAAGTGAGCGTCTCCCCCATGGCACCGACCGGGCGGACCGAGGCCACGGAACACCTCGGCGAAGGACTGTGGCGGCACCTGCTGCGCGTGCCCGTACGGGACGGGGTGGTCCTCGCCGCCGACCTGTACGCACCCGAGGAGCGGCCCGGTCCGCGGCCGGTGATCCTGGAGCGCACCCCGTACGGCCGCCGCGCCGCCCGCGAGTCGGACCGCTGCCGCCACGACGAGCCGGTGCCGGCCCCCGAGGAGACCTCCGCCTTCTTCGTCCGGGCCGGATACCACGTGGTGCGGCAGGACTGCCGGGGCCGGGGCGACTCCGAGGGCACCTTCGTGAAGTACCTGGGCGAAGGGCCGGACGGCGCGGACACCCTCGAGTGGATCGCCGCACAGCCCTGGTGCGACGGGCGGGTCGCGATGATGGGTGTGTCCTATTCGGCACACGCCCAGACGGCGGCCGCCGCCGAGTCCCCCGCCCCCCTGGCCGCGATGTTCATGGACTCCGGCGGCTTCGCCAGCGCGTACGAGGCGGGCATGCGGATGGGCGGCGCCTTCGAACTCAAGCAGGTCACCTGGGCGTTCCGGCACGGCGAGGAGAGCCCGGAGGCGGAGCGGGACCCGCTGGTGCGCAAGGCGTTCGCCGGGACCGATCTGCGGGACTGGTTCACCGTGCTGCCGTGGCGCCCCGGCGTCTCCCCGCTGGCGCGGGTCGGCCAGTACGAGCGGTATCTGCTGGACCAGTGGCGGCACGACGCGTTCGGCGCGTACTGGCGGCAGCCCGCGATCTACGGGCGGGGGCACTACGACCGCTTCCCGGATGTGCCGACGCTGCACATGGCGAGCTGGTACGACCCGTATGTGCGCTCCACCATCGAGAACTTCACGGCCATGGGGCGGCTCAAGACGTCCCCGGCGTATCTGGTGATGGGGCCGTGGACGCACGGCGCGCGCTGTGTCACCTTCGCCGGTGATGTGGACTTCGGGCCCGCCGCGACGTTCAGCGACAACGTGGACACCTCGTATCTGGCCTTCCGGCAGCGGTGGTTCGACGCGGTGCTGCGCGACGGCGACCCCGAGGCGATCCCGCGGGTGCGGTACTTCCTGATGGGCGGGGGCGACGGCCGCCGCGACGCGGCCGGGCGGATGCGGCACGGCGGCCGGTGGCACACCGACACGCGGTGGCCGCCGACCGGGACCCGGGAGACCGCGTTCTACTGCCACACCTCGGGTCAGCTGAGCCGGGAGAGACCGGTGGCCGAGGACGCGTGGGCCGAGTACGACTTCGATCCGGGCGACCCGGTGCCGACCCTGGGCGGGCAGGTGACCTCGGGCGAGCCGGTGATGGTCGGGGGCGCCTTCGACCAGGTGCCGGACGAGCGCTTCTACGGGGCGCGCGCGCCGTATCTGCCGCTGAACTCACGGCCCGATGTGATCTCGCTGGTCACCCCGCCCCTGGAGGAGCCGCTGGTGGTGGCGGGCCCCGTCACCGCCCGGCTGTTCATCTCCTCGACCGCGCCGGACACCGACTTCACGGTGAAGCTGGTCGACGTGCACCCGCCGAACGAGGACTATCCGCACGGGTTCGCCATGAACCTCACCGAGGGCATCTTCCGGTGCCGCTTCCACGCGTCGTTCGAGCGGCCCGAGCCCCTGGTGGCGGGCGAGGTGTACGAGATCGAGATCCCGGCGCCGGACACCGCCAACCGCTTCGGGGCCGGGCACCGGCTGCGGGTGGACATCTCGTCGAGCGACTTCCCGCGCTTCGATGTGAACTCCAACACCGGTGAGCCCGAGGCCGTCACCCGGCGCAAGGCGGTCGCCACCAACCGGGTGTACATGGACGCGACGCGTCCCTCGGCGGTGCTGCTGTGGACGCGGCCCGACGACGCGTGACCGTCAGCGCATGATGGTGGCCAGCAGGTCCTGTCCCAGCCGGAGCAGGGTGCCGGTGGCCAGCCGGTGGTACACGTACTTGCCCTCGCGCTCGGACTCCACGAGCCCGGCGTCCCGCAGCTGCCGCAGGGTGCGCGAGACCTGGGTGTCGTCCAGGCCGAGCCGCTGGGCCAGTTCGGAGGTGGTGATCGGCTCGCCCAGCAGGTGGCGGCACAGCTCCATCCGGCCGAGCGAGGCCAGCGCCGACATCCGGGCCCGCAGCTCCGCTTGCGTGAGCTGCCCGTCGGCCTGTCCCTCCAGCGCGGCGAACTGCAGCACGACGGGATGGGATTCCTCGTCCTTGACGGTCAGATGCGGCCAGACATGGACGGAAGGGACCAGGAAGAGCGGGCGCGGCCCGATGTCGATCTCGGCGACGGCCAGCTTGTCGTAGCGCACCCGCGTACCGCCCTGGGAGACGACCGCGGTGGGGCTGAGCCCGGCCAGCACCTCGGCCAGACCGCTTCTGCGGACATCGGTGCGCAGCCGCACCACGGCCGCCTCCAGCCGGTCGTACACCGCGCGCCATTCGGCGGCGAAGAACGCGGTGCCGCAGCGCTCCAGGAAGTCGACCAGCCGGGTCCGCATCCCCTCGGGGGAGGCCATCAGCTCGTGCGCCAGCTCGCCGCGCCGGAACGAACGCCGCTCGCACTGGGTGATGAAGCGGCAGGCGGCGCCCGGGTCGTTCAGCAGGCTGTGCGCGTCGGGCACCCGCTCCCGGAAGCCCAGCACCCCCTGCGCGCACAGCTCCGTGAACTCCTCCAGCGGCAGCTTCTCCAGCAGCCGCAGCTCGTCCTCGAAGGACTGGTCCAGCGGCAGCGCCAGCGGGAACAGCAGGCGGCAGCGCAGCCGCGCCCACAGGGGCGACAGGGCGCTCATCTCCTGGGTGAGCGACGCGTCGAAGGTCGTGCCGAGGCGGCGCGTCCAGCGCTGTGCCTCGGGGTGGTGGTCCGGCTCGGCCAGGATGTGCAGCACCGACATGAGCTCCGCGAGCGGCGAGCGCCCGACGTGGACGTCGGCCGCTCGCGCTGACCGGAGGTTGAGCGTGATCCCCACCCGCGCAGCGTACAGCCAGCCGGACGTGGCCAGGGGCGACGATCAATCGCGGGGCAGGAGGGGGCCCAGCGGGCCGAGGTCCAGGTTCAGGTCGTCCTCGGTGAGCCCGAAGTGTTCCCGCAGCTCCTCCATGTTCTTCTCCAGCGCCATCAGCGTGAGTCCGAGCTTCTCGATCTGCTCGTCGCTGACGCCTCCCTGGTCGACGCGGCGCAGCGCCTGCCGTTCCATCAGCTGGCGCAGCAGCTCCACGATGGTCAGCACGAGACCGGCCAGGCTCTTGCGCACCGACTCCTCGTCCACCTCGAGTCGGCGCCGGTGCTCAGGGGAACGGTCGCCCGGGGAACGGCCGGCAGGGGAACGGTCGTCAGGGCGGCGCTCGATGCTCATCCTCGTCTTCCATCCGTACGGAAGCGATCAGCGCGCGAAGGGAAATGCGCACCAGATCGATGTCGGCGATGCTCAGGGTGATCTCCCCGGCGATCACCACGCCCCCGGCCAGCACCCGGTCGAGCAGATCGACCAGGGCCACCTCGCGTCGCTCGATCGCGTGGGTCACGACGCCTCCTCGCGCTCGGGCGGCGCGGTGAACGAGTACGGCGGCCACGGCCCGCTCAGCTCCAGGTCGACGCCCGGGTACCGTTCCCCCAGCCCGGTCACCGCGGCGGTGAACTCCTCCGTCCGGTCGTCCGGCACCAGATAGGAGTTGTTGAGCACCATCCAGCCCTCGTACGCGGCCAGCCGGGCGTCCTGTGGCGGATGGGCGGCGGTCTCGGCGGCCAGCGCGGCGAGCGCGGTGTGGATCTCCTCCGCGCGCTCGGTGGCCCGCAGATGGGCGGTCTCCTTGTCGTCCCGCTGGGCGCGGCGGCGCAGCAGATAGGCGGTGCCGGGGCTGTCGCCGCCGGACGGCCCCTCGTCGTCCGGGTCGGGCAGGAAGGCGCGCGGATCGACGTACGCCTTGACGCCCCACTCGGTGCGTCCGGCCACCCGTGCCAGCGTGGCCGTGAAGTCGTCCCGCCGCTCCTGGAGCATCGTGCGGACGCGGCCGTCGTCGTGGTAGATCGTGGCGAAGCGCAGCGGGATGACCTGGCCGTATCCGGCCGCCCGGCCGATGACCCGGTGGTGGGCCCTGGCCGCCCGCTCCAGCCAGGGCAGGTCCTCCAGGTGGGCGCGCAGCCGCTCCTCGCCGAAGTCGGCCAGCGGTACGGAGCCCACCACGGCGGCCAGCCCGGCGCCCTCGACCAGGCGCACCGGTTCGTCCGCCACGCCGGTGAGCCCGGGCGGGGCGGCGCTCTCCTCGCGGGCCGCGGTCACCGCGTACAGCCAGGTGGCAAGGGCCTCCTCGGTCACGGTCCGTCCTCCCGTCCGCGATCCCGCTCCGGTTCCCGGTCGTGGTCCTGGTCGTGGCCGGACTCCAGCTCGCCGACGCGCCGCCGCAGCCGCTCGTTCTCGTCCAGGACGTCGCGGGCGCCGGAGGAGAGCGTGGGGTCGTGCTCCCACCAGTCGATGCCCATCTCCTTGGCCCGGTCCACGGAGGCGATCAGCAGCCGGATCTTGATGGTCAGCAGCTCGATGTCCAGCAGGTTGATCTGGATGTCCCCGGCGATGACGATGCCCTTGTCGAGCACCCGCTCCAGGATGTCGGCCAGGCTCGCCGATTCGCGGCGGGCCGGTTCGGGCGGGCCGCCCATGCGCCTGCTCGGCACGTTCCACTCGGCGCCCTGGCTCATGTCCGGTCCTCCGACCTGCCGCGGTAGTAGCGCCGGGCGCGGCGGTACGAGACGAGTTCGCCCTCGTCGTCGACCTCGACCCGGTACTCGGCGAGGATGTCGGTGGAGTCGGGGATCCGGTGGGTCTCCAGCACTTCGACGCCGACGAGCCAGCCGTCCTCGTGGCGCTCGACCGAGGTGACGCTCTCCGGGTCGTGCCCGGTCAGCTCCCGCAGCTGGCGGGCGGCGCCCCTGGCGGCGGACCGGGCGGTGGTCGCGGGACGCCGGGCGTCGGCCGCGGGACGCCGGTCATCGGTGGAGCGGCGGTCATCGGCGGGACGCCGGGCGTCGGCGGAGCGGCGGTCGTCGGCTGAGCGGCGGTCGTCGGTGGAGCGGCGCCGGTCGTCGGCCTCGGGGCGCCGGGCGCGCCGGGGCCGCTCCCGCTCCTCGCCGTGGTCGCGTCCGTCCCGATCCTCGCGGACCACGGCTCACACCTCCAGGCCTCCGCCGGGCGGCCCCCCGGCCATCAGCCGGCGGACCAGTTCGTCCTCCTGCCGGGCCGCGTCCTCCTCGGTCAGCTCTCCGGATTCCCGCTGCTCCGCGACCTCTTCCAGGCGCTGCTGGATCACCCCGGGGTCGTACAGCTGCCGGTGGGCCTCGTCGTGCAGCTGCTCGGCGATCCAGCCGAGGCCGCGCACCGGGGCCAGCGGCCAGGTGACCAGTCCGGAGAACAGTCCCATGGCTATTCGCCCTCCTTGGCCGGGCTCATCGCGTCGGCCACGAAGTCGTAGGGGGCCAGGGGCCCGAGCAGGCGGATCCGGACCCGGCCGTTCCAGTGCTTGGCCAGCTCCTCGGCGGCCTGCTCGAAGGCCGTCCGCCGGTCGTCCTCGACCAGGAAGGAGGCGTTCACCAGCCCCTCGGCGGAGGACGGTTCGGTACTCACCGAGGCGAGCGCGCACGGGCTCAGCCTGCGTTCCACTTCCAGCGCGTCCACGGCCCGCTTGGCGGCGATGGCGTCCATGACCAGCTGTCCCAGCTGGATGCGCTGGTCGTATCCGGCCTCCTCCGGCAGCCCCTGAAGCTCCTCGCGGAGCCGTACGGCCTCGGGCTGCTCGGCCAGCACCTCGCGCAGCACCGCGTCCTGCAGATAGCGGGCGCGCAGGGTGAACTGGGAGCGGCCGCGCAGCCGGTGGAGGGCGCGCGCGAAGTCGTCGTGCCCCTCTTCGAGCAGTTCATCGGTCACCGCGGTGGTGTCGCGCACCACCGTGCCGAACCGGAACGGCAGCACCGGGGAGGACCTGGCCGCCAGGGTGTCCAGCACCCGGGCGTGGACGCGCAGATCCTCAGGGGTCCCCAGCGGCTTGTCCAGGGGCACCTCGCTGACCACGGCTGCCTGCCCGCCGTGGCGCACCAGGGTCACCGTCGCCTCCGGGTCGCCGACGGCGCCCAGATTCCTCACCGCGTCGTCGCTCCGGTCCTCCGGAACGACCCCGTATACGTAGCAGGCACGTCCGTCCTCGGCCATCACCGCTCGCGCTCCCTGCTCGAACTCCGCCGGCGCCGGGGCCGGTCACCGGATTCCGTCCTCTCCCCCGCCTCGGCCTCTTCGCGCTCGTCGCTCTCATCGCCCTGCAGCAGGTCGGAGACGGTGTCCTTGACGCCTTCCAGGGCGCCCTTGGTCTTCTTCCGGCCGCCGCTCTCCTGCATCTCGTCCATGAGGCCGGGGAGCCCCTTGGTCTCGGTACCGCTGCGGGCGAGGTCGAGGCGGTTCGTCGCCTCGGCGAACCGTAGATACGTGTCGACGCTGGCGACGACGATGCGGGCGTCGATCGTCAGGATCTCGATCCCCACCAGGGAGACCCTGACGTACACATCGATGACCAGTCCCTTGTCCAGGATCAGATCGACCACGTCGACCAGGGCACTCGAACTGGCCCGGTCCAGATACTGACTCTGCTGGCTTGCTACGGTCACCACGCTCACCTGTTCCGGAGGCGGGATCCGTCAGCGCCGTGAAGGCCGCGCCGGCTCCTCGTCCTCCTCGTACTCCTCCTCGTAGGCGTCCTCGTCGCCGTACTCGTCCTCCGGCTCTCCGCGCTCTTCCTCTTCGGGTTCTTCCTCGTCGTGTTCGGACTCGGCGCCCCGCTCGGGCTCCTCCTCCCCCTCCACGACCTCGCCGTCGCGTATCTCCCCGCGCCAGCCCTCGATCTCGTCGGGGTTCAGCAGCACCTCGGCCATCGCATGGCGGCGGAAGTGCTTCAGCTCCAGCCGGACCCGGCGGCCCTGGGCGCGCCAGAGGTTGCCGGTGCGCTCGAAGAAGCCCTGGGGGTAGTACTGGAGGACGACCAGGACGCGGGTCAGCTCCGGGCCCAGCTCATGGAAGGTGACCGCGCCGTTGACATGGCCCTTCTCGGCGCGCGACTTCCAGATGATCCGCTTCTCCGGCACCTGCTCGATGATCTCGGCGCGCCACTTGCGGTGCGACCAGAAGACCTGGGCCTTCCACTCCATTTCGGTTTCGGACTCCTGCTGGACGTCCTCCACCTTCTTCATGAAGGAGGGGAAGTCCTCGAACTGGGTCCACAGGTCGTAGGTGAGATCGATCGGGGCGCCGACATCGATCTGCTCGACGATGTTGGTGACCTTGAGCTTCTTGTCCTTGTCGCCGCCCTTGCCGCCGTCCTGGCCGCCGCCGAGCCCGGGAACGATGTCCTTGGCCTTGTCCACGGCCTGCTCCTTGACCTGGTGCAGTCCGGCCTTGACCAGCGGCTTCACCGGGATGCTGGGCCCGCCGTCGCCGAGGTGGGTCACCGAGGTCACGGCCTTTTCGCCGAGTGCGGTGACCAGGTTCTGTGCTTCCTTCATCAGCCGCTCGGTGGGCAGCTCCTTGGCGAGCGTCCCGAGTGCGCCCGCGCGCCCCTTGTCCGGTCCCTCAGCCATCACCGATCACCCTTGTCGCCCTTGTCGTCCCTGCTGCTGCTCCTGGCCTCGCCGCCGCGGCCGCCCTGGGGCGCGGTGCGCTTCCGGGGGCGATCCTGCCGGTCGTCCGGGGAACGCGTACCGCGCGACGAACGCGACTCCTCGTCACGGGACGAACCGCGCGATCCGCCACGCGACGACTCGCCGCGGGACGCCTCCCTGCGGGACGCCTCACCGCGCGGCCTGTCCCCGCGCCCCTCGTGCTCCTCGTCGTCCGCCGCCTGCCCGTCCGGGCCGTGGCCGTTCGGACGCAGCGACGAAGCACGCTGCTCCAGCCGGTCGCTCAGCGCGTCCATGCGGTGACTGGCCGCCGACAGCGCCGCCGACCGTCCCGCGGACACCAGCTGGCCGCGCAGCCGCCCGATTTCCGAGGACGCCAGTCCCTGCACCGCGTCCGGGACGTGTCCGGACGTGAGGCGCCGGCCTGCCGCCATCCCGGCGAGGGTGAGGGCCCAGCCCACCTTGTGGCCACGCCCGAAGAGATAGCCGCTGGTGAACGCCAGCGCCACCTGGCCGTTCTTCATGATCCCTCCTCCTCCCGCCATCGAGGCGAGACACCCATATAGCCTCATTTACCAAGTATGGTGCATTTCGCCCATTCGGCCATCAGGGGCTGCGATCTCGTGGCGGGGCGGGATCAGTCCACCGGGACCCAGTTCAGCGTTCGCTCCACGGCCTTCTTCCAGCCCGCGTAGCCCTCCGCGCGCTGCTCCTCGCTCCACTGGGGCTCCCAGCGCCGGGATTCGCTCCAGTGCGAGCGCAGCTCATCGGTGTCCCGCCAGAAGCCGGTGGCCAGGCCCGCGGCGTAGGCGGCGCCCAGGGCGGTGGTCTCGGCGATGACGGGGCGGCTGACCGGGACGCCGAGGACATCGGCCTGGATCTGCATGCACAGCTCGTTGTCGGTGACACCGCCGTCCACGCGGAGGACGTCGAGGTGGATACCGGCGTCGCGTTCCATCGCCTCCACCACGTCCCGGCTCTGGTAGCAGATGGCCTCCAGGGTGGCCCGGGCCAGATGGCCGCCCGTGTTGTAGCGGGTGAGGCCGACGATGGCGCCCCGGGCGTCGGAGCGCCAGTACGGGGCGAAGAGGCCGGAGAAGGCGGGGACGAAGTACACCCCGCCGTTGTCCTCGACGGTGCGGGCGAGCCGTTCGCTGCCCGGGGCGTCGTCGATGATCTTCATCTGGTCCCGCAGCCACTGGACGGCCGAGCCGGTGACGGCCATGGAGCCCTCCAGGGCGTAGACGACGGGGTTGTCGCCGAACTGGTACGCCACGGTCGTGAGCAGCCCGCTGCTCGAGCGGACCAGCTCCGAGCCGGTGTTCAGGACCAGGAAGTTGCCGGTGCCGTAGGTGTTCTTGGCCTCGCCGGGCGCGAAGCACACCTGTCCGACGGTGGCCGCCTGCTGGTCGCCGAGGACACCGGTGATGGGGGTGGCGGTGCGCAGCGGGCGGGAGGTGCGGGCCTGCCCGAACGCCTCGGGGTGGGAGGAGGGGTTGATGACGGGGAGCATGGCGCGCGGGATGCCGAAGATGCCGAGGAGTTCGTCGTCCCAGTCGAGGGTCTCCAGGTTCATCAGCATGGTGCGGCTGGCGTTGGTGACATCGGTGGCGTGGATGCCGCCGGAGGGCCCGCCGGTGAGGTTCCACAGCACCCAGGCATCGGTGTTCCCGAAGAGGGCGTGGCCCGCTTCGGCGGCCTCGCGCACCCCGTCGACGTTCTCCAGAATCCACTTGATCTTGCCGCCGGAGAAGTAGGTGGCGGGCGGCAGCCCGGCCTTGCGGCGGATGGTCTCGCCGTGGCCGTCGCGCTCGAGGGCGGAGGCGATGGTGTCGGTGCGGGTGTCCTGCCACACGATGGCGTTGTAGTACGGCCGCCCGTCGCGCGGGTCCCAGATGACGGTGGTCTCGCGCTGGTTGGTGATGCCGATCGCGGCCAGGTCGGTGGGTGAGAGCCCACCGCTGCGCAGGGCGTTCTGCATGACGGAGTTGGTGCGCTCCCAGATCTCCACCGGATCGTGCTCGACCCAGCCCGCGCGGGGCAGCAGCTGGTGGTGTTCGAGCTGGTACCGCGCCACCTCGCCGCCGTCGTGGTCGAAGATCATGAAGCGGGTGCTGGTGGTCCCCTGGTCCACGGCACCGACGAAGTCCGGCATCCTGCCTCCTCTGGTGGCCGCTGGTGGCCGCCCCTTGTCGTGACCGCGTGCCGCCCGGCTCAGCTCTCGGGGCCCTCGGGGGCCGGGATGCGTCCCACCTCCTGCGGTCCGGCCAGCGGGAGGAACCGGCTGACCAGGACCTTGTAGAGGGCGGCGCCGACGAGTCCGCCGACCAGCGGGCCGACGATCGGCACCCAGAAGTAGAAGTTTCCGTACTGGTCCCGCCAGGCGGTGTGATAGCCGGTGATGAAGCTGGCGAGCCGGGGCCCGAAGTCACGGGCCGGGTTGATGGCGTATCCGGCGTCGGCGCCCCACGCCATGCCGATCGCCACCACGACCAGGCCGATGATGAACGGCGCCAGGTTGGCCTTCGGCGGGTCGTTCAGGAGGTCGGTGAGGGCGAAGATCAGCAGGACCAGGATCGCGGTGCCGATGATCTGGTCACGCAGCGCGCCCCATTCGCTGACCGGCAGCACCCCGTTGCCGGGGAGGGTGGAGAACACGAACTGGGTCTTGAAGGTGTGCTTGGGGTCGGCCGCCGCCAGCACCTCGGTGTAGTTCCAGCGCACCAGCAGGGCCGCGACGAACGCGCCGAGCGTCTGGGCCACGATGTACGGCAGCACCTTGCGCCAGGGGAAGCCCTTGAAGACCGCCAGGGAGAGGGTGACTGCCGGGTTGATGTGCGCGCCGCTGAGCCGCGCCGCCACGTACACGCCGAGGGTCACGCCGAGCCCCCAGCCCCAGGCGATGGAGTCGTGGTCGCCGAGCGCGCCCGGAGGCTTGGTGAGCGCCCCGGCCGCCACCACCTGGGCCACCACACCGCAGCCGAAGAGAATGAGAACCATGGTTCCGGCGAACTCCGCGCACAGCTCGCCGAAAACGCCGCCCCGGGTGCCGGTGTCCTTCTCCTCCGCCATGGCCGCCCCTCTCCAGCGGTGTGCGAGCGGCGGTACCGATCGCGTTCGCACCATCGTGTGCGCCGCCCCGGCCCGGTGGCCCGTCCTGCTGCTCCGTCCGGGTCACATCGGGTGGCGGCACGGCGGTCTGTACGGATCAGGGGGCGGGCCTGTACCAAGGTCCTTGCCACATCACCCCAGGCCCGGCGCGGGCCCAGCCCCCCAGCACGAAACAGGAGTGTGGATGCTGACCACCGGAGCCACCACCAACTGGGCAGGGAACATCACCTTCGGAGCGGCCCGGCTGCACCGCCCGGCCTCGCTCGGCGAACTGCGGCGGATCGTCGGCTCCGCCGACCGGGTCCGGGTGCTGGGCACCGGCCACTCCTTCAACCGCATCGCCGACACCGACGGCGATCTGGTGTCCCTGGAGCGGCTGCCGCACCGGGTCGAGATCGCCCCCGACGGCGCGACGGCCACCATCGCCGCGGGCATGCGCTACGCCCAGGTGGCCGAGGAACTGCACGTGGCGGGCTACGCCCTGGCCAACCTCGCCTCCCTGCCGCACATCACGGTCGCCGGGGCCTGCGCCACCGCCACCCATGGCTCCGGCAATGTGCAGCGCTGTCTGGCCGCGTCGGTGGAAGGTCTGGAGATCGTGGGCCCGGAGGGCGATGTGACGCGGCTGCGCCGGGACAGCGAGGCCGACCGGCTGTCCGGTGCGGTGGTCGGGCTCGGCGGGCTGGGCGTCGTCACCGCGATGACCCTGGACATCGAGCCCGCGTACGAGGTGGCGCAGTGGGTGTGGACCGGGCTGCCGCTGGACCGGCTGGCCGACAGCTTCGACGAGATCTTCGCCGCCGCGTACAGCGTCAGCGTCTTCACCGACTGGCACGCGGACGAGGGCGTGGTGTGGCTGAAGTGCCGTACGGACCTGCCGGGCCCGCCGGAGCCGGGCCAGCCGTGGCTGGGCGCCCGTCCGGCCGACCGCCACCACCATCCGGTGCCCGCGATGCCACCGCTGCACTGCACCGAGCAGCTGGGCTCGCCCGGGCCCTGGCACGAGCGGCTGCCGCACTTCCGGCCGGACTTCACGCCCAGCAACGGCGACGAGCTGCAGTCGGAGCTGATCCTGCCGCGCGCCGCGGCCACCGAGGCCTTCGCGGCGCTGCGCGGCCTCGGGGACCGGATCGCGCCCGTGGTCCAGGTCTCCGAGGTCCGCACGGTCGCGGCGGACGACCTGTGGCTGAGCCCCGCGTACGGCAGGGACTGCGTGGCCCTGCACTTCACCTGGGTGCCGGACCACGCCGCGGTCATCGAGGTGGTGGCCGCGATGGAGGAGCTGCTGCTGCCCCTGGGGGCGCGGCCGCACTGGGGCAAGCTCACGGCGGCGGCTCCCGAGCGGATCGTCGCCTCGTACGAGCGGGCCGCCGACTTCGGGCGGCTGCTGGCCGACCACGACCCCGCCGGGAAGTTCCGCAACGCCTTCCTGGACGGCTACTTCCCGGCGGACGCCTGGCGAGCCGACGCCTAACCGGTCCAGGACCACTCGGCGACCTCGGGCAGGTCGGTGCCGTGGTCGCGGATCCACTGGTGGTGGCGGGTGCGGGCGTCCTGCATCCGCTGCCGTACGGACACGGCGCGCACCGCGAGCCCCGGGGTGCGGTCGATGACGTCCATGACCAGGCGGTAGCGGTCCAGGTCGTTGCGGACCACCATGTCGAACGGCGTGGTGGTGGTGCCCGCCTCGTGGTAGCCGCGCACATGCAGATGCGGGTGGACGGCGCGCCGGTAGGCCAGCCGGTGCACCAGCCACGGATAGCCGTGGTAGGCGAAGACGACCGGCCGGTCGCGGGTGAACAGGGCGTCGAACTCGGCGTCCGGCATCCCGTGCGGATGCGCGTCCTGGGGCAGCAGCCGGGTCATGTCGACGACGTTGACCACGCGCACGGCCACGTCGGGCAGATGGCGGCGGAGGATCCCGGCGGCCGCCAGCACCTCCTGCGTGGGCACGTCGCCCGCGGCGGCCAGCACCACATCGGGCTCGCCCGCGCCGGTCTCCGTACCCGCCCAGTCCCAGCTCCCGGCGCCGCGGGCGCAGTGGACGCGGGCCTGGTCGAGGTCGAGCCAGTCGAAGCAGGGCTGTTTGCCCGCGACGACGACGTTGACGTAGTCGCGGCTGCGCAGCACGTGGTCGGCCACGCACAGCAGGGTGTTGGCGTCCGGCGGCAGATAGACCCGTACGGCCTGGGGGCTCTTGTTGAGCACATGGTCGACGAAGCCGGGGTCCTGGTGCGAGAAACCGTTGTGGTCCTGCCGCCACACATGGGAGGTCAGCAGGTAGTTGAGGGAGGCGATGGGCCGCCGCCACGGCAGGTCGCGGGACACCTTCAGCCATTTGATGTGCTGGTTGACCATGGAGTCGACGATGTGCACGAACGCCTCGTAGCAGGAGAACAGGCCGTGCCGTCCGGTGAGCAGATAGCCCTCCAGCCACCCCTGGCAGAGGTGTTCGGAGAGGACCTCCATGACCCGGCCGTGCCGGTTCAGATGCTCGTCGGTGACGAGGATGTCCTCCTGCCACGTCTTGCCGGTGGCCCGGTAGACGGCGTCGAGCCGGTTGGAGGAAGTTTCGTCGGGGCCGACGAGGCGGAAGTTCCGGCGGTCGGCGGTGTCCTCCATGATCTGCTCCAGCAGCCCGCCGAGGACCCGGGTCGGCTCGTGCAGGGTGACGCCGGGCTTGTCGACGTGCACCGCGTACCGCGCCAGGTCGGGCACGGGCAGATCGCGCAGCAGCAGTCCGCCGTTGGCGTGCGGATTGGCGCCCAGCCGCCGGTCGCCCCCGGGCACGCAGGCGAGGACCTGCGGGCGCGGGCGTCCCCGGTCGTCGAACAGCTCCTCGGGGCGGTACGAGCGCAGCCACCGCTCCAGCAGCCGCAGATGCTCCGGGTTCTCCCGGACGCCGGGCAGCGGCACCTGGTGGGCGCGCCAGGTGTCCTCGACGGGCAGGCCGTCGACCTCGGCCGGGCCGGTCCAGCCCTTGGGCGTACGGAGCACGATCACCGGCCAGCGCGGGCGCTCGACGGCGTCCTCCTCGCGGGCGGTGCGCTGCAGGAGCGCGATCCGGTCGAGCGCCTGGTCCATGGCCCGGGCCAGCGCCCGGTGCGTCCGCAGCGGATCGTCCCCGGGCCGCGCCGCGACATGGATCGGCTCATGGCCGTAGCCGCGGAGCAGATCGTCCAGCTCCGCTTCGGGGAGCCGGGCGAGCACCGTCGGGTTCGCGATCTTGTAGCCGTTGAGGTGGAGGATCGGCAGCACGGCGCCGTCGTGCACCGGGTCGAGGAATTTGTTGGCGTGCCAGGAGCCGGCCAGCGGCCCGGTCTCGGCCTCCCCGTCGCCGATGACGCAGACGGCCAGCAGATCGGGGTTGTCGAGCGCGGCGCCGTAGGCGTGCGCCAGGGAATAGCCCAGCTCACCGCCCTCGTGGATGGAGCCGGGGGTCTCCGGGGCGACATGGCTGGGCACCCCGCCGGGGAAGGAGAACTGGCGGAAGAGCCGGGCCATGCCCTCCGCGTCCCGGCTCACGTCCGGATAGACGTCCGTATAACTGCCGTCCAGCCAGGACCCGGCGAGCACCGCGGGCCCGCCGTGGCCGGGGCCCCAGACGCAGATCGCGTCCAGGTCGCGGGCCTTGATGACCCGGCCGAGGTGGGTGTGGACGAGGTTCAGGCCGGGTGAGGTGCCCCAGTGGCCGAGCAGCCGCGGCTTGATGTGCTCGGGGCGCAGCGGTTCGGTCAGCAGGGGGTTGGAGAGCAGATAGATCTGGCCGGCCGCGAGGTAGTTCGCGGCGCGCCAGTGGGCGTCCAGGGCGTGCACTTCGTGCTCGGAAGGGTCGGCCGGGTCGGTGTGATCGGTGGGGGCGGTGGGGCCGTTCGGCGCCGTCCTCGCTGCGTCGGGCATGGGCCTCTCTCTCCACTCGTCCTGTATGGGCGATGCGTACCCGTTTTGCCGGTCGGGTCACGGCCGGACCGGGCCGTTCGACCCGGACTCGACCCCGGGCAGCCCAAGTGGACGGGCGGGCGGCCGGTGGAGGCTGGTCCGCGAGGAGGCGGGGATGAAGCATCGCAAGATCGGCAACGTGATGAGCGACGACGTCGTGCGGGTCGGCCACGCGGCCTCGTCCGAGGAGGTCGGTGTGCTGCTGAGGCGGCACCGGATCGGCGGGCTGCCGGTGGTGGACGAGGACGACAAGGTCGTCGGCGTGATCACCGGAACCGATCTGGCCGGGCGGGCCGATCGGGCCGATGAGGCGGACGGTGCCGTGGCGGCCGGGCAGCTGATGTCGCGGCCCGCCGTCACCGTGCGCCCGCAGGACACCATCGTCGACGCCGCGCGCTCCATGGCGCGCCACCGCGTGGAGCGGCTGCCCGTCGTCGACGAGGAGGACCGGCTGATCGGCATCGTCACCCGCCGCGATCTGCTCCGCGTCTTCCTCCGCCCGGACCACGAGATCCGCGCGGAGGTCATCGACGAGGTGCTGGTGCGGTCGCTGTGGCTCCGGCCGCAGTCCGTCGCGGTGACCGTCACCGACGGCGTCGTACGGCTGGAAGGGGAGCTGGACCGGCACAGCGAGATCCCGATCGCGGTGCGGATGGCCGGGCAGGTGGACGGGGTGGTGGCGGTCGTGGACCGGCTCACCTACCGCGTCGACGACTTCCGCCCGGCGGCCCCCTCGGGCGGTGCGCCCGGAGGTGGGGCGTGATGGCCGAACCCGTACGGCCGAGGCGTGACGGCGGCCGGGTCGTGGTCGGTCTGGACGGCTCCGGCAGCGCCTGGCAGGCCCTGGACCGGGCGGTCGGCGAGGCGCGGCGGCGCGGCGCCACGCTGGAGATCGTGCACGCCTGGCCCTGGGCGCGCACCGATCCGCTCGCCTTCGACGCGGACGCCGAACCGCGGCGGCCCCCGGTCGAGGTCGCCCGGACCGTGCTGCGGCTGGCCATGGCACGGGTCGCCGAGCAGGACCCGGAGCTGCGGGTGGTCCCCACCCTCACTCCGCAGGACGCGGTGCCCGAGCTGCTGCGGATCGGCGAGCGCGCCTCGCTCATCGTCATCGGCACCCGCGGGCTCGGCGGCTTCACCGGGCTGCTGCTGGGCTCGGTCGGGCTGCGGCTGGCCGCCCACACCCATCGCCCGCTGCTGGTGGTGCGCGGCGACGCACCGGCGCCCGCGTACGGGCCCGAGGGCCACGGCAAGGTGCTGGTCGGGGTGGAGAGCGGCGCGGACGAGGTGGCGGCCCGGTACGGGTTCGAGGACGCGATACGGCGCGGTGCGCGGCTGCGCGTGCTGTACGCCTGGGCCCGCCCCCGGCTCTTCGCGGGCGACCACATGCTGCCCTCGCGGGAGGCGGTGGCCCTGCGGGCGGAGCGGGAGCAGGAGGTGACGTACCGCGTGGTGGCCGCGCTGCGCGAGGAGTTCGGGCAGGTGCGGGTGCAGGAGCACACGGCGCACAGCGCACCGGCCCAGGCCCTGGTGGAGGCGTCGCGGGCGGCGGACGTCCTGGTCCTGGCGGTGCAACGGCGCACCGCGCGCCTGGGCATGCAGCTGGGCCCGGTCACCCACGCGGTGCTGCACCACGCGCACTGCCCGGTGGTGCTGGTGCCGGTGGGCTAGGGGGTCTCCGGCGGCCGGTTGGGCCGGATGACCTGGGCCGGGGCCGGTCGGCCCTAGGCGGCGGGTACCCCCGGCGTGGTCGCCTGGAAGCGGCACCGGGGGCATTCGATACGACGCGGAGAAGCGGACCGGTCAAGCGCCACGTGCCGGGTACCGCGCACCGCGCAATCCGGGCCCACGAGAAGCGGGCGGCCCCCGGCGCCGCGTGCCCCGTGACGCGGCGCGCGTACCGTACGCATCGCACAACCCGCCATGCCCCGCACGAGAGGAAGCGGTCATGAAAGCACTCGTCTTCCAGGGGCCCGGGCTGTTCTCCTGGCAGGACGTGCCCGACCCCGGCATCGAGGACGCCACCGACGCCATCGTCCGCATCGACACGGTCACCATCTGCGGCACCGATCTGCACATCCTCAAGGGCGAGGTGCCGGATGTGCGGCCCGGTACGGTTCTCGGCCACGAGGCCGTCGGCGAGGTGGTCGAGACCGGCGACGAGGTGCGCGGCGTACGCCCCGGGGACCGGGTGCTGGTCTCGTGCATCTCCGCCTGCGGCCACTGCCGGTTCTGCCGGGAGCGGGCGTACGGGCAGTGCCGTGGCGGCGGGGGCTGGATCCTGGGGCGTTCGATCCACGGCACCCAGGCCGAGTACGTCCGGGTGCCGTTCGCCGATCTGTCGACGCATCCGCTGCCCGCCGCGGCCGAGGCGCAGTACGCGGTGCTGCTGGCGGACGTCTTCCCCACCGCCTACGAGGTGGGGGTGCTCAACGGGCGGGTCGCGCCGGGCGACACGGTGGCGGTGGTCGGCGCGGGCCCGGTCGGGCTCGCCGCGATCGCGACCGCCGAGTTCTTCTCCCCCGGCCGGATCATCGCCGTCGACCTCGCCACCTCCCGGCTCGACGCGGCCAAGCAGGTCGGCGCCGACGCGGTGGCCGACGCCGCGGAGGAGCCCGAGCGGCTGATCGGCGACCTCACCGACGGGCTGGGCGCCGATGTGGTGATCGAGGCCGTGGGGACGCCGCGGAGCTTCGAGATCTGCACCCGCATGGTGCGCCCGGGCGGACGGGTCGCCAACGTCGGCGTGCACGCCCGGCCCGCGACGCTGCACCTGGAAGAGCTGTGGGAGAAGAACATCACGATCACCACCGGGCTGGTCGACACGTACTCCACGCCCACGCTGCTGTCCATGCTGGCCGCGGGGCGGCTCCCCACGTCCTCGCTCATCACCCACCTGTTCGAGCTCGACCAGATGGAGGAGGCGTACGACGTGTTCGCCCGGTCCACCGACACCGGCGCGCTCAAGGTAGCGATCGGCGGGCACCATCCGCCGCTGGTCACCCGGGACCGGGGCAAGTGAACGGACGGGTGCGGGGTGCCGCGCGCCGACGAGCTGACAGGAGGATCCCGTGTCCCGGACCGCGCGCATCGTGAGCGATGTGATGACCCATACCGTCGTCGCCGTCGGCCTCGAGGCGCCGTTCAAGGAGATCGTCAGGACGCTGGAGCAGTGGAAGGTGAGCGCCCTGCCGGTGCTGGCGGGTGAGGGCCGGGTCATCGGGGTGGTGTCCGAGGCGGATCTGCTGCCCAAGGAGGAGTTCCGGGACAGCGACCCGGCGCGGCTGGCCCAGCTGCGCGACCTGCCCGGCATCGCCAAGGCGGGGGCGGTGAGCGCCGATGAGCTGATGACGACCCCGGCCATCACGGTGCACGCCAACGCGACGCTCGCCGAGGCGGCCCGGATCATGACCCACAAGCGGGTCAAGCGGCTTCCCGTGGTCGACGACGAGGGCCGCCTGGAGGGCATCGTCAGCCGCGCCGACCTGCTGAAGGTGTTCCTGCGGCCGGACGAGGAGATCGAGGAGGAGGTGCGCCGCGAGGTGGTGGCCCACCTCTTCCCGTCGCCCGGGCAAGCGGTCGAGGTGCGAGTGAGCGAGGGCGTGGTCACCCTCGCCGGAC
Organism: Streptomyces sp. NPDC007983; assembly: GCF_042958345.1. NCBI lineage: Bacteria > Bacillati > Actinomycetota > Actinomycetes > Kitasatosporales > Streptomycetaceae > Streptomyces > Streptomyces sp. NPDC007983. The sequence continues at coordinate 559,423 of NZ_JBIBJI010000004.1, forward strand.
ATGTCCGGGACGCCGTGCTGATCCCGGCCGCGGCCCGGCTGATCCGGGCGGTCGAGGGCGTCGTGGACTTCGACAACCAGCTGAGCACCGCGCATCTGACGGGGCCACCGGCCTGACCGGCACCCGGCCCGAGCGCCACCGGCCCCACGGGGGTGGCGGCTGCCAGGGGGTGTCTTGTCGATCAGGCCGGATCAGCGAGCGGCGTCTGGTGCAGGGGGCACCTCCCAGCGGTAGCTGGGGGAGCGACGAGCGCGGGGCCGCGAGGTGCCGCCCGCCGCGGCAGCGGCTGATGTCACAGCGGCGTCGGGAGCCCGGCATGATCGGCGAGACACCCCTAGGTGTGGCGGCGTGTCCAGCGGGGGCCGACCTCGGCCCAGGCCCGCTCCCACTCACGCGCCCGGCCACGGTCCAGCCGCCACCGCGCCACCCCGCGGCCCGCCAGCGACACCAGGCACACCCCCGCCGACGCCGACGCGCCGGCCAGCGTGGCCCGGGTCGCCGCCTGCCGCTCGGAGGGCGGATCGGGGACGAGACGGCCGCGGTCGTCGGTCCAGACGGTGGTGGCCGTACCGGCGCGCCTGCCCTCGTCGACCCGCGCCGTGCCGGTGTGCACGGTGCCGTCGGGCGCGGTCCACCGCACCAGGGCACGTACCCGCGCGGTGTCCGTACCGTCGGCGGCGGGCAGCGCGGCGGGCGCGTTCTCGACCAGCCGCGCGGGCGCCCGGTGCCGCTCCGCGCGTTCCTGCTGCAGACCGGCCGCCACCGCGTCGCCGGTGACGACGCCCGCCGCCGGGCCGCCGACCACCATCACCAGGCCGGTCACCAGGACCACCCAGGCTTCCACCACGTCCGAGCGGCGTTTGAGGGGATTGCGCCGCCATCGCCACAACCACCGCCCCCGCACGTTCGTGCCCATGATTCAGACCGTCCCACGCGCGCGGAGGGGATACGAGGGCCGTGCAGCCCTCTCCGCCGGGGGTCTTTCGGTCCCGTCGCGGCCGCGCGGGGGCCCGTTCGGCCCTGGTGCGGTGCCGGCGGATGCGCCACGCTCGTCTATCGGAGACCAGGGGGACGGACCGGCGGACGAGCGGTGCGAGGGCGCCATGACCGAGACCTGGGCCGGGGTGACACCACCGGCGCCCATCAGGGTGTTCCTGCTCGACGACCATGAGGTGGTACGGCGCGGACTGCACGATCTGCTGGACGCCGAACCGGACATCGAGGTGGTCGGCGACGCGGGAACGGTGGACCACGCGCTGGCCCGGGGCCCGGCGCTGCGGCCCGACGTGGCGATCCTGGACGTCCGGCTGCCGGACGGGGACGGCATCACCGTCTGCCGTGAACTGCGCTCCCGCATGCCCGCGCTGGCCTGTCTGATGCTGACGTCGTTCGACGACGACGATGCGCTGCTGGACGCGATCATGGCCGGGGCCGCGGGCTATGTGCTCAAGCAGATCAAGGGTTCCGACCTGGTGTCCGCCGTACGGACCGTCGCGTCCGGGCAGTCGATGCTGGACCCGGCCACCACCGCCCGGCTGATGAGCACCCTGCGCGGCGACGCCACCCCGCAGGAGCCCCGGGACGAGGCGCTGGTCGGGCTGTCGCCGCGGGAGCGGGAGATCCTGGCGCTGATCGGCGAGGGGCTGACCAACCGGCAGATCGGCAAGCGGCTCTTCCTGTCCGAGAAGACGGTCAAGAACCACATCTCACGGCTGCTGGCCAAGCTGGGCGTCGAACGCCGTATCCAGGCCGCCGTCCTGGCCAGCCATCCGCCTCCGGAGCGGGCCCCCGACGCCCGTCCTGCCCCGCCCCGCTGACCGTGTCCCCCGACGCGACCGACCGTGATCATGTGACCGGCATTGCCCGGCGAGGAGAAGACATGGAGCCCGCAGCACTGGACGCGGCGACGCTGGAGAAGCTGATCTCCGCGGCCGTCGCCGCTCCGTCGATGCTCCACGCCCAGCCGTGGCGGTACCGGCTGAACCCGGAGACCGTCACCCTGGAGCTCCGGGCCGCCCCGGAGCGCGGGCTGCGGCAGGCCGACCCCATGGGCCGGGCACTGTACGTCTCCGCCGGGGCCGCGGTGTGCAATCTGCGCGTGGCCGTGGCCCACTTCGGCTGGGAGCCGGTGGTGCGGCTGCTGCCGCACCGCTCCCAGCCGGACCTGCTGGCCACCGTGCGGCTGACCGTGTCACCGCGCGGCGCCGCCGCCGCGCACCACGATGGCCTGTACGACATGATCTGGCGGCGGCCCGGCAGCCGGTACCCGTTCCCGGGGCACCGGCTGCCGCCCCGGGAGCTGGGCGTGTTCGCCGAGGCGGCGCGCGGGGACGGGGCGGCGCTGTATCCGGCGGGCCCGGAGGAGACCGCGCGGCTGCTGCGGCTGACCGCGGAGGCCGAGCGCCGCGACACCCCGGTGAACGGCCGCCCGCCGACCGCGGTCCTGGAGAGCCGGCCGACGATCGCCGTGCTCACCACCCCCCACGACCGGCGCGCCGACTGGCTGCTGGCCGGTCAGGCGCTGGAACACGTCCTGCTGCTGGCGACGGCGCACGGCGTCCGGGCGACGCTGCTGCACCAGGCGCTGGAGTGGCCCGATCTGCGCTGGGCGCTGAGCGACGGGCGGCGCGCGCCCGGCCATGTCCAGATGCTGATCCGGCTGGGGCCGGGCGTCAGCGATCCGGAAGGGGGACGGCCCACACCAGCCGGGTGCCACCGTCCGGCGGCGTGGTGAGGTCCAGTGCGCCGCCCAGCTTCTCGGCGCGCTCCGCGAGGTTGCGCAGCCCGCTGCGGCGGCCGCCGTCCGGCAGGCCGATGCCGTCGTCCGTGACGGTCAGGGTCAGCCGTCCGCCACGCACGATCAGCGAGACCTCGGCGGCGTGCGCCCGGGCGTGCCGGGCCACATTGGACAGCGCCTCGGCGAGCACCGCGACCATGTCGTCCGCGACCGGCCGCGGCACATCGGTGTCGACCAGCCCCTCGGTGCGCAGCGCGGGGGTGAAGCCGAGCGCGGGCACGGCCTCCTCGATGGTCTTGGCGGTACGGACGCGCAGCCCCTGCACCGCGGGGCCCGACTCGTGGGAGCGCAGCCCGAAGATCGTGGAACGGATGATCTTGATGGTGTCGTCGAGGTCGTCCACCACCCGCAGCAGCCGTTCGGAACCCTCCGGGTGCTGGACGAAGCGCAAGGTGCTCTGGAGCGTCATCCCAGCCGCGAACAGCCGCTGAATCGCCAGGTCGTGCAGGTCGCGGGCGATCCGGTCGCGATCCTCCAGCAGGGCGAGCTGTTCGGCGTCGCGCCGCCGCTCGGCCAGCTTCATGGCGATGGCCGCCTGGCCCGCGAAGCCGAGCAGGGTGTCCGTCTCGATCTGGGTGAAGGCGGGGCTGCGTTCGGTACGGGCGAGGGAGAGGACGCCGCCGACCCCGTCGCTGGTGCGCATCGGGACCGCGACGGCCGGGCCGAGGCCGTCCCAGCGCTGCGGACCGACCGTGATCCGGGGGTCGTGCGCGACATCGGTGCTGGTGACCGGCTCGGACGCGGTGAAGGCGGCGCCCGCGAAGGTGCCCTCGCGGGACAGCACCAGACCCCGGTGCGCCTCGGCGTCGGTGCCCGACGCCAGCGCGACCTGGAGGGAGTCGGAACCGGGGACGGGCAGCATCAGGACGCCCAGATCGGCGGAGAGGATCCGGCGGGCGTGGTCGACGATCAGCTCCAGCACTCCGGTCTCGTCCACACCGGACAGCAGGTTGTTGGTGACCTCGGCGTTCGCCTCCAGCCAGTGCTGGCGGTGCCGGGCCTCCTCGTACAGCCGGGCGTTCTCGATGGCGACCCCGGCGGCCACGGCGAGGGTGGACAGCACCGTCTCGTCCTCGCCGTCGAACTCCTTCCCGCCGCGCTTCTGGGTGAGGTAGAGGTTCCCGAACACCTCGTCCCGCACCCGGATGGGCACGCCCAGGAAGGAGTGCATCGGCGGATGGCCGGGCGGAAAGCCGTAGGAGGCGGGGTGCTCGGACAGTTCGGCCAGCCGCAGCGGCTCGGGGTGGCGGATCAGCTCGCCGAGGATGCCGTGGCCGGCCGGCAGCGAACCGATCGCCTCGCTCTGCTCCTGGCTGACGCCCACGGGCAGGAACTCGGCCAGCCGCTGCCCGTCGCCGATCACGCCCAGGGCCCCGTACTCGGCGTCCACCAGCACCACCGCGGCCTCGACGATCCGCCGCAGCACGTGGCGCAGATCCAGCTCGCGGCCGACCGAGAGGACCGCTTCCAGCAGGTTGTGCAGCCGGTCCTGGGTGCCGCGCACCGCGTCGATGCGCAGCTGCAGCTCCTCCAGCAGCTCGTCCAGGCGCAGCCGGGGCAGGTACTCGGAACTCCTCGCGTTCTCCATGCCCACCACCGTGTTTTCCCGTCAGGCCGTCCCGGCCGCCCCGTCCAGCAGTTCGCCGAGCCGGTCGAGGAAGATCTGCTGCTTGGTGACGATCTTCATCCGGGCCCGGTCGAGATCCAGCCAGGCGACCCGGTCGATCTCGGGGAACTCCCGCGTGCGGCCCGAGCCGCGCGGCCATTCCATGGTGAACGTGCCGGGCGTGATCCGCTCCGGGTCGAGGTCGCCCGCCAGGGCCCAGACCGTGACCAGCTTGCCGCCGGTCTGCCGTACGGTGCCCAGGGGACGGAGGTCGCCCGCGGGCGGCGGCAGCCCCAGCTCCTCCTGGAACTCGCGCCGCGCGGCGGCCTCGGGAAGCTCGTCCCCCGCGTACTCGCCCTTGGGCACGGACCACGCGCGCTCGTCCCTGGCGGCCCAGAACGGCCCGCCCATATGGCCCAGCAGAACCTCGGTGGCCGGTCCCGTCCCGCGGTGGAGCAGGATCCCGGCGCTGCGCTTTCCCGTCACAGTGCCAGTGTGCGCCGGAACGCGCGGGCTGCCGCGTTCAGCCCTTGAGCGCGTATCCGAGGTAGGTGACCCGCGGCCGGGCGCCGGGGGCCAGTACGAAACCGGCCATGGCCGGGATCTGCTCGTCGGTGATCCGGCCGCGGCGGCGGGCGACGGTGGCCTTGAGGAGTCCGCGCGGGTCCCGGGGCCGGAAGTCGCGGATGTCCTCGTTGCGCAGGCCGTGCCGGTCGAGGGCGGCGGTCAGTTCGGCGGGGGTGCGCAGCCGGGCCGCCGTGTAGCGGCCGGCGGGCATGATCCGGGTGAGCCCGAGGCGCTGGAAGGCGCCGAGGTAGACGAGCCGGGACAGCGGGGTGCGGTTGACGGTGTCGTAGACGAGGACGCCACCGGGGCGCAGCACCCTTGCGGCCTCGGCCAGCACCCGGTCCAGATCGGGGGTGATCTCGAAGGTGTCCGCGTAGTAGGCGAGGTCGAACGCGGCGTCCGCGAGGCCAAGTTTCTCGGCGGGCGCGGTCCGGTAGGCGACGGCGGGGTGGTCGTGCGGGTGCGTCGCGTGGGCGATGCGGGTGGCGGCGGCGGACGGGTCGAGGGCGGTGACGTCGTAGCCGAGCCGGGCCAGGCCGCGCGCCAGCAGCCCGCGGCCGCTGCCCACGACCAGGGCCCGGCGGCCGGAGGGGGTGTGGCCGACGGCCGCGAGGGTGCCGCGGAGGTACGCCAGCCGGCAGTCCTGGAAGGCGACGGCCCTGATCTGGCGGCCGTCGACCGCGTCGGGCGAGTCCACGTCCAGCTCGATGCGCACAGCGGCGGCCATCGTCTTCTCCCTCGGAGGCGGGGTGAGTTCCCTGGGGGAACCTAACATCTCGGGTTCCCCGAGGGAACTCCGGTAGGGTCGGGGCATGACCCGCACTCCGCTCGCCGACGTGGCCTGCTCGATCGCCCGCGCCACCGATCTGTTCGGCGACGCGTGGACCGCGCTGATCATGCGGGACGTGCTGACCGGGGTCAGCCGCTTCGACGACCTCGCCCATGACCTCGGCATCTCGCGCAAGGTACTGGCGGCCCGGCTGGCCCGGCTGGTCGAGGAGGGCGTCCTGCGCAAGGAGCGCTACCAGGAGCGGCCGCCGCGTGAGCACTACCGCGCGACCGAGAAGGGCGAGGAGCTGTACCCGGTGCTGCTGGCGCTGATGCGCTGGGGCGACCGCTGGTGTGCCGGTACGGACGGGGCACCGGCCCGCATCCGCCATCTCACCTGCGGCCGGGACACCACCCCCGTCACCGTGTGCGCGCACTGCGGCGATCCGCTGACCGTGGACAACACCACCCAGCTCCCGGGCCCCGGCGGGCACACCGGCCCCGGCACCCGGGTCCTGGGCCCGCTGCTCGCCTCCCGCGCACCGGAGTGACGATTCGCCGGGGCGGCCCTGGGCACCCGGCGAGGGACGCCGGGCACCCGATCCCCGAGGAGCGCTTGATCACGCGCTACGAAGAACTGACAGGCCAGATCCAGGCCCGGGCGCGGCTTCCGGACCGGCAGACCGCCGAGCGGACCGTGCGCGCGACGCTCGAAACGCTCGCCGAGCGGATCCCGGGCGGGCTGGTCGACCATCTGGCGGCGCAGCTGCCCGTGGAGGCCGCGGAGCCGATACGCCGGGTCACCGCGCCCCACGAGGGCTCGCCGGAGCAGCGAGCGCACCACCGTGACCACGACGCGCGGTTCGGCCTCACCGGCTTCGCGGGCCGGATCGCCTGGCGCACCGAGACCTCCGAGGACGAGGCGATCCGGGAGGCGAGCGCCTTCTTCGAGGTGCTGGACTCGGCCCTGGACCCGGAGCTGATGGAGAAGGTGTACGGCGTGCTGCCGAACGACATCCGGGAGCTGCTGCCCGAAGCCCGGGCCGTCCACGCCGGGGACGCGGGAGCCGGAGACACGGGAGGCGCGGGAGCCGGGAGCGCGGAGGGCGGCGGCGCGGGCGGCTGAGCGCGGGGGCAACGGGGCAACGCACCGGCGGCCGCGGGGCGTCAGGGCCTCCGCGGCCGCAGGCGGTCCACCTCCGGCCGGGAGCCGGCCGGGGGCTGCCGCTCCACCGTGCACAAACGGGGACAGACACCGCGGAGCGGCAGCCAACCGAGTCTCGGGAGGACCCGGATGAGCCGCGGAGGCGTGGGATTCCCCGGCGGCTCGTGGACGGGTACGGAGCGCATCCGTACCGGGTTCACCGTTTGTCCGATCGTGAGCATCGGGCCAAGGCGCCCCATTCCCCGGACCGCCGCCCGCCGACGGATTGCCCCCGCCCGGCCTCCTTGCCAGGCTGTCCCCATGCCCACCACGCCCCTGCCCGAGCTGGTCGATGAACTGCTCGATGGCTGCCGCCCGCTCCCCATCGTCTCCGCCGGGGCCGCCGTGCTGCGGCAACCGGCACTCCCCTACGACGGCCAGCTGTCCGGCGGCCGGCTGGAACGGCTGCTGCGGGCGATGCGCGAGACGATGCACAACGCGCCAGGGGTGGGGCTGGCCGCCCCGCAGATCGGCGTTCCGCTGCGGCTCGCGGTGATCGAGGACCCGGCCGAGGTGGCGGCCGAGGTGCGCGAGGCGCGCGGCCGGGTGCCGCAGCCGTACCGGGTGCTGGTGAATCCGTCGTACGAACCGCTCGGCGACGCCCGGGCGGCATTCTTCGAGGGGTGCCTGAGCGTCCCGGGCTGGCAGGCCGTGGTCAGCCGGCCCGAGCGGATCCGGCTGCGCGGGCAGGACGAGACGGGGCGCGAGCTGGACGAGGAGTTCACGGGTTGGCCCGCCCGCATCGTCCAGCATGAGACGGACCATCTGGACGGTGTGCTCTATCTGGATCTGGCCGAAACCCGATCCCTCTCGTCCGCGCAGGCCGTCGCCGACCACTGGTCACAGCCCACCCCGGCGGCCGCGGCACAGGCGCTCGGCTTCCCGCTCCCGGGAGAATACGGACCTCAGGGGCGCCAGGGCCGCCACGACGCCCCATAACACTTCGCCGTTCGGTCTGTGGCATGTTTTCGTCATCGGCTGGCAGTCGTCGAATCACCACGCGGACACTGTGCCGTTCGGAGCCGGAGCAAGAGTGGTGTCCTCACCGCTCCTGACGGTCCCCCTGAACGGAGAACAGGAATGTCCGTGCTCACGACGTCCCCGGCTGCGGCCTCCACGAGCTCGTACGTCACCTCCATCGCCCATACCGAGGAGCAGATCAACGCCGCGCAGCGACTGCGTTACCAGGTGTTCGGCGAAGAACGCGGAGGGGTGCTGAACTCGCCCTTCCCAGGCCGTGACGTGGACGAGTTCGACGAGGTCATGGACCACCTGATCGTCACGGACACCGCGACGGACACCGTGGTCGGCACCTACCGGCTGCTGCCCCCGGGCCGCAGCGAGCGACTGTATTCGGACACCGAATTCGATCTGCGGGGGCTCCCCGAGGACGTGCGCTCCTCGATGGTCGAGGCGGGCCGGGCCTGTGTGCACCCCGATCACCGCTCCGGCGCCGTGATCAACCTGATGTGGGCCGGCCTCGCCCGCTACGTCCTGCTGTCCGGCCACCGCTACCTCGCGGGCTGCGCTTCGGTCCCGCTCGGCGACGGCGAGCAGGCCGCGTCGAACGCCTGGCTGCTGGGCACCACCAAGCACGCCGCCCCGCCCGAGCTGCGGGTCCACCCGCTCGACCCTTGGGTTCCGACGCAGACGCTGGACGCCCGGCCCAGCTACGCCGAACTGCCGCCGCTGCTCCGCGGCTATCTGCGGGTCGGCGCCTGGATGTGCGGCTCCCCGCAGCACGACCGGAGCTTCAACGACGCCGACTTCTTCGTCCTGCTGGACACCGAGCGGATGAACGACCGCTACCGCCGCTACTTCCTCGGCGAGTCCCGGTGACCGTGCCGGTGAGCGTCAACGCGAACCTTCCGGCGCACGCGTGGGCGGCCTGGTCGCCCTGCTCCCCCAGCTGTGTGTCACACGCCGCGGCCCGGCTGCCCGCCGCCCGGATCGCCCGCCGGTACGCAGCGTTCAGCCGGGCGATCATGAGCGCGCTGATGCGGGGCGAGCGCATCGCCGACCCGGAGACGCTGCGCTCGCACGCCGCGGCGATGCTGGACGCGCTGGACATCCGGCTGGAGGTGGCGGGCGACCGCACGCTCAGCGCACCGGGCGGCACCGGCACCCTGGTGGTGGCGAACCACATCTCCTGGCTCGACATCATCGCGCTGCTCGCCGTCGAGCCGGTGGTCATGCTGGCCAAGCGGGAGGTGGGCGCCTGGCCGGTGGTCGGTCCGCTGGCGAAGCGGGCGGGCACCATGTTCATCGACCGCGGCTCGCTGCGCCAACTGCCCGGCAGCGTACGGGAGATGGCGGAGCGGCTGCGTTCCGGACAGTCGGTGATGGTCTTCCCGCAGGGCGTCACCTGGTGCTCCGGGACGGGCGGCAGCTTCCGGCGGGCCACCTTCCAGGCGGCACTCGACGCGGGTGCCCCGGTGCGGCCGGTGTCGCTGGACTACGTCCAGCACGGCGCACCGACCACGGTGGCCGCCTTCGTCGGCGAGGACGACTTCGGCACCTCGCTGCGCCGGGTGGCCAGCGCCACCGGCCTCACGGTGCGGGTGCGTACGCACCGGCCGCTGCTGCCCGCGCGCGGGACCGACGACCGCCGCACCCTGGCCGCCCGGGCACAGGCGACCGTGTGCGGTGCGCGGCTGTCGGTTCACGACTGACGGATGACCGATGGCAGGTGGCAGGTGGCAGCTGACACGCAACAGATGCCGGCTGGCGGATAGCGGATAACAGATGACAGATGACGTACGGTGTCCGGCGTTCCCCGGACACCGTACGTCCGACTCGCTAGTTCCCCTCCGTGTGCGGGATCCGCCCGGCGGGGATCACGCCGAGGCGGCCGCTCTGGAAGTCCTCGACCGCTTGGGCGATCTCGGCCTTGGTGTTCATCACGAACGGGCCGTAGTGCGCGACGGGTTCGCGGATCGGCCGCCCGCCGAGGATCAGGACGTCGAGGTTGGGGGTGCGGCTGTCCGGGCGCTCGGTGGCGGCGAGGCTCAGGGAGCCGCCCTGGCCGAAGACGGCCAGCTCGTGCGCGTCCAGCGGGCGCTGTTCGGCGCCCACCGTGCCGCGCCCGGACAAGGAGTAGACGAGCGCGTTGAAGTCGGAGCGCCAGGGCAGGTCGAGCCGGGCGCCCGGGCCGAGGGTGGCGTGGATCATGGTGATCGGGGTGAAGGTGCCGCCCGGCCCCCGGTGTCCGGCCACGTCACCGGCGATGACGCGGACCAGCGCCCCGCCGTCCGGCGAGGAGAGCAGCGCGGTCTGCGCGCCCTCGATGGACTGGTACCGCGGCGGGTTCCACTTGTTGGCGCGGGGCAGGTTCACCCACAGCTGGATGCCGTGGAAGAGGCCGCCGGAGACCACCAGATGCTCCGGAGGCGTCTCGATGTGCAGGATGCCGCCACCGGCGGTCATCCACTGGGTGGCGCCGTCGGCGATCAGCCCTCCGCCGCCATTGGAGTCCTGGTGCTCCATCTCGCCGTCGATGATGTAGGTGACGGTCTCGAAGCCGCGGTGCGGATGCCATGGGGTGCCCTTGGGCTCGCCCGGCGCGTACTCCACTTCGCCCATCTGATCCATGTGGATGAAGGGATCGAGATCGCGCAGCGAGGCCCCGGCGAAGGCCCGGTGGACCGGGAAGCCCTCCCCCTCGAAACCCCGCGGGGCGGTAGTCACCGAGCGGACCGGGCGCGGCGGGGCGCTCTGCGGATCGGGGGCGGGGACGCGGGGCAGCTGCACGGTGCTTTCGACGGTGACGGCGGGCATGGCTCTCTCCTCCCTGCGGATGCGATGTCTGGTTGAACACTAAACCATCTCGCCGCATTCCCGCACACCCGCCGAACACCGCCGCGATGTCAGGCCGGGCTCTTCACGGAGTGGGACAGGATGGGCCCGTCCTCCATCGGCTCACCGCGCCCCTTGCGGACTTTCGCGGTGCGCAGGTAGTAGATCGCCCCGGCCACGGTCAGACCGAAGACCCAGGAGAACGGGGCGACGTCCGCGAACGCCTTGCCCAGGGCGAGGACCGCGGCGACGGCCGCCGCGGGGACGAAGGCGATGATCGCCTCCGGGTTGAAGCCCTTGCGGTAGTGGTACTCCCCCGACTTGTCGGCGGAGAAGAGCGCGTCGATGTCGATGTGTCCGCGCCGCACGAAGTAGTAGTCGACGAGCAGGATCGCGACCAGCGGGCCGAGGAAGGCACCGAGCGCGCCCAGGAAGTACTGGATGACGACGGGGTTGGAGTAGAGCTTCCACGGCATGACCACGATCGCGAGGACCGCCGTGAGCATGCCGCCGCGCTTGAAGTTCAGGTACTTGGGGGCGAGGTTGGCGAAGTCGTACGCGGGGGACACGAAGTTGGCGACGACGTTGATGCCCACGGTGGCGATCATGAAGGAGATCGCGCCGACGATCGTGACCACCGGGTTGTCGATCTTCGCGATGACATGGACCGGGTCGGAGATCGCCTCCCCGAACACGGAGATGGTGCCCGCCGTCATCAGCACCGAGACGACGGCGAAGGCGGTGAAGTTCACCGGCAGCCCCAGCAGATTGCCGCGCCGGTAGGAGCGGTGGTCCGGGGTGAAGCGGGCGAAGTCGGCGTAGTTCAGCACCAGGGTGAGGAACGTGGCCACGGTCAGGCTGACCGCGATCAGGCTCTGGTGCAGCTGTTCGCCTCCGCTGAGACCGGTGAGGCTGGCGGTGAGCGAGATGTCGCCGCCCGCCTTGACCACCAGCCACAGGGCGAGCACCAGCATGACCAGCCAGACGACCGGGCCGGTCGCGAAGTCCTGCACCTTCCGGATGAATTCCATGCCGCGCGTGAGCAGCACCGCCTGCAGCGCCCACATCAGGAGGAAGGCGATCCAGCCGAGAGTGGAGAGGCCGAGCACGGAATTGTGGTCGTACGCGGCGAGGCCGGGCGCGACCTGGATGCCGAGCAGCACGACGGCCTCGGAGGCCAGCCAGGTCTGGATGCCGTACCAGGCGACGGCCATGACCGCCCGTATCAGGGCGGGGATGTTGGCGCCGTACACGCCCCAGCTCGCCCGGGCCAGCACGGGGAAGGGGACGCCGGTGCGGTGGCCCGCGTGGCCCATGCGGTTCATGAACCAGTAGACGATCGTGATGCCGGCCAGCAGGGAGAGGAAGACCTGCCAGGTGGGCAGGCCGAGGACGAAGAGGCTGGCGGCGAAGGCGTAGTTGCTGATCGCGTGGGTGTCGGACATCCACAGGGCGAAGATGCTGTACGTGCCCCATTTGCGCTCCGCCGCGGGTGCGAGGTCCGCGTTGTAGAGGCGGGGATCGGGCTGGGCGGGTACTGGCGTCGGTGAGGTCATCGGGCGCTCCGGGGGACGAGCGGGAGGAGATGAGCGGTGGATTCGCTGGCGGTCCACCGAGGGTGGTGTGCCGGAATTTCGGGGACGTTGCCGATCGGAGTCGGGAGGATCACCTCGGCGCGGTCTTTGCCGGGTCAGACCGGTTCGGAAGTTTCTTTCCGTTTCGTGGAAGTTTTTCGATGGCCAGAACATACCCGCTGAATATCTGGTGTCAATGGGTTCGACACAGGTCGGGGAGACCGGGCCACGGCCGGTGAGCGGCGCTGAACAACCAGTTCCGCTCGTACGTACCCCTGGGCGTGAGGTACGCACCGGTGCGTCGCACGCGCCGGCCGAACCAGAACGAGAGGGAGCCTGATGGAAGCTTCACCCCACCCGGTCAGAACGCGGCGCCGCCCCGGCCGGCGCATCGCGCCGGTGCTGGCGGTGGCGAGCGTGCTGCTGGCCGCCGGCTGCGGCGGCGGCAGCGGCTCCGCGGACGCCAACGCGGGCGGCAAGACGGGCGGCAAGACGGGGGCCAACGCGGGCGGCGAACGCGAAACGGCGCGGCCGGGCGGCGCGAGCGCCGCGCCCAAGCCCGCGCGGGTGGAACAACTGGCGAAGTCCGTCGGCTGCAAACCGGAGTTCACCACCAAGGTGGACGACTACCGGCAGGCGATCTGCCACAACTCCAAGGGGAAGTTCCTCTTCCTCGACTTCATCAGCATGAAGGCGCAATCCGACTGGCTGGAGACCGCGCAGATGTACGGCGGGGTCTATCTGGTCGGCAACCGCTGGGCGCTGTCGTCGTCACCGAAGAAGAACATGAAGACGCTGCGGGGCGAGTTCGGCGGCACCATCGAGGAGAGCGGCGCGTTCGGCTCCTCGCCGGGCGCGGGCTGATTCGCCCGCACCCGGCCGGACGGGGTCGTCACGGACCGCTCATACGGCGGCGAGCGCCCGGAGCGTCGCCGCCTCCCGCGGCAGCAGCCGCTCGTCGTCCCCGGGGACGAACTCCAGCAGTACGTCCAGGGGCGCGGCCGCCTGGGTGCTCAGCCGCTCGAACACGCGGCGCCACAGCGGGGCGCGCGCGGTCAGCGGCAGCCGGGTGGTACCGGGCCACCAGGAGAAGGCGTGCACGGCGGCGACCCGGCCGCCGAGCGTCTCCAGACCGGTCAGCGCCTCCGCGTCGGGCAGGTCGACCGGCGGCTGCCAGTAGGTGCGCACCCCGGCGCGGTCCACCTCCTCGAGCAGGCGGAGGGTGTGGGCGGCGCCGTCGGTGAGGGTATTGCGGTGGAACTCGTAGGCGAGTTCCACGCCCGCGTCCGCCGCGAGCGCCGCGGCGCGCCGGGTGTCCTCGACCACCGCCCGGCGCTGTTCGGGCGGCGTCGCGTCGGTGCCCGTGGCACCCGCCCAGATCCGCACCCGGGGCGCCCCGAGGGCCACCGCCGAGCGCAGCACGGCGTCGAACTCCCCCGGGTCGGTGTGTCCGGCGCGGTAGTACGAACCGTACGAGGCGACGGCGAGCCCCGCGTCCAGGGTGGCCTTGCGCACCGCCCGGGCGACGGCCTCGTCGCCCGGCGGCACATGGACGTCACCGCCCCATTCGACGCACTCCAGGCCCGCACCGGCGACGGCGGTGATCACCCGGGCCGGGTCGAGGTGGCGGAGGGTGACCGAGCAGATGCCCAGCCGGCTCACGCGGTCTCCTCCCTCACGGTAGGGACGGTGTGCGCGCTCCCGTCGCCGAAGTCCACGACGGTACGGGCGCCGTCCGGCCAGCGCACGGTGACGGTACAGCCGCCGGCCTCGGCGGCGGCGAGCCCGGTGAGCGGGTCCGGTCCGGGGTCGCCGGTGAGCGAGGCGAGCGCCACGAAGAGGGTGCCGGCCGGGTCCTCGCCGACGGTGCCGGTCAGCTCGGGCACCAGGGCCCAGGTTCCGTACGCGGTACCCCGGGGTGCCCGTACCGTACGGGAGGTGTCCCAGCCGTGCAGGCCGAGGAGCTGGCCGGTGACCTCCGCCCCGGCGAGGGACACCTCGGGGGCCCCGTCGGTCGCCTCGGTCTCGGCGGCCGTGCCCGGGGGCAGCGCGATGGCCCAGCCGGTGTGGTGGACCGCCGTCCCGGCGGGGATGTTCACGGTGCGGTGGACGCGCAGTTCCAGCCTGCCGCGCACCAGGGTCAGGCTGTCGAGGCGCGCCGCGGGCAGGACGGGCCCGCCGGGCGGGAAGAGCGGGGTGTGAGAGGAGGCCAGCCAGTCGGGTCCCGCGGCGAGCGGCTGGATGCGCAGCCGGTCGCTGCGCACCCCGCGCACCTGGAGGGCGAGGTGGTTGTCGGGGATGTTGTCGGCGCTGGTGGGGCCGGTGCGGGTGGAGTAGGCGAACCGCCCGTAGAGGGGTTCGGCGGGTGGCCGCTCCGCCTCCCAGGGGCGCACCTTGCAGCTGCCGTGGTTGTGCAGCCGCACCAGGCCGTCGCTCGCGGTGGTCTGGACGAGCAGCCCGGGGGCGGGCAGCGCGAGTACCCGGTCGGGCCCCTCGGCCGGGGCGGCCTCCTCGGGGGCGGTCCATACGGGGTGGTCGGGCGGGAGCAGCAGGCCGAGGAAGCCCTTCGACGCCCAGTACGGCGAGGCGGGTCCGGAGTAGCGCTGCACGGTCGGGACGTGCGGCCCGTACCAGCCGAGGCCGAGGATGCCGTCGGCGGTGAGCGCGCCGCGGTCGAGGAAGTGGCGGAGCGCGCCGCTGAGGAGGCGGCGGGTGGTGCCGGGCGCGAGCGGGGTGTGGCCGGTGAGCGCGCCGAGCGCCACGGCGGCCCCGGCGGCGAACCGGTAGGTGAGCGAGCGGCCGTGGTGGATGGGGGCGCCGTTCGCGTCGAAGAGCAGCGCGAAACCGTCGAGGAACTCCGCCAGGCGGGGGCCGAGACGGTCCAGCAGGGCGCGGTCCTGGGCGAGGTGGGCGTGGAGCAGCGGATACATGTGCAGCGCCCAGCCGTTGTAGTGGTCGAAGGCGCGTCCGTCGCCGTCGGAGTACCAGCCCTGCCCCTGGTACCAGCCGTCGAGCAGGCCGAGTGCGCGGTCGATGGCGCGGGCCGTTTCGGCGTCGCCCCGGCCGACGGATTCGAGGAAACCGGCGACGGTGAGCTGGAAGAGATACCAGTTGTTGGGTGCGGGCTGGTGGCGCAGCGCGCCGCGCAGCCACTCCTCGGTGCGGTCCCGGGCGCCGGGGGTCAGCGCGTCCCAGGTCCAGGGCGCGGTCAGGCGCAGCCCGAGCGCGACGGAGGCGGACTCCACCATGGGCTGTCCCTGCACCCCGTGGTGTCCGATGAGCGGCCAGGACTCGGCGTCGTCCCGCCCGGGGGTGCGGGTGCCGTGGTCGATTCCCTCGGTGTAGCGCTCCAGGAAGCCGTGTGGATCCTTGCCGTACGATCCGGCGCCGCGCAGCGCGGCGAGGAGAAAGGTGCGGGCGAACCCTTCGAGCCCGTCGGAGCGCACACCGGACTGGGACGGCGGCCCCGGCAGGTCGAGCAGCGCGTGGTGGGGGGTGGCGAAGCGGAGCGCGGCCCGCAGCAGTCCGTCGGCGGCGGCTTCCCAGTGGGCGCGGGTGTATCCGGTGTGCGGGCTGAGGGAGCGGTCGTCTTCGGGGAGTTCGAGTCGGAACATGTGGGGGTGTGTCTCCTTGTCCGGCGCGGCCGTGCTGCGGGGCCGCGCCTGCGGGGGCCGTGCCTGTGGGGCGGTTCTACGCGGAGCGGTCCAGCCGTTCGTGACGTACGGGATGCGCGAAGTCCCGCCCGGCCACATAGTTTTCGACCTCGCCGATCGCGAGGTCGGCCAGGCGCCGCAGCTCACCGCTCTTCGACCCGGCGATGTGCGGGGTGAGGAGTACGTTGTCGCAGGTGTACAGCGGCGACTCGGCCGGCAGGACCTCCGGCACGGTGACGTCGAGGACCGCGTGGATGCGCCCGGCCACCACCTCGTCCGTCAGCGCCGCCTGGTCCAGCACCGCCCCCCGCGCGGTGTTGATCAGGGTGGCGCCGTCCGGCATGGCGGCCAGCAGCTCCCGGCCGACCAGGCCACGGGTGGCGGGCAGCAGCGGGGTGTGCACGCTGACGATGTCGCTGGTGGCGAACAGCTCCCGCAGACCCACCTGCCTGACTCCCAGTTCCTGGGCGTCCCGCGCCGTCACATACGGGTCGTACAGCTGGACGTCGAGGTCGTACGGCTCCAGCAGGGCGATCACCCGGCGACCGATTTCCGAGGCGCTGAGGATGCCGACCGTCCGGCGGTAGTTGCCCGCCTCCGGGTAGCGTGCGCTCCAGTCGGCGGCGCGCCGTTCGGCGCGGTAGTCGCGGGCCATCTCCAGGACGCGCTTGTTGGAGAGCAGGATCATGGCCAGGGTGTACTCGGCGACGGGCACGGCGTTGGCCGCGGCCGCCGAGGAGACCGCGATGCCGCGCTCCCAGCAGGCGTCGGTGATGTGGTGGCGTACCGTCCCGGCGGTGTGGACGACGGCACGGAGCCGGGGTGCCGCGTCCAGGGCACGGCGGTCCAGCGGCGGGCAGCCCCAGCCGGTGACCAGCAGTTCGGTGTCGGCGAGGGCGCGGCGCGCGGCCGGGGTGGTGAAGTCGTCGAGGACGAGGTCCGGGTCGAGGTCGAGGAGTGCGGTGAGCCGGTCCAGCGCGCCGGAGCCCAGCACCTGGCGGGCGGTGCGCGCCGCCATGGCCAGGGCGGCGCGCGGGCGAGGGCCGAACGGCGGCTGCGGTTGCGGCGGCTGCGAGGCGGTCACTTGACACTCCCTGCGGTCAGTCCGGACTTCCAGTAGCGCTGCAGCATCACGAACGCCACGATCAGCGGTACGACGGCGAGCAGCGAGCCGATGACGACCAGCGGGTAGTACTCGGGCGAGACGGTGGCGGAGCTGTTCCAGGTGTAGAGGCCGAGGCTGAGCGGATACAGGTGCTGGTCGGACAGCATCACCATGGGAAGGAAGAAGTTGTTCCAGATGGCCGTGAGCTGGAACAGGAAGACGGTCACGAAGCCGGGGCCGAGCATGCGCAGGCTGACCCGCACATAAGTCTGCAGTTCGCCCGCGCCGTCGACGCGGGACGCCTCCAGCACCTCGTTCGGCACATAGCCGCTGCTGAGCAGGCGGGCGAGGTAGACGCCGAAGGGGTTGAAGAGGACGGGGATGAAGACCGCCCAGAAGGTGTTCACCATGCCGATGCCGGAGGCCACCAGGTACAGCGGCAGGGCGAGGACGGTGGGCGGCACCATGACGCCCGTGAGCACGAGGGCGAACAGCTTCTCCTTGTGCCGGAACTCGTACTTGTCGAACGCGTAGCCCGCGGCGACGCTGATCAGGGAGCCGGTCAGGGCGCCGACGACCGCGTACAGCAGGCTGTTGACGTACCACTCGCCGTACAGCCCGCCGTCCATGGAGAACAGGTCGGAGAGGTTGCTCGCGAAGGAGAAGTTGCCGAAGGAGAGGATGTCGCTGCCGAAGAGGGCTTCGGCGTTCTTGGTGGACGCCAGCAGCAGCCACAGGGCGGGCAGCATGGTGTAGAGGGCGGCGATCAGGACGACGGCGTTGGCCACGCCGCGGCTGGTCAGCCGGGACCGGCCGCCGGCTCTGGGGGTGCGCAGCGTGCTGGTCGGGGTGGTCGTGGTCATCGCGCGCTCCGTTCCCGGCGGCCCGACCAGCGCGTCACGGCGTACGACAGGGCGCAGGTGACGACGAGGAGGATGACCGAGGCCGCGGAGGCGAGTCCGTAGTTGTTGCGGCGGAAGGCCGCGTCATAGATGTACATGTTCGGGGTGAAGCGGGAGTTGACCATCGGGGTGGCCTGGTTCATCAGCATGGGCTCGGTGAACAGCTGCAGCGCGCCGATCAGGGAGAACATGCACACCATCACCAGGGAGCCCCGGATGATGGGCACCTTGACCTGGAGCGCGGTGCGGATGCCGCCCGCGCCGTCGATGGTCGCCGCCTCGATCACCTCGCGTGGCAGCGCCTGGAGCGCGGCATAGAAGATGATCATGTTGTAGCCGAGTCCGCTCCACAGGGCGATGTTGACGATCGACGGCAGCACGGTGTGCAGGCCGAGGAAGTCGATGGTGATGTCGGCCTGGGCGAACACCTTGATGATCGGGCTGAGCCCGGGGGTGTAGAGGTACAGCCAGATGACGGCCGCGATGATGCCGGGCACGGCGTGCGGCAAGTACAGCAGCATCTGCGCGGTCCGCCGCAGCCGGACCAGGCCCGAGTCCAGCAGCAGGGCGATCACCAGGGCGCCGAGGACCACCAGGGGAACGAAGATGACGCAGTACAGGGCGATGGTGCCGAACCCGGTGAGGAAGCTCGGGTCCTGGAGCACCGCGAGGTAGCTGCGCAGTCCGGTGAAGACGGTACGCCCGCCACCGAAGCCGAGCCCTTCGTGGTCCTCGGCGAAGAAGCTGAGGTAGATGGCGTAGCCGACGGGGACCAGGAACACGGCGATGAGCAGTGCCGTGAAAGGCGTCAGCAGCACGGCGGCGGCGATCCGCTGCTGGCGCCGCCCGGTTCTGGAAGGCGGATCGGCGGCGGCCGCCGGTGGCGGCGCCGTCGGTTTCGAGGAGATGACGGTACTCACGGGATACCTCGGCTCACGGTGAAGAGGGAAACCGGCTCAAGGGGGACACAGCGCGGATGACGGGGGTTCAGCGGGTGGTGACCGACAGGCCGAGGCTCTTCAGATCGGGCATCGTCCGGCTCTGGGCATCGCGCAGGGCCTCCAGCACGCTGCCGCTCCCGGCACCGGCCTTGGCGAGCCCGTCGTCACCGGAGGTGGTCGTCGACACCATCCGCGGCCCCCACTTCCAGGAGGGGTCGATCAGCTTGGCCTGCTCATCGAAGAGGCCGAAGATGTCCTGGCCGGAGAAGTAGCTGGTGTCCATCTCCTTGCGGGCGACCGGGACCAGGCCGGGCACCGACGGGAAGGCACTGCTGACACCGCTGGAGAGCTTGGCGCGCAGGGCGTCGGGGCTGGTGACCATCCAGGAGATGAACTCCATGGCCTCCTTGGGATGGTTGCTGTCCTTGGTGACCATGAACGTCGAGCCGCCCTGGGTGCTCACCTTCGGCTTGGCCGCGTCCCACTGCGGCACCGGGGCGATGGCCCACTTGCCCTTGCCGTCGGGGGTGGACGCCATCATGGAGCCCGCGGCCCAGGCGCCCGCCAGATAACCGGCCGTCTCACCGCTGCGCAGATGGGCCCGCCACTGCTGGCTGGACCCGGGCTCCACGCGCACCAGGTCGTCGTCCTTCAGGCCCTGCCAGTACTCGGCGACCTTGCGGGTGGGGGCGTCGTCCATGGACACGCGCCAGGTGTCGGCGGAGGTGTCGTACCACTGGCCGCCGGCCTGCCAGGCGTACGCGGCCATGTAGAGGGTGCCGCCGGTGGTGAAGAGGCTGGCGATACGGGAACGGGGCTCGGCCTTCTTGAGCTTGCGGGCCGAACTCTCGAACTCCGCCCAGGTCTTGGGGACCGGGATGTGGTTCTTGGTGAAGATGTCCTTGCGGTACAGGAAGACCATCGGCTCGATGTCCACCGGTACGGCGTAGGTGCGCCCGTCGAAGGTGGTGAGGTCCAGCGCCTGCGGAAGGATCTTGCGGCGCACCGAGTCGGGCAGCAGCTTGCTGATGTCCCGGGGCACGCCGTCGATGGTGAAGCCGGGCAGCTGGGGGTATTCGATGGTGGCCACGTCGGGGGCGTTGCCCGCGCGTGCGGCGTTGCTGAGCTTGGCCCATCCGCCCTGTTCCCCCGAGGGGACCTGGGCGTAGTCGACCTTGATGTCGGTGTGGGTGCGGTTGAACTCGTCCACCACCTCCTGGCTGCCGCGCAGCGCGGACCAGAAGGTGAGGCGGACGGGGCCGTCCTTGGCGGTGTTCGCTCCGCCGCCGCCGGAACAGCCGGTCAGCAGGAGGGCGAGCAGTGTGAGCAGTGCCGTTGTTACGGCTGTCGCCCGGCGTCCGGTAGCCGCGCGTCCTGGGCGTCTGTGGCCAGGCATGGACCCTCCCCTGTTCGCGGTGGAGTCAGGGGGAATCCTGATCGCTTGACGGAAATACCGTCAATAGATCGAACAGAAGAAACCAAAGCGGTCAAACGATCAGACAAGCGGGGCGGTCGAATCCCGGACCACCAGACCGGGCAACAGCTCCAGGTGGCGGGCGGCCCCCGGCCACCGGCCCTCCCGGGCGTGGTCGAGCTGCCGTAGCAGCAGCCCGAGGGCGGCCCTGCCGACCTCCGCCTTGGGCGGGGCGACGGCCGTCAGCGCGATCTGGCCCATGTCGGCCACCACGTCGTTGTACGCGACCACCGAACAGTCCCGCGGCACCTCGACACCGGCCTCCCGCAGCCGCTGGACCAGCACCAGCGCTTCCATGTCGCCGTGGATCAGCGCCGCAGTCGCCCGGGTCCGGCGCAGCGTCTCCGCCAGGTCGACCGCCCGCGGATCGGCGGCGCGCGGGTCGGGGCCCGCGGTGCGCGAGCTGAGGATGGCCGTACAGCCCTCGGCGATGCCCCGGGCCTCCGTCTGCTCGGCGAACTCCGACCGGATCACCCTGGCGGTCGGGCTGTCGTCGCGCGCGGCCAGCACGACGCGCCGATGGCCGAGGGACATCAGATGCCCCAGCGCCAGATGCACCCCGTACGCGTGATCCGAGCGCACACAGTCCAGCTCGTACAGGGAGCTACGGCGCTCCGGGCGGCGCTCCAGCAGCACCACGGGCACGTCCAGCGCCCGCAGCCAGGAGTGATCCCGCGCCGCCTCGGCCGCCGTGCGCCAGTGCGGCGAGAGCAGCAGCCCGCGCGCCCCGGCCTCCAGCGCCGAGCGCACCGCGGTGCGCTCGGCGTCGTCCTCGTCGGCCGCGATGTGCAGCGCGAGCCGCAGCCCCGCCTTCTCGGCGGCCTCCCGGGCCGCCTGCACGGCCTGGGTCAGATAGGTGTTGCGCTCGGGGATCACCATGCCGACGGTGTCGCCGGTGGCGGTGGACTCCTCGGCCATCGGCTGCAGCGAACGGGCCACCCCATGACCGCGGCGCACCTCACCGCGGCGGGCCAGCTCCTCGACGTCCCGCCGTATGGTGACGACGGAAACCCCCAGCTCATCCGCGAGATCGGTGATCCGCGCGAGGCCCCGGGACTCCACCAAACCCGCGATCCGCGCCTGCCGCTTCCGCGCCGACTCCCGCATGTCCTACCGCCCGTCTCGCCGGACGCGTGCGGCCGGACTGTGCGTCGACGCGATCGGCTTTCGTTATCCGCTGAACACCGCCATAGTAGCGATCATTCGATCAGCGGCAGCGGGGGCGTCGTCACACACCGGGCGGGAAGCCGTCCGGGAAGCCATCAGGGGGGTAGCGGCGCATCAGCCACTCGGCCTGCACCTCCAGCACACGTTGCTTGCGGCGACCGGCGCGCAGCATCAGCATCAGCGCCGCCTCCAGGAGGACGAAGAAGACGACCGGCACCAGCAGCACCGGCTTGCCGGTCTGGATCAGCTCCACCACCAGTCCGATGGCGCCGAACAGCACCAGCACCATGGCCGGGACCAGCTTGACGAGGCTGCGCTCCCGCTCGATCATCTCGGCGTGGTTCCGGGCGGCCCGGGCGCTGCGGCCGTGGAAGGCCGGATGCCGGGCGGCCACCTCGAAGGGCGTACCGGGCGGAACCGCCTCCCGCCGCGCCCCGGCGTCCTGGTCGGGTACGAAGACGCGGTAGCGGACCGACTTGGAGCCCCGGGTGCGCAGGTGGCGGTAGCCGTACGCGGTGGCCAGCTGGACCGCCTGCTCGGGGCGGAGTTCGGTGGTGCAGATGTCCACTTCGGGCCGCCCGTCGAAGAGATGGGCGTAGTGGCCGGGCAACTCTTGGCGCGCCTGGGCCATCCGCTTCGACAACGTCCCTCGTACCGCGGCCACGTCCCACCTCTTGTTGCACCCTGCCGACCGGCTGACCGGGCACACGCTACCTGCGCCGCGGATGGGCCGTACCGGCAGGTCAGAGGTGATCGGAAACCGCGCGCCGGCATAGCGTCATACGTCAGGAAACCGACGATGACGGCCGGTCAGCGGACCCTCGGTCCTACGCGGCTTCGGGCCCGCCGGGCGGCTGCCCGCTCCGGCCCTGTCCCCTATAACGGCTCTCCCCTATATAGAGGACAGGCACGAAGGGGCGGGCCGGACGAGATGAAGAGGAGGGACGGCCCAAGGCGGGACCCGCCGCGACATCACCGTCCGGCGGGAGACCCCGGCCCCCCGGGAGCAGCCGGACCACCGCGGCGCCCGTCCCCTCCTCGGCGGGCTCGTGGGGCGCGGTCCCGGGTGGCGCGGGAATCAGGTCCCAGACCGATGGCAGCACCCGCAACGGCGCCCCCGACGGGACCGGCGCCGCCACCGGCGCCGGCGGTACCGGCGGTTTCCGCGCGGAACGGTTTCCCGGGACGGTCCGCGAAACACTGGTCACCGACGTCGGGTTCATCGCGGTCGCTCGCACGGCTTGGGCCCTTCCGGTCGTGGTGATGGCGGGGGGTTCTCCCTGCCGTACGTACGGCCGCGCCGCTGTGCTCAACGCACCGGAAAAAAATTTTGAGCCGGTGGGCGTTCCGGGACGAATCAGGGCGAATCCATGACTCCAACGCGCGGGCGCGGAGAATAGCAGCGGACAGAGATCCCTGTCCCGGCTTTATTCACTAGTGATGAGGTCTCCACGACCGTGCCACACCAGGCACTAGCGTCCGGTGTCACTCCGAAGCAAGGAGGGCGCTGTGCGATCAGCAATCCTGAGCAGATCCATCGCATCCAGCCGTACGATCGGCAGCGGGCTCATCATTGGTGCGCTCGCCGTTACGCTCGCGGCAATCCTCATCCCCGTGAGCCTGTTCAGTTCGAGCAGCGCCGCGGTACTGCCCAACGGCGTCTCGGACGACGGCGGGGGGACGGTCAGCACCCAGTACGGACCACTCACGCCGACCGATCGGGACTTCGTACGCAAGGTCAAGCTCGCCGGGCTCTGGGAACTCCCCTCTGGACGCATGGGCAAGGAGCGCGGCACCACGGAGGCCGTCAAGAGCGCGGCTCAGCACCTCATCGACGGCCACACCGAACTCAACCGCCGTACGGACGAAGTCGCCCAGGCCCTGGGTGTCGCCCTGCCCACACAGCCCAACGACCAGCAGCAGGGCTGGCTGGACGAGATGACCCAGGCACCCAGCAGCGCGGAATTCGAGCGCTTGTTCGCTCAATTCCTGCGCAGTGCACACGGGAAGGTGTTCAATCTGGTGGCGCAGGTACGTGCCCAGAGCAAGAACTCCATGGTCAGGTCTCTGGCCACCAGGGCCAACACCATCGTTCTCGACCACATCACGGCTCTCGAGGACACCGGGCTTGTCGACTACGACGCCCTCTAACGACTAAGTGAAGTGATCTCATGAGGCAACAGACCCACAAGCGCGGGCGGTTCAAGAACAAAACGGTCGCCATCGTCGCCGCCCTGGCACTCGGCGGCGGCGGGGCCGCGATCATCACCGCCAACGCGTCCGCAAGCGGTGACAAGAACGCTTCCGCCCAAGGTGGCGCGGTTTCAGCGAAATCCGCCGGTGGCACGATCAGCTGCCCCGATGTGAGCCAGAAGCTGAGCGGCGATGTGCCGAAGGGTTCCCAGTCCCAGGTCGCCAAGGGCCTCGGTGAGCTGGACAACCAGGTGGCCACCGCCTACCAGCAGATGAACAAGGGCCAGGCCTCGGGCGACGAAGTGCTGAGCAAGCTCAACGACCAGCGCCAGCAGACGCTCAGCCAGATGGGCCAGGCGATGGGCCAGGGCGGCGGGCAGAACGCCCAGCTGCAGGGCATGAGCGAATGCAAGATGCAGCAGGTCGCGCAGGCCGGTCAGCAGGGCGGCCAGCAGCAGGACCAGCAAGGTGGCCAGCAGCAGGACCAACAGGGTCAGCAAGGCCAGCAGGATGGTCAGCAGCAGGACCAGCAGGGTGGCCAGCAGCAAGGTGGCGACCAGCAGCAGGGCGGCGACCAGGGCGGCCAGCAGCAGGGCGGCGAGGGCGCCAACGACGTGCCCGGCAACGCCGGCGGCCAGGCGGGCAACGGCCCTGCGCAGAACGACTTCGTCGACATCACCAAGGTGCAGCCGAACGCCCAGAAGGCGCCGCAGGCGGGTGCCAACGGCTCGACCGGCACCTTCACCTCGGAGTGCGGCGTCGGCGAGGCGGGCCTGCGCAACAGCGACAACGTCATCGTCGCCCCCGGTGTCTCCAACGGCGCCCACCACATGCACGACTACGTGGGCAACGACGCCAACGACGCCTTCGCCAACAACCAGACCTTCGAGCAGGCGGGCACCTCCTGCTCCAACGGCGACAAGTCGACCTACTACTGGCCGGTGGTCCGCCTCCAGGACGGCAAGGACGAGGCCGACGCCAACCAGCTCGGCGGTGGCCAGGAAGGCAACGTCGGCACGATCCTGACCCCGAAGGCCTCCAAGATCGAGTTCAAGGGCAACGCCCAGAGCAAGGTCGAGGCCATGCCGAAGTTCCTCCGGATCATCACCGGTGACGCCAAGGCCTTCACCAACGGCGATGCCAACGCCAACGCCTCCTGGAGCTGCAGCGGCTTCGAGGACCGTCAGCTGACGGACAAGTACCCGCTCTGCCCCCAGGGCAGTGACCTGCTGCGCACCTTCGACTTCCAGGGTTGCTGGGACGGCAAGAACATCGACAGCGCCAACCACCGTGACCATGTGAAGAACGCCGGCGCGGACGGCTCCTGCCCCCAGGGCTTCAAGGCCATCCCGCAGCTGGTGAACACCATCAGCTACGAGAACCCGGGGAACACCCCGTTCGCCGTGGACGGCTTCCCCGAGCAGTTGCACAAGCCCATCACCGATCACGACGACTTCATCAACGTGATGCCGGATGACCTCATGAAGAAGGCCGTGGACTGCATCAACAGCGGCCAGCAGTGCACCTGATGGGTGGCGAACACCAGGCGCGGGGCGGGCCCCCCCGCCGGGCGCGCCCCCCCGCCGGCCCCCCACCAGCCGGGGGGGGGGCGGCCGCCCCCCCCACCCCCGGGGGCCCACCCCCCCCCCCCCCCCC
>NZ_JBIBJI010000004.1:584834-665221 GCF_042958345.1 Streptomyces sp. NPDC007983
GATCCCGGTCCTCCCAATCTCTTCGGCCGGGCGCCCACAACCACGGCCGCCCCCCGGCCCCCCGGGGGGGGCCCCCCCCCCCGGGCGCCCCCCCCCCCCCCCCCCCCCCCCCGCCGCGCCGCTTCCCACCATCGTGCCGGGGGTGACGCGGCCGCCGACGACTCCGCCGGGGACCATCCCGGCCACCCCGGCCACCCCGACCGTCCGGTCCTCCCCGCCATGTGGGAGCCGGGCGGTCCGTGTGTGCGGGGGGTGGCCGCCACCGGCGCCGGTGCGCCCTCCGACCAGGAGCTGACCGGCCGGCTCCGGGAGGAGTACGCCTCGGGCGCCACCAGCCCGGCCTCGGGCGACATCCTGTACCGCCGCCACCACCAGGCGACGCTCTCGTACGCCCGCACCTGCTGCCGGGCGCTCCATGACGCCGAGGACCTGGCCTCCGAGGCGTTCATCCGCACGTTCCAGGCCGTCCGGGCGGGCGGCGGTCCGCGGGGCCCGTGGCGGCCGTATCTGCTGACCGTCGTGCGCCACACGGCGCTCGAATGGAGCGAGGGCGAGCGCCAGGTCCTGCTGACCGCGGACTTCGAGTCCTGGCGGCAGTACGCGCCCACGGCCGACCCCCAGTGGCATCTGGTGGCGCGCGAGGACCGTCAGCTGCTCGTCCGCAGTTTCCGCAGGCTTCCGGAGCGGTGGCGGACCGTGCTGTGGCACACCCTGGTCGAGGAGGAACCGCCGCACCGCGTGGCGGCCTTACTGGGCATCTCCCCCAGCGGGGTCACATCGCTGGCCTTCCGCGCCCGGGAGGGGCTGCGCGAGTCGTATCTGCAGTCCCATCTGGAGTCCGCGGCGAACGACCGCTGCCGCCACTTCAGCGCCATGCTGGGCGCCTCGGTGCGGCGCGGCGGAGTGCGTGGCCACGCGCTCGCGCGCCATCTGGCCGAGTGCGCCTTCTGTGCCCACGCGTACAAGGAATTGCTGGGCCTCAACGCCGCGATGCGCACGGCGAACACCACGGCGAATCCCACCGCGAACCCCCCGGCGACGCGGTCGATGCGCTGACCACATGCCGGACTGCCGACCGCGCAACCGCGGCCGGCAGTCCCTGCTGATATCCGTGTGGTCAGAGTCCGTTGACGCGCGCCTCCCGGGCGATACCCAGCGGACGGACGCCTGGGGCAGCGCCGGTGCGGGGTCGTCGGCTCGCCCGGGACGCATGGCGCCGGATGCGGTCCATCTGCGCCATCAGCCTGCGGCCGCGCAACGCCATCTCCAGCTCGAACCGTATTCGCGGGTCACGCAGGCCCGGGCCGAAGAGCTTCTCGATCTGGCGCAGCCGGTACCGCACGGTCTGCGGATGCACCTTCAGCGCCTTGGCCGCCTCGGGGGCGCCACCGCCCTCCAGCCAGGCCAGCAGGGTCATCTGCAGCCGTTCGCTCTGCCGGGGGGTCAGCCCGACCAGCGGCTTGAGCCAGCGCGCGGCCAGCGCCCGGACCAGGGACTCGTCCTGGAGCAGCAGCAGCATCGACAGATGGTCGTCGACGAAGAGCACCCGGGGGTCGGGGCCGCCACGGCCAGGGGCCATGGTCAGCAGCCGGCGGGCCCAACGGACCGATGACGCCGCGTCGTTGAGCGGCACCACATGGCCGACCGCGGCGGTCCGGCCGCGCAGCGCGGTTTCCAGCGCGCCACGGGTGCCGGGGTCCGCCGGCGCTTCCCGGTCCGGGTCCCGCTCACCGTCCTGAAGCCGCTCCGCGCCCTGGTCGGGGGCGGGGCCGGGGTCCGCGTCCGGGTCGGGGATCAGCAGGCACAGCTCGTCGCCGACGGCGCCGATGAGGGTGTCTCCCAGCACGGCGGCCAGTGGCGGCGCCTCGCCCGGGGTGGGCAGGGCGATGGCCTGGACGGTCTCCGGCAGCGGCCAGCGGGCCGCCCGGGACAGCTCGGCCAGGGTCCGCTCGGACACCGAGACTTCGCCGATCAGGGCCTCGAACAGGTCGCGCCGGGCCCGCTCGGGCGGAATGTCGGTGGGCGGCTCCTCGCCGTAGGCGGCCTCGGAGAGGGCCGGTGTCCCGGCGCCCTCCTCGCCCGGCTTCCGGTAGCCGAGCGCCGCCAGGAGCGCCTGCTCGACATCCCAGCGGACCTTGTCGCGCTCAGTGTCCTCCAGAAGGTCGGCGAATCCCGGGATTCTGTGCCGGAGGTTCTCGATCACCTCGTCGGCCAGGGACGGGAGCTCATTGCGCAGCACGCGGGTCCACTCGCCACGGGGGCGGGACCAGATGCGGTTCACCAGTTCGCCCATCATTACCTCGTTCTTGCCGGGGGGAGGCCCGACCGTTGGGGGGTCGGTCGGACCCGTGGAGGTTGCCTCCGTCTCCGGCTCGTCCGGTCCGGGAAGGGAGTCGAGGGTCCTCCGCTACCTCATAGAGGACCCTCGCCCCTACCGATCCCGGCGCTTTGCCGGGTCTTTGCCATCGGGATGACAGTGGATCAGCCGAAGACGGTCTGGGCAGTGTTCATACACGAGAAGTTGTCACGTTACGACAAATCTTATGGAGATCACGTGTAGTTCCGAGAAGCTGCTGCCCCCAAGACGACTTTGACGTATCTCGTCATCCGCGCGGAACACGCGCGATCGGGAGGCTCCAATGTCCATGTCCCAAACGCCTTCTCCCTCACAGGGGCGCCACGGGGGACGCCAAGCACCTGGAGGACGACGAGCCGCTCGCCGGACTCGGCGGGACCAGCCCGGTATCGGGTGGTCCCGGAACATCCGCATCTACGCTATCGTCGCGACCCTCGTGCTGTCCCTCATCGTGACGTACAACGCCGGTGCTTTCAGCCAGACTTTCGCGTTCCTCGACTTCGGAGCCGGGGTGCTCGCCCTGGTCTGCCTCAGCTCAGCGGTGCTGTGGGGGCTCGCCGCGACCGACCAGCTGATCCTGCACTCCAACCACCGCCTGATCGCCCAGGGCATCCACCGGGCGGCCGCGGTCGCCGGCCTCATCTTCCTCGGTGTTCACATCTGGGTGAAGGTCGCGGAGAGCCACACGAACGCGGCTTCGATCGTGCTACCGTTCGCTGACGCAAAGCAGCCGGTACTGATCGGGCTGGGCACCATTGCCGGTTACCTCTTCGTCATCGCGGCGGTGACCGGAGCGGTCCGCAGCTCGTTCGCCGCAGCGGGCAACTCCCGCTGGCGGTACCGGTGGTGGCGGGCGCTCCACGTGGGCGCCTACCCCGCCTGGGGTCTCGCGCTGATCCACGGCCTGAAGGCCGGACGTGAGGCCAAGATCTGGGCGACATACGGCTACATCGCGGCTCTGGCCGGAGTGGCCATCGCGCTGTGGATGCGGCTCGCAGCCCGGCGCAGCCAGGACGACGATCGAGGGGACGGCATCTCGGTGAGGAATCCTCCCGCCCGCGGCCTGCAGGAAGGCCGCACGCGGCGCGCCGCGCCCACAGTGCCGCGGCCCCGTTCGGCCGACTCGGGCCGGCGGGACGGTGAACGGCTCGGTGCCTCCCGTGGGTGGGACCGGTGATCAAGACAAAACCCAGGCTGGCCTGTGTCGATCCGCCCCGGCTGCTCGCCGGGCTGGACGAGGCGTACCGGCTCGACCGAGTCGGCCACCTGACGGTGCACGGCACAATGCCCGCCCTGCGGGCTGACGAACTCGTCGCGCTCGCGGAGAACATCGATCTCCGCGGGCGCGGCGGGGCCGGTTTCCCCTTCGCCAAGAAGGTGACCGCGGTCGTCGAGGCGGCGGGCCGCGCGGGTGGCCGCTGCAACGTGGTGGTCAACGGCAGCGAGGGCGAACCCAGTTGCCTCAAAGACACCGCGCTGCTGCTGCACACCCCGCATCTGGTCATCGACGGCGCCACCCTGGCCGCCGAGGCGATCGGTGCCGAGGAAGTCGTCATCGCCTGCCACCGGCCGGATGTCGAGGAGTCGCTGAACGCCGCCATCGCCGAGCGCGGCCCCAGCGGGGTCCCGGTGGAAGTGAGCGTGACGCCCGACCGGTTCGTGGCCGGTGAGGGCGGCGCCGTCATCAACGGCATCAGCGGCGCCCCGGCCATCCCCAACGGCCGGAAGATCCGGTCCAGCGAGAACGGTCTCGGCGGGCTGCCGACCCTGCTGTCCAACACCGAGACCTACGCCCAGCTCGCCATCGCGGCGCGGATGGGCGCCCTGCCGTACCGCTCGGTGGGGCTGCCCACCGAACCGGGCACGACGCTGCTGACGGTCGGCGGCAAGTACGTGATGGAGACGCCGACCGGGGTGCCGCTCACGTACATCCTGGAGCTGTGCGGGCTCTCCCCCGGCCAGGGTGTGCTGGTGGGCGGCTACCACGGCAAGTGGCTGGACCCGAAGAGCATCAACGCCACCACCATCTCGCGCGAGTCCATGAAGAAGCACGGCGCGCGGCTGGGCGCGGGCGCGGTGCTGCCCATCCCCGAGGACACCTGCCCGCTCGGCGAGACCGCGCGGGTGGCCCGCTGGCTGGCCGCCGAGACGGCCGGTCAGTGCGGCCCCTGCTTCATCGGGCTGCCCGCGCTCGCGGACGCCATCGGCCAGGTGGAGCGGGGCGGCGGCCAGTCGGCCATCGACAATGTGCGCGCGTACATCAACTCGGTGCGCAAACGGGGCGCGTGCAGCCACCCCGATGGCACGGCCGGTTTCGTGACCACCGCGCTGGACGCGTTTCCCGAGGAGTTCGAGTCCCATGCCCTCGGCGCCGGCTGCGGGCGGCCGACGATCGGCGTACTGCCGATGCCCGAGGAGACCCAGCCGCTGGCCCTGCCGCCCGGTCCGGCGTCCGCGCCCCCGCGCGCGGAGCGGCAGCAGCGGGGCCCGACGGAGAAGCTCCTGGTGGACTGGTCGCTGTGCCAGGGCCATGGGCTGTGCGCGGACATCCTGCCGCCCGAGGTACTGACGCTGGGCATCGACGGCTATCCGTCCTCCGCCCGGATGGACGTACCCCGCCAGCTGCGCGGCCAGGCGGTGCGCGCGGTGCGCCGCTGCCCCGCGCTCGCGCTGCGCATCGAGGAGTAGCCCCGCCCACAAGTACCGCTTCCACGACGGCCGTTGAACCAACGGCCGTCGATTGCTGTGCGCTCACGTATCCAGCGTTTTTTGCGTCTGGTGACAAATTTTTAACCGGCTGAACGTCGCTCGGCACGGGCTCCGTATGGGCATGGTGTCGGCGCCTACACCGCCGGACACCGATAAGGATTTTTCGCAGGGAGTGGTCATGGAGAAGCGGCGTCAGATCGCATTCGCGGGAGTGTCCGTGGCAATGGTCATGCTGACGGCGGCGTGTGGCAGCAATGACACCTCCGCGGGCAGCGCGAACGTCCAGCCCGTGGGCGGCAGCAGCCAGGCGGCGAGTGCGGGCGTGGGTGCTTCGGCGTCGGCGGGGGCGGGTGCGGCGGCCGCGGGGGCCGGCGCGACCGGTGGGTACGGCAGCGCGGCGGGCAGTGGCTCCGCGGCGGGCAGCGGTGACAGCAAGACGGGCGCGGCGAAGCAGCTCGCGGTCAAGACCGACGCCAAGCTGGGCAAGTTCGTCGCCGACAGCGCCGGGATGACCCTCTACCGGTTCGACGAGGACACCCCCAAGCCGGCCAAGTCCAACTGCAACGACGCGTGCGCCACCAAGTGGCCGCCGGTGCCCGCGGACGACGCCCTCGCCGGCGCGGGCATCGACTCCAGCAAGCTGGGCAAGGTCAAGCGCGCCGACGGCACCGAGCAGCTGACCCTGGAGGGCTGGCCGGTCTACCGCTACGCGGGTGACACCAAGGCGGGCGACACCAAGGGCCAGGGCGTGGGCGGCACCTGGAATGCGCTGGCCCCGGACGGAAAGCCGGCCGGCAAGAAGGCCGCGGGCGGCGCCCTGCAGCTGATGGTCAGCAACAACGCCGACCTCGGCAGGATCATGGTGGACGGCAAGGGCATGACCGTCTACCGGTTCGACAAGGACAGCGCCTGGCCGATGAAGACGGCCTGTGTCGACGCCGCCTGCCTGGACAAGTGGAAGCCGGTCAAGGCCGTCGACACCACCAAGGTCGCCGGTGTGGACGCCTCGAAGGTCACCTCCTTCAAGCGCCCCGACGGCTCCAAGCAGGCCGCGTTCGACTGCTGGCTGCTGTACACCTTCGTCGGTGACAAGAAGCCCGGGGACACCAACGGCCAGGGTGTGAAGGGCACCTGGTTCGCGGTGACCGACAAGGGCAAGAAGGCGGGCCAGTAAGACGGCAGGATGGTCCACCTCGGCGGGCCCCGGAGCGGTGCGCTCCGGGCCACCCGCCGGATGTCGACGGGAGGTTGATGTGTCACGCGCACTTCGTGCCACCGCGCTCTGCGCGGCGCTGCTGTTCGTGAGCGGCGTGGTGAGCGGCTGCGGCGGGAGCGGCCAGGCCCATGTGAAGAAGCCGGGGAAGGAGAAGGCGCCCGCCGCCAAGGAGCTGGGGAAGCCCGGGAAGCCGGCGGCCCTGACGCAGATCGCCGATGCCATCGGCTGCAAGGCGACCATCGTCACCGAGGCGGACGAACTGCGCCAGGGTGCCTGCAAGTCCAGCAAGGGCGACCGGTACACCATGGTCACCTTTGCGACCGAGAAGGGCCAGACGGACTGGCTGAACACCTCGAAGGACTACGGGGGCATGTATCTGGTCGGCGCCCGCTGGTCGGTCACCGGTCAGTCCTCGGGATCCCTCGAGCCGCTGCGCGCGAAGCTCGGCGGGGACATCGAGCAGGGCTCGATGATGCACCACGGTGGGTCGAAGTCCCAGGGCGGTTCGAAGTCCCATGAGAAGTCGCAGTCCCACGACGGGATGAAGATGGACTGACCGGTGCCACGCTCGGTCCTCAAGCCGCGCAGGAATCAGCCCACTTGAGCAGGTCGGGGTCGGCGAGCGTGGAGACCCACAGATCCACCGGCGGACGCTCGTCGACCGGTTTGCGGGGTCCCACGCCGAGCACCCTCAGCCCGGCCCGGGAGGCGGACAGGAAGCCGCAGTGGGAGTCCTCCACCGCGAGCGCGTCGCCGGGGGCCGCACCGCACAGGCGGGCGGCCGCCAGATACACATCGGGATACGGTTTGGGCCGCACTTCCCCGCCGGGGACCAGCACATGGTCGAAGTAGCGCAGCAGCCCGGCCTTGGACAGCCCGTCCTCGACCACGTCGCGCGGGCAGTTGCTCGCCACGGCCAGCGGTGCGAACGCCGCCGCCTTGTGGACCAGTTCGGCCGCGCCGGGCATGGTGACCGGGTCGTCCGCCACCAGTCTGCGGAAGGCGCTGAGCAGCTGCCGGGTCATTTCGTCGGCGAGGTCGGGAAGTCCGGCGAATTCGGCCAGCATGCGGCCGCATTCGGTGTAGTGGAGCCCCTTGGTGCGCCGCGCGAACTCCTCGTCGGTGACGGCCCCGTAGTCCGCGAGCACCACTTCGCGGGCCTTTTCCCAGTGCCGTTCGGAGTCCATCAGAGTGCCGTCGCAGTCGAAGACGATGGCGGCGGGGGTCCATGCGAGAAGGGTTTCTGCTGTCATCTGCCTGCCGTTCCAGGAGAGATGGGGGGAATCGGCGCAGGGCGTGCCTGTGACCACGGGGAGCAGCGCGGTGAATTCGCTTGCGGCGCCGCACGCGGAATGCGCTTATGAACGCCGTACAGGCGGAGAATTGCCTGCCCGAAACATAACGATCACTACGTTAGTGAGATGACTCGGAGTAGGCAAGGGGTCACTCAGCGTCGGCGGTTTGTTCGTCGCTCAGTGCGTTCGTGGCTCGCTGTGTTCGTCGTGCAGCATGTTCGTCGTTCTGGTGTGCGGTCAGCCGTACTGGAGCACACCGACCGCCGTGCAGATGTCCGCCTGGCGCAGCCGGAAGACACACGTTCTGCCGTGGGAGACGCACTCGACGACGGCGGGCGGATGGGATTCGGTGAAGCGGATCGCCTTCATCCGGCAGGCGAGGGGGCGGATCAGCAGGCCCCCGCTGGCCAGCGCCGCGGCCTGCCGGGCGCCCTCCAGCAGCACCAGCCCCGGCACATGGTCGCTCCAGTGGTCGAAGAAGAACGGGTGACGGGTGTCCGCGGGGTCCAGGTACACCACTCCCCCGTCCCGCACCACCAGCACGTCCCGGGGCGCGGTGACGCCCAACTGCCCTGGTGAGGGCCGTACGGCGGCACGCAGCCGGCGCCTGGCGGTCTGACCCGAGTGCGCGGAGCGGGTCTCCGCGTACGCCGTGCCGTCGAGGAAGCGGGCGGTGCCCCCGGCCCGCGCGAAGATCCGGCCACCCGCCCACAGACCGACGTCGAGCCGCATCCCGGACACGAACCGCCCGGAGGGTGCCGCGGTGCGGACGTCCGTCACCGCGATCCGGCAGGTGATGTCGGTCGCCCCGTACGGGGCGCGGGGCTCGGCCTCCGGCTCGAGCCGGAAGAACAGGTCCCGGATCAGGAAGTGCGCGCCCGCGGGCACGGCGTAGTACCGGGTCGGGATGTAGATCCCCAGTTCGCGCAGGGTTTCGGCGATCATCAGCGGATGGTGGCGGCCGTCCCCGCCGTGCGGGAACGTCGGATGGGACCGGGGCCACTGGGCGGCCGCCTCGAACCGGCCGTCACCCAGCGTACGGACGTCGGTGAGCAGCACCTCGGCCACCGACACCCGGTGCACGGCCTCACGTGCCACGGTGCGGGACCAGCTGAGCGGCCGACCGGTGGGACCGGTCGGCTCCGAAAGGCCGCGAGCCTCACGAACGATCACCATAAAATACTAATAATGTTTGACCTGTCTGTCCTCATCACCATCGGCGGCCGAAAGTCCGCTAAGTTCACTCCGTCACACCGGACCGGCTGACTGATAGGACGACGAACACGTGCAAGAGCGGGCCGAACAAACACGCCGGTCTCTTCTGGAAGCGGCCGCATCCCTTTTCGACGAACGCGGATACGCCGGAACGAGCATCAGCGACATCACCGCCCGGTCGGGTCACACCAGCGGCGCCATTTACTTCCACTACACCAGCAAGGAAAGACTCGCGCTCGCCGTGGTGCAGGAACACTTCGCCACCTGGCCGCCCCTGATCCAGCGGCACACCGGGCTCCGGGTGCCCGCCCTGGAGCAGCTCGTCCGGCTCAGCTTCGCGGTGGCCCGCGCCTTCCGCGATGACATCGTGGTACGGGCGGGGGCCCGGCTGTGGACCGAGCGCTCCCTGATCGCGGCGCCCTTCCCGCCCCCGTTCATCGGCTGGATCGACGCCGTCGGGGCCATGCTGGAACGGGCCCACGGCGAGGGCGAGCTGGCCGCCCATGTCGATCCGCTGCCCGCCGCCCGGACCATCGTGTGCGCCTTCTTCGGCCTGCACACGGTGTCCGAGGCCCTCGACGGGCGGCGGCTCGTCGAGGACCATCTGGCCGAACTGTGGACCCTGCTGCTGCCCTCGCTGCAGGCCCGCCCCGGACACCCCGGGCCCACCGCCGAACTGCTGGCGGCGGCCCGGGGCGCCTGACCGGCGCGCGAAGCGCGGGACCGGGTCCTTCCGGAACCGGGCTACTTCCAGATCTCGGCGACCCACTCCGGGTGGTCGATGAACGGGTTGCGGTTGTGCTGGAAGTCGTCGTAGATGACCTGGTTGCGCTTCTTCTCGAAGGCGTCCGGCGGGTCCTCGTCGTTCCACTTCTTCAGCACCGACAGCCGCCCCATGAAAGGCCGGCTGCCGTTGTCGACCTTGTCATTGGGCTCCAGGTCGGGGAAGCCCTCGCCACCCTCGTAGCGGACCGACATGTACAGGATCATCCGGGCCACATCGCCCTTGACCTGGTCACGGGGCTCGAAGGAGTCGTCGTCGGTGCGGTTGCCCGGCGCCTCCCCCACCTCCGAGCCGCCCTCGTCGAAGTCCTTGTTGCCACGGGTGCTGTTGACCGAGACATCGGCCGGGCGCAGATGGTGGATGTCCGTGCCGGGTCCGGTGGCGGTACCGAAGTCGCCGTGCGACTTCGCCCAGACGTGTTCGCGGTTCCAGTCGTCGGCGTTTCCGCCGTTCGAGTCCTTGCTCTGGGAACGGCCGGTGTAGAGCAGGATGACGTTGGCGGAGTTGTCCGGGTCCTCGTCGGTCTTCTTGAGGGCGTCCCAGACCTCGTCGTACGACAGCTTGCTGACGTCCCTGCTGATGATCTGGTGCAGGGCGTCCTTCAGCGGCTCCCCCGTCTTGCCCGTCGCGTCCTTGTAGTACGTGTCGTCGTACGTGGTGGCGGCGGGTGTCGCGGTGGCCGGGGTCTGCGCCGTGACGGCGACCGTCACGACGCCGGCCAGCAGCGCCAGGGATTTCCAGCGGGTCACACGGGTCATGTGTGGTGTCCTCTCCCCGATTTACGACCGTTGTTCGATCCCCGAAAGCGTGTCAGACACAGGATCGTCCAATGGTGAACATCACGAAGAGATTCCGTGTCAGGGCCATGACCACACCACGGCCCTGACCACGGTCGTCACAGCGAGGCGCCCCCGCACATCACCAGCGTCTGGCCGGTCACCGAACCGCCCTCCGGGCCCAGCAGGAACGACGTCAGCCCGGCCACCTCCTCGGGCCGTACGAGCCGGCCGAGCGGCGGAACGACGGGCGGGGTACGGCTGCGGCCCGGGTCCCGCAGCATCGGGGTGTCCGTCGGCCCCGGGGCCACCACGTTCACAGTGACCCCGCGCGGCGCCAGTTCGGCCGCCCACGACCGGGCCAGACCCGCCAGCGCCGCCTTGGTGGCCGCGTACTGGCTCTTGCCCGGCACACCCGTCATGGTCCGGCTGCCCACCAGCACCAGCCGTCCGCCGTCCCGCACCCGGTCCACCAGCGCGTCCGCCAGGACGGTGGCCGCCTGGACGTGGACGCGCCACATGAGGGACCCGTCCTCGGGCCGCAGTTCGCCCAGCCGGGCGGAGCGCTGGACGCCCGCCGCGTGGACGAGGGCGTCCAGCGGGCCGTCCTCGGCCATCGGAGTGAGCGCCGCCGGCAGCTCCTCCGGCCGGGCCAGGTCGGCCGGGAGCCAGCGCAGCCGCTCGTGCCCGTGGGACGGCGCCGTACGGCTGATCCCGGTGATCCGCCACCCCTCGTCCAGCAGCCGGGTGGCGATGGCCGCGCCGATACCGGAACTGACGCCGGTGACCACCGCGTGGCGGTGGCGGGGCTCAGCCATCCGCGGCCCAGTCCGGGCTGACGCGGACGTACTTGATGGCCTGGCGGTGGTAGGTGTACGCGATGTGCAGCGTGCCGTCCGGGGTCTGCCGGATGGTGGGGTACGACAGCTCCCGGTTGAGCCGGTCGCGTGAGTTGTTGGTCAGGCAGTGTCCGTCGCCGACGTCGAGATCGCGCCGTACGGGCCAGGTGTGTCCGCCGTCGGCGGACAGCGCGAGGGTCATCGGCGCCCGGGGCGCGCCCCAGAAGGCGCCGGGGGCGTCCTCCGGCTGGGCGGGCTGTGAGGGCGCGGCGGCCGGGGAGTCGCCCGCCTGCCCGTCGTCGTCGATCTCGTCGTAGAGCGACACCCGGCGGGCCGTGGCGTCCGCGCGGCTGCTGTGGTTGTACACCAGCGCCAGCCGTCCGTCGCCGAGCGGGACGTACTGGACGGAGGAGTTGTTGTTGGGCAGCTCGGTCGGCTCCGGCTCGCTCCAGTTCTCCCCGCCGTCCGTGCTGTGCGAGCGGTACACCGCGTCGGCCCAGCGGCTGCGGAACAGCGCCAGCAGGGTGCCGTCGGACAGCGGGTGGACGTTCATGTGCACACACCCCGTGGAGCCCGGCACCGGCCGCTCCCGCCAGGTGCGGCCCTGATCGTCGCTGATCATCACCGCGCTGGTGTCATGGTCGCCCACCCATTTGGCGCCCGGGGTCGACACGCAGTGGAACACCGGCAGCAGCCACCGCCCGTCGTCCAGGACCGCGATCGGCTGGCGGATGAACACCCCGCCCCCGCCGGTGGCCGGGAACAGGGTGCGCGGCGCGCCCCAGGTCTCCCCGTTGTCGTCCGACACCCGCACCCGGACCTCCGCGGTGTCCTGGTTGCCCGCCCGCTGGGCGGTGTAGAGCAACCACAGCTCACCGGCCGGGGTGGGGAACAGCAGCGGGTTCTGCTCGGAGCGCTGCGGGTCGTCGGAGAGCCGTACGGGCCCGGACCAGGTGCCGGAGCCGGGCGCCAGCCGGGAGAACCACACGGAGATGTCCGGCACGCCCTCCTGGGTGCCGCCGAACCATACGCAGCCGAGGTCGCCGCCGGGCAGCACGGTCAGGTTGGCGGCGTGGTTCTGGACGGCCGGTGCGGGCAGGAACGCCTCCTGGCGCGCCGGGTCGCCCGGCCGCGGCCGGAGCCGCCCGTCCGTCAGCGGTATCGCGGTGTCATGGTCGGCGGTCATGGCGCCGGGCTCCTCAGGGTGTGCGGTGGTACGCGGGTCTTCGGCTCGAACGCGGTGGTCAGCGGTTGGCGGTGGTCAGCGGTTGTACGCGGGCATCGGGCCCCTCAGCCGGGCGCCCACCTCGTCGCACGCCGCCACCACGTCCGCCGGCAGCGGCCCCGCGGCGGCGGCCGCCAGGTTGGCCCGCAGATGCTCGATCCGGGAGCCGCCCAGCAGCAGGGCGTCCACGCCGTCGCGGCCCAGCAGCCAGCGCAGCGACAGATCCGTCAGCGGGATGGACGCCTCATCCGCGATCCGTCCCAGGTCGCGGACCGCCTCGAAGAGCCGGGGGTCCCAGTAGCGCTGCCGGTACATCGCGGCGAGCTTGGAGTCGCCGAAGCGGCCGGACTCGGGGGTCTCCTCGAAGACATGACGCCCCGTCAGCAGGCCGCCGCCGAGCGGGTTGTAGACCATGGTGCGCAGGCCGCTGGTGGCCGCGTACTCCCGGTACTCCTCCTCGATGCGCCGGGCCAGCAGGTTGTACAGCTGCTGCGCCACCACCGGGCGCGGGGCGCCGACCCGGTCGGCGGTGTGGGTCAGCTCGGCGATCTGCCAGGCGGCGTAGTTGGAGACGCCGAGTGCGCGGATCTTGCCCTCGGCGACGAACTCGGCAACCGTGCTCAGCGTCTCCTCCAGCGGCGCCGCGCGGTCGGGCTGGTGGAGGTAGAAGAGGTCGACGTGGTCGGTGCCGAGGCGGCGGAGGCTGCCTTCGAGGGCCGCGCGCATGCCGCGCGCGGACAGCGGGGAGTGCTCACCGGCGTCGGCGTGCGGCATACCGGCCTTGGTGGCGAGGACGATCCGGTCGCGGCGGCCGGGCAGCAGCTCGGCGAGGATGGTCTCGGTGACGCCCCCGACGTAGGCGTTGGCGGTGTCCACGCCCGTCACCCCGGCGTCGAGCGCGGCGTCCAGCATCGCCGCGGCGCCCTCCCGGTCCACCGTGTCGCCGAAGGTCATGGTGCCCAGCACCAGCCGGGACAGCGGCACCGGGGCCCCGGGCAGGGTCACCCCGCCGGGCGACGCCTGGGAGGTGGTGTCGGTCTGCGCGTGCGCGTTCACTGCGGTGCTCCTGATTCCTGGTGAGGGTCCTGGTCACGATCATGATCGCGGTCGGTGGCGATCGCGGACACCAGGGCCCGCGGTTTGCGTCCCCGCATCGTCGCCGGGTCGAGTGCCGCCCGCCGCAGCGCCCTGGTGTACGGCTGGGTGGGCGCGGCGAGCACGTCCGCGGTCGGTCCCGATTCGACGATCCGCCCGCTGCGCATCACCACCACCTCGGAGCTGATCTCGCGGACCACTCCGAGGTTGTGGGAGATGACGATGTAGGCGAGGTTCTGTTCGGCCTGGAGTTCGCGCAGCAGCTGGAGCACCTGGGCCTGTACGGAGACGTCCAGCGCGGACGTGGCCTCGTCGCAGACCAGCAGCTCGGGCCCGCTGGCCAGGGCGCGGGCGATGCCGATCCGCTGGCGCTGGCCGCCGGAGAACTCGGCGGGGCGCCGCTGGAGGGCGCTGGAGGGCAGGCCCACCTGGTCGATCAGCTGGGCGGCCCGGCGGCCGCGCTCGGCGGCGGACCGCGTCCCGGCCAGCCGCAGCGGCTCGGCCACGATCTCCTCGGCGGTCAGATGCGGGTCCAGTGAGCCGTACGGGTCCTGGAAGACCATCTGCACCCGGCGCCGCAGCGGCCGCAGCCGCCGCTCGGGCAGCGACGCGATGTCGGTGCCGTCGAGCAGGATGCGCCCCTCGGTGGGGCGCAGCAGCCGGACGAGGGAGCGGGCGATGGTGGACTTGCCGCAGCCGGACTCGCCGACGATGGCGAGCGCGCCGCCGGGCGCGACGGTGAAGCCGACGCCGTCCACGGCGCGGAACACGCCGCCCGGGACCGGGTATTCGACCACCAGGTCCTCGACGGCCAGCAGGGGTGTGGTCACAGCGCCTCCTCGGGGACGGCGGCGGGGAGGGCGGAGGTCTCGTCCCAGGGGCCGAGGGTGGGGACGGCGGCGAGCAGATCGCGGGTGTACTGCTCGGCGGGGTGTTCCACGATCTGTTCGACGGGGCCGGATTCCACGAACCGGCCGCCGCGCATGACGTGGATGCGGTCGGAGACCAGCCGGGCCACGCCCAGATCGTGGGTGATCATGAGGATGCCGATGCCGGTGCGTTCCTGGAGCTCCATCAGGAGGTCGAGGACGCCGGCCTGGACGGTGACGTCGAGCGCCGAGGTCGGCTCGTCGGCGACCAGCAGCTCGGGTTCGGCGGCGAGCGCGATGGCGATGAGGACGCGCTGCAGCATGCCGCCGGAGAACTGGTGGGGGTAGGCGCCCCACCGGGTCTCGGGGCGGGGGATCCGTACCCGGCCGAGCAGTTCGATGCCCTTGGCGCGGGCGTCGGCGCGGGACAGCTCCGGGTGGCGGATCCGCAGCGCCTCGCCGAGCTGGCGGCCGATGGTGTGCACCGGGCTGAGCGCGGTCATGGGGTCCTGCGGGATGAGGGAGACGCCGCGGCCGCGGATCCGGCGGGCCGCCCGGGGGTCGGCGATGACGTCGACGCCCCGGACGCGGGCGGTGCCGGATAGCACGGCCAGCCCCTCGGGCAGCAGCCGCAGCAGGCCCATCGCGGTGGTGGACTTGCCGGAGCCGGACTCGCCGATGAGGGTCACGGTCTCGCCCGCGGCGAGGGTGAAGCCGACGCCGTCGACCGCGCGGACCACGCCGCGGTCGCTGATCAGCTCGATCTGGAGGTCCTCGACCTCCAGCAGCGGGGCTTGTCGGTCGCTCATCAGGAGCCCTCCGTCGTACGTCGGCGGGTACGGTCGCGCAGCCCGTCGCCCAGCAGGTTGACCCCGACCACCAGCAGGGCGATGACGAGGCCGGGCAGGGTCACCAGCCACCAGGAGGTGGTGATGTAGTCCTGGCCGTCGGAGATGATGCGCCCCCAGGTGGCGAACGGCCGCTGGGGTCCGGCGCCGAGGTAGCTGAGCGCGCTCTCCAGCAGGACGGCCTGGGCGAGCAGCAGCAGGACGACGAGGGACGCCTGGCGGACGATGTTGGGGATGATGTGGCGGGCCAGGATGGCGATCTGGCGCAGCCCCAGCACCCGGGCGGCGGCCACGTACGGTTTCTCGCGTTCGACCAGCACCAGCGAGCGGGTCAGCCGGGCCACCTCCGGCCACTGGGCGATGGCGATCACGCAGGTGATGACGGTGACGGACGGGCCGAACAGGGCGACGACGAGCAGCAGCATCATCAGCAGCGGCAGCGACATCTGCGCCTCCAGCAGCCGGGAGACGATGGCGTCCACCCAGCGGCCGAAGTATCCGGCGGCCGCGCCCGCGACGATGCCGATGAGGCCGGAGACGAGGACGGCGAGCACACCGATCGACAGGGACACCTGGCCGCCGTGCAGCACCCGGGAGAGCAGGTCGCGGCCGAGCTGGTCGGTGCCGAAGAGATGGCCGTCGGTCAGCGGGGGGAGCCGGCGCCGGGACAGGTCCTGGTCGTTCGCGCCGGACAGCGGCAGCACCTGTGCGAGGGCGACGGGCACCACCACCAGCAGGGTGCACACCGCGCCCGCCCACAGCTTGAGGCTCGCGCTGCGATGGCGCCGGGTGGCGGCCGCGCGGGACAGGTCGCCGGCGGTGACCCGGCTGGGGCGGGGCGCGGGCGTGGCCTCGGCGGGGGCCGGTGAGCCGGGGGCCGGGGAGCCGGTGGGGGCCGGGGGTTCGAGAGCGCCTTTCATCTCTCAGGCCGCCTTTCCCAGGCGTACCCGCGGGTCGAGCAGCGGGTAGGCCAGGTCGATGAGGAGTTGGACGAGGACCGCCAGCGCGGCGGTGACCAGCACGGTCGCCTGGATCAGCGGGTAGTCGCGGGTCTCCAGGGCGCGGACGACCAGCGAGCCGACGCCGGGCCAGCCGAAGACCACCTCGACCACCACGACGCCGTTGAGCATCGCGGCGAACCGGGTGCCGAGCGCGGTGAGCACCGGGATGGCGGAGTTGCCCATGGCGTAACGCCAGGTCAGGGCGCGCTCGGAGACACCGCGGGAGCGGGCGGTGGTGACGTACGGCGAGCTGAGGGCCGCAACCATCTCGCGCCGCACCAGCCGGGAGATGAGCGCCATCTGCAGGGTCGCCACGGTGACGGTGGGCAGCACCAGGCCGCTCCAGGTGGTGAAGCCGGAGGCGGGCATCACCGGCATCACCACGGCGAAGACGGTCAGCAGCATGACGCCGATCCAGAAGTCCGGCATGGACTGTCCGGCGATGGTCAGCACATTGGCGCCGATCTCGCGCTTGGTGTCGGCGCGGCGGGCCATCCACACGCCCAGCGGCACGGCGACCACGGTGGTGAGCAGGATCGCGGAGAGGGCGAGGGTGATGGTGTAGGGGACCCGGTCGAACACCACGTCGAAGGCGGGGGCGTGGAAGGAGTAGCTGGTCCCGAGGTCGCCGGTGAACAGATCGCGCAGGAAGACGCC
Organism: Streptomyces sp. NPDC007983; assembly: GCF_042958345.1. Lineage (NCBI taxonomy): Bacteria > Bacillati > Actinomycetota > Actinomycetes > Kitasatosporales > Streptomycetaceae > Streptomyces > Streptomyces sp. NPDC007983. The sequence goes on from NZ_JBIBJI010000004.1 coordinate 601,720, forward strand.
GTACTGGGTGAGCAGGCTCTGATCCAGCCCGAACTGTTCACGGATCCGGGCGAGGTCCGCGCTGCTGGGGTTGGGCCCGGCCAGGGCGGCGGCCGGGTCGCCGGGTGCCATGCGCACCAGGACGAAGACGGTGGAGAGGGTCAGGAAGATGGTCAGGACGCTCTGGCCAAGGCGGCGTATCAGATAGCGCGGCACGGCTCAGCCCTCCAGGCGCACGGCGGCGAGGTCGTAGGAGTTGAGCTGCAGGAGCCTCACGTCCCGGACCCGGGAGCGGCGGGCCAGCACCACATCGGGGACGAAGGCCCACAGGCAGGGGCGGGTGTTCCAGATTTCCTTCTGGACGGCGGCGAGCTTGGCGTTGCGGGTCTTCTCGTCGGTTTCGGCGGAGGCGTCGGCCAGCCGGTCGGCGATCTCCGGGAAGACGTAGCCCTGATAGGTGTCGCGGGTCTTCTCCTTCTCCGGAGTGCCGCCGTACATGCCCTGGAGGCTGGTGCTGGCGTGTCCGGTGGGGACGGAGAAGCCGTTGCCGAGGACATCCCAGTCGCCGCGGCGGCCCTGCCGCCACTGCTGGATGTCGCCGCCGGGCTCGAACTGCTGGAGGGTCGCGCGGACTCCCACGGAGCGCAGCATCTCCAGGACCGCTTCCATCACCGAGGTGTCGCCGGGGAACTCCCCGGACTCCCAGATGATCTTCACCTTGAGGTCGCGGTGGCCGAGCGCGGTGAGCTGCTTGCGCGCCTTGCCGGGGTCGTGGACGTAACCGCCGGTGCGTATCGCGCCCTTGAGCGCGAGCGGGACCACGCCCTCGGCCTGCTGGGCGGAGCCGGTGAGCACATCGTCGACCAGGGACTTGCCGTCGATGGCGTAGCTCAGCGCCTCGCGCACCCGCGGATCGGCGAGCGGATGGCCGCGGGGCTTGCGGAAGTTGAAGAACAGCTGGTTGACGCGGGTGCCGGTGGTGCGGTCGAGACGCACCCCGGGCAGTCCGCGCAACTGCTCGGCCGAGTCGGGGGTGATGGTGTCGATGACGTCCAGCTCGCCGCTGCGGAGGGCGACCACGCGGCTGGACTCCTCGGGGACGAAGCGGACCCGCACCTGTGGGGTGGCGGGGCGGCGCCCCCAGTAGTGCCGGTTGGCGGCGAGCGCGTATTCACCGGTGCCGGAGTTCGCCGAGGTGACCACGTACGGGCCGGAGCCGGCGCCGCCGGACAGCTCCTCGGGCCGGTTCTTGGCGGCCGGGCTGATGAGGATGTTGGCCATCAGCTGGTCGAGGATGGGGACCGGGCGCTTGGTGTGCAGATAGAAGGTGCGCTCGTCCACCGGTTCGAGGGCGGGCCGCTCGGGGAAGAGCCCGACGATGAACGAGCCGTTGACGCCCCAGTACATCTTCAGCGCGGTCGCCACGTCCTTGACGGTGACCGGGCTGCCGTCGGAGTAGCGCACCCCGTCCCGCAGCCGCACCGTCCAGCGGGTGGGCTCGGTCATCTCGAACCGGTCGGCGAGCACCAGCTCCGGCAGGAGCCCCTTGCCCATCCGGGTCAGGCCCTGGCGGACCGCGCGCTGCACCGTGACGGCGGCGTCGAATTGGTTGAGCTTGTTGTCGAGGCTGACCAGGGAACGGTTCAGCCCCAGGCTGATGGCACCGGGGCCGGGGCCACCGGTGGGGCCCGCGCACCCGGCGAGCGGGGCGAGGGCGAGACCTGCGGAGGCGCCCGCTCCGAGGCGGAGCATGGCCCGGCGGCTGATGTCCGGACCGCGGACGTCCGGACCACTGCTGGCCGGGTCTTGGGGGATACGGGTCATCGGTGACCTCTCGGCGGTTCTGAGGCGAGCGACCGGCTCGCTCGACCCGCTCGGACCGAGGGCCGGACGGGTCAAGGTGTCGCGGCGGTCACCGTGACATGACTGCGCGCTTTACGCAATACCTCTCGCGCGGTTCGCGCAACGTGTGTCATCATCGAGACCACGGAGACAGCGTGTCCGTCGTCTGATCGCATCTGATCACGTCTGATCACTCCCCCTGTCATGGCCATTCAAGGAGGTACCGGTGGAGTTGCCGCCCGTCCGGAGCGTGCTGGCCGTCGCGGACGACCTGTCCGGTGCCGCCGAGACGGCCGCCGGGCTGAGTTCGCGCACAACGCGCAGTCGTGTGCTGCTTCTTGGGCCCGATGGCACGCGTCCCGAGCAGATGTCCGCGGCGGACGCGCACACCGTGACCGTGCTGGACCTCGACTCGCGGTACTGCCCGGCCGAGGACGCGGCCGACGCGGTCCGCGGCGCGCTGCGGCGGACCGCCACGGGCGGCACCCTGGTCCTGAAGAAGATCGACTCACTGCTGCGCGGCAATGTCGCCGCCGAAGTCGCCGCGTTGGCCGCGGACGGGGCGGGCGTGGTCGTCGCCCCCGCCCTGCCGGTCGCCGGGCGCGTGGTGCGCGCGGGCGTGGTGCACATCGGCGGGGTGCCGCTGCACGAGAGCGAGGCCTGGCGCGCCGAGGCCACGGCCCCGCCGTCCTCGGTGGCCGACGCGCTGGGCGGACTGCCCACCGCGCTCGTCCCCCTCGCGACCGTACGCGCCTCGCGGCACACCCTGGTGGCAGCCCTGCGGGCCGCGGTGGCGGCGGGACGGGTCGCGGTCTGCGACGCCGAGACGGACGCCGACCTGGACGCGATCGTCGAGGCCTCCCTCGCCGGGGGCCCGCGGCCGCACCTGGTCGGCACCGGCGGCCTGGCGGTCGCCCTCGGCCGCCACCTGGCGGGCCTGCCCGCCACGGCGGGCGGTGACGCGCGCCCGGCGCGGGCCGATACCGCGGCGCGGCCGGACATCGCGGCGCGCCCCGGGACGGCGAACGCGGCGCCGCGCGCGGCAACCGCGCTGCGGGCCGAAGCCACGGAGGCCGCCGACCGGCCCGTGCTGGTCGTCGTCGGTACGGCCGAGCCGGGCGCCGTCGAGCAGGTGCGCCGACTGGTCGCCGACGGGGCCGTACATGTCGCGCTCGACCTGGTCGGCCTGCTGTCGGTGCCGCCCGCGGCCGCACTGCCCCCGCTGACGGCCCCCGTCACGGTCGTCACCATCGCCCCGGCCGCCGGTCCGCCGCGCGGCGCGGTAGACCCCGCGACGGCCGCCGCGGCGGAGGTCATCGACACCACCCCCGTACCCGCCCGGCATCTCGTGCACGGGCTGGCCCGTACCGTCGCCGGCACCCTCACCACGCACGGCGGCGCCGTCGACCTCGTCCTGACCGGCGGGGAAACCGCACGCCGGGTCCTGGACGCGCTCGCGATCACCCGGCTCGACCCCGTCGGGCAGGTGCACCACGGCGCCGTACACCTCCGCACTCCCGACGGGCGATCCGTCGTGACCCGCCCGGGCAGCTTCGGCGATCCCGATTCCCTGCGTCACATCGTCCGGGCGCTGCGCCCCCACTCGACCGAACGGAAGGTCACCTCATGAACGCACCCACCAACCTCGACGCCGCCGGCCCGCTCCCGCTCATCGCGGTGACCATGGGCGACGGCGCGGGCATCGGGCCCGAGGTGATCGTCCCCGCCCTGCTCGCCCCGGAGACCCTGCGGCGCTGCCGCCCGGTGGTCATCGGGGACGCGGAGCGGCTGCGGCAGGCGGCCCGGCTGCGCGGCATAGCGTGCGAGATCGTCACGGTCGGCGCGCCCGCCGAGGCCGAGTTCACCCCGGACCGGATCAACGTCATCGACCTCGGGCTGCTCCCCGCCGACCTGCCCTGGGGCGAGCTGTCCCCGGTCGCCGGGGACGCCGCGTACCAGTACGTACGGGCGGCCGCCCGGCTCGCCATGGACGGCGAGGTGCAGGGCATCTGCACGGCGCCGCTGAACAAGGAGGCCCTGCACGCCGGCGGGCACGTCTTCCCCGGCCACACCGAGCTGCTGGCCCATCTCACCGGTGTCGAGGAGGTGTCGATGATGCTGGCCACCCCGACGGTGAAGGTCATCCACGTCACCACCCACATCGGGCTCATCGACGCCGTCAACAAGATCGAGCCGGGTCTGGTCGAACGCACCGTGCGCCGCGGCCACGACGCGATGGTCCGGGCCGGTACCCCGCAGCCGGTGATCGGGGTGTGCGGCATCAATCCGCACGCCGGGGAGAACGGGCTGTTCGGCTACGGCGAGGAGGAGGAGAAGATCGTGCCCGCGCTGGAGGTACTGCGGGGGGACGGCATCGACGCCCGCGGGCCGCTCCCCGCCGACACCGCCTTCTTCCTGGCCGGGCGCGGCGACTACGACCTGATCGTGGCCATGTACCACGACCAGGGGCACGGCCCGGTCAAGGTGCTGGGCCTGGAGGCCGGGGTCAACCTCACCGTCGGCCTCCCGGTCATCCGTACCTCCGTCGACCACGGCACCGCGTTCGACATCGCCGGTACCGGCAAGGCCGACGCCGGTAGCATGATCGAGGCGCTGCGGCAGGCCGCCGACATGTCGCCGTCGCCCACCCGCTGAAGCCCACCACCGACGGACCGAGAAGGACGCGTGACATTGCCGGTACAGGGAGCACGGGCCCGGCGCGACCAGATCGTCCACCTCGCGACGACCACGGGCCTCGCCAGCGTGGAGGAGCTGTCCCGTGCCTTCGGGGTCACCGCCTCCACCATCCGCCGCGACCTCGCCCAGCTGACCGCCGACGGCCGGCTGGCGCGGACGTACGGCGGGGCGATGGCCCTGGTCGCCCACCCCGAGGCGTCGCTGCGCCAGCGCACCGGCGAGGCGTTCGAGGCGAAGCGGGCCATCGCCCGCTGGGCGGCGTCCACCGTCCGTACCGGCGAGACGGTGCTGCTGGACGCGGGGTCGACCGTCGGCGCCCTCGCCCATGAGCTGCGCACGGCCGAGGGGCTGACGGTGGCCACGACCGGGCTCACCGCGCTCCAGGAGCTGGCCGACGTGGAGTCCGTGCGGGTCGAGTGCCTGGGCGGTACGCTCCGGCCGCTGAGCCAGAGCTTCCTGGGCCCGCTCGCCGAGGCGGCGCTGGAGCGCATGACGTTCGACCGGGTCTTCCTGGGCGCCGACGGGGTGACGGCCGAACACGGCATCTGCGAGGCGGATCTGCGGCAGACCCGGCTCAAGGAGCTGATGGCCCGGCGCGCCGAGAAGGTGTACGTGCTGGCGCACTCGGCCAAGGTGGGCCGCCGCCCGTTCCACACCTGGGTACGGCTGCCACCCGGCTGGACCCTGGTGACCGACAGCGGCTCCGACCAGGAGGAGCTCCGGGCGCTGCGCGCCGGGGGCGTCGAGGTCACTATCGTGGACGACGGGACTCCCAGATGAATTCAGCCGTAGTCATGCGTGGACAGGGGGCGATCGGGCACCCGACCCGCAGATGACGTGGCCACCGTCTCATGAGCTTTTGGAGGACATCGTGGCACGGCAGACCGATCCGCTTTCCACCGCCGACCCGACGCGGCCCGACGACCCCGTGCCGCCGAACCCGACCCCGTCGCCGGGGCCGGGCGGCCCCGAGCCGGGACCCGCGCCGGGGCCCGTGCCCGGGCCGCCTCCGGGGCCGCCGCCGGATCCGGTGCCGTCGCCTCCGCCGGAGCCGCCGAGCCCCACGCCGGGGCCGCTTCCGGGCCCGTCCCCGGATCCGGTGCCCCATCCCCCGGGCCCCGATCCGGTCCCCGATCCCTCCCCGGCGCCGGGCCCGCTGACCTGATCCGGTCCGGCCTGATCGGGAATGGGGTCCCAGAGGCGCCGCATAGCCCTGCCGGCGTAAGCGGATGGGTGCGGTCGCGCGGGCGGTGAGAGGCTCGGAATCCCGGACCGCCAAGGAGCCGCAGATGCCGCGCACCGCACCGCCCCGACCCGTTCTGGAGCCCGCAGCCGCCGCGTTCGCCGAGGCCACCGCGCAGCCGCCGTTTCTGTACGAGATGTCGCCCGCGGAGGGCCGCAGGACGGTCGACGCGGTGCAGTCCGGGGAGGTTCCCAAACCCGAGGTGGACGAGGAGTGGATCGGCGTCACCGGCATTCCGGCCGGTGGGGTGCGGGCGCGGATCCTCCGTCCGCCGAATGTCTCCGGGACGCTTCCGGTGATCCTCTATGTGCACGGCGCGGGCTGGGTGTTCGGCAACGCGCACACGCATGACCGGCTGGCCCGGGAGCTGGCGGTCGGGGTCGGCGCGGCCGTGGTGTTCCCCGAGTACGACCTCTCCCCCGAGGCCCGCTACCCGGTGGCCCTGGAGCAGTGTTACGCGGTCGGGCAGTGGGTCGTGGCGCACGGCGAGGGCGCCGGGCTCGACGCGAACCGGCTCGCGGTGGCCGGGGACTCGGTGGGCGGCAACATGACCGCCGCGCTGACGCTGATGGCCAAGGAGCGCGGCGATGTCACCTTCGTCCAGCAGGTGCTGTTCTACCCGGTGACCGACGCGAGCTTCGACACCGGCTCGTACGAGCAGTTCGCCGAGGGCTACTTCCTGACCCGCGAGGGCATGAAGTGGTTCTGGGACCAGTACACGACCGACCCCGCGCAGCGCGCCGAGATCACCGCCTCCCCGCTGCGCGCGGACACCGACCAGCTCAAGGGGCTGCCACCCGCGCTGGTCATCACCGGTGAGGCCGATGTGCTGCGGGACGAGGGCGAGGCGTACGCGAACAAGCTCCGCGACGCCGGTGTGCCGGTGACCGCGCTGCGGATGCAGGGCATCATCCATGACTTCCTGATGCTCGACGCGCTGCGCGACACCCATGCCGCACGGGCCGCGCTCACCCTCGCCGTGGACACCCTGCGCGGCGCGCTGGGCACGGCCTGACACCGGCCGCGCCTCGCGGTCTCAGCCCCCGGCGCCGCGCTCCTTGGCCTGCCGCTTCATCTGCTGCTTGTGGGCACGCACCTTGTCCAGTGACTCCGGTCCGGTGATGTCGGCCACCGAGCGGTACGAGCCCTCCTCGCCGTACGCCCCCGCCGCCTCGCGCCAGCCCTCGGGCCGTACCTCGAACCGCTTGCCGAGGAGGGCGGCGAAGATCTGCGCCTTCTGCTTGCCGTAGCCGGGCAGGGCGTTCAGCCGCCGGAGGAGTTCGGCGCCGGTGGGGGCATCGCGCCACAGGGCGGCCGCGTCACCGTCGTAGTGCTCGACCAGGTACTGGCACAGCTGCTGGATCCGCTTGGCCATCGATCCGGGGTAGCGGTGCACGGCCGGCTTCTCCGACAGCAGCTCCGAGAACCGCTCGGGGTCGTACGCGGCGATCTCATGGGCGTCCAGGTCGTCGGCGCCCATCCGCCGCGCGATGGTGTACGGGCCGGTGAACGCCCATTCCATGGGCACCTGCTGGTCGAGCAGCATGCCGGTCAGGAGGGCGAGGGGGCTGCGCGCGAGCAGGGCGTCGGCCTCGGGCTGCTGGGCGAGACGAAGGGTGGCGTCCATCACCGGCGGATACCCAACGCTCCGGCACCGAATCACCCAGCGTCACAATTCCCCCCAAAGGCGTTGAAAAGATGGGGCGATTTGGCCGAATTGCACGATCTTGGGGTGCATGCGAGCCTGGTTGCGACCGCAGAACCGACCGTGAAACCGATCGCCCCCTTCAAGAGCGGGGCCTCACCGCATCACCGCTGTGCCGCGGGCAGGCCGTGACATCGGACCACGGAGGCGAGTGACCATGCCAGCAACCGCGACTCGCCGCCGACGCCATGACGACACCCCCGACACCGGCGGCGCCTTTCTGCGACTGTCCCGGCTCCCCTCCGGGCCCGAACGCGACGCGCTGCGCGAGGCGATCATCTGCGAGTGGCTGCCGGTCGCCAAGCGTCTGGCGCTGCGCTTCCGCAACAAGGGCGAGAACATCGAAGACCTCACCCAGGTCGCCTCGCTGGCCCTGGTGAAGGCCGTGGACCGCTACAACCCGGACCTCGGCCACGCCTTCCCCTCGTACGCGATCCCCGTCATCACCGGTGAGCTGAAGCGGCACTTCCGCGACTATCTGTGGACGCTGCACATCCCGCGCAACATCCAGGAGGTCCGCTCCCGCACCCGCTCGGCGCGCGACGCGCTGGAGCAGGAGCTGGGCGGCCGTACCCCGACCGTCGGGGAGATCAGCACTCGTACCGGTATGCCGCAGGAGGACGTACGCGCCGGTCTGGAGGCCAGCGCCTCCTGCACCCCGCTGTCCCTCAACGCCGCCGTGCAGGGCGCCGAGGAGCGGCTGCTCGCCGAGACGGTGGGCGCGGACGACGCCGCGATCGAACGGGTCGTCAACCGGGAGTCGTTGCGGGTGCTCATCGCGAACCTCTCCGAACAGGACCGCTACGTGCTCTACCTGCGGTTCTTCGCCGGCCTTTCGCAGAGCCAGATCGGTGAGATCCTCGGCTTCTCGCAGATGCACATATCCCGCCGGCTGTCCCGGCTCTACAGCGAGCTGCGCCAAGGGCTGCTGGCCCACGCGTGACCCGTTAACGCCCCCGCTCCCCCGGCAGGAGGTGCCGATGCGCTCCGAGACCGCCCGTATCGCCGCGGACGACGCCCTGCTCGTGGGCGATCTGGCCCTTCCCGGACAGCCTGAGCAGCCCGGACAGCCCACCGGTGTCGTGGCCTTCGCGCACGGCAGCGGCAGTTCCCGGCACAGCCCGCGCAACCGCGCGGTGGCCGGGGTGCTCCAGTCGGCAGGGCTCGCGACGCTGCTGTTCGACCTGCTCACCGACGCCGAGGAGCGGGTGGACGCGATCACCGCGGAGCACCGCTTCGACATCCCGCTGCTGGGGCGGCGGCTGGTGGCGGCGGTCGACTGGCTCGCCGGCCACCCCGGCACCAGCGGGCTGCCGGTGGGCCTGTTCGGCGCCAGTACGGGCGCGGCGGCAGCCCTGACCGCCGCGGCGGAGCGGCCGGAGCGGGTGCGGGCCGTGGTGTCCCGGGGCGGCCGCCCCGACCTGGCGGGCGGGGTGCTGAACCGGGTGCGCGCGCCGGTGCTGCTGGTGGTGGGCGGGGACGACCATGAGGTGCTGCGGCTGAACGAGCAGGCCGCCGCGATGCTGGCCGCGCCGCACGAGCTGCATGTGGTGCCCGGGGCCACCCATCTCTTCGAGGAGCCCGGGGCGCTGGAGCAGGCGGCGGAGGCGGCGCGCGACTGGTTCGCGCGGATGGCCGAGCAGCGGGGCGGCGCACGCCGTGGCTAGCCAGTGGCCGGCCAGGTGCCCAGCACCTCGCGCAGGTCGTACGAGACCGGCTCCTCCAGCTGCGCGTAGGTGCAGCTCTCCGGCTCGCGGTCGGGCCGCCAGCGCCGGAACCGGGCGGTGTGCCGGAAGCGGTCGCCCTGCATGTGGTCGTACGCCACCTCGCACACCCGCTCCGGGCGCAGCGGCAGCCACGACAGGTCCTTGACGCCGGTCCAGCGGCTGGGCGCGCCCGGCATCCGGCTCCGGGTGTGCGCCTCCTCGCGCGCCCAGTCGGCCCACGGGTGGCCCTCGACCGACTCCATGCGCAGCGGCTCCAGCTCGGTCATCAGCTCCTGGCGGCGGCGCATCGGGAAGGCGGCGCAGACGCCGACGTGCTGGAGGCGGCCGGTGGCGTCGTGCAGGCCGAGCAGCAGGGAGCCGACGACCGGTCCGGACTTGTGCAGCCGCAGCCCGGCCACCACGCAGTCGGCGGTCCGCTCGTGCTTGACCTTGACCATGACGCGTTCGCCGGGCCGGTAGCCGAGGTCGGGGCGCTTGGCGACGATGCCGTCGAGCCCGGCGCCCTCGTAGTGGTCGAACCACTGCCGCGCCACGTCGAGGTCGTCGGTCCAGGGGGCGGTGAACACGGGGGCGGCGGCCTCGCGCAGCGCCTCGGTGAGGGCGTCGCGACGCTCGCCGAGAGGCCCGTCCATGAGCGAGGTGTCGCCGAGGGCGAGGAGGTCGAAGGCGACGAAGCCCGCCGGGGTGGTCCGGGCCAGCATCCGCACCCGGGAGTCGGCGGGGTGGATGCGCTCCAGGAGGGCGTCGAAGTCCAGACGGCCGCCGCGCGCGATGACGATCTCGCCGTCCAGGACGCAGCGCGGCGGCAGCCGGGTGCGGAAGGCGTCGACGAGTTCGGGGAAGTAGCGGGTGAGCGGCTTGGCCGTCCGGCTTCCGATCTCGATCTCGTCCCCGTCGCGGAACACGATGGCCCGGAAGCCGTCCCACTTCGCCTCGTACCGCATCCCGGGCGGGATCGTGGCCACCGACTTGGCCAGCATCGGTGCCACCGGGGGCATCACCGGAAGGTCCATGATGTCTTCGATTGTGCGGCCGCCGGGGCCCGCGCGCCCGCCGGGAGGTGGAGCGGGCGGAGTGGACCTAGCGTTGGGGTATGGCAGAGACGGTGGAGCTTGACGTCGGTGGGCGCACGGTGCGGCTGTCCAACCCCGGGAAGGTGTACTTCCCGGAGCGGGGCTTCACCAAGCTCGACCTCGCCCGCTACTACCTCGCCGTCGGCGACGGCGCGCTGCGGGCGCTGCGGGACCGGCCGACGACGCTGGAGCGCTACCCCGACGGGGTGACGGGGGAATCGTTCTTCCAGAAGCGGGCGCCGAAGAACCTGCCCGACTGGACCCCGACCGGCCGCATCTCCTTCCCCAGCGGGCGGTACGCCGACGAGATGTGCCCCACCGAGGTGGCGGCCGTGGTGTGGGCCGCGAACCTGGGCTGTCTGACCTTCCACCCGTGGCCGGTGCGGCGCCCCGACACCGAGCACCCCGATGAGCTGCGCATCGACCTCGACCCGCAGCCGGGCACGGACTACCGGGACGCGGTACGGGCCGCGGGCGAGCTCCGCGAGGTGCTGGACGAGCTGGGGCTGCGGGGCTGGCCCAAGACCTCGGGCGGGCGGGGACTGCACGTCTTCGTGCCCATCGCGCCGGAGTGGACCTTCACCCAGGTGCGGCGCTCGGCGATCGCGGTCGCGCGGGAGCTGGAGCGGCGGGCGCCGGAGCGGATCACCACGGCGTGGTGGAAGGAGGAGCGCGGCGAGAAGATCTTCGTGGACTACAACCAGACCGCGCGGGACCGCACCATCGCCAGCGCCTATTCCGTACGCCCCCAGCCGCACGCCCCGGTCTCCGCGCCGCTGCGCTGGGAGGAGGTGCCCGACGCCCGGCCGCGCGACTTCGACCTGGCGACCATGCCGGTGCGCTACCGGGAGGTGGGCGATGTGCACGCGGACATGGACGAGCACGCGTACCGGCTGGAGGCCGCGCTGGAACTGGCCGACCGGGACGAGCGGGAGCACGGTCTCGGCGACCTTCCGTATCCGCCCGAGCACCCCAAGATGAAGGGCGAGCCGAAGCGGGTCCAGCCGAGCCGCGCCAAGCAGTGAGGGTGCGACAATCACGGCCATGGCCTCTGTCTTCGCGCATCCGGACCGGCACCGGGTGGCCGTGCTGGTGCGGCACGGGATGCTGCCGTTCGAGCTGGGCATGGCGCACCGCCTGTTCGGGCGGGCCGTCTCGGCTGCCGGTGAGCCGCTGTACGAGGTGGTGACGTGTGCGCTGATGCCCGGTGAGGTGCGTACGGACTCCGATGTCAGCGTGAACGTCGCCCACGGCCCGGAGGCGCTGGCCGAGGCCGACACGGTGATCGTCCCGGCCGCCAACGAGAAGGACGAGCCGCAGACCGAGGGCCGTCTCGGCCCGGCGCTGGCGGGGGCCTTCGCCCGTATCCGGCGGCCCGGCACCCGCGTCGCGTCCATCTGCACCGGCGCCTTCGTCCTGGCGGCGGCCGGGTTGCTGGACGGGCGCCGGGCGACGACGCACTGGCAGGCCGCGGACCAGTTCCGGGCGCTGTTCCCGTCGGTCGAGCTGGACCCCGACGTCCTGTACACGGACGAGGGCGACGTCCTCACCTCCGCCGGGGACGCCTCCGGCATCGACCTGCTGCTGCATCTGATCCGGCTCGACCACGGCTCCGCGGTGGCCGGTGAGGTCGCGCGGGGCGCGGTGGTGGCGCCGCACCGCGACGGCGGCCAGGCCCAGTTCATCCGCCGCCCCGTCCCCGCGCCGCGCGGCTCCTCCACGACGGAGGCGCGGGCCTGGGCACTGACCCGCCTCGACCGCCCGCTGACCCTCGCGGAGCTGGCCGCGCGCGAGTCGATGAGCGTGCGGACCTTCTCGCGCCGGTTCCGGGAGGAGGTCGGGATGACGCCCGTGCGGTGGCTGACCCGGCGCCGGGTGGAGCGGGCGTGCCAGCTCCTGGAGGAGACGGATCTGCCGGTGGACCAGGTGGCGGCGGAGGCGGGCTTCGGCACGGCGGCGTCGCTGCGGATGCATCTGCGCGAGGCGCTGGGCGTCTCCCCGAGCGCCTACCGCCGCACGTTCCGCGGGGAGTGACCGGCGGCTACCGCCGGGGTGACACCAGCGGTTCGGTGCCCAGGGTGGCGAACCAGTGCTGGATCCGGTCCTCGTTGTGGGTCCTCGCCAGCGACAGCGTCAGCAGCAGCCGGGCCTTCTGCGGGGTCAGGTCCTCGGCGCCGACGACACCGCGTACGTGCGGGTCGTACACCGTCCCCGAGCCGGTGCGGGAGGACGACGCGAAGACCACGCCGTTCTTCACCGCGTCCGCGCGCGCCTCCGCCATGGCCGGGGAGAGGCCGCCCGCGCCGGTGCCCGCGGTGACGACGCCCGCTGCGCCCGCGTCGGCGAACGCCTTGATGGCCTCGGGCCCGGCGCCCTGGTAGCTGTAGGCGATCTCGACCTTCGGCAGCGGCCGCCGGGCGATGCGGTCCAGGTCGAAGGGGGTCTTCCAGCCCGGCTTGCCGCATTCCTGGACGCGCGCCGGGGCCCGGTCGATGCGGATGTGGTTCTGGTCGACGACGCCCAGCTCACCGCTGCTGCCGCTGGTGAAGGCGTTGAGCCGCAGCGCGTCGGCCTTGCGGACCTCGCGGGCGGCCTGGATCTGGTCGTTGAGCATGACGACGGTGCCGAAGCAGGTGGTGCGGCCGCTCGCGGCGAGGCGGATCGCGTTGTAGAGGTTGGCGGGGCCGTCGGAGCCGATGACCGTCCAGGGGCGCAGCGCGCCGGTGAGCACCACGGGCTTGTCGCTGCGGACGGTGAGGTCCAGCCAGTACGCGAACTCCTCCATGGTGTCCGTGCCGGTGGTGACGACGACCGCGTCGTTGGTGCGCAGCGCGTCGTCGACCGCGGCGGTGAGCTTCCGGTACTCGGGGAGGGAGTAGTCGTTGGAGTCCTTGTTGCCGAACTGCCGGGTCGTGACGTCCGCGAGCCGGTTCACCTCGGGTCTGAGGTCATCGACCAGCCGGGACACCGGGAGCTGTCCGGACGCGTAGTTCTGGAAGGACACCCGGCTCTTGCTCACGCCCGCGATGGTGCCGCCGGTGCCGATGACGGCGACCTGCGGCTCGGGTCCGTGCCTCGGCTCCGGCGTCCGTTCGGCGGCGGCGAGGGCCGCGGCCGGGGTGCCGAGGCCGACGGCGACCAGGGTGATCAGGACGGCGGAACCGCGGGCGATGCGGTGCATGGGATACCACCCAATGCGGCGTTTACGGCCATATACGGACTATCCACCGTAACCACGTTCCTCAGCGGAGGGCGAGCGCCCGCACAGCCGGGCCAGCAGCAGCGCGACATCGTCGTCCGGCGCCCCGTGCAGCGCGGCCAGCACCTGGTCGCAGATCCGCTCCAGCGGGCCGTGGTGGTAGCGGCGCAGCAGCTGGACCAGGGTGTGCAGTCCGACGTCCAGCGATTCGTGCCGCTTCTCCACCAGACCGTCGGTGAACAGGGCCAGCACCGCGCCCTCGGCCAGTTCGCAGTCGACCGCGGCGAACGGAACGCCGCCGACGCCCAGCGGTGCGCCGGTGGGGGCGTCGATCAGCTCGGCGTCGCCGCCCGGGTGGACCAGGACCGGCGGCAGATGGCCCGCGGTGGAGAGCTGGCAGTACCCGGTGCGCGGGTCGCAGACCGCGTACAGGCAGGTGGCGATGGAGTCCCCCAGGGTCCGGGTGATCTCGTCGAGGTGGCGCAGCAGTTCGACGGGCGGCACGTCGAGCCTGGAGAAGGCGCGGGTCGCGGTGCGCAGCTGCCCCATGATCGCGGCGGCGTGGATGCCCTTGCCCATGACGTCCCCGACGACCAGGCCGACCCTGCCGCCCCGCAGCGGCAGCACATCGAACCAGTCGCCGCCCGCGGCGCTGACCGCGGGCAGATAGCGGGAGGCGGTCTCCAGGCCGTCGAGTTCGCGCGGCGGCAGGGACAGCAGGCTGCGCTGGAGGGTCAGTGCGGCGTCCCGTTCACGCCCGTACAGCCGGGCGTTGTCGATGGCCAGGGCGGCGCGGATGGCCAGCTCACTGGCGAGGGTGAGGTCGTCCTCGTCGAAGGGCCTGGCGTTGACCGTGCGGTGCAGGCTGAGGGTGCCGAGCACGCTGCCGCGGGCGATGAGCGGGGCCGCGATGGAGGAGTGGACGCCCTCGCGCCGCAGCACCTCGGCGGCGTCGTCGTCGCGCGCGATACGGCGTATGTCCTGCTCGGAGGTGTGCGGCAGCAGGATCGGCTTGCCGTCGCGCACGCACCGGGTGATCAGGCGGCTCGGGCCGTAGCGGGCGATCTCGCCGACCGGGTCGGCGGCGTGGACGGCGTCGGTGGGGTAGCCCGCGGCGACGGCGAGCGCCCGGAAGCGGGCGGAGCCGTCGCTGCGCACCCGGGCCACGGGTTCGCGGTGCACCACCGCGTCGAGGACGTCGACGGCCGCGAGGTCGGCGAGCCGGGGCACCGCCACGTCGGCGAGTTCCTGTGCGGTTTGCCGCAGGTCCAGGGTGGTGCCGATGCGGACGCCCGCGTCGGCGACGACGGCCAGTCGCTCGCGCGCCTCGGCGATCTCGCTGGCCGCCCGGTGGCGTGCGGACACGTCGATGATCGAGATGGCGATGCCCAGGACCCGGCCGCCGGAGTCCTCCAGCCGGTAGTACGACTCCGACCAGGCGTGGTCGTGGTCGGGGTCGGCGGGGGTCCGGCCGATGGTCTGCTGGTCCAGGATCGGTTCCCCGGTGGCCAGAACGCGCCGCATGGCGGTCTCGATGGCCTCGGTGTCGAGCCCGGGCAGCATCTCGCTGATCCGGCGCCCGCGCACCAGGGTTTCGGCCATGCCGTTCATGCGCTGCAGCGAGGGGTTGGCGCGCAGCCACCGCAGCTCGGTGTCGAAGACCGCGAGGCCGACGGGCGACTGTTCGATCAGCAGGCCCGATACGGCCAGGTCGGTCTCGACCCTCCGTACGGTCTCCTCGGCGGCGGCCAGACCGAGGGCGTACGCGTCGTCGTGCACGTCGTGGAGGCCCATGGTGTGGAACTCGACGCGCACGGTGGCGCCGTCCCGGCGCCGGACGGGGAAGACGCCCGCCCAGGTGTCGCCCGCCCGGACCCGGGCGAACAGCTCCACGGCCGCCCGCCGGTCCTCCGGGCGGACGAGCAGCCGGTCCGCGCGGCGGCCCAGGGCCTCGGCCGCCGGAAAGCCGAACAGCAGCTCCGCCTCGGGGCTCCACAGGGTGATACGGCCGTCGGCGTCCAGCACCACGGCGGCGACCCGCAGGAGGTCCAGCACCCCGCCCGCGACGGTGGTCAGGCCGTCCCCGCCCGTCCGGGCCGCCTCGCTGTCCTGGTCAAGACGGTCATGCGTCGTCATACCGGCACCTCACCGGCTCGCCGTGCCCTCCCTCTGTCATACCTCGCCCGGCGCACCACCGCACCACCGATGGGGGACGCGGTCACGGTCAGATGGTGAACGGGCGCTGCCGGGCGAAGACGGGGCGCGCGGATCCGGCCAGCGACAGATGGGGGGTCTGGTCCGGGGGCATCCTTCTGACGATCTCCCGGTGCAGTGCGCGGTAGCTGCCGGGGAACGCGCCGCCCCGCCAGACCTCCAGCAGGGTGCCGGTGAACAGCCCGTTGACGACGCCGTCGGCGGAGGTCTGGTTGTCCTGGCAGCCGGAGATGTGCAGCACTTCGGCGTCGATCTTCGCCAGGTCCTTGGCGGTGTGGATCTTCTGGATCCGGTCGTAGAGGTCGCGGTCCCGTGCGTAGAGCGCGGACTGCACGGGCTGGGGCATGGCCCGCAGTCTCCTGCCGACCTCGCGGGGGTCGTCGGTGGCGAAGCGGCGTCCGAGTTCGCCGGGGCTGAGCATCTCGGGCAGCCGCAGGGCGACGGTGCCGCTGTGGCAGCTGTCGGAGAGCATCCAGATCCGCACACCCTTGGCGAACTTGCCGAACAGCCCGAACAGCTCGTCGTCGACCAGCTGACGGTCGTACAGCGCCCAGGTCCCGTCCAGCCGGTCGCCGGTCTCCTCGTGGTTGAGGTCGGGCACCTGGCCGCCGTGGCCGGAGTAGGTGAGGAAGAGGATGTCGCCCTCGGCCAGCCGGCCGGCCGCGGTCTCCAGCGCGGAGGTGACCGCCTCGGCGGTGGCGGCGCCGGTCAGCAGCGGGCCGCCGACCTCGAAGCCCGCGGCACCGGCGAGCCGGGCCATGTCGGCCGCGTCCTGCTCGCCGGCGCTCAGCTCGCCGTTCCAGCCGTCGTACGCCACGGGATCGACCTGGTTGAGTCCGATGTGGACGGAGAGACCGATGGGCATGGGGGCTCCTCGGGTCGCGGTCGTCGGCAGGTGCGCGGCGCGGCCGCCCCGCGGGCGATGGCTCGCCCTCCCCAGGATGATGCGGCGGCGCGTACCGCTCCGCCCTGTTTTCCGGGCCCATACGGGGAACTAGGGGGTGTCTTCCGGATTCTGCCGGGCTCGCGCGCCCCGGGCCGACAGGGCGTGCACGACGAGGTCGGCGGTGCGCTCCAGATAGCCGGGCTCCGGCGGCACGCCCCGCACCGCGATGCGCCAGTAGACGGGCGCGGCGAGCAGATCGAGCGCCAGTTCGCGGTCGGTGTCCGGCGGCAGCTCATCGCGCGCGATCGCGCGGTCCAGCAGCGCGGCCGCGCGGGCGCGGCGCGGCCCGCCGATGCTGTCGGCGAGCGCCCGCGACAGCGCCTCGTCCCGGCGTGCCTCGGCGATCAGGTCCGGGATGATGCGGCTGAACCGCGGATGGGTCAGCCAGTCGGTGACCGCGCGCAGCGCGGCGAGCACATCGCCGCGCAGCGACCCGGAGTCGGGCAGGTCGACCATCGCGACGCTCAGTTCGGATGCGATGTCGATGACCATCTGCTGCTTGGAGGACCAGCGCCGGTACAGCGCGCTCTTGCCGACCCCGGCCCGCTTGGCGACCGCCTCCATCGACAGCCGCGCGTAGCCCTGTTCGGCGAGTTCGTCGAGCACGGCGGCGCGGATGGCCTCGGTCTTGTGGGGGCGCAGCGTGGCGGCGCCGCTCGGGGCGCGCCGGGCGGGCGAGGCGGGGCGGGAGGGGTCCGGCATGGGCCGACCCTACCAGATGGACGAGACGGTATCGTTCTGTTTACATTGCGAACGGGACGGTACCGTCCCGTCCATTCATTCCGTCCATCCACCGGAGGAGAAACCGTCATGGACGAACGCGTCAGGGTGTACGAGCGGGCCAGGGAGCTTCTGCTCGCCCACGACATGCAGGGGTTCGCGGATCTGTGGGCCGAGGACGGCACCATGGAGTTCCCGTTCGCCCCGCCCGGGTGGCCGCGCAGGCTGGAGGGCCGCGAGGCGGTGCGGGAGTACGTGCGCGACTACACCGACCACATCGATCTGCGGGCCGTCGTCCACGAGGCCGTCCACCGGACCGCGGACCCGGGCGTGCTGATCGTGGAGTTCACGGTGGACGCCGTCGCCGTCGCCACCGGCCGCGCGCACCGGATCGACTACGTGGCCGTCATCACCGTCCGGGACGGCGAGATCGTCTCCTACCGGGACTACTGGAATCCGCTCATGCTGGACGACGGGCTGACGTTCGCCGCCGAGGGAGGCCGGACCGATGGCTGAACCCACCGTGCTGGTCACCGGCGCGACCGGGAACACCGGCTCGCGCGTCGTACGGCGCTTGCGGGAGCGCGGGGTGCCGGTCCGGGCGGCGGCCCGGCGGCCCGGCCCGGAGGGGGTGCGCTTCGACTGGTACGACCCGGCCACCCACGCCGCCGCGCTGAGCGGGGCGGAGCGGATCTATCTGGTCGCCCCCGTCGGCGAGGCCGACCCGGTGCCCCTCGTCGAACCGTTCCTCGCCGCCGCGCTCCGCCGGGGCGTACGGCGGGTGGTGCTGCTCAGCTCCTCCGCGGTCCCCGCCGACGCCCCTGGCCTGGGCGCCCTGCACCGGCTCGTGCGGGACACGGTGCCCGAATGGGCGGTGCTGCGGCCCTCGTGGTTCATGCAGAACTTCACCGGCGACCACGCGGTGGCCCATGCCATCCGCGGCGAGGGCTGGATCGTCACCGCCACCGGTGACGGCCGGGTCGCCTTCGTCGACGCGGACGACATCGCCGCCGTCGCCGTCCGGGCCTTGCTGGACGACCGCCCGCACAACACGGACCACGTCATCACCGGCCCGCAGGCGCTCAGCTACGCGGACGCGGCGCGCGTCGTGGCCGAGGTCTCCGGGCGCCGGGTCGACCATGTCACGGTGACGGCCGGGGCGCTGCGGGAGAGGCTGGCGGACGCGGGGATACCGCAGGAGTTCGCGGCGGTGCTGGCGGGCCTGGACGAGGACATCCGGGGCGGCGCGGAGGACCGTACGACGGATACGGTCCTCCGGATCACCGGCCGCGAGCCCCGGTCGTTCCGGGACTTCGCCACAGCCCACCGGGCGGCTTGGGCGTAGACGGTGGGTCCGCACGGCCGCGCGGACCCACCTTCCGGCTCAGCTGTTGCAGGACGTGAAGTCCGGGCTGGTCTGCGCCAGATAGATGCTGGACCGGCCCTGGTCGTCGCTCCGCAGCGGGACCGTGACGGTGTCCTGCGCCTTCCACGGGAAACCGTTCGCGTCGAAGGTCCATTCACCGGTCACCTTCGTCGCCAGCTCCGACAGCGCCACCCATCCGTACTGATGCGACGGCACGCTGATCGTCAGGCTGTTGCCGAGCTCCTCACTCAGGCTGTAGCTGACCTCACCGGAGATGGTGAGGCTGACGCTGGTCTGAACAGGGCTCGCGCTTCCCGCGCCGATCTGCCCGGTGAACGACACCCCGAGCTTGCTCGACCAGCCGGTGCTGGTCTTCAGCGAGAACGTCCACGGGACCGGCGCCTCGGTGCCGTTGTACCAGACGGGAGAGACGCAACTCTTCGGCAGCGGCTCGGCCGGGGCCTGGGAACCCTTCGTCCACGAGCAGGTCGCCGCGTCCTTCTGGCAGCGCTTCGACGCGTGATCCACAGCGGCCCGGAGCGCGGCGCCGGTCGCCGACGAGGGGATCTTCCACTGCTGCGCCTTGCTGCCGTTGCAGCCGTAGGTCTGGGTCCACGCGTCGTCGTACTGGGCGGCCAGGACGACGTCGATGCACTTGTTGTCACCGGCGTTGCGGATCATGAACGTGTCGCCGGCGCCGCTCACGGGCTGGAAGTACCAGCGCTGGCCGGACGACGCGGAACAGGACTGCTGCCTGAGCGGGTAGCCGGCTTCGACGCACTTGCCGGTGTCGTCGTTGACGAGGGTGAACGCCCCGTCGGCCTGCGTGTTGGCGTGCCACTTCTGATGGTGGCCCGGCGCGGAGTTGGTGACGATGAAGACGCCGTCCCCGGTGTTGCCGTTCTGTACGTCCAGGTTGCGGCCGCTGTTGACCGACGTGAAGCTCAGGCCGGTCAGCCCCGGTCCGTCATCTGCCCGGGCCGTCCCGGCCTGCGCGGCCAGGCCGAGGACGACGGCGAACGCGGCGATGAGGACGGCGAACGTTCCACGTAAGCCACTGAGTCTGGGCGATTTCATACCGGAACAACCCCCTTATTCGGTTAACGCGTTGGTGATGCAATCCACCTCGTTCAGTACGCTATCGCTCTCTTTGGCTCCGCGGCAGTGCGCCACGGTCAGCGCTCGGGCCGGTCAGCGCAGCAGCAGCTGCAGTCCGCCCACCACGGTCGCCGCGATCACCAGCCGCTCGAAGAGCAGCTGGTCGATGCGGTCGACACACAGCTTGCCGAGGATGGCGCCGGGGATCACGAAGAGGGCGAGGCCCGCGTCCAGCTTCAGGGAGTCGCCGTCGATCAGGCCGAGACCGACACTGAAGGGCACCTTGCACACGTTCACGATGAAGAAGAACCAGGCCGAGGTGCCCAGGAAGCCGAGCTTCCGGAAACCGGAGGAGATCAGGTAGAGAGACATCACCGGGCCGCCCGCGTTGGCGACCATGGTGGTGAACCCGCCGAGGGCGCCGTACGAACCGGCCTTGGCCCGGCCCCCGGCGCCGCCGGCCGGCTGACCGGCCGCCGCCCCGTCCGCCCCCGTACGCCGTCGCCACACCGTGACGGCGGCCATGAACAGCAGGATCGCGCCGATCGACACGCGCACCGCCGCGTCGTCGGCCCACAGCATGAACGCCCAGCCCGCCACCACCCCGACCGCGACCGCGGGAAGCAGCCGCCACAGGGTGGCCCAGTGGGCGTGCCGCCGGTAGGTGAACACGGCGAGCACATCGCCGACGATGAGCAGCGGCAGCAGCACCCCCGTCGACTCACGGGCGGGCAGTACGGCCGCGAAGATGGCGAGGCTGACCGTGTTGG
Organism: Streptomyces sp. NPDC007983; assembly: GCF_042958345.1. Taxonomy (NCBI): domain Bacteria; kingdom Bacillati; phylum Actinomycetota; class Actinomycetes; order Kitasatosporales; family Streptomycetaceae; genus Streptomyces; species Streptomyces sp. NPDC007983. The sequence goes on from NZ_JBIBJI010000004.1 coordinate 622,299, forward strand.
CCCCGCTGACGGCGGTCTTCGAGAAGCCGACGAGCAGGGCCGCACCGGCGAGCGCGGCCAGTTCCCAGAGGGCGATGGTGTTCATGCCACGACACGATGCTACGTCCCCACCTGCGCGGAGGCGGCGGGGTGGGGTCGGGCCCCTCAGCGCCCCGCCGCCTCCTCCAGGGCCGCCCGCAGCGTACGGCTGTCGGTGAGGCCGTCGCCGGGCCGGGTCAGCCAGACATGGCCGCGCCGCACGCACCCCGGGCGGGGGCATCGCAGCACCCGGCCCGCCCCGGCCGCCGCGACCGTGCGGCGGCGGGCGTACGGGGTCCCGGCCAGCCAGCGCTTCCACTCGGCCGCGGAGCCGGGCGGGACGAGGAAGGTCAGCACATGGCTCGTAGTCGCCAGCATCACGGGCCCCGTCGCGGCGTCGCGCCGCTGCAGGGACTGGATCACCGCCGTGCCGATGTCGTCGGCCATCCGGACCAGGTCGAAGACGGTGCCCACCGGCAGATCGGCGAGGCCCTCGCCGCTGGCCCACTGGAGCCGTATCCGCCCGGGGTCGTCGCTGGCGGACAGCAGCCAGTCGGCCGCATCGGTCTCCACGGTGCCGCCCACAGGGCTCATGAGGCGCGCTCGAGCGGCAGGGTGAACCACACCTTCTTCCCCTCGCCCCCGGGGTCCGGCGGCTCGGTGCCCCAGTCGCTGGCGAGGCAGTCGACGATGGCGAGACCGCGGCCGCACTCCTCGGTCGGCGAAGCGCGGCGGAAGACGGGAATGACGGGCGAGCCGTCGGCCACCTCGACCCGCAGCTCATGGCCGAAGCATCCGGCGGCCTCCAGGGAGACGGTGATGGTCACGGTGTCGGCGGGGCCGGAGCTGCCGTGCTCGACCGCGTTGGCGAACAGTTCGTTGGTGGCGAGGACGGCACCGTCGACGAGCGCGCCGAGCCGCCAGTCGTTCAGATGGCCGGTGACCATGCGCCGCACCGCGGCGGCACGGTCGGGAAGGGCGGGGAATTCGGCCCGGAAGAGGCGGCGGGCGACCAGGGCGCTCATCGGCCCCTCCCCGCGCGGTTCGGGCCCGGTGATCCGGATGCAGTGGCGGTTGACGGACACCGCGAGGGCAGGGCGATCGCGCCCCAGGTCCTCGTCATCGGCCGGTGCCGGCCGCTGCGGCAGTCCTGGGAGGGATCGGCTCACGGTGTCCGTCCTCGTCGGTCTGTGGGCTCTCATGACATACAGGCACATGGAGTGGTTGACATTCGGTTACGCGGGTAGGCGCTTGCCGGCGACTGACAGCGCTGCATCTGAGCCGGTGGCGGTTGGTGCGCGCCCCCCGTCCGACCCGCCTGGACCGGCTGCCACGGACGGAGTCGACGCGGTCGCGATGGATGCCGGATACCGGCATGGTTCCTCCTTCGACGGCAGCTCGGAGCGTCATCGGTCACCGTCATGTAGAAAAACGGTTGAACCGACCGGTGGGCGAGAGGGCATGGGGGTTGTCCGGTTGTACGGGCGTAGTGGTTCGGGCCGCACGGCTCTGGCGGGGCAGGCGTGAGCGGGGACCGCGGCGGGGAATCCGCCCCGGCCGCTGGGCCCGGCCTGCCCGGTGTGTTCCGTCTGGACGGCAAGCGCGTGCTGGTCACCGGGGGCACCCGGGGGCTCGGCGAACAGATCGTGCGGCTGCTGGCCGCCACCGGCGCGCGGGTGGCCACCTGTGCGCGGACGGCCGAGGACTTGCGGGCCCTCGAGGCGTCGCTGTCCTCGGAGCCGGATACGAGCCCGCCGGGGGCGCTGTTCACCGAGGCCCTCGATCTCACCGCGCCGGACCGGCTGGAGGCATTCGTCCAGGCATCAGCGGAACGTTTCGGCGGGCTGGACGGCGTCGTGGCGTGCGCGGGTGGAGCGCGGGGCCGCGGACTGCAGGAGGCGGACGCCCGGGACTGGTCGGCGACCTGGGAGCTGAACGTCGGCCATACGGCGCGGCTGGTCAAGGCCGCTGTGCCGCATCTGCGGCACAGCGGCGGCGGCTCGGTGGTGGTGGTCGCCTCCATCTCCGGCTGGAAACCGGGACCGCAGGCGCAGTACGGGGCGGCCAAGGCCGCCCAGATCCATCTGGCGGCCTCACTCGCCCGCGAACTGGGCCCGGACCACATCCGGGTGAACGCGGTCTCACCCGGCTCGATGCTCATCCCCGGCAAGCGCTGGGACCGGATGCGCGCCGAGGAGCCGGAGAGGTACGCCCGGTTCACGGCCGAGGTTCCGGCCGGCCGGCTGGTCACACCGCTGGAGGTCGCCCGGGTCGTGGCGTTTCTGCTCTCCGACGCCTCCAGCGGGGTCTCGGGCGCGCATGTGCCCGTGGACCGGGCCCAGAACGCCCCCACCCCGAACGGCTACTGACGCCCCATCGGCGACGAAGGGGACGAAGGGGGGTGTCACCCGATCCGGTGACCCCCTCCACGCCCGTACGCCCGTACGCCCGTACGCCCGGCAGACCCCCGGTCCCCCGCTCCGGGGGCCCGCCGCGCGCCGCGGTCAGGCCGCGGACCCGAGCACCGCCCGGGAGCGATGCTCGAACTCGCGCACCATGGGCTCGCCCCGCCGGGGCCGCAGCCGGCTGCGGAAGTCGCGCAGCGCCTGGATCGAGCGCTCGCTGTGCACCCCGCTGAGGGTGTCCAGCGCCTCGCCCGCGGTGCCGATGGCCTCGTCCAGCCGGTTCTGCTGGAGGTAGGCCGTGGCGAGGACGGAGCGGCTGATGGCCTGGCGGCGGCGCCGGTCGGCGTTGGCGCGCACCGACTCGGTGGCCGCGTTCTCGGCCTCCGTCGCGTTGCCCAGGTCCCGGAAGCACAGGGCCGCCTCGGCCGCCAGATAGTGGTGGTCCAGGAAGCGCACCCAGGGCGACTCCTGCTGGGCGCCCCGGCTCGCCTCCAGCTGGGCTTCGGCGGCGCGCAGCGCCTTGGACGCCTCCCGGGGCTGGTCGAGCGCCGCATGACCGCGGGCGGCCATGGCGTGCAGCCGCATCAGACCGAGCGGACTGCCCGCGTTCTTCGCGGTGGCGACGCCGACCCGGGCCAGTTCGACGCCCGACTCCGCCTGGCCGAGGTTGGTGGCCAGATGGGACAGGCCGGCCAGGATCTGGCCGCCGAGCACCCGGTCGCCGCCCTCGGCGCACAGCCGCAGCGCCTGGGTCATATAGCGCTGGGCCAGGCCGTATTCGGCGTTGTCGTAGGAACTCCAGCCGGCCATCGCGGCCAGCTTGGCGGCCGCGGTGAACAGCTGGCGCCGCTCGTGCGGCGGCGCGCCGCGCTGCTGGAGCATCGGCACGACCTCGGTCGACAGATAGAGCACGATGCTGGCGCGGACCTGGCCGCCGCCGAAGCGGTTGTCCATCTCGTCGAACATGCTGATGGCCGCGTGGACCTGCTCGACACGGCCGCCATCGGCCGCGGAGGAGAGCCGGGGGGTGTCCTGGTTCTCGACCAGCCACAGCAGCCATTCGCGCTGCGGGGTCACCAGGGCTCCGGCGACGAAGGGCACCGCGCCCAGCAGGCTGCGGCGGGAGATATCGGTGGAGCCGAGTTCGGCGAGCGTGTGCAAGGTCTCTGCTACGTCCTCCCGGTAGGCCAGCGCTCTGGCGACGACGGGGCGCTGACGGTCGGCGATGAAGCCGAGCTCGGCGGGCGCCAGCGGCCGGCCGAGCCGGTGGGAGAGCACGGCGGCGATCAGTTCGGGCGTGTTGCCGCGCGGCTGTCCGCCCTGCAACCAGCGGGTGACGGACGCCTTGTCGTAGTTCGACTCGTGTCCTTGTCTGCGGCCCAGTTCGTTGACCCGGTGCGCCAACGAGGCGTAGGAGCAACCGGATTCCTTGAGGGCCGCGGCCAACGCGGCGTTGGCGGGGGCGCCCTGGCGCCCGCTTCCCGGCTGTGCGCCCGGCATCACCGTAACCCTCCCCGGCACGCGCCACGGAGGGTTTCGGGATCCCCGCCGCACGGCGCCGTACTCAACGGCTGTGTCAACGACGTTGTGGACAAAGGAGGTTGGGAGCCCCCGCCGTGGAGGGTGAGATGGGTCACCCGCTCACTATGCGTGGTGGGTCACTCACCCCGCAACCTTCGTTCTGATAATTTCAGAACGATCCGCATAGCCCTGTCTGTGTCGTCGGGCTCGTGGCACACTGTCCAGGCACACTGTGCAGGCATATGACAGCCACTCCGGGAGGCGGGACGTGAGCGAGGCACGGCCGAGCGGCGCCGCCCCCACCGTCTTACGCAGGGTCCTCGGCAAGCGGTTGCGGCACTTGCGGGAGAGGGCCCGGTTTTCCTTCGAAGAGGCAGCTCAGGCCATCGAAGTGACCCCGTTGACGGTGCGCCGGATGGAGAAGGCGGAAGTCGGCCTCAAGATCCCGTACGTCAAGGAACTGCTGCGGAATTACGGCGTCCGGGGACCGGAGATCGAGAGCTTCCTCGCCCTCGCCCGGGAGGCCAACCAGCCCGGCTGGTGGCATCAGTTCCGGGACGTACTGCCCGACTGGTTCAGTGCGTATGTCAGCTTGGAGAGCGAGGCCACCGTCATCCGTGCGTATGAGCCGCACTACGTCCCCGGGCTGCTGCAGACCGAGGACTACGCCCGGGCGGTGCTCCGTATCGGCTTCCCCAACGACACCGAGGAGGAGTTGGAGCGCCGGATCGCCCTGCGCCTCCAGCGGCAGAGCCTGCTCACCAAGCCGGACGCGCCGATCATGTGGGCCATCCTCGACGAAACCGTGCTGCGCCGCCCCGTCGGTCCCAGCGAGGTGATGCGGCGCCAGATCGATCACATCATCGACGCGCTGTCGATGCCGAAGGTCCGGCTGCAGATCATGCGCTTCGCGTCCGGGCCGCACCCCGGGGCCTTCGGCCCCTTCCACTACTTCCGCTTCGGGTTCTCCGAACTGCCCGACGTCGTCTACACCGAGAACCTCACCGGCGCGGTCTACGTGGACCGGCCGAAGGAGGTCGGGGCCTATCTGGAGGTCCTGGACCGGATGGCGGTCCAGGCGGACCCGATCGGCGACACCAGCACCATCCTGGCCGAACTGCGTAAGGAGCTGTGATGACAGACCCCGTCTACACCGGGATGCCGGCCACGGACCTGGGTACGGAGGGCTGGGAAAAGCCCTGGAGCGGGTCCAACGGAGGCACCTGCATCGAGGCCAAGCGGCTGGCGGACGGCCGGGTGGCCCTCCGCCAGTCCACCGACCCGGACGGGCCCGCCCTGATCTACACCCGTTCCGAGGTCGCCTCCTTCCTGGAGGCCGCCAAGGCGGGCGAGGCCGACTTCCTCATCGCCTAGGCCCCTCGCGTCGGCATCGCGCAGGCCTCACACAGGCCCCCATCCGGCGGCCGCCCCCAAGGCGCGCCGGGCGTACCCCCTGACGGGCCATGGTTCGAAAACCACTACGGGCGCACAACCGCACAACCCCGTAGCGCACTCCCGCCCCCGCCACCCCGCCACGCACACTGAAGGCGCCGTGGCGGGCGGCGGTGTCGTCCCTCCATCCAATCCGGGTCGCTCCGGAACGACGGGAAGACGGGATGAAGCTCCAGCACGCGTATCCACAGCGGCGCACACTGATCGTCGAGGGGTGTGACGGCGTCCGCCGGGACGGGCTGCTGGCCGGGCTCGCGGAGCGGCACGGCTTCGCCGTCACCCGCCCCTCCCCCGACCTCCCGCACCTGGACCCGGTCCGGCCCTACCGCGAGCTGCTCCAGCACGACGGGGCGCTCGCGGTGGACGCGGGGCTGGTCGGCGAGCTGGTCTACGGGCCGCTGCGGCGCGGGCACTCCCGGGTCACCTGGATCCAGGCGTTCGACTTCGCGGAGGCGGTGGCCGAGCGCGACGGGGCGTTCGTCCATGTGACCGCGCCCGCGACCGTGCTGGAGGACCGGCTGGCCGCGCGCGGCGCCGGCGCGGCGGACCTCGCGGAGATCGACGCCGCGCTGACCGGCTTCGACCACGCCTTCCGCACCCTCGCCCAGCACGCCCCGGTGGTCACGGTCGACGAGGAGCCGCCGATGGAGCCCGGTTCCGGTCCGGGCGCGGAGCCGGGCCCGGGCGAGACTCCGGTGACGCTCCAGACGGCCTCCTTCGCCCGCCGCCTGCCACGGATTCGCTCACCCGTCCGCCGCTATGCCGGGAATCGCTGAACTCCCGGGCAGAGTCGGTAAGTTGGAGCCTCCCACAGGCATCACGTACGGCAGGAGAAGTCCCGATGACCAACGGTTCGTCCGCCCCCGGCCCCGGCCCCGACCAGCGGGCGTGGTCGAAGATCGACACGACCGTCCCGCACTCGGCCCGGATCTGGAACTACTGGATGGGCGGCAAGGACAACTACGAGGTCGACCGGATCGCCGGTGACCAGTACCGGGAGGTCGCCCCGAACATCGAGGTCATGGCCCGCGCCTCGCGCGCGTACCTCATCCGCACCGTCACCCATGTGGCGGGCGAGTGCGGGATCCGCCAGTTCCTGGACATCGGCACCGGGCTGCCCACCTACGACAACACCCACCAGGTCGCCCAGCGGGTGGCGCCCGAGGCCCGGATCGTCTACGTCGACAACGACCCGCTGGTGCTCCGGCACGCGCAGGCGCTGCTCACCAGCACCCCCGAGGGCGAGACCGACTACATCGACGCCGATCTGCACGAGCCGGAGCGGATCCTGGAGATGGCGGCGAAGACGCTGGACTTCGAGCAGCCCATCGCCCTGATGCTGATGGGCATCCTCGGGCACATCCAGGACTACGACGCGGCGGTGTCGATCGTCCGCCGGTTACAGCAGGCACTGCCCTCCGGCAGCTACTTCGTGCACTACGACAGCACCGACACCGACCAGGCGCTCAAGGAGGCCCAGCAGGGCTACGACGACACCGGCGCCGTGCCGTACGTGCTGCGCGGCCTCGAGGAGATCAGCCGCTTCTACGACGGCCTGGAGCTGGTCGAACCCGGTATCGTCTCGTGTCCGCTGTGGCGGCCCGGGCCGTCCGGGACGCCCGTCGAGACGACGGATGTGCACGGGGGCGTCGCGCGGAAACCATGACGAGGGCCGTCGCCGAACCGGCCGGCCGTGCCGACCAAACGAATGGTTCGGCCACCGGGCAGGTAACCCGCGGCCCCGCCCCGTCGTCAGACACGGCACCGGGGAAGCCGAGGCGGAGGGACGCGCGGGTGTTCGAGGTCGGAGCCTGGAGAGTGCCCTCGGTCAAACGGCGCTTGCGGGCGTCCGTCGCAGGGAAGGCCGCCGTCGTACGGCAGCGCGGCCCCCGGGAGGAGAGCTCGGCGCGGCCGCGGCACCTGGCCATCATCATGGACGGCAACGGCCGCTGGGCGTCCTCACGCGGCCTCTCCCGCACCCGGGGCCATGAGGCGGGGGTGCTGGCGCTGCCGCGCGTGGTGGACACGGCGCTGGAGGAGGGCGTCGAGCATCTGTCGCTGTTCTTCTTCTCCACCGAGAACTGGAACCGGCCGCGCGCCGAGGTGGCCGCCCTCATGCGGCTCACCGCCCAGCTGGCCGACGTCTTCCGCGCGTACGGCGAGCGCGGCGTACGGCTGCGCTGGCTCGGCTCCGAGGCCCGCCTCCCCCGCTCCACCCTGGCCGCGCTGCGCCGGGCCGAGGCCGAGACGGCCGGCAACCGCGCGATGACGCTGGCCTTCTGCTTCAACCACGGCGGGCGGGAGGAGATCGCCCGCGCGGCGACATCGCTGGCGCGGGCCTCGGCGGACGGGGCGCTGGACCCGGGCCTGATCGACGAGGCGCTGTTCACCCGGCACCTGCCGCACGGCGACCTCCCGGACATCGACATGCTGGTGCGGACGTCCGGGGAGCAGCGGATCTCGAACTTCATGCTGTGGCGCGCGGCCTACGCGGAGCTGTTCTTCGTGGACACGCTGTGGCCGGACTTCACGGCGGAGGAACTGCGCGGCCTGCTGGCGGCGTTCGCGGGGCGCAAACGCCGCTTCGGCGCGAGGTGATGCGGGAGAGTCCTAGCGGATCGGGACGCCGGAGAGGGTGCGGGCGATGACCAGGCGCTGGATCTCGCTGGTGCCCTCGAAGATGGTGTAGATCGCTGCGTCGCGGTGCATCCGCTCGACCGGGTACTCGCGGGTGAAGCCGTTGCCGCCGAGGATCTGGACCGCCTGGGCGGTGACCGTCTTGGCGGTCTCGCTGGCGAACAGCTTGGACATGGAGCCCTCGGCCGAGTCGAAGGGCTTGCCGTTCACGGCCATCCAGGAGGCGCGCCACACCAGCAGGCGCGAGGCGTCGATCCGGGTGCGCATGTCGGCGAGCTGGAAGGCGACGCCCTGGTTGTCGATGACGGGGCGGCCGAACTGCTGCCGGGTCTTGGCGTAGTCGAGCGCGACCTCGTACGCGGCGCGGGCGGTGCCGACGGCCATGGCGCCGACGGCCGGGCGGGACGCCTCGAAGGTGGCCATCGCGGCGTTCTTCAGCCGCTCCCCGCCCGCCGTGGCCCGCTCGCGGGCGCGGGCGAGGCGTTCGTCCAGCTTCTCCTTGCCGCCGAGCAGGCAGCTGCCGGGCACCCGTACGCCGTCGAGGACCACCTCGGCGGTATGGGAGGCGCGGATGCCGTGCTTCTTGAACTTCTGGCCCTGGGACAGGCCGGGGGTGCCGGGCGGGATGATGAAGGACGCGTGGCCCTTGGAGCCGAGCTCCGGGTCGACGGCCGCGACCACGACGTGGACGCCCGCGATGCCGCCGTTGGTGGCCCAGGTCTTGGTGCCGTTGATGACCCATTCGTCCTTGGCCTCGTCGTAGACGGCCCGGGTGCGCATGGCGGAGACGTCGGAGCCCGCGTCGGGCTCGGAGGAGCAGAAGGCGGCGACCTTCACGTCATTGGCGTCGCCGTACATCTGCGGGATCCAGGTGCCGATCTGCTCCTCGGTGCCGTTGGCGAGCACGCCGACGGCGGCCAGGCCGGTGCCGACGATGGACAGGGCGATGCCCGCGTCGCCCCAGAACAGCTCCTCCATGGTCATGGGGATGCCGAGGCCGGTGGGGTCGAAGTACTGCTGGGCGTAGAAGTCCAGGGAATACAGGCCGATCTTGGCGGCCTCCTGGATAATCGGCCAGGGGGTTTCCTCGCGCTCGTCCCATTCCGCGGCGGCGGGGCGCATGACGTCCGCGGCGAAGCCGTGGATCCACTCGCGCACTGCCTTCTGATCTTCGTTGAGTTCGAACGAGAACTCCGCCATGGCCCCTCCACCTGCTGCATCTGCTGTTACCTACGGTAACAGCAGTCTGTTACCGGCCAGTAGGAGATGTCAACTCCACGGCCGCGCGAACCCCTTGTCCCGGGCGGGTGTTACGTTGCGCAGATACGCGGAGCCCATACATGTAACGCGTGAAACATCAGGGGGCGGGGAGGCCACGTCATGGAGACCGGGACCAGCCAGCGCGAGGACCACCAGCAGCAGGCCGCCGCACGGCGGCGCAAGGAGCTGCTGGAGGCCGCCGACCGGGTGGTGCTGCGCGACGGCCCCGAAGCCTCGATGAACGCGATCGCCGCGGAAGCGGGCATCACCAAGCCCATTCTGTACCGCCATTTCGGCGACAAGGGAGGGCTCTACCGCGCCCTCGCGGTACGCCACACCGACGGCCTGCTCGCCTCGCTGCGCAACGCCCTGGACGCCCCCGCGCCCGACCGCCGCGGACGGGTGGCGGCCACACTGGACACCTATCTGGCGGCCATAGAGGCCCGGCCCCAGGTCTACCGCTTCCTGATGCATCCGGCCGACCAGGGCCAGCAGCAGGAGCAGGAACAGGGCTTCGACGTGGGCCACCACTCCGCCCCGCTGCTGCGCCGCATGGGCGACGAGCTGGCCAAGGTGATCGCCGACCGGGTCGAACTCGGCCCCGGCGGCGAGGAGGTGGCCCGGATCTGGGGCCATGGGATCGTCGGCATGATGCACGCCGCAGGCGACTGGTGGCTGCGGGAGCGGCCCTGCTCGCGCGAGCAGCTGGTGCATCACCTCACCGATCTGCTGTGGGGCAGGCTGGCCCTGGTGGACGACCGGATCGGCGCCCCGGGGTTCTGAGCGCCCCCTTACGGGCCTCGTTCACGGGCCTCGTCACGGAAGCCCCCGCTCTACGCCCGCTCGCGCGCCCACGGGGCGCGGCGGGCCGCCCACAGCACCCGGCGCCGCCGCAAGCCGTCCAGCCGGTCCAGGAACAGCCCGCCGTCCAGGTGGTCGCATTCGTGCTGCAGACAGCGGGCGAAGAAGCCGCTGCCCTCGACCCGCACCGGCTCCCCGGTCACCGTCACGCCCTCCACCACCGCCCGGTCGAAGCGCGGGGTGCCCGCCTCGATGCCCGGCAGCGACAGACAGCCCTCAGCGCCCCGCACGGTCACCCCGTCGGCCGTGACCGTGCGGGGGTTCACCACATGGCCCAGATGACGCCGCTCCTCGTCGTCCGGGCAGTCGTACACGAAGACCCGCAGCCCCACGCCGATCTGGTTCGCGGCGAGGCCCACCCCGCCCGCCGCGTACATCGTGGCGAACAGGTCCTCGACCAGCCCGGCGAGCCCGGCGTCGAACGCGGTGACCTCCTCGCAGGGCGCGCGCAGCGCCTGATCACCGAGCAGCCGCAGGGGCCGCACCCTCCCCCGGCTCCCCGGGATCGCGCCGTTTCGCATGAGAGCCAAGCGTACGGTCCCCCGGAAGGGCCGACGGAATTCGGGACACCGGCCGGATCTCGATAGGCTGATCCCCGACCGTGGCCTCCCGGCTGGCGATTCGGCACGGAGGGGGCGTACCACCGGTGCCTCGGGGGGCAGGTGCGGCGCCGGTATGCGAGGAGGATCGAGAGACGATGGCAGGCAACTCAGAGCCGCTGTCGCCACGTGCCAAGCTGGCCGTGACGGCGGGCAAGGCCGCGGCGGCGGTGTCGAAGGCCGCGGGCCGCGGCAGCGGATCGGTGATCGGCGGCAAGGTGGCCCTGCGCCTCGACCCCGATCTGCTCAGCAGGCTGGCGAACCACCTGGACGTGATCCTGGTGTCGGCGACCAACGGCAAGACGACGACCACCCGGCTGATCGCCGAGGCGCTGCGGGCCGCGGGCCCGGTGGTCTCCAACGCGCTCGGGGCCAATATGCCCGCGGGCATCACCTCGGCCCTGGCGGGCGGCTCCGACGCCCGCTACGGCGTGATCGAGGTCGACGAGAAGTACCTCGCCGGGGTCGCCCGCGACACCGAGCCCAAGGCCATCGCGCTGCTCAACCTCTCGCGCGACCAGCTCGACCGGGCCGCCGAGACCCGGATGCTCGCCGAGAAGTGGCGCGAGGGCCTGGCCGGTACGAAGGCCACGGTGATCGCGAACGCGGACGACCCGCTCATCGTCTGGGCCGCCTCCTCCAGCCCCAATGTGGTGTGGGTGGCCGCGGGCCAGGAGTGGAAGGACGACGCCTGGTCCTGCCCGTCGTGCGGCGGGGTGCTCCAGCGCCCCGGCGACGACTGGGTGTGCGGCGAGTGCGGCTTCCGCCGCCCGGTGCCCAGCTGGGCGCTGAACGGCGACTACGTGCTGGACCCGCACGGCGCGGCCTGGCCGATCCACCTCCAGCTGCCCGGCCGCGCGAACAAGGCGAACGCGGCCACCTCGGCGGCCGTGGCCGCGACCTTCGGCGTGCCCCCGCAGGTCGCGCTGGAGCGGATGTACCAGGTGCAGGCCGTCGCCGGCCGCTATGACGTGGTCACCTTCCAGGAGCGGCAGCTGCGGCTGCTGCTGGCGAAGAACCCGGCCGGCTGGCTGGAGACGTTCTCGCTGATCGACCCGCCGCCCACCCCGGTGATCCTCTCGGTGAACGCGCGCGGCGCGGACGGCACCGACACCTCCTGGCTGTGGGACGTGGACTACACCCGGCTCGCCGGGCACCCGATCTGCGTGATCGGCGACCGCAAGCTGGACCTCGCGGTGCGCCTGGAGGTCGCCGGGCTCGACTTCCGGGTCTGCGCCGACGCGGACGAGGCGGTGCGGATCTCCCCGCCCGGCCGCATCGAGGTGATCGCCAACTACACCGCGTTCCAGGACCTGCGCCGCCGGGTCGGCAACTGACCCCCGTACGAGGAGACACGACGATGCGTAGCACGAGCCAGAACGGCCTGCGTCTGGTCTGGGTCTACCCCGACCTGCTGAGCACGTACGGCGACCAGGGCAACGTCCTGGTGGTGGAGCGCCGGGCGCGCCAGCGCGGGCTGGACGTCTCCCGCCTGGACGTCCGCTCCGACCAGCAGATCCCCACCTCCGGGGACATCTACCTGATCGGCGGCGGTGAGGACCGCCCGCAGCGGCTGGCCGCCGAGCGGCTGATCCGGGACGGCGGGCTGAACCGCGCGGTCGCCAACGGGGCGATCGTCTTCTCGGTGTGCGCGGGGTACCAGATCCTCGGCCACGAGTTCATCAACGACCTCGGCCAGCGCCAGCAGGGCCTGGGGCTGCTGGACGTGATCAGCACCCGCGGCGAGGGGGCCCGCTGCGTCGGCGATGTGCTGGCCGACATCGACGACCCGCTGGGCCTGCCGCCGCTGACCGGGTTCGAGAACCACCAGGGCGTGACCCATCTGGGCCCGACCGCGCGCCCCTTCGCGCGCGTCCGGTTCGGCAACGGCAACGGCACGGGCGACGGCTACGAGGGCGCGTACAAGGACACCGTCTTCGGGACGTACATGCACGGTCCGGTGATGGCCCGCAATCCGCACATCGCGGACCATCTGCTGAAGCTGGCGCTCGATGTGAACGGGCTGCCGCCGGTCGACGACCAGTGGTACGAGGCGCTGCGCAACGAGCGGATCGCGGCGGCCACCGCCCAGCCCGCCTGACCCGTTCCCGGGCGGGTCCCCGGCGGGCCCGCCCGGTCGCTTGTAGGGTGGCGGTCGTCCCGCCGGACAGCGCGGTCCGGCCGTCGGCCTCTCGCAGACAGAGGAATCACGCGCCATGCGCATCGGTGTGCTCACGTCCGGCGGCGACTGCCCCGGGCTGAACGCGGTCATCAGGTCCATCGTCCACCGCGCCGTCGTCGACCACGGCGACGAGGTGATCGGCTTCCAGGACGGCTGGAAGGGCCTGCTGGAGTGTGACTACCGCAAGCTCGACCTGGACGCCGTGGGCGGCATCCTGGCCCTCGGCGGCACCATCCTCGGCTCCACCCGGGTGCAGCCCGCGCACCTGCGCGACGGGGTGGAGCGCGCGAAGGGCCATGTCGAGGAGCTGGGCCTGGACGCGGTCATCCCGATCGGCGGCGAGGGCACCCTGAAGGCGGCCCGGATGCTGTCGGACGCCGGGCTGCCGATCGTCGGAGTGCCGAAGACGATCGACAACGACATCGCCTCGACCGATGTGACCTTCGGCTTCGACACCGCGGTCGGGGTGGCGACCGAGGCCCTGGACCGGCTCAAGACCACCGCGGAGTCCCATCAGCGGGTGCTGATCGTCGAGGTCATGGGACGCCACACCGGCTGGATCGCGCTGCACTCGGGCATGGCCGCGGGCGCCCACGCGATCGTCGTACCGGAGCGCCCGTTCGACATCGAGGAGCTGGCCGCGACCGTCGGGGCACGGTTCGAGGCGGGCAAGAAGTTCGCCATCGTGGTGGCCGCCGAGGGCGCCAAGCCGCGCGAGGGCACGATGGAGTACGCGTCCGGGGAGCGGGACGTCTACGGCCACGAGCGGTTCGCCGGTATCGCCCGCCTGCTCTCCGTCGAGCTGGAAGGGCGGCTGGGGAAGGAGGCCCGGCCGGTGATCCTGGGCCATGTGCAGCGCGGCGGCACGCCGACGGCGTACGACCGGGTCCTGGCCACCCGCTTCGGCTGGCACGCCGTGGAAGCGGCGCACCGCGGCGAGTTCGGCAAGATCACGGCGCTGCGCGGCACGGACATCGTGCTGGTGCCCCTCGCGGACGCCGTGGAGCGGCTGAAGACGGTCCCCGCCGAGCGGTACACCGAGGCCGAGTGCGTGCTGTGATCTGACCGGTTCTAGGCTGGTGCGAGCACATTGTGGTGCGCATCGGGAGAACCCAGGAAGGCGCGGGATAGGGCATGGATCACGGCGGGCACGGCATGACGATGGATCTGCCGCCGTTCACGCTGTCGCGCGGGCTGGAGTTCGGCGGTGATCCCTTCTTCCTCGTCGGCTGTGTGCTCGCCCTCGCCCTGTACGGCTGGGGCGTCGCGCGGCTGCGGCGGCGCGGTGACCGCTGGCCGGTCGGGCGGCTGGCGGCGTTCGTGGCGGGTGTGCTGACCATCGTGGTCGCGATGTGCACCGGGCTGAACGACTACGGCATGGTCATGTTCAGCGTGCACATGGTCCAGCACATGATCATCAGCATGGTCTCCCCCATCCTCCTGCTGCTGGGCGCGCCGGTGACGCTGGCCCTGCGCGCCCTGCCGGCGGCCGGGCGGGGCCGCAAGGGGCCGCGGGAGCTGCTGGTGGCGCTTCTGCACAGCCGCTACATGCGGTTCATCACCCACCCGGTGTTCACGATCCCGCTGTTCATCGCGAGCCTGTACGGGCTGTACTTCACCCCGCTGTTCGACTTCCTGATGGGCTCCAAGGCCGGGCACATCGCGATGATGGTCCACTTCCTCGCGGTGGGCCTGGTCTTCTTCTGGCCGATCATGGGCGTGGACCCGGGGCCGCACCGGCCGGGCTATGTGATGCGGATGCTGGAGCTGTTCGCGGGGATGCCCTTCCACGCGTTCTTCGGGATCGCGCTGATGATGGCGAGCGCGCCCATGGTCGGCACGTTCGAGCATCCGCCCGGCTCGCTGGGGATCGACGCGCTGGCCGACCAGAACGCGGCGGGCGGCATAGCCTGGGCGTTCAGCGAGGTCCCGTCGGTGATCGTGCTGGTGGCGCTGGTGTACCAGTGGTACCGGTCCGACCAGCGCCAGGCGCGGCGCGACGACCGTACGGCGGACCGCGACGGCGATCAGGAACTCGCCGCCTACAACGCCTATCTGGCGTCGCTCCAGGCCCGCGGGCGCTAGGCGGTTTCGTCGGCGTCCAGCGGGTTGGCGCGCCGCCGCGCAGAGCCGCTGTGTGTGCTCAGCTCGTGAGAGAGCAACTCCGGCACGCGCCCTGGCTTCTCGCGGTCCACATGGCATCGCGCCAGGCCGGCGCGATCGGCCGGGCCAGGAGCCGACCGCTGTGGAGCTCGGGACCGCTCCGGGCGGCCGACTGGGGTTGCGTTGAGGTCCAGGCCGCGAGGCGGTTGCGGACCTCCTCCTCGCGGCCGGAGGCCACGAGCTTGTGCTGCGCGTAGACGCGCACCGTCTCCAGCATCCGGAAGCGTGAGCTGCCCGCTCCCCGCAGGGGTGCCAGGAGCGACTTGCCGACCAGCCGGCCGACGGTGTCTACCACCTCCGCGCCGGACAGGGTCGCGTCCGCGCAGACGTGTTCCGCGGCGTCGAGGTCCCAGGTGCCCCCGAGCACGGACAAGTCGCGGAAGACCCGCTTCTCCTCGGCGCCGAGGAGTTCATGGCTCCAGTCCAGCGTCGCGTACAGGCTGCGATGCCGCTCGGGAGCGGGGACCGGGGCCTGAGAGAGGATATGGAGGCCGTCGGCGAGCCGCGCCTCGATGTCCGGGACGGTGAGCATGCGGGTGCGGCCGACAGCCAGTTCGATGGCCAGCGGCAGGCAGTCCAGGCGGCGGCACACCGCTGCCGCGCTCGCCCGCGTGGCGTCATCCCACCCCAGGTCCGGCGTGGCCGCGGTCATCCGGGCCCGGAACAGCTCGACCGCCTCGCCGAGCGGCAACGGGCGCAGCGGGAAGGCCGTTTCGCCGGGCACGGCCAGCGCCTCCCTGCTCGTGGCCAGCACGGTCAGAGCGGAGCAGCCGCGCATCAGGGTGTCGACGGTGTGGGCCGCGCCCTGGCGTACGTGTTCGCACGTGTCGACCACGAGGAGCATCCGCTTTCCGGCCAGGGCGGCCTTCAGACGGGCGAGTTGAGGGATCCAGTCGGGCGAATCCGGGATGGCGAGCGCCTCGGCGAATGCGGCGATCAGCCGGTCGGGGCCGGCACCGGCGGGAAGTGAGGCGAGTTCCACCAGGCAGATGCCGTCCGGGAATTCCTCGCGCAGACTGTCCGCCGCCTGGAGGGCGATCCGGGTCTTGCCCACGCCGCCCGGACCGACCACGGTCACCAGGCGGTTCCGCCGCACCGCTGCTGTGATGGTCCCGAGGTCCGCGCGCCGTCCGACGAACGCGTCGAGCGGCGGGACGAGTCCGCCCGTCCGGCCCGTCTCACCGGTGGTCCGGGGCCCTGACCCTGACCCGGGACCCACCCGGCTCAGGGCGTTCTGAGGCCCCGGCGGCGGCGTCGTGGCGGTGAGCCCCCGTCGCGGGGCGTTCAGTGCGTGCGTGTCGTGGGCCAGTAGAGCGGCGTGCAGTGCGCGCAAGGGAGGGGAAGGACTCACCCCCAGGGCGTCGCGGAGTACTCCGCGCGTGGCGTCGAAAACCTCGAGCGCCTCGGCCTGTTGGCCCGCTCCGTAGAGCGCCCGCATCAGCAGCCCGCGCAGACTCTCGCGCAGCGGGTGCTCGGCGACCAGCGCCTTCAGCTCCGGCACCAGGGCGACGTGCTGCCCCTGGGCAAGCCGCGCCTCCGCGAGGTGCTCGGATGCCACGACGCGCAGTTCATGCAATCGCGCCCGCTCACCGGCGATGGCCACGGAGTCGCCCGCGCCCGCCAGCGCCGGGCCCCGCCACAGCCGCAGTGCCTCCTGCAGCACCGCCGCCGCTTCGGCCGGGCGCCCTCGGTCGAGGTGGTCGTTGCCCTCGACGGCGAGCCGTGCGAAGCGGGTCGCGTCGAGCATGTCCGCCGAGAGTCCCATCCGGTATCCGAGGCCCTTCCGGGTCTGCAGCAGGCCGCTGTTCTTGCCCAGCAGGACGCGCAGCTTGGCTATGTGCAGGTGCAAAGCGTTGACCGGGTCCTTGACGGGTCGGCCGGCCCATAATTCCTCGATCAGAAAATCCCGTTTCACCACCGCGGGTGCTTGGACGAGCAGCAGTGCCAGCAGAGTCGACAACCGGGCGCCCCGAAGGGGGAGGGAGGCACCGTGCTGCATCAGCATCTGTACCGGCCCCAGGACCTGGAAGAACATACGAACAGTATCCAGAGCGTTACTTTCCAGAGCGATCAGCTTTCGCCAGCGATGCCGTAGTTGCGTCCTAACGTCCCCAAAATACTAGTCATCTTTTTAGGACGACAGAGCGAGCACAGACCGCGGCGGCAGCGGGACAGGTGCACCACAGGGCCACGACAGAACCGTTTGCTGGAATCGCTTCACAGCCCAGCGCCACCCACCAGATTCAGGCAGAGGGAGGGTCCCATGGACACGTCGTGGAGCTCCGGTCGGCCACCGCGCCCGCAGGATCGCCGATGACCGCTGCGGTGCCGCCCCGCGTGGAGGCGGCCGGGAGCGCGGGATGGGTACGCCAGGTGCTCGCCGCCCGCTGGGGACCGCGGTGGTCCGGTGTCCCCGTGCGGCCGCTCTCGGCCGGTGACACCGCGCCGCTCAGTCACACCGCGGGCCTGTGGTACGTGGAGCGCCCCGAGGGGGGCTACGTACTGAAGGTCCAGCTGAATCCCGACGCCGCACGGGAGCCGCGATTCTATCCGCTCAAGGAAGAAATCCTCGCGCATTGCCGCAGCCACGGGGTGCCCGCCCCGGCGGCCGTGGCGGCCTCGGACGGCGCCACCAGCGTCTGGCACGACGGGCTGGTGTGCGAACTCGCTCCGCTCGCGCCGGGCGCCGCGTCCGGCGAGCTCACGCCCGCCCGGGCCGCCGCCGTCGTACGCACCGGGCTCGGGCTGCGCCGCGCCCTGGACCGGCCGCCGGACGGGGTGGCGGACGGGCTCGCCCCGATCCGGCTGCCCCGGCTGGTCGACGAGGAACACTGGCCGTCCGCCCTGCGGGATGCCGAGGAGCGGCTGCTGCCACTCGCGGAGCGGCGCGGCGACAGCTGGGGACGGGCGGCCGCCTCGGCGCTGCGCGGTGTCGTCGCGTCGGGTCGGCTGCTGCGAGAGGCCGGACCGGCCGCGGCGGGCGAACGGCCCGCCAGGCCCGCGGTGGTGCACGGCGATCTGCACTACCACCACTTCCTGTTCTCCCCCACGGGCGACCCCACGGGCGACCGTGCGGGCGAAGCCGATGGCCCTGACGTCGTAGCCGTGCTGGACTTCGACAATCTGCACGTCGGCGACCGGTTGCTGGACCTCGCCTGGCTGGCCGAGATGGCGGGGCGGGTGGCCGGCGAGACCGGCCGCCGCCGCTCCCTCGCCGCGTTCCGGGAGGCGGCGACGGCCGCCGGCCTGCTCGCGCCGGGCGAGGAGCGGCTGTTGATGCCGCTCCTGATGGCCCACTCGCTGCCGGTGATCGTCGACATTGCCAAGGACATCCTGCTCAGGGACATCCTCAGCCCTGCGTGGACCGAGTACTTCGACCTGCTCGCGTCCCCGCGCAGGCTTCGGATCCACCAGTCCCTCGTCTCTCCACTCCCGCGCTGAGCGCGTCGGGGCACACCCTCACAGAGAGAGGTTCCTCATGTCTGTCCAAGAGTCCACGCTGTCGTCGTGGCCGACCGACCTGTCCGCCTACTGCTTCGAGGTCCCGCACTCCGAGGACGCGGTGCTCTTCACCTCCGGCAAGGGAATCCGGCTGCAGGACGCCGGCGGCCGCAGCTATCTGGACGGCCTGTCGGGCGTGTTCGTCACCTGCTTCGGCTACGACTGCGAGCCCATCAAGCGGGCGGTGGAGGACCAGCTGCGGACGCTCCCCTTCAACCCACCCCTGCACGGCACCAATCACGCCGCACTGGAGCTGGCCCGGGGCCTGGTCGACCTGGCGCCGCCCGGCATCACGGCGGCCAAGCTGGTCAACGGCGGTTCGGAGAGCGTCGAGGCGGCGGTCCGGCTGGCCCGGCTCCACCACCGTACGCACGGCAATCCCGACAAGATCAAGGTGCTCAGCCACTACCACGGTTACCACGGCGCCACCTTCGGCTCGCTGTCGCTGACCGGGCGTCCCGATGTCGGGCGCTTCGGCCCGGGCCTGGGCGGCTTCCTCCACGTCTGGCCGCCGGACTGCCTGGAGTCCTTCTGGGGCGTGCCGCCCGAGGAGTCGGGAGCGCTGGCCGCATCGATCATCGAGCGGACGATCGAGGCCGAGGGTCCGGATTCGGTGGCCGCCCTGGTCATCGAGCCGGTCATCCATCTGCGCGGCATGGCGATCCCGTCGGCCGACTACCTCACGCGGCTTCGGGAGATCTGTGACCGGCACAACGTGCTGCTCGTCTTCGACGAGATCGTCACCGGATTCGGCCGCACCGGCAGTCCGTTCGCCGCCCAGACCTTCGGCGTCACCCCGGACATCATGTGCGTCGGCAAGGGCATATCCGGCGGTTACGCCCCGCTGGCCGCGGTGCTGATGGCCGAGCGGGTCGCCGCGATCCTCGGTGACTCCGGCGGTCCGCTGGCCTTCGCCCCCTCGCACACCTACGCGGCCAACCCCATGGCCTCGGCTGCGGGCCTGGCCGCGGTGAACCTGTTCCGGGACGGCGACTTCCCGGCGCGGATCGGCAAGCTGTCGGAGTACATCGAGCCGCGGCTGCGGGAGCTGATCGGCGGGCGCGGCACCGTGCGGTCGATCGGACTGCTGTACGGGGTCAAACTGCTGGAGGACGGCGGCGAACGGCCGATCGGCGAACGGTTCGCCCGGGCGTGCCTGCGGCGCGGCCTGATCATCCGTGGCCAGGACGACTGGTTCGTCATGGCTCCCGCCTTCGTGACGGCCGAAACCGAGGCGGACGAAATGCTGCACGTCCTCGCCGCCGCCCTCGACGAGGTGTGCGGGAGCGGTCGATGACCGGGCTGAGCAGTCTCTTCGCCGAGCCGGGTCAGGCCGCGCTGCCCCGGCTGACGCCCGAGGAGAACACGGTGGTGCGGCGCGAACTGGCCGAGCTGGAAGCGGGCGATTACAGTGGTCCGCTGCTCGATTCGCTGCGCAAGCTCGCGGCCGCCGTTCCCGAGCGGGTCCATGACGACAGCGCCCGGGTACTGCTGCGGATGCACGAGATCGCGGGCTCGGGGAACTACCAGAGCTGCCTGTCGTCCCTGCCGCTCGTACGCGCCTGCTTCGCGCTCGGACTCATCACCGCGGACTCCGAGGAAGGCCGGGGCCCGGCCGAGCTGATCGTCGGCCGGGGACACATCGCGCCGAGCTTCTACGCCGAGCACTACGTCCGTGGCACCTTCCCGTTCACGCCGCTGGCCACCCTGCACCAGGGCGGACTGACCGGGGTGATCCACCGGGACCTGGGCTTCCGCAACACCATGCGGTACAGCCTCGGTGTGGGCGTCGCGCAGGCGGTGAGCCTCGCCACCGCGATGGCCGGGCGGGGCGACGACCGCAAGGTGGTCTGCCTGGCCGGCGACGGCGAGTTGCAGGAGGGCGTGGTCTTCGAGTGCCTGCGCTTCGCCCACGACGCGGGTCTGACCAATCTGGTCCTGGTCGTGGACGCCAACGACAAGGGCATCGAGCCGCTCCCGAGGCCGCTCAGCCGCGACTACCTGGCCAGCTATCTGCACCGCGTCGAGGAGGTCGACGGCCTGGACGAGAAGGCCGTCGCGGACTCGCTCGGCGAACTGCTGGGCGCGCCGGGGCCGGCGGCGCTGGTGTGCCGGACCCGCAAGGGCGACCACAGTTTCAAGCCGAAGCCGGCCGAGGGCTCGGCCGCGCCGGCGAAGCCCGCCAAGGTGTCCTTCGCCGCGACCACCGGACGGATGCTGGCCGACCGCCAGGAGCGCACCGGCCGGGAACTCGCGGTGTTCACCGCCGACATGGCGAACCGCTTCGGGCTGCGCGGCAAGGTGCCGTACACCAACACCGGGCTCGCGGAGACGCTCAGCCTCGGCCTGACCCTCGCGCTGCCCGAGCGGACGCTGAAGGTGGTCGCCACCGACGCGATGTACTACATGGACTCGCTCAGCATGCTCACCGAGGCGACCACCAGCGTGCGCAATCTGCTGGTGCTGGCCGGGCGCAGCTGGGGGGCCTGGGGCGGCGCGCACAACGCCGCGAACCTGCTCGGCCTGGTGATGAACACCCGCGTCTACGAGCCGGTGACCGAGGCGGAGTTCGACGCCTGCCTGGACCGGCTGGACCGCGACCCGGACGTCACGCACGTTCTCAGCACGGTCGACGCGAAGTTCGACCCGCCCGGGGCGGACTGCTCCGCCGACGTGGACGGCGGAGTGTGGATCACCCCGCCCGCCGCCGGCGACCTGGGGACCGCCCTGGTCACCTTCGGCTACGCGACCGTACTCGTCGCGGAGGCCAACCGGGACCTCGGCCTGCCGCATCTGCACTGCGCGGCGCTCGACCCCGAGCTCGACGCGGAGACCGTCGCGCTCTTGCGCGGCAGCGAACGGCTGCTGGCCATCGAGTACAACGGGGCGTACGGCGGCTTCGGCGAGCGGCTGCGCACGAAGTACCTGCTCCCGGCCGAGGTGCACGGCGTACAGCGGGACATCGCCAACCGCGTGCACGACAAGCAGCTCCGGCTGCACCGGATGAGCCCGGCTCAGCTGCACGAACTGCTCGGCGGAAGGCCGTCGGACGCGGACGGCGAGGACCGCCCCCAGGAGGAGGCCCGCCGTGCGGCTGCACGCGCATGACTACCGGGCGCCGGACGCCTCGGGCATCGTCGACGGCGCCATCCTCATGCATCGTGAGGTGGCCGAACTGCTGGACGGCCACCGGAGCGTGGCCTGGCACGATCTGACCCGCGGCACCGGGAGTGTCGCATCGGCCTCGCCGGGCGATGTGGTGTACGCCGGGGCAGGCCCGTACGCCTTCCTGTACCACCTGTGGCGGGAGCGTACGAAGGGCCGCTTCCGGATCGTCCGCGAGGTGCACACCGCGCTGTGGTCCGGCTACTGGGCGCAGGAGGAGCTGTGCGCGCCGCTGCTGCGTCCCGGTGACCTGGTGCTGTTCCCGACCGAGTACACGCGCCGGCTGTTCATCCGGCACCTGGCGTCGGTCACCGAGGACAACTCGGCGGTCGCCTACCCCATGCTCGACCGGCTGCCCCGGCTTCCCCCGGCCCGGATACCGGCGCCCGACGAGCCGCTGCGCATCGGCTACCTCGGTGCTCTGTCCCTGGCGAAGAACTTCGACCAGGTGCTGTCGGTCTTCGCTCGCTGCCACCGGGCGAGCCCGGGGCGCGTGAGTCTGCTGTGCGCGGGCAAGCCGAACCATACCCGCTGGGAGACCGATTCGGTGCTGGCGGAGCTGGGCCGGCAGGGGGCCGAGCCGGATGCCGTCCGGATGCTCGGCGTCCTGGGGCAGCACGAACTCGCCGGGTTCTTCTCGGAGATAGATGTGCTGCTGTTCCCGAGCACCGCGTCGCGCGAGACGCTCGGCCGCGTGGTGCTGGAGGCGCTCGCCCACGGGATTCCGGTCCTGGGCGCCGATATCGGCCCAGCCGTCGAACTGCTGCCCGCGCGCAATCTGGTGCCGACGGTGCTCGACACCGAGACCGCGTTCTCCATGGGCAGGGTCGAGGCGCTCGGCCGGGTCGACGAGGACGCACTCGTGGAGAAGCTGTGCGGCCGCGACTTCGAACCCGCGGACATGACTGCCGAGTCGCCGTACCAGGACCGGACGTTCCTGCGGGCGCTGTCCGGCGAGGCGGTGCGACAGGAGATCGCCTACGACGCCCGGCTGACCGATCGGCTGACGGTGGAGCGGCGGAAGGGCGTCGACCTGGACCGGGCGCTGGCACGGTCCGAGCAGATCTTCACCGATTTCTTCCGGCGCCGCCGGGACGACGGCCTGCTGTCCGCGGTGGACGCCCTGCCGGAGGAGTCGGCCCAGGACCGGCGGCAGCTGCGGCGCCTGATCACCGAAGGAAGCCGCAATCTGGCGGACTACCGGGCATTCCCCCGGCTCCTGGACGCCCTGGTGCTGCCCCCGCTCGGCTACGGCCTGACGCCGGAGCCCGTAAGCGCAACGCATGGGAAGGACATGACGGCATGACGACAACGGAATCCGGGACCGGGACCGATACGGGGACGGGGCTCGCCGGCAAGGTGGCGCTGGTCATCGGCGGTGGCCGGGGCATCGGCGCAGCCGCGGTGGAGGCGCTGGCCCGGCAGGACGCGACCGTGGTGGTGGCCGACACCGACCGGCTGCCCTCGGCGTTCAACCACTACCGGTCCACCCGGGTGAGCGGCTTCGCCGACGCCCAGAAGCTGGCGGCCCGGCTGAGCGAGGCGGGGCTGCGGGTGACCGCGGCGGAGGTCGATGCCACCGACGAGGCCGCGGTGCGCGAGCTGTACGGGTCGCTGGCAGGCGGCCCGGGGCGGCTCGACGTGGTCGTCAACGCCTTCGGGGTGACCCATGTCAGCCCGGTGGAGCAGATGGAGCTCACGGAGTTCCAGCAGGTGGTGTCCGGGAATCTGGACGGCGTCTTCCTGTCCTCCAAGCACGCTGTGCCGCTGTTGCGCGACTCCGGCGGCGGGGCGATCATCAACTTCTCCTCGGTGTCGGGGCGCAGCGGCTTCGCCAAGGTGGCGCACTACTGCGCCGCGAAGTTCGGGGTGATCGGCTTCTCCTCCTCGCTCGCCCTGGAGGTGGCCCGCGACGGCATCCGGGTCAACGCGATCTGCCCCGGGATGATCCGGACCACTATGTGGAGCTATCTCCTGTCGGCGTTCGTCCGGCCCGGCGAGACCGAGGACGAGTGCTGGGAGCGGATGCGCACCATGATTCCCCAGCGGGAGTTCCAGACCCCCGAGGACATCGCGGAGCTGGTGGTCTTCCTGGCCACGGCGACGAAGGTCACCGGCCAGGCGATCAGCGTCGACGGCGGGATGACGGCATGACGGCGACGCAGCCCACGGGCGCCGCACAGCCGGAGGTCGTGTTCGGCTTCGACGAGGGCTGGAGCTGGTCGGCCGAGCCGCTCTCCTGCTCGCGTACCGGCGGGTCGCTGGAGGTCACCGCGCCGGGAGGGGCCGATCTGTTCGCCATGCCCGGCGCCCACGAGGCGAGCGGACTGCCGCTGCTCCAGCGCACGATCCGGGGCGACTTCACCGTCTGGACCCGGATCTCGGTCGACGGCGCCGCGTTCGGCGACGCGGGCGGGATCGCCCTGCACGGCCCCGAGGACTGGTTGAAGGTCTGTGTGGAACGGGTCAAGGCGGGTGGCTGGGCGGTGGTCACCGTGCTGTCCCGGCCGGTGTCCGACGAGGCGCTGGGGCCGGCGCTGGCCGGTCCCGAAGCGGAGCTGCTGGTGACCCGCGAGGGGCCCCGGCAGGCGGTGTTCTTCCGTGAGGCGCCCGAGGACGACTGGCGGTTCGTACGAACGTTCTTCGGCTTCTCGGAGCCGGAGCTGCGGCTGGGGCTCTTTGTCCAGGCTCCGTTCACCCCGTCCGCCTCGGCCGTCTTCGACCCGGTCAGGCTCCGCGCCACAGCCCTGCCCGACCGGAGGTGACCATGCCGGTGCCGCCCGCCGCACCCGCCCGGGTACTCGTCGTGGCCCCTTTGGTGCTGTCCTTGCTGCTGGGTGTGGTCACCGCGGCGCTGGGAGCGGCGTTGCCGCTGCTCAGGTCCGCGTACGGACTGCCCGAGGGGGGCGGGGCCGAGCTGGTCGGGCTGTACAACCTGGGTGCGCTCGCCGGGGTCGCCGCGTGCGGTCTTGGCAGCCGTACCGGCGCCGGGGGGCCCTCCACCGGGCGCCCGGTCCTCGCCCTGCTGGCCGCGTTCGCGGGCGGCTGCGCGGGGATGGCGCTCGCGCCCACCTGGTGGCTGCTGAACGCGTTCGCCACGGCTACCGGCTTCGGTTTCGGCGGGCTGCTGCTGTATCTGAACGCCTTCTTCGGCCGCTTCCCGGGGCGGCGCGGGCTGCTGCTGATGAATCTGCTGCACGCGTGCTTCGGCGCGGGCGCCACCGTGGGACCGCTGCTGGTGGGCCGGTTCGGTGAGGTGCCGTGGCTGCTGCTGGTCACGGCGGGGCTGACGGCGCCGCTCCTCTGGCCGGCCCGGCACCTCGGGAAGGCGGGCCCCGGCGCCCCGCCCACGCCCGATACCGGCACCGGCGCCCCGGCCGGGCGCCGGAGCCTGCCCCTGCTGACCGTGTTCGCGGCCGTGGCCTTCCTGTACGCGGGCGTGGAGGCCGGTACCGGCGCGCTGGAGTCCACCCACCTGGAGGCCGCGGGCCGTTCCGCCGAGGAGGCCGCCGGGCTCACCGCGCTGTTCTGGGCGGGCCTCACCGCCGGCCGGCTGGTGCTGCCGCCCGTGACGTACCGGCTGGGCCGGCCGCGGCTGGTCCTGCTCTGCCTGCTCGCCGCCACCGGCCTGCTCCTCACCACGGTCGACGACCGCTGGGCACCGGCGGGTTACGGGCTGGCCGGGTTCGCGCTGGGCACGGTCTTCCCGACCGTGCTCGTCTGGGCCACCGCCGCCCTGCCGCTCCCACCGGAGCGCGTCAGCGCCG
This sequence comes from Streptomyces sp. NPDC007983, assembly GCF_042958345.1. Taxonomy (NCBI): domain Bacteria; kingdom Bacillati; phylum Actinomycetota; class Actinomycetes; order Kitasatosporales; family Streptomycetaceae; genus Streptomyces; species Streptomyces sp. NPDC007983. The sequence continues at coordinate 647,830 of NZ_JBIBJI010000004.1, forward strand.
TTCTGCTGCTGACCAACCTGATCGGCAGCGCGGCCCTGCCGCCCCTGCTGGGCCTGTTCGCCGCCCCGGCCCGGGCAGCCGTGTCGATTCCGCTGTCGATCGCCGCTCTCACCCTGCTGTGCGGCCTGGCCGTCACGGCCGCCGTCGCCCTGGCCCGGCGGGCGGATCCGACCGCCGCCCGCCGGCACCCCGCCGACCGACCCGACCAGAAGGTAAGGACATGACCTCACCGCAGCCCGTCACCGAGTTGTTCTGGGCGTACTGGAAGACCAAGACGATGCTCAGCGCCATCGAGCTGGGCGTCTTCACCGAGCTGGCCAAGGAGCCGCTGCGCGGAGACGAGCTGGCCGGCCGGCTCGGTCTCGGCCCCGGCGCCGTCGGCGACTTCCTGGACGCTCTGGTGGCGCTCGACCTGCTGGACCGTACCGGCGATGTCTACGCCAACGCCCCCGCGGCCGGCGAATACCTGGACGCGGGCAAGCCCGCCACCTATCTCGGCGACAGCTACCTGACCCAGTGCGCGGGCCTGGCCGACGACCTGACGGGGGTGCTGCGGACCGGCGAGGCGCTGCGCGGGGCCCGTACCGGCCGGGACTTCTACGCCGACATGTACGCGACGTCGAACTCGGTCCGCGCCTTCCAGCGGGACATGACGGCGCTGAGCATCGGCTCGGCACGGGTGATCGCGGAGAGCTTCCCCTGGGACGGCTACCACTCGCTCGCCGACATCGGCACGTCCGAGGGCGCGCTGCCCGGCCGGATCCTGCTGCGTCACCCGCACCTGACCGCGGTCGGCTTCGACCTGCCGCAGGCCCGCGAGGGGTTCGAGGAGTACACCGGCGCGCTCGGCGTCGCCGACCGGATGAGCTTCATGCCCGGGGACTTCTTCCGCGACGAACTGCCCTCGGCCGACGTGCTGGTGTTCGGGCACATCCTGCACAACTGGGGGCTGGAGGAGAAGCGGCTGCTGCTGGACAAGGCGTACCGGGCGCTGCCGGAGGGCGGGGCCGTGCTGATCTACGAGACGCTGATCGACGGCGACCGGCGGAGCAACGCGGTCGGGCTGATCCTCAGCCTCATGATGCACTTGGAGGTCCCCGGCGGCTTCGACTACACCGGTCCCGAGTGCCAGGAATGGCTGCGTGAGGCGGGCTTCCGGAAGACCCGCGTGGAACACCTGGACGGTCCGGAATCCATGATCATCGGATTCAAGTGAGCGGGGCGGGCACACAGCCGGCGACGGCCGTCGCGAGCGACCTCGTCATGTTCTGGAACCTGTACGAGGCGGGCATCGACCGGCTGGAAGGCCGGGACGAACGCTGGCTGCTGCAGCGGGACATCGTCGCGGAACACCGGCCCCGGGTGCTGATGACCACCGAGGGGTGGGGCTGGGACCGGGACGGGGGGCGGTTCTTCGAGGACGCCAAGGCCGGGTTCGGCATGGACGGCGCGCTGTTCACCGCGAAGACCGGCTGCCATCTGGCGATCTTCTGGCAGCGGGACATCGAACCGGTGGAGACCGAGCGGATACCGCACGACCTCGCCGCGTGGCACGGCCACGGCAGCGTCACGCTGCGGCTGCCCGGGTGGTCGCACGAGCTGCGGTTCGTCGTGGCTCATCTGGACCCGTTCAGCCCCACGAACCGGCGGATCGAGTCCGACCGGCTGCGCCAGTACGCGAACCCCGGCGCGCCGGCCCCCACGGTCATGGCCATGGACGCGAACTCCCTCCCGCCGGACGATCCGGAGCCGGACTGGACGACCGTGCCCCGCCACCGCCGCGACGACCACCGGTGGCCCGGCGAGAAGCACGCCGACCGCGCTCCGCTGCGGCGGCTGCTGGGTGGGGCCGAGGATCCGCTGTTCGTCGACGCGGGAGCCCATGCGCGGGATCGCTCGCCGACCTTCGGGCACCACCCGCCGGGCCAGGCGCCGCGCCGCATCGACGTGTTCCTGCTGTCGCCGACCCTGACCGGGGCGCTGGCCTCGTACCAGGCGGTGGACGACCCCCGGCTGCTCCCGCACGACGGGCGGCCGGGCGCCTCCGACCACCGGCCGATCACCGTCCGGCTCCGCCCCCGGTAGCCGGACCTGAGGAAAGGCCTCTCAATGAACGATGACATGGAAGCGACCGACGAGCGGGGACAACTGGCCGCGCTCAAGGCCCGGATGGCCGGTGGGCTGCCGTACGTGTCCACGGAGCCGGCCCTGATGCCCTACCGGGAGCGCTGTGCCCGGCTCCTGGACGCGTTCAACGCGACCGCGCTCACCGACGACGAGGCCCGGCAGCCGATTCTCCACGAGCTGCTCGGCCGGGTCGGGCCCGGCGGCTGGGTGATGCCCCGGTTCCTGTGCGAATTCGGCTTCTTCATCGAGCTGGGCGCCGAGACCAGGATCAACTTCGACGCCGTGCTTCTGGACTGCGCGCCGATCGTGCTGGGTTCGCGCGTCTGGCTGGCGCCGAGGTGCCAGCTCTACACCGCCGACCACGACCTCGACCCACGACGGCGGAGCGCCATGTGGGAGCGGGCCCGGCCGATCACCATCGGGGACGACGTGTGGCTCGGCGGCGGGGTGATCGTGCTGCCGGGGGTGACCATCGGCGAACGGACCGTCGTGGGAGCCGGAAGCGTGGTCACGAAGGACCTGCCGGCCGACGTGATCGCGGCGGGCAACCCCGCCCGCGTGATCCGCGAGGTGCCGCGGCCACAGCCGTGAACCCCCTCCCCCCTGACGTACCCACGAAAGGTTCCTGATGGACCCAGCGATCCAGGCCATCGTCTTCGACCACGACGGAGTGCTGGTCGATTCGATCCGTCCCCATTTCCTCGCCTGCTCCGCCTTGTTCCGGGAGCACGGCGCGGAACTCCCCCAGGGTTGGTGGGCGCGGGAGGTCTGCGGCAGCCCCGACGCGCACCCCCTGCTGTTCGGCATGCTGCGGAACTCCGCCGGGGCCGCCACCCGTACCGACGCCCAGCTCCAGGACCGGCTGGAGGCGCTGTGGGCCGAGCACTTCACCCCCGAGAACGTGCGGTTGATGCCGGGAGTCCGCGAACTGCTCGCCGCACTGCGGGCCGTGGGTCTGCCGCTCGCGGTCGCCTCGTCGGCGGACGAGGGCTGGGTGCGGCGCTGGCTGCGCCACTACGAACTCGACGGCAGCTTCGCGACGGTCGTCACCGGTGACCAGGTACCGCGACGGAAGCCCGACCCCGCCGTGTACCTGGAGACGGCCGCGCGGCTTTCGGTGGCGCCGCGGCGCTGCGTCGTGTTCGAGGACTCGGTGAGCGGGGTCGCGGCGGCCCGGGCGGCGGGCATGACGGTGCTGGCCGTTCCCACCCCGCTGACGAGTGCTTGCGACTACTCGCTCGCCCACCGGGTACTGCCCGATCTGACCGTGGTGGATGTGGCGGAGCTGTTCCTGGCGGATCCGGCCCGGGCCGGGCAGCCGTGACGGCACGAACGGCGCGACCCGCGCGCTCCGTACAGTCGGTGCCCCAGGTCCGGGCCTGGTGGCGGAGCGCGGTGATCTACGAGATCTACCTGCGCAGCTTCGCCGATGGCAACGGGGACGGCACGGGCGACCTCGCCGGGGTCCGGGCCCGGCTGCCGTATCTGGCGCGGCTCGGCGTCGACGCCCTGTGGTTCACGCCGTGGTACCCCTCGCCCATGGCCGACGGCGGCTACGACGTCGTGGACTACCACGGTGTCGACCCGCTGTTCGGCACCCTCGACGAGGCCGAGCGGCTCATCGCCGAAGCCCTTGAGCTCGGCATCCGTACGGTCGTGGACATCGTGCCGAACCACGTCTCCAGCGCCCATCCGTGGTTCCGCGCGGCGCTCGCCGCGCCTCCCGGCTCCGCGGAGCGCGCGCTGTTCCACTTCCGTCCCGGGCGCGGCCCCTCGGGTCAGGAGCCGCCCAACAACTGGCGTTCGGAGTTCGGCGGCCCGGCCTGGACGCGGACCGCCGGGCCGGACGGAACGCCCGGCGAGTGGTTCCTGCACCTGTTCTCCCCCGACCAGCCCGACCTCAACTGGGGTCACCCCCGGGTGCGCGACGCCCACGAGGAGGTACTGCGGTTCTGGCTGGACCGCGGGGTCGCAGGGCTACGCGTGGACTCCGCGACCCTGCTCGCCAAGGACCCGGCCCTGCCCGACCTCGCCGACCCCGGCCTCGCCCCGGAGGATCCCTCGCACCCGTACGCCGACCGCGAGGAACTCCACGAGCTCTACCGCTCCTGGCGGCGGATCGCCGACTCCTATCCCGGCGACCGCGCGCTCGTCGGCGAGATGTGGCTGCACGAACCCCGGCGCTTCGCCCGCTATCTGCGCCCCGACGAGCTGCACACCGCCTTCAACCTCGACTTTCTGCGCACTCCCTGGGACGCCGAACAGCTGCGCCGTTGCGTCGACGCCACGCTCGCCGCGCACGGCGGCGCCCCCGCCTGCTGGGTGCTGTGCAATCACGACGTGACGCGCACCGTCACCCGCTACGGCCGGGCCGGCACCGGCTTCGACTTCGCCGCCAAGGCCCACGGCACGCCGACGGATCTCGCCCTGGGGACCCGTCGTGCCAGGGCCGCCGCGCTGCTCACCCTCGCCCTGCCGGGATCCGTCTACCTCTACCAGGGTGAGGAGCTGGGCCTGCCGGAGGTCGAGGACATTCCGGCGGACCGGCTGCGCGATCCGATGCACTTCCGCTCGGGCGGCGAGGATCCGGGGCGCGACGGGTGCCGGGTGCCGCTGCCCTGGAGCGGTGCCGCCCCGCCGTACGGCTTCACGGGTGAGGACGCCGAGCCGTGGCTGCCGCAGCCGAAGGGGTGGGCGGAGTTCACCGTCGAGGCGCAGGAAGGCGCGGCCGGATCGATGCTGGAGCTGTACCGGGAGGCGCTGCGCCTGCGGCGGGCGCTGCCCGCGCTGCACGGCGCGCCGCTGGAGTGGCTGCCCGGCGGCCCCGGCGTGCTCGCCTTCCGGCGCGGTGACGTGGTGTGCGTGGTGAACCTCTCGGAGCGCGCCGTCCCGCTGCCCGAGGGCCACACCGTCCTGCTGACCAGCGAGCCGGGACCGCCGGGCGGCTCCGCGCTCGCTCCGGACGCGGCGGCGTGGACGATGCGGGACGGGAAGGGCGGCGGACATGCGTAGCGCGGCAGTGATCGGAACCGGCCTCATCGGCACCTCGGTGGCGCTCGCCCTCACCGGCCAAGGGGTCACCACCTACCTCCAGGACCGGGATCCGGAGGCGGCCAGGACCGCCGCGGCCCTGGGCGCCGGGATCGCCGCCACCCCGCGCGCCCCGGTCGACCTGGCGGTCGTCGCGGTGCCGCCCGCGCATACGGCGTCGGTGCTCAAGGAGTATCAGGACCGCATGCTGGCGCGTTTCTTCACCGACGTGGCCAGCGTCAAGATGCGCCCCCTGATGGACGCCGCGTCGGCCGGCTGCGACCTGACGGCTTACGTCGGCGGACACCCCATGGCGGGGCGGGAGTTGTCGGGCCCGCTGGCCGCCCGCGCGGACCTCTTCCAAGGCCGTACGTGGGTGCTCACCCCCTCCGCGTTCTCCCGCGCCGAGGCCCTGCACCACGCCACCGAGCTGATCGAGCTGTGCGGCGGCCGGCCGGTGATCATGGGGCACGCCGAGCACGACCGGGCGGTCGCCCTGACCTCGCATGCCCCCCACATGGTGGCGAGCCTGCTGGCCGGCCGGCTGCTCGGTGCCGAGACGGCACAGCTGCGGCTGGTGGGCAAGGGGCTGCGGGACGCGACCCGCATCGCGGCGGGAGACGCCGGGCTGTGGGCCGACATCATCGGCTCGAACGCGGGCCCCGTCGCGCGAGTACTGGCCGAACTGGCCGAGGAGCTCGGCACGGTCGTCGCGGCGCTGCGCGAGCTGGACGACGACTCCGCCGCGCGTCCCCGCGGGAAGGGGGCGGCGGAACTTCTGACGGCGCTCGCACGGGGTGAGGAAGGACGGTTGCGGATCGTCGACGCCGAGCGGCCGGCCGACGCGGCGCAGGCCGCCCGCTGAACACTGCCGAACCGGCACACCACGGAAGGGAGCCAGGATGAACGACGAGATCGTGTTCATCGTCGGAGACCGCTTGGCCGGGGGGCCGCCACGGGCGGGCATCATGTCGTTGTCCAGACTCGTAGCGGACTTGAGAGCGGGGCGGCTGAGTAATCCGCTGCCGGTGCTCGTCCCGGGACAGGGCATCGAACGGCACGAGATGGACCTCATCCGGGCGGAGCTGAAGCGTTGCCGGCTGCCCGGGACCGCGCTGTGGGACGCGGTCCCGCCGGAGCTCGCCGGCCGCGGCGAGGTCCACAAGCACCGTCAGGAGAACGTCCTGATCGCCGGTCTGCGGCGGGTCGGCGACACCCACTACCAGGCCGCGCTGCGCCTGTCGAACACGCACGAGATGGTGCTCGACCACACCACCGGCACCCATGTCACGGGAATGGTGGTGACGGAGGCCGTCCGGCAGATGTCGCTGGCCGTCGCCGAACGGTATCTGCTGAAGCCGCGTCAGCCCGCTCAGCGGTTCCTCATCAACTCCCTCCAGGTGTCGTTCTCCCGCTTCCTGCTCCCGCTGGACGCCGAGATCGACTATCACCTCGACGAGGCCGTATGGAAGCGGCCGGACGTGCTGCGCTTCCGCGGGCAGTGCGACGTCCTGCAGGCGGGCGTCACGACCGCGTCCGGTTCCATGACCCTGACGGTCTACGAGGAGGGCGCGGCCGAGCGGCTGGAGGAGACCCAGAGCGACGCCGCCGTCCAGCGGCTGGCCGATCGCCATCAGGCCGGCCGGTCGCCGGAATCGTCCGAGCACCACGTCCCGTGACCCGGCCAGGAGGTCGACCATGACATGGCTTCTGCGGAGATTTCCGCTGTTCGTGCTCACCGTGTCCGTCATGGCCACGGCGGTGGCCACCGTCCGTGAGGCGGCCGGCTGGTCCGACCCGGCGCACCGGATCGGATGCGCCCTCGCGGCGTCGTATCTGCTGTGGCTGCTGCTGGAGAGCTGGACAACGGTGCGCAGTTCGCGAGCGACCGAAGCGACGACCGACCGCGGCACGGTCTACGCGTACGGCGCGGCGCGGGCCGCCACCGTGGCGACCGCGTGTCTGGTGCCGACAGACTGGTCCGGGTACCGGCCATGGATGTCCGTCCTGCCGGTGGTCTTCGTCTGCGCCGTCGCCCTGCGCCTGGCGGCGGTCCGCGCCCTCGGGCGGTTCTACTCGCACCGGGTGCGGGCTCTCGGCGACCACCGGATCGTGGACACCGGCCCGTACCGCCTGGTGCGGCATCCCGCGTACGTCGGCATGGCGGCCGCGCACCTCGCCTTCGTCGGCTACTTCCTCAACCCCGCGAGCGCCGCCGCGCTGGTGGTCCTGCTGCTGCCGGCCATCGTGGTGCGCGTCCTGGTCGAGGAACGGATGCTGTTCGCCCTGCCCGGCTACTCCGACTTCGCGGCGTCCCGGCGCCGCCTCATCCCCTGGGTGTGGTGACATCGACATGACCATGGAGAACCTTCTGCGGGCCGTCCGCCCCGCCGGGCGCCGGGGCCCGGTACTGCGCGGGAGAGCGCTGCTGGACGAGGCCGAGGTGGGCCCGAAGTTCGCCCGCCAGGCCCGGATGGCCTCGGCCGGACTGCCCGTGCCCCACTTCTTCTGCCTGCCCGCGAGTCTGTTCACCCGCACCCTGGCACCCGTACGCCCGCGGCTCCTGGCGATCCTGCGGCGGCTGGACCACGCCGACCCCGACCGGCTGGCCGAGCAGTCCGACGCCCTGCGCCGCCTGGTCCTCGACGTGCCGGTCCCGCAGTCGGTGGCGCGCGCCGTCCACCGGGCGTACGACGAGGTGTTCGGCCCGCACGCCGTGGTGTCGGTGCGGTCCTCGATGGTGGGGCCGCGCGGGCGGGCCGCCGAGGACTCGGCCGAGGACGCCTTCGCGGGCATCGGCGAAAGCTTTCTGTACGTCACCCGCGATCAGGTGCTGGAGCGGGTGCGCGCGTGCTGGGCCTCCGGGTTCGCCACCCGGGCACTGCTGTACCGGGCGGCGCGCTCCACCGCCGCCACGGAGGACTTCGCCGTCTGCGTGGGCGTCCAGCGCATGGTGTTCGGCCGCCGCTCCTTCGTCCTGTTCACCTGCGACCCGCTGACCGGGTCCCGGGACCGGGTGCTGGCGGCCGGGCTCGGCATCGGGGAGGGGGTCGTCCAGGAGAAGGTGCCGGTGGACCATCACTTCATCGACCGGCGCACGGGCGCGGTCCGCTCCGTCGTCGCGCACAAGTCCGAGCGCATGGAGGAGGATCCCGCGCGGCCGGGCAGCGGGCCCCGGCTGCTCCCGGTGCACGGCCGTGAGCGGGACGAACCGGCGCTCACCGACGGGCAGATCCGGCACATCGGGGGCGTCGGCGACCGCCTCGAGCGGCTTTTCGGCTGCCCGCAGGACATCGAGGGCACCCTCACCGAGGACGGCGCCCTGCACATCCTCCAGGCCCGGCCGGTCGTCCTCGACCTGGGCGGGCAGCGGCTGTGGAGCAACGCGAACATCACCGAGAGCTATCCCGGCGTGACCACCGCCCTCACCTACTCCTTCGCCCAGCGCTTCTACCGTGAGGACTTCCGCGACTTCTACCGGCGGCTCGGGGTCTCCCCCGCCGTGCTGGCACGCCACGAGAACGACCTGAGGTCCATGCTCGGCCTGCTGAACGGCCGGGTCTACTACTCCCTCAGCGCGTGGTACACGCTGCACCGGCTGTCCCCCACGTTCCCGCTGTGGCGCGCCAGTTTCGAGCGGATGATGGGCATGTCACCCTCCGTGACGGATGTCCGCCCCGACCGCCTCGCCACCTCTCCCGGCCGGCTGCCGGAAACCGCCGCGGCCCTGCTGCGCCTGGCCTGGCTGCGGGCCGTGCACGTCCCCGCCGCCCGGAGCTTCGACCGCTGGTGGCAGCAGACCATCGCGCGCCACCGCGGGGCCGCCAGGACCGCCGACCCGCTCCAACTGGCGCGGCTGATGCGGTCACTGTGGCAGGAGGCCGGGGAACGCTGGGGCCTCACCCTCGTCAACGACGTGCTGTTGCAGACCACCGAGACCGCCGTCATACGGCTCTTCTCCCGCTGGCTGCCCGGCGCCGACGCCGGTCTGCACAGCGACCTGCTGTGCGGTGGCGAGGAAAACCGCAGCGTCACCATCCTGATGTCCCTCGTGGATCTCGCCGAACGGATCAGGGCCACCCCCGGGCTGCTGGACGCCCTCGCCGGTGAGGACCCCGGCAAGCCCCCCGAGGAGCTGCTGCGGCGGATCGAGGACGGCGCGTTCGGCACGGACATCGCGGACCGGATGCGGGCGCACGGGGCGGCCCACGGCGACCGGGGCCTGCAGGAGCTCAAGCTGGAGGTCCCGGTGCCGCGCGACCAGCCTTCCCAGCTGCTGCGGCTGGCCGGCGAGTACGCGCGCGGCGGCCTGACCCGCGAGCGCCTGCGCGGCCGGGAGACCGCGACCCGGCGGGCCGCCGAGGAGCGGCTGCGGACGCTGCTGGCGGGCCACCCCGTGCGGCGCCGGGTGCTGCGCGCCCTGCTCGCCCAGCAGCGCCGGTACATCAACATCCGGGAGGACACCCGCTACAGCCGCAGCGAGCTGTTCGGATTCGGCCGCCAGATCTACCGCCGGCTGGGTACGGAACTCGCTGCGCGCGGTGCCCTGGACACAGCGGAGGACGTGGTCCACCTCACCGAGGAGGAGATCCTCGGCCACTTCGACGGGGGCGCGGTCACCGACGATCTGCGGGGGCTGGCGCGGCTGCGCCGAGCCGAGTACCTGAGCCGTGCCACCCTCGATGTCGAACTCCCCGCGGACTTCGCCACGATGGGCCCGGTACGCGACGGGCTGCCCACTCCGGAGCGGGACGCGCGGCCGGGCTCGCGGCTGCGCGGGCTGGGCTCCAGCGGCGGTGTCGTGCGTGGCACCGCCCGTGTGGTCATCGACCCGCACCAGCGTGTCGATCCCACCGACGACCTGATCCTGGTGGCCCGGGAGACCGACCCCGGGTGGCTGTTCCTCATGCTCTCCGCGCGCGGCATCGTCGTCGAGCGCGGCACCCTGCTGTCGCACACCGCCATCAGCGGCCGGAAGTTCGGCATCCCCACTGTCGTCGCGTTGCCCGGCGCGACGAGAAGGATTCCGGACGGGGCACGCGTGGAGATGGACGGCGCGACCGGTACCGTGACGATCCTGGACGAGGTGGCGGAATGAGCGGCACGGTGCGGCGGCTGTACGCGTTCTTCGCCGAGCGCGCCCCCGCCCGCGTCTATGTGACGTACGCGGTGCTGTGGGTGCTCGCCCTGGAGGGTGCGCTGGCCCTGGTGGAGCCGGGCGACGCCCGCTGGCGGCTGGGGATGCCCACGCTCGCCGAGATCGGCACGGTGTGGCTGGCCCTGCTCTTCATCCGGGTCGTGGACGAGCAGAAGGACCTGGCGTACGACCGGGAGCACAATCCGGGCAGGCCACTGCCGCGCGGTTCGATCACGGTACGCGAGCTGCGACTCGCCATGGCGGTCATCGCGGCCGCGGGCATCGCACTCACCGTGTGGCGGTCGCCCCTGCTCACCGGCTGGCTGCTGCTGGATCTCGCTTACATCTGTTTCCTGGTCGGACTCGAACGCTGGTCGAGGTCGGTCCGGGACGGCATCTTCCGCAATCTGGCGGTGAGCTATCCCGTGCAGGCGCTGCTCAGCGTGCACGTGTGGCTGTCGTACCGGGACGCGACGGGCGCCGGCCCGCACTGGAGCGCGGCCGTGCCGGTTCTGCTGTGCGCCTGTGTCTTCCTGCACTTCGAGTTCGCCCGCAAGACCAGCCACCAGGTCACGCCCGGCGCCACCCTCTACTCCAATGCCATCGGCACCCGGGGCTCTGTCGGGCTGACCGTGGGCTGCGCCCTGGCGGCGGCGGTGCTGGCGCTGTTCGTCGTACGTCCGTGGCAGGTGCACGGTCCGGCGGCGGCCGCCGCGTGGCTGCCGCTGTCGGCGCTCGGCTGTGTCTGGGCGGGCGGCGAGCGGTTCGCGCTGGCCGACGCGCGGGGCGCGACGTGGCCGCGGGGACCGGCGATGGGCTTCCTCGCCTGGTTCTACATCGGCCTGTTCGTGGCCGCGCTGAGCGTGGCGGACCCGGGCCTGACCGGGTAACGCCCCGCGCCCTGACCGCGTCACCCCGCCACCGTCCGAGGATGAGGACCACCCCATGGCCGAACCGCCCGTCCCGTCCACCCACCGCGAGGTGCGCCTGACCGCGCGTCCCGGGGGCAGACTGAGCCCCGATCGGTTCGAGGTCGCCGAGGTCCCGGTCCCGGTGCCCCGCCACGGCCAGGTCCTCGTACGCAATCGGCTGACGCGGGTCGGCGCGGTGACCCGCACGCTCATGGAGGACGCCGCCGCCGTCCTCCCGATGTCCCCCTACGAACCGGGCCGGGCGCTGTGGGCCCCGGCGCTCGGCGAGGTGGTCGCGGCCCCGGGCACCCGCCTGGGCCCCGGCGATCTCGTCAGACACCAGCTCGGCTGGCGGGAATACGCGGTGATCGAGGCGGACGACGCACGGCGCGTCGACCCGGCCCTGTGGCCCGACCCGGCCGCCTGCCTCTCGCAGGGGTTCGCGGGCTGGCTGGCAGTGATACGCGCCGCCGAAGTACGGCCGGGCGAGACGGTGTTCGTCACCGGCGCGGCGGGCGGGGCGGGCTCCCTCGCCGGACAGTTCGCCCGCGTGCGGGGAGCGGGACGGGTCATCGGGTCGACGGGGTCGCGGCGCAAGGCCGACTACCTCGTGGGGACTCTGGGTTTCGACGCGGCCGTCGTCAGGGGCGAGGCGCCGATCGAGGAGCAGCTGCGCGCGGCGGCCCCTGAGGGCATCGACGTGCTCGTCGACACGGTCGGCGGCGAGCAGCTCCGGGCCGCCCTGGCACTGGCCCGCCGAGGCGCGCGATGCATCGTCATCGGCGCGCTGTCCGCCCAGGCCCGCGGCGGCACGACGGCCGAGGTGCCGGTCGACACCCTGGCGCTGTTCTCCCGGGGCATCACCCTCCGCGGGCTCACCACCGCCGACCACCGCGACGCGGTGCCGCGCTGGGAGGAGCAGTTCAGCCGGGGCCTGCGCGGCGGTGTCCTCACCTTTCCGCACACCCGGCTGCGGGGGATCGAACGGGCGCCGCGTGTCCTGGGCGAACTGCTGGACGGCCGCCACATCGGTACGGTCCTTCTGGAGTCGTGACCGCGGCGGCGGGGGACGCCCCACGCGGCCCGGCGGCGTGCTGGTGTGCTCGCACGATCGTGGAGTCCACGGGGACGGCCGGTTTCCTCGTCCTAGCCGAAGACCCCACGGCCGAGAGACGATGGTGTCTCGGCCGTGGGGCCGGTGTTCCGGCGCCGCGGTGCCGGGACCGCCGTGAGGAGGTCGGGGATGACCGGATCTGCCAAGGGAATGACGGTGTGCGCGGTGGGCGGCCTGGTGGCGGTGACCGCCTACACCGTGGCGCTGGGGAGCAATGGCTGGCTGTGGTTCGCCTGGGTGGTGCTCGCGCTGCTGGCGGTGGGGACGCTGCTCGCCCGCTGAGCGGGCCGCCCCCGTATCAGCCCACGACGTCAGCTCACGCCGCGGTGCCGCGCAGCCACCGCCACAGGGCCGTCCACCACGGCACCCGGGCGGGCGGCGGCGCGGCGGCGGTGGCTGCCTCGTCCGCGGGTAAGGCCTCCTCGTCGTCCGCGGGCACCACGCGCACAGGGCGCATCTTGGGCGCGGGCAGCAGGCCGGAGGTGTCCACCGGATCGGTGTCGGGCCTGCGCGGCATGAACGCGACCGGCAGCGCGACCAGATGGCGGGAGATCCACGACGCGACCCAGTTCAGCTCGGTCTCCGGCACGTCCAGCCGCAGATCGGGCAGGCGCAGCAGCAGGGTGTCGATGGCGGTGTCCGCGATGGCACGGCCGATGTCCTGGCCGGGGCATTCGTGCGGGCCGCCGCTGAACGACAGATGCGAGCGGTTGCCGTACATGGGCGCGCCGAGGTCGGGGCGGATGGCGGGGTCGACGTTCCCGGCGGCGAGGCCGAGCAGCAGCATGTCCCCGGCCTTGATCCGCCGTCCGCCCAGTTCGGTGTCGCCGGTGGCCCAGCGGCCGGGGATCACGGTGAGCGGCGGTTCGTTCCACAGCACATGCTCGATGGCGTCCGGCAGGGTCATGTGGCCGCCGGCCAGGGAGGCGCGGAAGCGCGGGTCGGTGAGGACCATGCGCAGCGTGTTGGCCATGAGGTTGGTGGTGGTCTCGTTGCCGGTGAGCAGCACGAGCCGCAGATGCTGCACGACCTCCTCCTCGGTCAGCTCGGAGGGGTGACTCAGCAGCCGGGAGGCGAGGTCTTCGCCGGGCTCGGCGCGCTTGCGCTCGACGAGGTGGCGCAGGGTGTCGGTGACGTAGCTGTCGCTGCGCAGGGCCGTGTCGGAGCCCTTCATCAGGTCGCGGGTGGCCTCGACCAGCCGTGGGCCGTACTCGTCGGGCATGCCGAGCACCTGGGTGAGGACGAGCATGGGCAGCCGCTGGGCGAAGCCCGTGACGAGTTCGGCCTGTCCCTCGGCGCAGAAGTCGTTGACCAGCTGATGGGTGAAGCGGGTGATGTGGCGGCGGATGCCGCGGCGGTCGACGCGGTTCATGCTGTCGGTGAGCGCGGCGCGCAGCCGCTCGTGCTCGTCGCCGTCGGCGAAGGTGCACATGGGCTGCCAGCCGACCACCGGGAGCAGCGGCGAGTCGTCCGGGATCCGGCCCTCCGCCCAGGCGCTCCAGTACCGGGAGTCGCGGGAGAAGCGGGAGGGGGTGCGGGCGACCTCCAGGTTCTCGCGGTAGCCCAGCAGCAGCCAGGCCGGTACGTCGTCGCCGAGCCGCACCGGGGCCACCGGTCCGTGTTCGGTGCGCAGCCGCTCGTACAGGCCCATCGGGTCCTTCTCGTTCTCGGATCCGAAGAGGTCCACCACACCGGCGAGGGGGCTCCGGGCGTGGGCGGGGCACTGGTCGGGAGGAGGGGTCACGGTGTCTCCGGGGTGGCGGTGGTGAGGCGTTGCAGATAGCTCACGAGGCTGAGGAGGGTGTCGCGGCTGGAGGCGCGGTCGCGGGCGTCGCAGTCGACGATGGGGACGGAGTCGGGCAGGTCCAGGGCCGCGCGCAGCCGGCCGACGGGGTGGACGGGCGCCCCGGGGAAGGCGTTGATGGCGACGACGAAGGGGACGCCCCGCTCCTCCAGCCGGCCCAGGACGTCGAAGCTGACCTCCAGACGGCGGGTGTCGATGAGGACCACGGCCCCGAGCGCGCCCTCGAAGAGGCCGTTCCACAGGAACCAGAAGCGCTCCTGGCCGGGGGTGCCGAAGAGGTAGAGCACCAGCTGTTCGTTGAGGCTGATCCGGCCGAAGTCCATGGCCACGGTGGTCTCGGTCTTGCGTTCCACCCCGGCGATGTCGTCGACGCCGACCCCGGCCTGGGTCATCGTCTCCTCGGTGGTCAGCGGGCGGATCTCGCTCACCGAGCCGACCATGGTGGTCTTGCCGACGCCGAATCCGCCGACGATCACGATCTTGACGGCCGCGGCGGCGGAGGCCGGAAGGGTGTCCTCGCTGCGGGGTCCGGCGACCGGCTCAGAGGTTTTGTAGTCCATGCATCACCGCCTGCAGAAGTTCGGTGTCGGGCAGCACCGCGGCCGGGACCGGTGCCCGGGCCTCCACCCGCTGGTGGGCGAGCAGATCCGCGAGGAGCACGGTCACGGTGCTGACGGGCAGGGTCAGATACGCGGAGATCTCGGCCACGGAGAGCGGGAAGTGGCACATCCTCAGCACGGCGGCGGCCTCGGGCAGCATGCCCGGCTCGGGTTCGGTCCGGGCCACGATCAGGCTGACCAGCTCGATGGTGTCCGCCCGCGCGGACCGGCCGGGGCCGCCGTCGACGAGGTAGAGCCGTTCGGGGCCGCCTTCGTCGGTGCCCTTTCCGGTCCGGCTCATGTCATGCGTCCGGCCCGTGGCGGACTGCTGAGGTGTTCGCCGAGCCGGGCGACCAGGTCTCTCATGCACTGGCCCATCAGCCCGGCGTCCACGCCGTCCTCGGCGAGCACCGCGAGGTAGGAGCTGGTGCCGGCCGCCATCAGATAGAAGAAGCCGCCGTCGACCTCGATGACCACCAGCCGCATCCGCCCGTCGCCGGTGGGGAATTCGGCGGCGATCGCCGTGGACAGGCTCTGCAGTCCCGCGCAGGCGGCGGCCAGGCGGTCGGCGGTGTCCTCGTCCGTACCGACCTGGGCCATGCACAGTCCGTCCGAGGACAGCAGGACCACGTGGCGGATCTGCGGAACGCTCTTGGCGAGGTCCCGGAGCATCCAGTCCATGTTGAACCGCGCTTGCGTCACGTGCTACTCACCCTTATCCGACATGTTCTGGGCGTCCGAGGCGTTGTCCGGGGCGTTCGCCATATCCGACGGCTCGTCGCCGTAGGGGTGGCCGGAGAGGTCCACCGGATCCGCCTCGCCGGACACGGCCTTGGTGAACGCGGCCAGCCACATCCCCGGCTGGATGGGCGGTTCGACCGGTGCCGGGGAGACCGCCGGGGCAGGCTCCGGGTCGGCGTCGACGCGGATGGGCGGGGTCACGGTCGGCATCCGGCGGCGGCGCTGGGGCAGTCCGGCGGTGTTGTGGCGGATCCCGTTGTGGTCGTGGGCGACCGGACCGGTGATGTTGTCCGGCAGCGGCGGATAGGGCGCGGCGCGCTTGATGGGCTTGGGCGGCGGCAGCACTTGGGCCCGGGCGATGGCCCCGCCGGGGGCGGGGGTGGGGCAGATGACGTCCTGCGGGACGACGAGCACCGCGCGGACGCCGCCGTACGCGGAGGGCCGCAGCGAGACCTGGAACCGGTACTTCACGGCGAGCCGGCCCACCACCGCCAGGCCCAGCCGGGGCGTCTCGCCGAGGTCGTCGAGGTCGAAGCCGGTGCCCGCCTGCTCCATCACGTACTCGGCACGCCTGCCGCTCTCCTCCGACAGGCCCACCCCGGCGTCCTCGATCTCGACCGCCACCCCGGACTGGACCTCGACCGCCGTCAGATGCACCCGGGTCATGGGCGGGGAGTAGCGGGTGGCGTTGTCCAGCAGTTCGGCCAAGGCGTGGATGAGCGGTTCCACGGACGGGCCGACGATGCCGACGTCGGCCACCGAGTGCAGATCCACCCGCCGGTATTCGAGAATGCGCGACATGGCACCGCGCAGCACGTTGTACAGCGGCACCGGGTTGCGCCACTGGCGGCCCGGGCGGGAGCCGCCCAGCACCGAGATGCTGTCGGCGAGCCGGCCGATCAGCGCGTTGCCGTGGTCGAGGTGGAGCAGATCGTGGAAGACCTCGGGGGCGGCCCCGTGCTTGTCCTCCATGTCCCGCATGTCCATGGCCTGTTGGTGGACGATGGCCTGCACCCGGCGGGCGATGTTGACGAACGCACGTCCCGCCGCGTCCCGCAGGTCCTCCTCGGCCCGCACGGTCTCCAGCACCATCCGCAGGACGGCGCGCCGGGCGGATTCGAAGTCCGGGTCGAGGACGGGCGAGGGCGGGATGTCCTTCATCAGGACGTCGACCTCGGCCCCGCGCTGCAGCCGCTCCACGGCCACGGGCAGTACGTCCTCGGCCAGCCGCCGGGTCTCCACCTCCTGGTCGACCAGGCGCTGCCGGTACGCGGCGTCCTGTTCGGCGATCCGGGCGCGCAGCCTGCCGATCAGGCGTCCGCGGCGGGCCGACTCGGCCGCCGCCAGGGCCACCGCCAGCGTCGCCGCCGCACCGCACCAGGCGACCGTCGCCCGCGCCCCGGCGGACACCACGGTCACGGCGAGCGCCGCGCAGGCCGCGAGCGCGGCGGGGGGAATGAGCCATACGAGCGCGGAGGCGGGCCGTCGGCCTCCAGGTGACGCGCCGGCGAAAACCATCGGCTTCCTTAAAAGCAGCGGGAGAAAATGCGTGCGAAGAACTCGCTATGGGCCCTGGAGCATAGCGGTCGCGGCACATCCCGAAATGACGATGATTTTTTCTTGGTAACGAATGCGAGGGGTGAATTCCGTGAGCGTAAAAAAGCGATCGCATTCGCTCATTCCCTTGGGGGATCCGAAACCCCACACCGCCAACTTGCGGTGCATTTGCCGCCATTACGGACATCATGTGGCGACTCGCCGGAGGCGGCGGTGAGTTGTACAGTCGGCAGTTTTCCCCGGAAACGCGGCGGGGGGGGGGCCCCCGGGGGGGGGGGGCCCCCCCGCCCCCCCCCCCCCCGCCCCCCCCCCCCGCGGGGGGGCCCCCCCCCCCCGCAACCGGCGTCCCCCCCCCGCCCCCCGGCCGGCGGC